>NZ_QETI01000002.1:0-585383 GCF_003105075.1 Comamonas sp. JNW
GCGTTTGGACTTCTTCTCGAATCCGGTAGCCAGGCTCATTTGCTTCATGCGCGGATCATCCCATGCGGTGGGGCGGGCTGGGACTTTTGCAGAGTTTCCTTAGCTGCAACCGCAGCGAGTTAGCAATCTTCCCTAAATCCGCTGGGCCATTTAGCTCGCCGCGTGCAGTATTGACGCGTATCTCTAACGCGCCCGCTACCCCCTCACCCCAGCGCCGTATCCAACACCATCATCAAAACAAACCCCACCATCAACCCCGTAGTCGCAAAAAACTCATGCCCCTTGCGGTGCGATTCCGGGATGATTTCGTGGCTGATGACGAAGAGCATGGCGCCGGCGGCGAAGCCCAGGCCCCAGGGGAGGAGCAGGGCGGAGCTGCCGATGATGGCGGCGCCAGCGACGGCGCCCAGGGGTTCGACCAGGCCGGAGGCGATGCCCAGCAGGACGGAGAAGCCTCGGCTGTAGCCGACGGCCAGCAGCGCGGCGGCAACGACAAAGCCTTCGGGCACATCCTGGATAGAGATGCCGATGGCCAGCGCATTGGCGCGCATGCCTTCATTGCCGGCGTAGCCCACGCCAATGGCCAGGCCTTCTGGCAGGTTGTGCAGGATGATTGCAAACACAAAGAGCCAGGTGCGGCGCAGCTGCTGGGCGCTGGCGCCTTCGCGGCCTTTGATGAAATGTTCGTGGGGCAGCAGGCGGTCCATGGCCAGCAGGGCCAGGCCGCCCAGCAGGATGGAGGTGCCAACCACGCCGCCGGCAGCCCAGGCGCTGCCGCCCATCAGGTTGGAGGCGCGTGCGGCATCCAATGCGGGGATGACCAGCGAGAACGCGCAGGCAGCCAGCATCACGCCGGCGCCAAATCCAAAAAGAGTGTCCCGTGTGCGTTCAGATGGGCGTTGGGCCAGCAGCACGGGCAAGGTGCCCAAGGCAGTGGCGAGGGCGGCCATGCAGCCGCCCAGCAACGCGTTGCGCACCGAGGGCTGGTTTTTCAAGCCATCCCAGATCAGTGCGGCCAGCGCAAATACCCCCAGGGCACAGATCAGCAGACCGATGCGGGTTTGCAGCTTGAGCGCCGGTTTGGGCGCAGGGCTGGCGGTGCTGCGCGATGCGTCATCGCGCGGGTCGGGCTGGTTGTCCATTTCCATCGGTTGGTTGCCTGGGGTCATGTGCGTGCTCGCGTGCTCGAAGAAGGGAGTGGCTTACTTGCCCAGTGCAGCGGCGTACTTGCGGGCAACGACGCCCCAGTCCACCACATTGTAGAAAGCGGCAATGTATTCAGGGCGGCGGTTTTGGTACTTCAGGTAGTAAGCGTGCTCCCACACATCCAGGCCCAGGATGGGGGTGTTGCCCGAGCCAATGCCCTTCATCAGTGGCGAGTCCTGGTTGGCGCTGCTCTCCACCGCCAGCTTGCCTTCAGGGGTCACGGTCAGCCAGGCCCAGCCGCTGCCAAAACGGCTCAGTGCCGCCTTGGTGAAGGCATCCTTGAAGGCGTCAAAACCACCCAGGTCGGCATCGATGGCCTGGGCCACATCGCCTTGGGGCAGGCCACCGCCGCTGGGCGACATCACTTCCCAGAACAGGCTGTGGTTGGCGTGGCCGCCGCCGTTGTTGCGCACGGGCAGGCGCAGCTTCTCGGGCAGCGATTCCACCTGGGCCACCAACGCTTCGATGGACAGGTTGGCAAACTCCGTGCCTTCAACCGCCGCATTGAGGTTGTTCACATAGGTCTGGTGGTGCTTGCTGTAATGGATCTCCATCGTCTGGGCGTCAATATTGGGCTCCAGGGCATCGTAGGCATAGGCCAGCTTGGGCAGGGTATAGGACATATCGTGTGTCAGTTGTTGAGTGGAGAACAGGGTGGTCAATGCCGGTGCGGCGGCTGTCAGTGCAGCAGCGTGCCCGGCGGCGGGTTGCCCGAAGGCATGGGAACGCTGTGGGCCTGCCGCTCCATCGCATCCTCGCGCTCGCGGGCGGCGCAGCGGTTGTGGTGCTCGGTCAAGGCGGCAAAGGTGTGGTGCAGGTGCTTGCAGGCGGCCGATCGCAGGTCGGCGCTGGCATGGTCGTCGCGCGTCAAGGCCAGCAGTTGGTGGTGGGCGCAGTTGATGCACTCGCCCGCTGATATCGGCTGGCTCAAGGTGTTGAAGCAGTCGGCCAGGTTCAGATGCGCGACCACAAAGGCGGCCAGGCGGTCATCGGCGCAGACCCCGGCCGGCGCATCGTGGAACAGCTGGTGCGCCACGCGTAGCGCATGCTCATGCCAGGCCAGCGCTTGCTCGGGGCGGTTGTCGCGGCTGGCTTCCACGCCGGTCTGGGTCAGGCGCTCCCATTCGCGCAGCAGCAGCGGGCCCGATACGGAGGACGGAAAACGCGAGCTCATGGCAGCTCCTTGGCGGGCACGCTGGCCGCCGTCATCACCCAGGCGTGCGAGGCCTTGGCGGTTTCGGTGGGGACAAAGCCCTGGGGGTCTTCCAGCAGGCAGGTGCTGCCCAGGCGCTTGCACTGGTCATGCTCGCGCCAGTAGCCGCCGTGGCTGATGCAGCCGGTCTGGCAGATCACCAGGTTGGTGGCATGCTGGCCCAGCTCTTGCAGATAGGCATCGGGTGGTGGCGGGGGCACGGCGGCCACTTCCATCGTCGCGGCCGGGTCCACACAGCGGCGCACGGCCGTGACGGCCGCCCGGTTGGCGATGGCCGACAGGTGCACCAGGCGGTCTTCGCGCTCCCAGATGAGGGCGCTGTCGCGCATGATGACCTGAGCCCGCAGCTGGGTGACCTGGGCGCGCAGCGCCTCGACTTCCGCGCGCAGTGCATCGACCTGGGCCGTGCAGCGCGCTTGCAGTGCAGCATAGTGGCGCAGCATCACACCGTGCTCCTGCACCAACGGATGGATGTCACTGTCTGGGTTTGGCACGGTTGGCTCGCCTCCACGGGATAAACGGAAAACACTTTGCTCGGCATCAAGGCAGCGTCAAATAAAAACATAATAAATGAGAATCGTTTCTATTCGCAAACTCATTTGTATATGGCCTGCCTGCAAGCAGTGGAATAGTGCAATCGGCTGCGCGAGCCTGACGGCCAGAAGGGGACATGGCGGCAAAGTTAAAATAGCTGTATAAAAATACAGATCGGCTATCACTCACCCACACCGCATCCGACCCCCATGCTGGCCCCCCACCGCTACTACTACCTGCACAACTTCGAGCGCGCGCTGCAGTGGCTGGGGCAGCGCTATGGCGATGTGCTGGACGCGCAGGAGCAGCAGTTTCTGGCGGACTTTGCCCAGGCCCCCATGCCGTCGCAGGCGCTGATGGTGCGCATGCTGATGCGGCGCGGGCCCTGGTTCCGCGCGGACAAGCTGGTCTACGACGAGATTCCCGATGTACATGCCGCCGCGCAGCCCTTGCTGGCACTGGGCTGGATCGATGCCGATGCCGATATGGCGTTGGCCGAGCTGTTTGCGCTGCACACCAAGCCCGAGCTGCTGCAGATCTTTGCCAATGCCGGCTTGGCGCGCTCGCTGCGCAAGGCGGACATGCTGGCCCAACTTGCGCAATGGGCTCAGCAGTCTGATCCAGGTACCGAGCAAGAAGCCCAAGAGCAGCTGCAGCCCTACCACCGCTGGCATCCGCAGGCCGAACATGCCGCCTGGCGCGTCACCGTCGGCGAGCTGGCCGAGGGCCTGCGCCTGATGTTCTTTGGCAATCTGCACCAGGACTGGTCAGAGTTTGTGCTGGCCGACCTGGGCATCTTCAAATACGAGACGGTGGCCTTTGATGCGCAGTCGCGCGCCTTCCAGACCCGCGCCGATGTGCAGGGCTACCGCCAGCTGCAGCAGTGGCGCCAGGCGGTGGATGAGGACGAAGACCGCCAGGCGCTGATGGACGCGTTGACCACCTGGCGCAGTGCTAACCCCTGGCTGCAGCAGCGCCATGCCAAGGTGCTGCTGCGCCTGGGCCAGGCCTGTGAGCGCAGCCAAAGCTGGGCGCTGGCCGAGCAGGCCTATGCTGCCAGCCCCTACCCGGGCGCACGCCACCGCCGCATGCGCGTGCTCGAACGCATGGAGCGCTTTGACGAGGCCCTGGCCTTGGCCAGCGCCGCTGCGCAGCAGCCCGAGAGCGATGAGGAAAGCCAGCGCCTGGCCCGCATGCTGCCGCGCCTGCGCCGCCACCTGGGCCAGCGCAGCGCCAGCCGCCGCGCGCTCAAACCCGAGGTGGCGCAGCTGCGTGAGGATGTGGCGCTGGACCGGGTGCTGCGCATGCCACGCATGCAACACGATCTGGCGGCGATGGATGCGCTGAGCGATGCCGCAGCGTTGGAGGCCGCCTTGCGCGCTGGCGAGGCCATGAACACCGCCGAGGTCACCGAAGGCCTGCGCCTGATGCCTGTGGAATACGCCTTGCGCGACCACTGGCACCGCGACGATGCGCCGGTGTTTTATGTCGAGAACGCGCTGGTCAACTCGCTGTTTGGCCTGCTGTGCTGGCCGGCGATTTTTGCGCCTTTGCCAGGGGCGTTTTTTCATCCGTTCCAGGCGGGGCCGGCCGATGTCTATGCGCCCGATTTTGTTGCGCGGCGTGCGGCGCTGTTTGAGGCTTGTCTGGCGACCTTGGACGACGGCAGCTATGCCGAGGTAATCCGCCAGCGCTTTGCCGACAAGGCTGGCCTGCAATCGCCCTTTGTGTATTGGGGCACGTTGACGCAGGCGCTGCTGGACCATGCACTGGCCTGCATACCGGCGGCCCACCTCCAACTTCTGTTCCAGCGCCTGCTCGGCAATCTGCAGGCCAACCGCACGGGCTTTCCGGACCTGGTGCGCTTTTGGCCGCAAGAGCGGCGCTACCAGCTGGTGGAGGTCAAAGGCCCGGGCGACAAGCTGCAGGACAACCAGATCCGCTGGCTGGAGTACTGCGCCGCCCATGGCATACCCGTGGGCGTCTGCCATGTGCAGTGGCGCGAGGCGGGCGCATGAGCTACACCGTGGCGGTGCGCGCCTTGTGCGAGTTCACCGCCCGCGCGGGCGACCTGGATTTGCGCTTTACGCCTGCGCCATCGGCGCTTGAAGGCATCGAAGGCCATGGCCTGGTGCGTGCCCGCCGGGGCGCCGGCTATGAGGCAGAACTGCGCCTGGCAGGCAGCTTTGAAGACCTGCAGGTACGCGGCCGCGCCGATGGCTTTGACCCGGCTCTGGGTCAGCTCGAGGAAATCAAGACCTACCGGGGCCAGATCGACAGCGTGCGCGACAACCACCGCGCCTTGCACTGGGCGCAGGCCAAGGTCTACGGCCATCTGCTGTGCCTGGAGCGGGGCCTGCCCCGCTTGAAGGTAGCGCTGGTCTACTTCAACGTCGGCACGCAGCAGGAGACGGTGCTGGCCGAGCCGTACAGCGCCGCCGAGCTGCAGGCATTTTTTGAGCAGCAGTGCCGCTTGTTTTTGGACTGGGCGCGCAGCGAGGCCGCGCACCGCAGCGCGCGGGATGCGGCGCTGGCGGCGCTGCGCTTTCCGTTTGCGCAGTTCCGCACCGGGCAGCGGGCGCTGTCGGTGGCGGTGTACCGCACGGCCCAGGCGGGCTTGCAGGCGGGCGGCGGCAGCTGTTTGATGGCGCAGGCGCCCACCGGCATTGGCAAGACCGTGGCCACCATCTTCCCCATGCTCAAGGCCAGTGCGCAAGAGGGGTTGGACAAGCTGTTTTTTCTGACCGCCAAGACCACAGGCCACCGGCTGGCCTTGCATGCGCTGGGCCTGTTGCAGACGGCGCTGCAGGGCCAGACGGGCGCGGTGCCGCTGCGCGTGGTCGACCTGCAGGCGCGCGACAAAAGCTGCGAGCACCCGGACAAGGCCTGCCATGGCGAATCCTGCCCGCTGGCCCAGGGCTTTTACGACCGCCTGCCCGCCGCCCGCGCCCAGGCCCTGGCGCAAGAGCCGATGCTGACGCCCGACAAGGTACGTACGCTGGCGCTGCAGCACCAGGTCTGCCCCTATTACCTGACCCAGGAGCTGGCGCGCTGGAGCGATGTGGTTGTGGGCGACTACCACTACTTTTACGACAGCGCCGCGATGCTGTATGCGCTGACCCAGGCCCACCAGTGGAAGGTGGGCGTGCTGGTGGACGAGGCCCACAACCTGCTCGAACGCGCGCGCCGCATGTACACGGCCGAGCTGCCGCAGCACACCTTGGCGGCGGCGCGCAAGGCGGCGGCCGGCCCGGTCAAGAAATCGCTGGATGCCTTGAACCGGCAATGGAACGCGCTGAACAAGGCCCAGCACGAGGGCGGGCAGGACTACCAGGTCTACGCCGAGCTGCCGCCCGGCCTGCTGGGTGCCGTGCAGCGCGCCGTGGCGGCCATTGCCCAGGCCCAAGGCGACAGCCCCATGCTGCCGGGCGACGCGGTGCTGGGCTTTTACCTGGAGGCGCTGTCCTGGCTGAACCTGGCCGAGCAGCTGGGGCCGCATGCGCTGTTTGATATCAGCCTATGGGGCAGTGCATCTGCCGGCCGGCGGGGGCCGATGTCCACGCTCTGCATCCGCAATGTCGTGCCCGCGCCGCACCTGGCCGCGCGCCATAGCGCCGCCTGCGCCACGGTGCTGTTCTCCGGCACCCTGGGGCCGCAGGCCTTCTACCAGGATCTTCTGGGCCTGCCACCTGCCACGCAGTGGGTCGATGTGCCCTCGCCCTTCCTGGCCGCACAGTTGCAGGTGCAGATTGCGGGCCATATCTCCACCCGCTACCAGGACCGGGCGCAGTCGCTCGTGCCGATTGCCGAAGTGGTGGCGGCGCAGTTTGCCCGCCAGCCGGGCAACTACCTGTGCTTTTTCAGCAGCTTTGATTATTTGCAGCGCGCGGCCGACTGCATGCAGCGCCTGCACCCGCAGCTGCCGCTGTTCTGCCAGACCTCGGCCATGGACGATGCCGGGCGCGCCGCCTTTTTGGCACGTTTTGACGAGGCCGGGCAGGGCATTGGCCTGGCCGTGCTGGGCGGCGCGTTTTCGGAAGGGGTGGACCTGCCGGGCAACCGGCTGATTGGCGCCTTTATTGCCACCCTGGGCCTGCCCCAGGTCAACCCCGTCAACACGCATATGCAGCAGGCCATGGCCCAGCGATTTGGCGCCACCAAGGCCTATGACTACACCTACCTCTACCCGGGGCTGCGCAAGGTGGTGCAGGCGGCCGGGCGGGTGATTCGCAGTGAGGACGACCGGGGCGTGGTGGTGCTGATCGATGACCGCTTTCACCGCGCCCAGGTGCGCGCGCTGCTGCCCAGCTGGTGGCAGCCGCAGCGGTGGTAGATTGGGGTTTCTCAGAGGAGAGCAGGGGTTTATGTACCAAATTTCCCATAGCTTGAGACGCTGTAAGAAAATAGCGGCCTCTATGCCGATCCAAGCCTTTTCTCTCTCGCCCCTGCGCCCTGTGGCCGGGGCCGCTGCGCTGCTGTGCGCCCTGTCCGCCGCTGCGCAGACCGCACCAGCAACACCTTCCACCGCTGAAACCCCCGCTGCCGAAGCCACCTTGCCGACCGTGTCGGTGCGCTCGGCGGTCGGCACCGCCGATCTGCTGCAACTGCCGGCATCGGCCAATGTGGTGGAAGGCCGCGAGCTGCAGGATCGGCAGATGCAGGTCAACCTGTCCGAAGCGCTGGGCAGCGTGCCGGGCCTGACCCTGAACAACCGCAACAACTACGCCCAGGACTTGCAGCTGAGCGTGCGCGGTTATGGCGCGCGCTCCACCTTTGGCGTGCGCGGCGTGCGCCTGTATGTCGACGGCATCCCCGCGACCATGCCTGATGGCCAGGGCCAGACCTCGAATGTCGATATCTCCAGCCTGGAGCGGGTGGAGGTGCTGCGCGGCCCGTATTCGGCGCTGTACGGCAATGCCTCGGGGGGCGTGCTGAGCTTTTACACCGAAGACCCGCAAGGCCCGCTGAAGCTGGAGACCGGCGTGAGCGTGGGCAGCGATGGCCAGCAGCGCTACAGCCTGAAGGCCAGCGGCCAGACGGAAGGCGGCATGGGCTATGTGCTGAGCACCAGCCGCTTCATGACCGATGGCTACCGCGAGCACAGCGCGGCCGACCGCAACCTGCTCAATGCCAAGCTGGTGATTCCGCTGGCGCATGACGACAAGCTGACCCTGGTGGCCAACCACACCCGGGGCGATGCGCAGGACCCGCAGGGCCTGACCATGGCGCAGTGGCAGGCCAATCCGCGCCAAGCCAGCAGCGTGGCCGAGCAGTACAACACGCGCAAATCGCTGCAGCAGCAGCAGCTGGGCGCCACCTATGACCTGCGCATCAACGCCCGCCAAAGCCTGAGCCTGTCGGCCTACTACGGCCACCGTAGCATGCTGCAGTACCAGTCCATCCCCAAGGCGCCGCAGCTGGCGCCGGGCCACGCCGGCGGCGTGATCGACATGGCGCGCGACTATGCGGGCGCCCGCCTGGTCTGGGTGGGCGAGTTCGACACCATCGTGCCGCTGCAGCTGAGCGCGGGGCTGGATCTGCAGCAGATGACCGAAAACCGCCAGGGCTACGAGAACTTTATCGGCGACACCTATGGCCTGCGCGGCCAGCTGCGCCGCGATGAGAAAAACAAGGTCAGCAGCACTGACCCCTTTGTGCAGGCGCGCTGGCAGCTGGCCCCGCGCTGGAGCCTGGACACCGGCCTGCGCTATAGCCGCGTGCGCTTCAGCTCGGACGACTACTACATCACCCCCGGCAATGGCGACGACAGTGGCAGCAGCCGCCACAGCAAGCTGCTGCCTGTTGCCTCGCTCTCCTACCAGCTCAGCCCGCAGCAGACCATCTACGCCAGCGTGGGGCGCGGGTTTGAGACGCCGAGCATCACCGAGATGTCTTACCGCAACAGCGGCTCGGGCCTGAACACCGATCTGCGGCCCACCAGCAGCACGCAGTGGGAGCTGGGCTACCGCCAGCAGCTGCGTGGCGATGCGCTGCGCGGGCTCTGGAGTGCGGCGCTGTTCCAGTCGCACAGCAGTGACGAGATCGTGACCGACCAGAGCGCTGGTGGCCGCACCACCTACCGCAATGCCGGCAAGACCCGGCGCCAGGGGCTGGAGCTGTCGGCCCAGCTGGATCTGATGCGTGACTGGCAGCTGCGCGCCGCCTACACCTGGCTGGATGCGCGCTTTCGCGAGGAGTCGGGCAGCGGCACCGCCGGCCAGCGCCTGCCCGGCCTGGCACGCCACAACGCCTACCTGGGCGCTGACTGGCACTTTGCCCCGGCCTGGACCGTCGGCATGGGTGTGCAGGCCAGCTCCAATGTGCAGGCCAACGATGCCAACACCCAGGCCGCCCCGGGTTACGCCACCACCGCGCTCAGCCTGGGCTACCGCGCACAGATCGCCCCGCGCTGGACCTTGGCCGCCTTTGCACGCGTCAACAATGTGTTCGACAAGAACTACATCGGCTCGGTCATCGTCAATGACGGCAACCAGCGCTATTTTGAAAGCGCGATGGGGCGCAACTGGGCCAGTGGCGTCAACGTCAGCTACCAGTTCTAAGCGCCACTAACACGACCCTTGATACGTCGTTGCCTCGCCGGCCGCGCCAAGCCTTGCCGTACTAACGTACTGTCTGCGGCTTGGCGCCTAGTCGGGGACGCCTAGTCGGGGACGCCTAGTCGGGGACGCCTAGTCTCAACCGCAAACCTTCGGTTTGCTGGGCCGTGTTAGCGGCGTTGAGCGTCCATCCACCGCCAAGCCGGCGCTCCCGGCTTGCTGGTGCATCGCACGGGGGCATAGGGCCAGCCGGTAAAATCCCCGGTTTTGCGGGCTGGCCGCTGGCTGTAGGTGCCGGGCCCAGTGCTTGCCGCAAACCCCATTTTTAAAACCACCCGCCTGCGCGGTGCAGCTGCCCCGGCCCTGGCCGCGCAGCGCCACAGCGTCCTGGCGGGTGTCTGTTGGTGCCTCCATGAACAACACCCCCCCATCTTTTTTCAGCCGCATCGCCATTGCGATCGGCAGCTTCTTCGCCATTCTGGGCAATGGCCGCCTGGCCGCCGATGTGCAGCGCGTGCGTGGCGGTGAGCGCCTGGCGGCCGATGTGCCTCCGCAGGAAGTGCGCGTTGAAGTGCCGGTCGAGAAGATCGTTGAAGTCCGCATCGAAGTGCCGGTCGAGAAAATCGTTGAGAAGACGGTAGAGAAGCGGGTCGAAGTGCCGGTGGAAAAGCTGGTCGAGAAGGTCGTCGAAAAAACCGTGCAGCTGCCCACCGAGACCGCTGCGCTGCAGCTGCTGGGTCTGCTCCAGCGCGAGGCCCGCTTTGTCGACTTTATCCAGGAAGACGTGGCGCCCTACACCGATGCCGAGATTGGCGCCGCCGCCCGCGTGGTGCATGAAGGCTGCCGCAAGGTGCTGCGCGAGCATTTCGCGCTGGCCCCTGTGCGTGCTGAGGCCGAAGGCAGCCGCATCACCTTGCAGGCCGGCTTTGATGCCGCTGCCGTGCGCCTGACCGGCCATGTGGTGGGCCAGGCCCCGTTTACCGGCACCCTGGGCCACCGGGGTTGGCAGGTGACCGAGGTCAAGCTGCCGCAGCTGACCGACACGGCCGCCGCCAAGGTGCTGGCCCAGGCCGAGGTGGAGCTCTAAACCATGCAAACACCTGCCCAATTCAGCATCGGTATCGACCTGGGGACCACGCACTGCGCGCTGTCCTATGTGGACAAAAGCGCCAGCGATGGCGAGCACCTGGTCCAGCATGTGCTGGCCATTCCCCAGCTCACGGCGCCCGCCAGCATCGAGGCGCGGCCTTTGCTGCCGTCGTTCTTGTACCTGCCCCATGAGAGCGAGCTGAGCGCCGCCGATATGGCGCTGCCCTGGGGCGCGCAGCAGGATTTTGTCGTCGGCGAGTTTGCCCGCGCACGCGGCGCGGCCACTCCGATCCGCCTGGTCTCCAGCGCCAAGAGCTGGCTGTGCCACCCCGGTGTGGACCGCCGCAGCCCGCTGCTGCCGGCCGATGCCCCGGCCGAGGTGCACCGCGTCTCGCCACTGACGGCCTCGATCCGCTACCTGTCGCACCTGCGCTGGGCCTGGGAGCAGGCCCACCCCGAGGCGCCGTTTGATGCGCAGGACATCACCGTCACCATCCCCGCATCCTTTGACCCGGCCGCGCGCGAGCTGACGGCCGAGGCCTGCAAGGCGGCCGGCTTCCAGAAGCTCAGCTTGCTCGAAGAGCCGCAAGCGGCGCTCTACAGCTGGATCCAGGCGAGCGGCGGCGACTGGCGCAAGCAGGTGCAAAGCGGCGATGTGATCCTCGTCGTCGACGTGGGCGGTGGCACCACCGACCTGTCCTTGATTGCGGTACTCGAGCGCGATGGCAACCTGGCCTTGCAGCGCGTGGCCGTGGGTGAGCACATCTTGCTGGGCGGCGACAACATGGACCTGGCCCTGGCCTATGCCGTGGCGCGAAAGCTGGCGCAAGAAGGCAAGCAGCTCGACGCTTGGCAAACCCGCGCACTGGCCCATGGCTGCCGCGCCGCCAAGGAGCAGCTGCTGTCCGATGAGGCGCTGCAATCCGTACCCGTCGTGGTGCCCAGCCGGGGCAGCAAGCTGATCGGCGGCAGCATCCGCACCGAGGTGACCCGCAGCGAAGTGCTGGCCACCCTGGTCGAAGGCTTCTTCCCGCAAGTGGCCGTCAGCGACAAGCCCATCAGCCGCGCGCGTGGCGCGCTGACCCAGCTGGGCCTGCCCTATGCGCAGGATGCTGCCGTCACCCGCCACCTGGCCGCCTTCCTGTCGCGCCAGGCCGGCGTGACCGAGCAGATCGACGGCCTGCAGGGCACCCAGCCCGAAGGCGCGAGCTTTTTGCACCCCACCGCCATCCTGTTCAACGGCGGCGTGCTCAAGGCGCCGCAGATCGAGCAGCGCATCACCCAAGTGCTGAACAGCTGGCTGGCCGCTGAAGGCGCTGCCCCCGCGCGCCTGCTGGACGGCGCCAACCTGGACCTGGCAGTTGCCCGTGGCGCTGCCTACTACGGCCATGTGCGCGAAGGCCGGGGTGTGCGCATCCGGGGCGGCACCGCGCAGTCCTACTATGTCGGCGTCGAATCCAACATGCCTGCGATCCCCGGCATGGAGCCCCCTATGTCCGCGCTGTGCCTGGCCCCCTTTGGCATGGAAGAGGGCAGCGAGGCGGCCCTCGACACGCAGGAGTTTGGCCTCGTCGTGGGCGAGCCAGTGCGCATGCGCTTCTTTGGCTCCAGCGTGCGCCGCAGCGATACCGTCGGCACCATGCTCGACTTCTGGGGCCCCGAGGAGCTGCTGGAATTGCAGGAGATCGAGCTGAACCTGCCCACCGAAGGCCGCGCCAAGGGCGAGGTCGTCCCCGTCACCCTGCATGCCCGCGTGACCGATATCGGCACGCTGGAACTCAACGCCGTGCCCGTGGACGGCAGCGAGCGCTGGAAGGTGGAGTTTGATGTGCGGGCGCAGGCGGCGGCGGAGCAGTAAATTGAACTAGGCTGGCCAACGCAGCACCGCCCAAAAAAAAATGCCACCAGGAGGTGGCATTTTTGCGTCTGGCCGCAGCAAGGCAGCGCGATCAGGTCGTGCGTCGGCGCATGCGGCCCAGGCCCAGCAGTGCCATGGTGAGCGACAGCGCGCTGACGGCCCAGTTGCCCAGGCTTGGCACTTGCTTGAGCGTCCCTACATCGGTAGGGGTGGCGGTTGAGACCAAAGTGTTGGTAATGGTTGCGGTGTTGGCACCAGCGGCAATGGCCGCAGGCTGGGTGTAGCTGGGTTCGGCCCAACGGTAGCCCGCAGGGGCGGTGGGCAGCGCGCCTTCTGCCACGGTGCAGGCGCTCCCTTGCTGAATGGTGAGGGGCGCAGCGCTGCCCTGGTTGGCGGCAACGACCAGGCTGCCGCTGAAGGATGCAGCCGGGCCAGTGCAGGTCACGGTAAAAGGAATCTCGCCGGCAAAGGGCGCCGCGCCTGCAGGGGCGGTCACCACCTTGTTCACGGTCAGCTGCGCAGCGGCGACTGAGCGCAGGTACCAGTTGCCATCCTCTGCGTCACGCACCAGTTCATAGCGGATGCCACCGGCGTCCAGGAAACCGTCTGGCAGCGCAAAGACACTGGCCGCCGAGGTGGCTGCGCCGCCGGTCACGCGCACCACCAAAATGCCTTTGCCCGTGGTGAAAGCCGGCGCGCTGGCCGCATCGGGCAGCACCGAGAGCAGGGTGGGGCTGCCACCTGCCGCTGTCGCATTCACCTGCAGCACATCACTCACCGAGGTGGAGCCATCGTTGAGCACGGTGTTGAGCACCAGGCTGCCGCCATTGGCGGTATAGGTACCCGCCAAGGCCAGAGTGTTGTTGGGGCTGGCATCGCTGCGAGCGAGCGACACGATGCCCCCGGCATTGCTCAGGTTGCCCGTGGCCGCCAGGCTGGGCAGCAAGGAGGCATCGAGCAGCGCATCGCTTTGCAGGTTCAGCACCGTAAAGGACGAGGCGGCGGTGGCCTCCCACAAGGCGGCGCGGTTCAGGTTCAAGGTCAGCTGACCGCCGCTCGCCAACTGGCTGCTGCCCTTGTAGTGGCCTTCGTTGCCGGTGTAGGTGGCCGTGCTGGTCGCATCGGCGTTCCAGACCACCGGGGCCGTCGTGGCGGTGACTGCATCCAGGCTGGTACTTCCGCTGGCCGAGAGGTAGTTGAAAGAGCTGCCCTGCGCATTGACGACAAGGCCCGAGCCTGCGCTAAAGCTGCCATTGCTGCGCAGTTGCAGGCCAATGCCTGCGGCACCCGATGCGGTGATGGTGTTGCCTGCCAGCGGCCACCTGGCAACGCCCCCGATGCGGATATCCACGGCTGCAGCACCTGTGCCTGCCACCGTCACGCTGGTAGCGCCATTCAGGGTGACTTGGGAATTCGTCACCACGACGCCTGGCGTGAGGCCCGAGGCGGCTGCCGTGTTGACCGTGGTGGTACCTGTTACGGTGGTGGTGCCGCCCTGGCTCCACAGCGGTGCGTAGCTGTAGAGCGCGTAATAGTTGGACTGGAAATCCAGCGTGAGATTACCGCCCACCGTGACCGTGCCCGCGCCCACATACAGGCCCGAGCGGGTGCCGCCTTGGCTGGTGATGCTGAGGTCTTGCTGGTAGTCGGAGCTGCCTGCGTTGTTGCGCACCCCATCGCGCGTGTTGTAGGTGCCAGAAGGTGCGCCAGTATTGGATCTGACGGTGACATTGCCTTGGAATGTTACCGAATTGGACCCAGCTTTCTCGATGCCCGCCGCATTGTTTCGGCCGCTGGGTTTGTTGACTGTTACGTCCTTCACGAAGTTGGCCACGCCTATGGTGGAGACGAGAATGCCGCGACTGTTATCACCATTGGTGTCTGTGATGGTCAGCACACCATTGAAGGTGGTGTTGCCGCTAGCCTGCACCAAGCCTGTCGCCGAGAATCCATCCACAGTGACGGCCACTGGGTCTGCGGTGTAGACACAGGTCAGTCCGTGATCCGAAGCCTGCGCGGTGTACGTCGATGCAGCCAGGTTGGCGGGGCAGGCCAGCGCCATTTGAGGCGCTACAAACAGGCCGGCAATCAAGCTGCCGCGCAGGGAGGCCTTTCCCAGCGGTGTGTTGGCGAGTGAATAACTCAGATGCGAAGTCGCGGATTCGGAAGCGAGGTGCATGGTTTATTTGTAAAAATTTACTTAATAGGTAATTTTTACAAGATATCCGCAACAATTTGATTTAGCTAGCGCGTTGCTCCCTAGAGTCTGGAAAAGATTGTCAACTTTATTGAAGGCATTTGGTTTTATGCATAGATCTTTGATTTATTAGCATTCCCATTCATAACCGTTGCACTGCGTGCCTGCGCCGGCCCCTCAAAACACCCGCCCTTCCTCCAAATGCGTCCGCGTGCCATTGAGCACATAGTCCCCCACCACCCGGGTCTTGTGCAGCAGCGGGTTGTGGCTAAAGATGGTGCGCAGGTTGCGCCAATGCCGGTCTAGGTTCAGCTGGCGCGAGGTGGCAGACGCGCCGCCCACTTCAAACAGGCGCTCGCCGGCATTCAGCGCCAGGCGGCTGACGACCAGCTGGGTCTGGGCGGTGGCCAGAGCCCCTTGCAGCACGACATCGTCCGCGCTTTGCGGCGCGTGCACGATGGCATAGGCGCCCTGGTCGAGCTGGCGCGCATTGGCATTGATCAAGGCATCGATCGCATAGCTGGCAGCGGCCAGCTCGCCGACGACGGCCTGCACAAAATGGTCGTCGCGTGAGCGCTCTGCAGGGCTGTGCATCGCAGGCCTGCCCAGCTGCAGCACATAGTGGCGCGCATCGGCCAGGATATTGCGCACAATGCCGGCGGCAGTCGCCACCAAAATCAGCTGACGCAGCGCAGAGGCATGGCGGCCGGCCAGGTGGTTGCGGGCGCCGGGGCTGATCTCGTCGTCATAGACCAGCACGTTGTTCAGCTCCAGGCTGCCGCTGGCGGTCAGCCGCTGGCCCATGCCATCCCAGTCGTCGAGCACCCGCACACCTTCGCGCTGCACGGGGATCACGGCATTGACGCCCTGGCCCTCGTCGTTGGTGGCAAAGACGTTGAAGTAATCCGCATAGGCCGTGCCGGTGGCGTAGTACTTCTTGCCATTCAAGCGGTGGTGCAGCCCTTCGCGCAGCAAGGTGGAGGTGCTGATGCCGGCGCGCGCCGTGCCCAGCTCGGTAAAGGCACCGCCAAACAGCTTGCCTTGCAGGGCCCAGGCGTTCTGGCGCTGGGCCAGGGGCGAGGGCTTGGTCTCCAGCCGCAGCAGCTCGGTGGTGTTGAAGTGGGTGCGCAGCGCATGGGCCACGTTGGAATCCGCTGCGGCCAGGGTGCTGACCACCTCGACCACATCGGCCACTGACCCGCCCGGCCCGCCCTGTTCGCGGCCAATGCGCAGGCCGCCCAGGCCCGATGCGCGCAGCAGGTCAAAGGCCGCCCAGGGCGGCTCGCGCAGCAGCTCGCGCTGCGCGGCGCCTTGGCCGATATCGGCAGCCAGCTGGGGCAGGCGGGCCAGCAGGTCATCGCGGCTGGGGTGGCGGGAGCGCAGGGGGGGAACCGAGGCATTCATGGCGGTGGACCTGTTGGGTTTAAGCGGCCGCTGGCGTGGGGGTGGGCGCAGCAGCTACATAGGGCACACGGCCTTCGACCGGGTGGCCGGGGTCGGTAAAGCCCAGGGTCGAGGGGTGGCCGGCCGCGACCAGGCGGTTGACCAGGGCCTCGTCATCGGCGGTGAACTGGTAGTCCAGCGCGCGGATATAGCCATCCCATTGCTCGGGCGTGCGCGGGCCGGCGATGGCGGCGGTCACCAGGCGGTTGTTCAGCACCCAGGCCAGCGCAAAGTCCACCGGGCTGATGCCGCGCGCGTCGGTGTGCTTTTTGATCTCGGCGGCAATGTCGATGGACTCGGGGCGCCACTCGGTCTCGAGCATGCGCTTGTCCAGCCGCGCGGCGCGCGAACCGGGCTCGGCCGCTTCCACATTCGGATACTTGGCCGTCAGCACGCCCCGGGCCAGCGGGCTGTACGAGACCACGCCCAGGCCATAGGCAGCGGCAGCGGGCAGCTGCTCGGCCTCGGCCGTGCGGTTGACGATGTTGTAGAGCGGCTGGCTGGCGATGGGGCGGTCAATGCCTTCGGCGTCCGCGAGGTGCGCCACCTCGGCAATGCGCCAGCCGCGAAAGTTGGACAGCCCAAAGTAGCGCAGCTTGCCCGCGCGCACCAGGTCGCCAATCGCGCGCACCGCCTCGCCCAGCGGCGCATCAAAATCGGCGCGGTGAAAGTAGAGCAGGTCGATGTAGTCGGTGCCCAGGCGGCGCAGGCTGTTGTCGACCGACTCGATGATCCATTTGCGCGAGGTGCCGCGCCGGTTCGGGCCCTCGCCCAGCGGGTTGCCAAACTTGGTGGCCAGCACCCAGTCATGGCGATCCTTGGCCAGCGCGCGGCCCACCACCTGCTCGGTCAGGCCCTTTTGGTAGACGTCGGCCGTGTCGATGAAGTTGATGCCCTGGGACTTGGCCTTGGCGATGATGGCGTGCGCGGTCTGCTCATCGGTCGGCCCGCCAAACATCATGGTGCCCAATGCGAGGCGGGAGACTTTGAGGCCGCTGCGGCCGAGATAACGGTAGGTCATGGCAAAAGAAAAAACGAAGGGTTAGTGAAAGGAAATCACGGAGGTCTGCACCTCAGAGGCCGGTGGCAGCTGCGGATGGTGGCAGGCGACCAGGTGGCCATTGCCGCTGTCGCTGAGCAGTGGTTCCTGCGCAGTGCACAGCGCCGTGGCGCGCGGGCAGCGCGGATGAAAGCGGCAGCCCGTGGGCAGGTTCTGCGGGCTGGGCAGGTCGCCGCCCAAGGGGGCGGCCTGGCGGTGGCGGGTGGGGTCAGGCACGGCATCGAGCAGCGCCTGGGTGTAGGGGTGGCGCGGGCTGCTCCACAGGCTGCGGCGGTCGGCGCTCTCGACGATGCGGCCCAGGTACATCACCAGCACCCGGTCGGCAAAGTACTGCACGACCGACAGGTCATGCGAGATGAACAAATAGGACAGGCCGAACTCGCGTTTCATCTCAATGAGCAGGTTCAGAATCTGCGCCTGGATCGACAGGTCCAGCGCCGAGACCGGCTCGTCACAGACCACCAGATCGGGCTGCAGCATCAGCGCGCGGGCAATGCCCAGGCGCTGGCGCTGCCCGCCGGAGAACTCATGCGGGTAGCGGCCCAGCGCGTTGCGCGGCAGGCCCACGCGGTCGAGCAGGCGCTCGACCTGGCGGCGGCGCTGGGCGCGGTCGCCCAGGCCATGCACCTGCAAAGGGGTCTCCAAGATCGTGCCGATGCTGTGGCGCGGGTTGAGCGACGCAAACGGGTCCTGGAAGATCATCTGCATGCGCTTGCGCAGGCTGCGCAGCCGCGCGCCTTGCAAGGGCAGAATATCTTCGCCGTCGAGCGCCACCTGGCCGGCGGTGGGCGTCTCCAGCCGCAGCAGGCTGCGGCCCAGGGTGGATTTGCCGCAGCCCGACTCGCCGACCAGGCCGACGGTCTCGCCCTTGGCAATGTGGAACGACACGCCATCGACGGCGCGCAGCACGCCCTTGGCCAGTTTGAAATGGGTCTGAAGATCGCTGACAGTCAGCAGGCTCATGGCGGTCCTAGGCAAGGTGGGCGCTGCGCGCAGACGCAGGCAGGGTGATGGGGCAGGCGCTCAGGCGCTGGGGGCCTGCTACTTGCAAGGGCGGCACCACACTGTGGCAATAGGCCTGGGCACGCGGGCAGCGCGGCGCAAAGGCGCAGCCGGCCTGGCCGATGGCCGAGGTGATGCTGCCGCGAATCTCGGTGAGCGGGCCATCGAGGTAATGCGCGCCGGGCTGCAGCCGGGGCGATGCCGCCAGCAGGCCCTGGGTGTAGGGGTGCAGGGGCTCGTCGAACAGCGGGCCGGGGCGGGCCTGCTCGACCTCGCGGCCGGCATACATCACCACCACGCGGTCGGCCCATTGCGAGACAACACCCAGGTCGTGGGTGATCAGGATCAGGCCCATCGACAAGTCCTTGCGCAGCCGGTCGAGCAGGTCCAGCACCTGGGCCTGGATGGTCACATCGAGTGCGGTGGTGGGCTCGTCGGCGATCAGCAGGCGTGGGCGGCAGGCAATGGCCATCGCAATCATCACGCGCTGGCGCATGCCGCCCGAGAGCTGGTGCGGAAAATCATCGACCCGGCGCTGCGGATCGGGGATGCGCACGGTATCGAGCAGCTCAATGGCGCGCAGCCGTGCGGCCTTGGCGCTCAAGCCCTCGTGCTGGCGCAGCACCTCCGCAATCTGCCAGCCAATGGTGTAGACCGGGTTGAGCGACGTCATCGGCTCCTGGAAGATCATGCCAATCTCGCGCCCGCGCAGCTGGCGCATTGCCGGCTCGCTCAGGTCCAGCAGGTTCTGGCCGTTGAAGCGGATCTCGCCCTGCGCAATGCGGGCCGCGCGCGGCAGCAGGCGCATCAGCGCGAGGGCGGTGAGCGATTTGCCCGAGCCGGACTCGCCGACGATGGCCAGGGTTTCGCCAGCCTGTACCGAAAAGCTCAGCCCACGCACCGGATCGAGCTGCGGAAAGCGGATGCTCAGCCCGCGCACATCCAACAAAGAGGTTTCGGACATTCAGCGCTCCTGCGACAGACGGGGGTTGAGGGCGTCGTTCAAGCCATCGCCAATCAGGTTGAAGGCGAGCACGGCAAACACGATGGCCAGGCCCGGAGCCGCAGTCAGGTACCAGGCCGTGCGCAGCAGGTCGCGCCCCATGCCGATCATGCTGCCCCAGCTGACGACGTTCGGGTCGCCCATGCCCATGAAGGACAGCGCCGATTCGAGCAGGATGGCCGAAGCCACCATCACCGATGAGGTGACGATGATGGGCGGCAGCGCATTGGGCAGCATCTCGCGCAGAATGATGCGGCTGTGCGAGTAGCCCAGCGCGCGGGCGGCCAGCACAAACTCCTTGTGGCGCAGCGCGCGGAACTCGGCCCGCACCAGGCGTGCCACCGTGGGCCAGGTCACCAGGCCAATGGCCACGACGATGGTGCTGATCGCAGGCTGCGCAATCGCCACCAGCACCACCAGCAAGATAAAGCTGGGAATCGTCTGGAACAGCACCACCACGCGCTGCAGCAAGTCATCGACCCAGCCGCCAAAGTAGCCGCTGACGGCGCCAATGCCAATGCCCAGGCTCAGGCCGATCAAGGTGGCCGACACGCCCACCAACAGCGACACCCGCGCGCCATGGGCAATGCCGGCGGCCACATCACGGCCCATCGAATCGGTGCCGAGCAAATAGGCCCCATCCTGGCCGGGCCAGAGAAAGGGCTGGGCCACCATGTCCAGCGGGTCACCGGGGAAGAGCCAGGGCGCTGTCAGCGCCAGCAGCAGCACGGCCAGCAAAAAGCCACAGCCCAGCATGGCCGTGGGGTTGCGCAGGAAAACGCGCAGCGCGCGGTAGCCCTGGCTGCCACTGCCGGCGTTGGCGGCACTGGTGCTGGTGCGCACCGCATCGGGCGCATGCAGATTCGGCCAGGGCGCGGCATCGGGCTCGGCGTTGCTGGTGGTACTGTGCGCCGCTTGTGCGGCCGCCAGCGGGTGGGCGGCGGCCGGGGGGATCGGCAGCGCCTGGGTAGAGGAAGACAAAGACATCAACGCACCTCGATTCGGGGATCCAGCCAGGCATGCAGCAGATCGACCAGCACATTGGCGGCGATCACGAGCAGCGAAGAGAGAAACAGCACACCCATCAGCACGCTGAAATCGCGGCTGAGCACGGCCTCAAAGGCCAGGCGCCCGAGGCCGGGCCAGCTGTAGACGGTCTCGACGACGACCGCGCCGCCGAGCATGCCGCCCAGGTGCATGCCGGCCATCGTGGTGACCGGCAGCAGCGCATTGCGCAGCACATGGCGCACGGTGATGCGCCAGGGCGAAAGGCCTTTGGCCGCCGCGGTGCGCACAAAGTCCTGCGACTGCACCTCCAGCATCGCCGCGCGGGTGAGGCGGGCATAGATCGCCACATAGAAGAGTGCGAGCGACGTGGCCGGCAGCACCATGTAGCGCAGCTGGTCGAGCACGGCGGCCAGGCCGCTCAGCTGCGAGCCAATGCTGGCCGAGCCACCACTGGGCAGCCAGCCAAGCTTGACCGAGAACAGCACGATCAGCATCAGCCCGGTCCAAAAGCCCGGCACCGAATAGAACAGCAGCGACAGCACGGACAGCAGGCGGTCGGGCAGGCGGCCGGCAAAGTAGGCCATCGCCGTGCCCAGCGCAATGCCCAGGCTCAGCGCAATCGCCAGCGCCAGCCCCATCAGCAGCAAGGTGCTGGGCAGGCGCTGGCCGATCAGCTCCATCACCGGCATGTTGTAGCGCGGGGAGAAGCCCAGGCTGAAATGCGCCAGGTTGCCCAGGTAGGCCTGCAATTGTTCGAGCACGCTCAGGTCCAGCCCAAAGCGTGTGCGCAGCGCCGCCAGGGTCTCGGCCGTCGCTGCCCCCGATTCGCCGGCCATCACATCGGCCGCATCACCGGGCGTGAGCTGCAGCAGCAGAAAGTTCAAAATCGCGACGCCCAGCACCGTTGGCACTGCATATTTGGCATTGAACCAGAGCGATCGCAATAAACGTGGGGTGGTATTCATGCGCATTATTCATCGGGAGGTGACCTGTGCATGATAGGAGCGTTCCTGCGTTATCAACGGTATTTGCAGCATGCCATTTCATATATCAAAAGGCGTAAATTAAATAACAAATATCGGTATCTGATTTTTATCGGTTGGTGTCTGCTCGCCAAAGTTTTTTGTGGTGATTCGCACCTGAGACAGCAAATTTTGTTTGGTTTGCTGCATATGTTCGCAAGCTATAAGCGCGGATGGAGGCTGTGCAGAGCGCTGGCATTGCGCCTGCGGCTCTGTTTGTATGCCTGCGCCAATGGCTGATTTTTGAATATGCAAATGCAAAATCGGCGCAAGAGCGGGGTGGTGATTCATGGGATTATTCAAGCCAATGCGGATGCTGAATAGCTGGTTATCTCAAGGCTGGTTCGGCTTCCTTTGTATTGACAACCTTGGCCGCCCCATGAACTCTGCAATACCGCTGGAAAAACTCGCTGATAGAGAGACATTCGCCTCGCCGCTGGATTTTCCGGACAGCCCCCTGTCGCAGGCTTTTGCGCAGCCGATTCTGCTGGGCCTGTTTCTGCCGATCCAGGCAGGAGGCTGGAGTGCCTCCACCTTGCCGCGCAGCACCGACTGGCGCTTTGACTACAACAAGGACCTGGTGCTCAAGGCCGAGAACCTCGGCTTCGATCTGGTGTTTGCGCTGTCGCAGTGGCTGCCCAAGGGCGGCTATGGCGGGGTGTTCAATGGCGATGCGCTGGACTCCTTTGCCACCACGGCGGCGCTGACCTCGGTCACCCAACGCATCATGCTGATCTCGACCATCCATGTGCTCTACGGCCCGTTGCACCCGCTGCACCTGGCCAAGTGGGGGGCTACGCTGGACCATATCTCGGGCGGGCGCTGGGGCATCAATATCGTCACCGGCCACCGCGAGGTGGAGCACAAGATGTTTGGCTGGGACCAGATCGAGCATGACCGGCGCTATGACCTGGCCTCGGAGTTCATCGAGGTGGTGCAGCGCCTGTGGTCTTACGACGAGAACTACTCGTTTGAAGGCATCTCGCCGTGGAAGCTGGGCGGCGGTTTTGTCAGCCCCAAGCCGCGCTTTGGCCGGCCCGCGCTGGTCAATGCCACCGGCTCGGACGCCGGCATTGCCTTTGCAGCCAGGCATTCGGACCTGGTCTTTATCACCAGCCCCGGCGCATCGGACTTTGCCCGCGCCATCGAGGTGCTGCCCGCCCATGCCGCCCGCGTCAAGCAAGAGGCGCGCAATGCCGGCCGCACGGTGCGCACCTTGCTCAACCCCATGGTCATCAGCCGCGATACCGAGGCTGAGACCTGGGCCTACCACGATGCCATCGTCGCCCACCAGGACCAGCGCACGCCCGAGGGCTTTAGCAGCTTGAAGAGCGATGCCCATGCCTGGCGCGGCCGCACCGCCCTTGATGCCCCCAAGCGCCGCGCCATCGGCGGCAATATCGAAGTGATCGGCACGCCCGAGCAGGTGGTCGAGCAGTTTGTGCAGCTCAAGCGCGCCGGCATCGATGGGCTGCAGCTGAGCTTCTTCGACTTCAAGCCGGATCTGGAGTTTTTTGGCGACCGCATTTTGCCGCTGATGAAGCAGGCGGGTCTGCGCTTCTAGCCGCAGCACCTGCGCTGCACTGCACTGTGCACCGCACTTATCCACAGACTTTCTCCGTCCCTCCCGTTTTTACTTTGCGCTTTTTGCGTGCTACCCGCGCCTTGTCTGCGCCTTTTCTCCTGGACCATTGCCCATGCGAACTCTCTACAAAAACCTGGCCTGGGGCCTGCTGGCTGCCAGCAGCTTTGGGGCTGCCAACGCCCAGGCGCCGGCCACGCCCGTCAAGGGCGGCACCGTCACGTCCGTGGTCGCGCAAGAGCCGACCTCGCTGGTGTCCTTTCTCGACACCAAGACCGACAACCGCGATGTCAGCGCCAAGATCACCGAAGGCCTGCTGCGTTATGACGCCAAGTTCCAGCCCCAGCCCTTGCTGGCAACATCCTGGACGGTCAGCCCCGATGGCCTGCAGTACCGCTTCAAGCTGCGCGAGGGCGTCAAGTTCCATGATGGGCGCGACTTCAGCTCGGCCGATGTGCGCTATTCCTTCCTGACCCAGAAGAAGCTCGGCCCGCGCGGCCGTATCACCTTGCAGAACCTGGAGCGGGTCGATACGCCCGATGCGCACACGGCGGTGCTGGTGCTGTCCAAGCCCGCGCCGTTTTTGCTCAAGTCGCTGTCATCGGCCGAGCTGCCCATCGTGCCGGCGCACCGCTATGGCGATGGCGACCCGCTGGGCAGCCCCAACGCCAATGCGCCAGTGGGCACGGGCCCCTTCATCTTTGAGCAGTGGGTGCGTGGCAGCCATGTGATCCTCAAGCGCAACCCCAACTACTGGCGCCCGGGTGTGCCCCATGTGGACCGGGTGGTGATCCGCTTTGTACGTGACCCTGCTGCCATCTCCGCCGCCATCGAAACCGGCGAGGCCGATGTGGCGCAGAACCTGGCCTTGGCCGACCTGGGCCGCTTGCTGCAAAAGCCGACGCTCAAGCTCGATGCCAGCTATGACGCGTTCCTGAACAATGCCTCCTTCCTGGAGTTCAACGTGGAGAACCCGGTGCTGGCCAAGCCCGAGGTGCGCCATGCGATTGCCCATGCGGTGGACCGCAATTTCATCGTCAACAACGTCTACTACAAGCAGGCCGAGCTGGTGAACTCGCCCATCCCCAAGGTGCTGGGCGCCTACTACGACGACAGCGAGTTCAAATACGGCTTTGATGTGGCCCGCGCCAACCAGCTGCTCGACAGCGCCGGCTACCCGCGCCAGGCAAATGGCCAGCGCTTTGCGCTCAAGCTCACCTATATCCCGGGCGCGCAGTTCAAGCAGACGGCCGAGTACCTGCGCTCGGCGCTGAACCGGGTGGGCATCAAGGTGGACATTCTGGATGGCGACCTGCCCACCTTTTTGAAGCGCGCCTACACCGCCCGCGAGTTTGACCTGAACCTCAATGGCCTGGGCCGCTTGTTTGATCCATCGGTCGGCGTGCAGCGCATCTACTGGTCCGACGGCATCAAGAACCCGCTGATCTGGATCAACGCCTCGCATTACAACAACCCACAGGTCGACAACCTGTTCCGCCAGGCCGCTGTCGAGGTCGACGAGGCCAAGCGTGCCGCGCAGTTCCGCGAGATTCAGCAGATCGTTGGCCGTGATCTCCCCGTCTACCCGATCGCCACCGTGCCCTCTGCGCTGCGGGTACACAGCACGCGGGTGCATGGGCTCAACAACAGCATTGACCTGACGTCTGGAGATTTTTCTGACCTGTGGCTGGAGGCTAGCAAATGACGACGACCATCGACTTTCCCAACGAAACCACCCTGAGCGAGAGCGCAGTAGCGTCGCCCGGCATTGCCGCCAGCCTGGCCTTTGCCAGCGCCCGTGCGCAGTTGCAAGCGCTGGCCGATGGCCGCGTCAGCGCGGTCGAGCTGCTGGAGCAGGCGCTGGCCCGCATCGAACGCCATGATGGCGAGCTCAATGCGATCCCGGTGCGGGCGATTGAACAGGCCCGGCGCGATGCCCAGGCGGCAGACGCCGCCTTGCAGCGGGGCGAGCGCAAGCCATTGCTGGGCCTGCCGATCACGGTGAAGGAGAACTTTGATGTCGCCGGCCTGCCCACCACCGTGGGCAACCCGGACTACCGCAGCAATATCGCCCGGCAGGATGCGCCGGCAGTCGCGGCCTTGCGCGCGGCGGGCGCGGTGCTGATCGGCAAGAGCAATGTGCCGCTGGCGCTGAGCGATCTGCAAAGCTACAACGCCGTGTACGGCAGCAGCAGCAACCCCTGGGATCTGCAGCGCACACCGGGCGGCTCATCGGGCGGCAGCGCGGCGGCCGTGGCGGCCGGCTTTGTCGCGCTGGAGCTGGGCACGGATATTGGTGGGTCGGTGCGCATCCCCGCGCACTTCAACGGCGTGTTTGGCCACAAGACCAGCTATGAGCTGATCTCGATGCGCGGCACCGGCGCGCCGCAAGGGCGCTTTGGCGCGCGTGATCTGTCGGTGGCCGGGCCGCTGGCGCGCACTGCGCTCGACCTGGAGCTGGCGCTGGAGCAGCTGCTTAACCTTGATCCGCTGCAGGCCAAGGGCTGGCAGGCGAGTCTGCCGCCACCGCGCCACCAGCGGCTGCAGGATTTTCGGGTGCTGGTGCTGGATGCCTGGCCGGGCCAGGAGGCGAGCCTGTCCGAGCAGCTGGTGATCGCGCGCGTCGTCAGCGCCTTGCAGGCCCAGGGCGTGCAGACCACGCAGTGGCGCGATCTGCCGCCTGCGCAGCGCCCTGATCTGAGCGAGCAGCACCGCACCTACCGCAGCCTGCTGGGCTCGTCGGTGGCTAACGCGGCCCCGTTGACCGAGGCGCAGCAGCAGCGCCTGGCCGAGCTGGAGCCCGACGACCGCAGCGCCGAGGCCGCCTTGCTGCGCGCGCCCAGCCTGCCCCATGCCACCTGGCTGCAGGACAACGAGCACCGCCATGCGCTGAGCCACCAGTGGGAGCAGCTGTTCCAGGACTATGACGTGGTGCTGACCCCCGTGGCACCGACGCCCGCTTTTGCGCACCAGCAGCAGGGCCACAAGGAGGAGCGCCGCTTTCCCGTGGCCTATGCCGATGGGGTGCGCGAGATCGGCTTTGGCGAGCTGTTTTACTGGGCCGGTTTGCCGGTGCTGCCAGGCCTGCCTGCGACCAGCTTTCCGGTCGGGCTGGACGATGACGGCCTGCCGATCAGCGCCCAGGTGGTCGGCCCCTATCTGGAAGACCGCACCACGATTGCCTTTGCCCATGCCTGGGAGCAGGCCCAGGGCGGCTTTGTGGTGCCGCCCCGCTATGCGCAGGGGGATGCATGAGCGCCGTGCTGCAAGTGCTGCAGCCGCCACGGGAAGCGGCCAGCCCGGGCCCGGCCTTGGACGAGGCCGCCTTGCTGGCCCGCGCCCAGGCGCTGATCGGCAAGCTGGCCGCACTGGCGGAGGCGCATGACGCCAGTGGCGCTGCACCGGCGCCGCAGTTTGCGCTGCTGCACCAGGCCGACTTGCTGCGGCTGACCATTGCCCGCGAGGCCGGTGGCCATGGCGCCGGCCTGGCCAGCGCGCGTGCAGTGGTGGGAGCCATTGCCCAGGGCGACCCGGCAGTCGCTTTGATTTTGGCGATGCACTACAGCAACCATGCGGCGATTGCCCGCTCGCAGCGCGCGGGGCAGGGCGAGTGGCCGCCAGCGCTGGCGGACGAGCTGATCGCAGCCAGCCTGCAAGGCCCCGCCTTGCTCAACGCCGCCCAGGTGGAGCCGGAGCTGGGCTCCCCCTCGCACGGCGGCCTGCCAGCGGCGCGGGCCAGGCGCGTGGCCGGTGGCTGGCAGCTGAGCGGCCACAAGGTCTATGTGACCGGCGGCCCGCTGCTGGCCTGGATCAGCGTGCTGGCGGTGACTGATGAGCCCGAGCCGCGCCTGGGCAGTTTTGTGCTGCCCCGAGGCACGGCCGGTGCGCGCCTGGTCGATACCTGGAACCCGCTGGGCATGCGCGCTACCGCAAGCCAGGACCTGGTGCTCGACGGCGCCTGGGTGCCCGAGCACCATGCGGTGGGCCTGCGCCCAGCCAGCCTGGGCCTGCAGCGCGAGGCCCATGGCATTGCCTGGTACTTCAGCCTGGTGGCAACGGTCTATGACGGCGCGGCGCGCTCAGCCCGCGACTGGCTGGGCGCTTTTTTGAACCAGCGCCGCCCCAGCGCGCTGGGCGGTGCCAACCTGGCGTCGCTCGCCACTGTGCAGGAAAAGTTTGGCGAGATCGAGGTATTGCTGCAGACCAGCGACTGGCTGCTGGACAGCCATGCCCGCGCCTACGACAGCGGCACGGCCCCCGATGGCCTGGTTGCCGTGGCCAAGCATGTGGCGGTGGACAACGCGCTGCGCGTGGTGCAGCTGGCGCTGGAGCTGGCCGGTAACCACGGCCTGGCGCGGCGCAATCCGCTGGAGCGCCATCTGCGCAATGTGCTGTGCAGCCAGATCCATTCACCGGCCAACAGCCTGATCCGCAGCAACACCGGCCGCGCGGCCTTGCAACGGCACCAGGCCGCTGCCTGAGCGCCGCCCTGTTTTTACCCTTGGTACCTCGCATGTCTATTGATTCCGATTTCTCGCTCGCCACGCGCCGCCACTTTATGCTGGCCGCTGCTGCCTCCGGCATCGGCACGGCAGTTCCCAGCCTGGCCTGGGCGCAGGACAAGCCGCAAAAAGGCGGCACCCTGAACCTGCTGCTCTTTCCCGAGCCGCCAACCCTGACGACGATTGCGCACACCGCCGGCTCGTCGGTGACGATCTCGGGCAAGGTCACCGAGGGGCTGCTGACCTATGACTTCAACCTCAACCCGCAGCCGCAGCTGGCTGTTGCCTGGTCGATCAGCCCCGATGGCCTGGTCTACCGCTTCCAGCTGCGCCAGGGCGTCAAATGGCATGACGGCAAGCCTTTTACCTCGGCCGATGTGGTGCACTCGATTGCCTTGCTCAAGGAGTTCCACCCCCGGGGCCGCGCCACCTTTGCGGGCGTGGCGGAGGTGCAGGCGCCCGACGCGCATACCGTGGTGCTGCAGCTGAGCCGCCCCATCCCCTACCTGATCACGGCACTGGCGGCCTCAGAGTCGCCCATCGTGCCCAAGCACCTGTATGCCAGCGGCCGGGCCGATACCAACCCGGCGAACAATGCGCCGGTGGGCACGGGCCCCTTTGTGTTCAAGGAATGGGTGCGCGGCAGTCATGTGATCTACGAGCGCAACCCCCATTACTGGGATGGCGACAAGCCCTATATCGACCGCCTGGTGGTGCGCTTTATCCCCGATGCCGCCGCGCGCACGGCGGCCATCGAAAGCGGCCAGGTGCAGATTGCGCCCAGCTCGCCGGTGCCCTTTGCCGAGGTGGAGCGCCTGCGCGCCAAGCCGGGCCTGCAGTTCGAGACCCGGGGCTACGAGTACATCAACAGCGTCTACCGGCTGGAGTTCAACCTGGAGAGCGAGCTGCTCAAGGACCTGCGCGTGCGCCAGGCCATTGCCCACGCGCTGCAGCGCGAGAACCTGCTCAAGGTGGCCTGGTACGGCCAGGGCAAGCTGACCACCGGGCCGGTGCACCCGGCGCTGAAAAAGTTCTATGTGCCCGATCTGCCGGTGCTGCCCTATGACCTCAAGCGTGCCGAGAAGCTGCTGGACGACGCGGGCCTCACGCGCGGCAAGGCCGGCGGCCAGTGGCGCGCGCGCTTGAACCTGACCCCCATCCCCAACGAGGGCGGCCAGCGCACGGGTGACTTCCTCAAGCAGGCCTTGGGGCGCATCGGCATCGATGTGCAGATCAACAGCCAGGACTTTGCCACCTACATCAAGCGCATCTACACCGACCGCGCCTTTGACCTGCATGTGAGCGCGATGAGCAACACCTTTGACCCGACGGTGGGCATCCAGCGCCTGTACTGGTCCAAGAGCTTTCAGCGCGGGCTGCCGTTCTCCAACGGCTCGCACTACGCCAGCCCTGAGGTGGACCGCCTGCTGGAGTCCGCCGCCGTCGAGATGAACGAGGCCCAGCGCATCCGCGAGGTGGCCGAGTTCCAGAAACACATCGCTACCGACCTGCCCGACATCACCCTGGTCGCCCCCGACATCTACACCATTGCCGACAAACGCGTGCGCAACCACACCGTGGGCGCAGACGGCGTGGCCGGCAACCTGGCCGGCGTCTGGCTGGCCGCGTCCTGATCCCGTTCCCCCAAGGAGAAACCGATGACAAGCCCTTCCGAAACATCGAACGTACAAGGTCAACAACCCAGCTCCCTTTGGTACACCCGCTGCCCGGTGCCGTCGCCACTGGGCATTGCCGCGCAGCACGGCTGGCTGCAGCAGGCCTTTGCGGCCCTGGGCATTGGGGTCGAGTCCATCTTTGACTCCAAGGACCGCAGTGTGCGCGAGAGCCATTTTGACCACCGCCTGCCCTGGTCCTTCCGCCAGGGCGGCAATATTCCGCCGATCTGGGCGCGCGCCAAGGGCAGCGATACACGCCTGGTGGCCATCACCTGGACAGACGAGTTCCAGGCGCTGGTGACCTTGCCGGGCCGGGGCATCGACAAGCCCGAGGACCTGGCGGGCAAGCGCTTTGGCGTGCCCCAGCGCGTCAATGACCTGATCGATTTCCACCGCGCCACCGCCCTCAAGGGCCTGGTCTCGGGCCTGTCGCTGGTGGGCCTGCAGCACAGCGATGTGCAACTGGTCGATCTGGTGATCGAGGAGTCGGTGATCCAGCAGCACGGCACGCCCAGCCTGTTTGGGCTGCGCCGCCGCCACCCGTACTTCCGCGAGGCTGAGGCCTTGGTGCGCGGCGAGGTCGATGCGATCTTTGTCAAAGGCGCCGAGGGCCTCTTGGTGGCCAACCTGATCGGCGCGCAGCTGGTGAGCGAATTTGGCCGCCACCCCGACCCGCGCGTGCGCATCAACAATGGCACGCCGCGCACCTTGACGGTGGACGCCGCACTGGCCGACCAGCGCCCGGACCTGGTGCTGGCGCTGCTGCGCGTGGTGCAGCGCGCCGGCCGCTGGGCCCAGGCCCATCCCGATGAGACCCTGCGCTTTGTGGCCCGCGAGATCGCCACCAGCGAAGAGGCCATCCTGGCCTCCAACGGCGCCGATGTCCACCGCCATCTGGGCATCAGCCTGGAGCCCGAACTGGTCGATGCGATCGGCTACTTCAAGGACTTTTTGCTGGAGTGGGGCTTTTTGCCGGCCGATTTCTCGGTCACCGACTGGGTCGATGCCCGGCCGCTGAACCGTTTGCTGGCCGAGAATGCGCCCGCGCAAAGCGTGGCGCAGCCCGAGGCGCTGCGGGCATGAGTGCGCACCCGCATCCCCGCGTGCTGGTCTGCGGCGCGAGCGGCCGCCTGGGCCAGCTGCTGGTGCCGCGCCTGCTGGCCCGGCAAGCGCGACCCCGGGTGTTCGTGCGCCAGGCCGCTACTGCGCGGGCGCTGTGGGGCGATACCGTCGAGATAGCGCAGGGCTGTTTTGAGGATGCGGCCACCTTGGGCAAGGCGCTCGTCGGCATTGAGCGTCTCTTCCTGCTCTCTCCGATCAGCCCTGCGCTGGCCGAGCAGCAACTGCGCGTGGTCGAAGCCGCGCGCGCTGCCGGCGTGCGGCACATCGTCAAGCTCTCCGGCTCGGACTGGACCATAGCCCCGCCCGGCCATTCGCTGTCCGGCGATGCCCATCGCCGCATCGAGGAAGGCCTGCAGGCCAGTGGCATCTCCCATGTTGTGCTGCGCCCCAATGCCTGGATGCAGGTGGGTTTGTCGCGCATCGCCGGGGAGCTGCGCACCGGCGTTGTGATCCGCTCCCAGCACCTGGGCGCTGGTGTCTCCTATATCGATGCCCGCGACATCGCCGATGTTGCTGTTGAAGCGCTGCTGAACCCCGAGGCCGCCCAGCAGCGGCTGGGCACGGCGACAGGCCCCTGGGTGCTGACCGGCAGCCAGGCACTGCGCCCACAAAAACTGGCTGAGATCGCATCGCGTCTGATGGGCCGACCCATTACCGCCGCCGCGCCTGTAGCTGCCGCCGCCGACCCGTTTATCGCCCAGGTGCATGGGGAGTTTTTTGCGCTGATGCGCGCGGGGCATGCAGCTGCGGTGACTGCGACGGTAGGGCAGGTGCTGGGGCGGGAGGCGCGGACGGTGGAGGGGTATTTGGCGGAGGAGTTGGGGGCTTTGGCTGTGGCAGTTTGAGGCGGAGGGAAGTAGGCTGGCAGTGCCCGGTGTGCATTAACGGCACCCCATCGGTTGGACGGATATCCAACTTGTGGGGGTGCTGTTCAATCAGCGGGCAGGTGCGGACCTGCTTGGCATTTGGCGCCGCCTCGTCAGTTGACCATTGCCAAGCAGGCCTTGGAACAGGCCCTGCAGGTTTCCGCACATCGCACGCAATGGTCATGCTGGTGATGGGCGCACTCGTTCGCGCAGGCGAGGCAGATCTCGCTGCATAGCCTGCAGAAGTGTTTCGCCATTTCGCTGTTGCGCGCCATGGCACCCACGGAGAGCGAGCAGATGGCTGCGCAATCGACATCCAGCGCCATGCAGCGTGCCATCATCTTGGGATCGTCCTCTTTGAGGCATCCTGCAAAGCATTCGTTGCACGCAATCACGCAGGCGTTGCATGCGTCAATACAGGCCTGATAAGGGTTGGCGGTGGTGGTCATCACAGTCTCCTTTTGCAAAACCTTGTTGTACGGCTTGTGCGCAGCTGAAGCTGTAGGAGTGACGCGTTCATTTCCTCTGCATCCAGTTCGGCATGCAACTGGCCAAAGGTGAACCGAGGTTGGAGCTGGGGTGGCAGCACTGGGGTCATAGCGCCACTTCAACCTATAGCGCTCATTCGGCCTACATAAGTTTCCGGTACCCGCTGAGAGGCGTAGAACTAGCTTCAACGCAGACTGGTGGAAATAACTGCTTGAAGGATCTGCCGCTGGTAGGGCGTTCCGCACACTCCAGGGTATGAATCCAAAAGACGTATAGCGGCGTATAGCGCACATGCCCATTTCTTCTAAACTTTCCACCCCCATGAGTCGCCGTCTGAGCCTCCTCGGCATCGGTTCCGCCATCGCAGCGCTGCTGTCCGGGTGTTCTGGTGCCCAAGTACTGGACCACTTGGTGGCACATGACACCTACCACGGCCCCACCGGCGTGCGCTATGGGCTCGATGCAAGGCATCTGCTGGATGTGTACCAGCCAGCGACAGGCACGGCGCCAGGCAGTGCACCGGTGGTGCTGTTTTTTTATGGCGGCAACTGGACGAGTGGCGAGCGGGCCGAGTACCGGTTTGTCGGCGAAGCGCTGGCGGCCAACGGCATCATCGCGGTGGTCGCCGACTACCGGCTGAGCCCCCAGGTGCAGTACGAGGGCTTTCTGGGCGATTGCGCCTTGGCGCTGCAGTGGACCTTCGCGCACGCCGCCAGCCTGGGTGGCGACCCTTCGCGGGTGATGGTGATGGGCCATTCGGCCGGGGCTTACAACGCAGCGATGCTGGCGCTGGACCCGCGCTGGCTGGCACCTTTGGGCCTGACACCCGATCGGCTTGCGGGCTGGATTGGGCTGGCCGGGCCCTACGACTTTTTGCCGATTGTGGACCCCCAGGTCCAGGTGGCGTTTAACTGGCCACACACCCCGGCCGATTCCCAGCCGATCTTCTACGCCGACGCCAAAGCCCCCCGCACCCTGCTGCTGGCCGCACGCAATGACAAGGTGGTGGACACGCAGCGCAACACCGTCGGCTTGGCAAACCGCTTACGGGCTGCCGGTACCGACGTGGATATACGGATCTTTGACCACCTCAGCCACGTGACGACCGTTGCCGCGCTGGCCCGGCCGCTGGACTGGCTAGCCCCGGTTCTGCCGACCGTGGTGGACTTTGTGCGCGGGGATCCGAAACGGGTGCAATGACCCCTCAAGTGATAGCAGCCGTGGCCGGTTGTGTCGCGGCGACAGACTTGCTTAGCAGCCGGTCCCTAGGTTGCTCCATCGTGGAGGGAGTCGCATGGTGACGGGCTGCTGGCGCTAATATGGCGTTTTCGGTCAGAAACGGCCTTCCGCCATCACCGCTCAACGGTGCCAGCCAGCGCTGCTGTCAACCGCGTCCATGCATCACCTCTACACACACCCGTACAACGGCAGGTTTGGCAATGGCCTGGCCAAGCTGCTCAATTCGCATCGCTTTGCCACGTATCGGCGAGCGCTGATGTCTCGTCTGCCCTTCATGACCTTGGACAGCGATGTGGTGGATGTGGTCTATATGAATTGGCTGGTGGACGAAGCCCTGGCAGCACCCTTTGCCCCACCGGGCGCGCGCCTTTGGTCTTACCAGGGGCGCACCCCTCTCACCGTGCTGACCTATCGGCATGGCCATTTTGGTCCTCGGTGGATGGGGCCTTTGAGGCGCTTGATGACTTCGCCGTTGCAGAGCAACTGGCGCCTGTACCTGGCAGAGCCGCTGGCTGATGCGCCGCCCATTCCCACCGTCGCCTTTGTCTACAACGTGATGGACAGCCTCGCCCATGTGGCCGGAACGCGCTTGTTCAGTGATGCCTTGCCATCCCATTGGCCAGCTGGATTCGATTTCCGCGTGAACGCTGATGAGGCCATTGTCGACATCGCGCCCGGCGATGGCAGCGCGCCGAGATTGGGGGCGAGGGCGGTGAGGGCAGGGGAGGCCGTTTTGTCGCCTCCCTGGTCCGGTATGTTCGATGACTGGTCGGATGCGATTGTGCGCCTGGCCTCCCAGGACGCTGCGGTGGTGGAGGTGCCGACAGCGGAGGGCGCTCCTGGCAGGTCGGCATTAGCCACGATTGACTTGCCGGTGGATGTCGCCTCGGTGCACCCCTTGGTGCTGGACACGCAAACCCTGGACTGCCCTGTGCTTCAGAGGCTGGATGCGGACCCGGAGGCGCTCTGCTTTCTGCTGCCCAGCGTGCGCTTTTCTGCCTTGTCCGAACGGCTTTTACGCGCTTCTGTGTGAGCTAGGGCTGCTGCGACAGCGTGGCTCGGCCAACAGCCAAAGAGGCTTGACGCTAACCGATCAACTAGTAGAATGGCTCATCTTTGAAAGCGCTAGCTGCCCACCCAATGACTGTTGAACTCTCCCCCCGCGCCACTGAATTGGCAGAACATGCCCGCCAATTGTTGGCCGCTGGCGGCTACAACGGCTTCAGCTATGCGGATCTCTCTGAAAAGGTAGGGATAGGAAAGGCCAGCATCCACCACCACTTCCCCAGCAAGGCGGATCTTGTGTTGACGGTGGTTCAACGGCATCGGCAGCAATCTGTGGAGGGCTTGGCAGCGATGCAGCAGCATTTGGGCGATGACCCGCAAGCCCAATTGAACGCTTATGTGGATTACTGGGCGCGCTGCATACGCGACGGTTCATCGACGATGTGCATCTGCGCGATGCTGGCCGCAGAAGCGCCGATGATCCCGGCTGAAATAGCGGCGGAAGTGCGTGGCTATTTCCAGGATCTGACGCAGTGGCTGGCAGCCGTCATCTCGCAGGGCCAGGCCAAAGCGCAGTTCAAGCCAGAAGCGAATGCGCCGGTAGAAGCGCTCGCGTTGATGTCCACCGTGCACGGCGCGATGCTGACGGCCCGCGCCTTGAATGATCCCGATGCTTTCCAGACGATCGTGCGCGTGGCGATACATCGGCTGGCAGCTTGAAGAATGGCCCGGTCACCCAGGGTGTCGGGCCCTCTATTTTTTGCCCATGTAACCAATCAACTAGTCGGTTGTTTTTAGAAAGACCACCCTATGCCTCATCCCATCTCCTCGCTTGGCGCCTTCCATACCGCCATCAGTGTGCTGCCGCTCGCTGCCGGCTTGTACAGCTTTGTCCGCTACCGCGCCATTGAGCCGGCCAAGCGCTCGGGTCAGCTGTACCTGGTCGGCATGCTGCTGTCCGTGCTGACGGCGTTCGGCCTGTCCAGCACCGGAGGATTCAACGCCGGCCATGCCTTGGGCATTCTGGCGCTGTTGGTGATGGGCGGGTCATTGCTCATCCGGCAGCTGCCGCTGTTTCCACGCCTCGCTCCCTACCTGTCGCAGTTCGGCTTTTCGTTCAGCTTCTTTCTGTTGTTGGTCCCTGCCATCGGTGAAACCTTGACGCGTCTGCCGGTCAGCCATCCTCTGGCCTCAGGCCCTGAATCGCCTTTGGTGCGCGGCACGGTGCTCGCTTGGCTGGCGATTTTTGTGGTGGGAGCCGCATGGCAAATGTGGTGGATGCGGTCACAACGCAAGCGCTGAATAGGCAGCGCATTTTTTGTCTTGCTTGTCTTGGGATAGGCAGGCCCTTGTTGGCATTGATTGGCTGCTCCTGCTCTCGCACCAGCCCGGCGCGCTGTGTGTGGCCGAGATCACATCGCGCCTGTTGGGCCGGCCGATCATCGCTGGCGCGCCTGTGCCTGCAGCGGCGCCTGACCCCTTTATCGCCCAGGTACATGGCGAGTTTGCGCTGTTGCGCCCGGGGTATGCGGCTGCTTTGACGTCTACGGCGCGCCAGGTGCTGGTGCGCGAGGCGTGGACGACGGAGCGCTTTTTGGCGGAGGCGCTGAGCGCACTGGCGGTGGCCGCTTGAGGGGGATGATGCGGGATGGGCGGGCGGCTGCGTTGCCCGTCTGGCTTGCCAATGGCTGGCTGGAGATTGGGAACGGTGCCTTGCTGTCGGTGCCGGGTCGAACTCCTGCTGCATGGTTCCTGGTGCGCATCACAAGGATGAAACACCCGATGATGCGCGGGCCCTCGCGCAACCGTTTTCAGCGCATTCCCCACGGACTGTGCACATGGTGAAAATTTAAGCGGAAAGGGTGGCCGAATAGACGCTCAGCGTGTCTACGGCCAGCCAGGAGCGGCTCTTCGCCCCTGCGGCAGAAACTGGCCAAACTTCGTTATCTAGGCAGGGGCCCGCAACTCAGTCAGAATGCCGAACTAGGCATTGCACGGGGACACTATCCTCACCCTTCAAAGGAGCACTCCATGGCCGAGACATCCAAGGTAAAAGGACCTGCCTCGTACTTTCCTTCCATCGAAAAGACCTACGCCAAGCCAATAACGCATTGGATGGAGATTCTTCAGAATGCGGGTCCGTTGAAGCACATGGAGCTGGTCAATTGCCTCAAGACCCAGCACCAGATCGGTCATGGGCACGCGAACGCCCTGGTTGCAGCGTTCCTCATGAAGAAGTAGCACGCCAAGAAACTTGCCCCAGGCTGCATCTGGGCCACAAACGGACACTTCCACCACACATGCATCGCGCCACTGCTTATGCCGCACTCGCTACCGAGCTTGAGCCTATGGACCCAGCCATATGCGGATGGAGCAGCTCCAAGAGGCGTTAATTATGCCAAAAGGGGAATGAGGCCAAGCGTTGTGGGCACGGCTGCATCCGGCCAGTTGCTGCCGTTCAATCATTTGTTTACTTCCACAGTAACGAGCTCCTACTAGGAAGGCGTCATGGTTATGTCGCAGTAAGCCACGACTGGTCGGATGATGTGATGAAATCCTGCGCACAGCCCACGCCAGAAACCCTCAAGCCAGTGATCAAACGCAAGCGTTTTCCGCTGGAGATCATGCTCATCTGCGTGCGTTGATATTTGGCCTAGCCACTCAGCTTGCATTCAAGATATGAATGATTCTTTTGATTTTCGTGTCTCAACAAATAAAGACGTCACTGCTGAAGAGTATGCGCAACTCGCTCGCTCTGTTGGTTGGGGAAGCGAAGAGGACAGCAAATTGTTCGTTGTCTCCAATGCTGCATACCCCTTGGTTGTTCATGCTCGTGAAGCTTCAGGACTGCTCATCGGATATTTGTCTGCTTTCAGCGACGGAGCTTTTAGCACCATGCTCGGTGAATTGATCGTACACAACCAGTTTCAGGGTCATGGAGTTGGGCGGGCGATGCTTGAGGTAGTCGAAAAGCAATGGCCGGGCGTGCCAATTTATATCAAAGCCCTGGGTGAGGCGAAGCACTTTTTTAAAGCTTGTGGCTACAAAGTTCCGCTGGCTGAAATGACTATTCTTTTCAAGCGTCCTTAAATCAATGCCATTTCCACAATCCTATTTCGGGATAAGTCGAATTCCAGCTACGGAATAGGCTGAGCGGCAGCATCGGATCGTTCAGAGACCGTCAGAAGCAACCCATAGGGCTACGGGGATTGAGCCCCCACGCCATCAGCCTTCACCGCACTGATCTCCGCCTCTCCCTGTGCTGCCCCCGTGGCGGCACATCCCGATCCGCGCCCGTCCCATGAGCCAGGGTTCTGCAGAGACCCCCAGGTCTTTGCAAGAATTGTTACGATTCGCCTACCCGGCAGGCCTTTGCCGGGTGTTGCCGTCTCGCTTGGCCGTTTATGAATTCCTCGTCTCCCTCCTATGTCATTGGTATCGATCTGGGCACCAGCCACACGGTGGTGGCCTATGCACCACTGACGGGGACGGGCGAGGAGATTGCGCTGCTGACCCTTCCCCAGCGCAGCAGCGCGGGAGAGGTACAGGAGCAGGCCCTGCTGCCTTCCGTGCGCTACCAGGCGGCAGCAGGCGAGCTGGGCGATGCCTGGCAGCAGCCCTGGCCCCCGCAAGGCGCGAGCGATGCAGCGCCGGCGGTGGTGGGCCGCTGGGCCCGGGATTTGGGCACGGCGGTGCCCAACCGCCTGGTGGCGAGCGCCAAAAGCTGGCTGTCGCACACGGGGGTGGACCGCAGCGCGGCCATCCTGCCCTGGGGCGCGGGTGACGAGGTCGCCAAGATATCGCCGCTGGCGGCATCGGCCTCCTACCTGGCCCATGTCAAGGCGGCCTGGGAGCAGGCGCATCCAGAGGCGCCGCTGGACGCGCAGATCGTGGTGCTGACGGTGCCGGCCTCGTTTGACGAGGGCGCGCGTGCGCTGACCCTGGAGGCCGCCCAGCTGGCGGGCCTGCCCCAGGTGCATTTGCTCGAAGAGCCCAAGGCCGCTTTCCACGACTGGCTGGTGCTGCAGGGTGAGCAGCTGGCCGCACGGCTGGCGGACAGCCGGTTGGTGCTGGTGGTCGATGTGGGGGGTGGCACGACCGATCTGACCTTGATCCAGGTCGAGCCCGCTGCCGATGGCGGCCTGCCCAGCCTGACGCGTACGGCCGTGGGCGAGCACCTGATGCTGGGCGGCGACAACATGGACCTGGCCCTGGCGCATCAGCTCGAGCCCCAGTTTGCACCCGAGGGCCAGCGCCTGCCCGCTGCCCGTTTTGCGCAGCTGGTGCAGCGCTGCCGCATCGCCAAGGAGCAGTTGCTGGCCGCCGATGCGCCCAAGCAGGTGGCGGTGACCCTGCTGGGCGGCGGCAGCCGGCTGCTGGCCCAAAGCAAGACCGCCCACCTGAGCCGCACCCAGGTGCAGCAATGGGTGGTCGAAGGATTTTTGCCGCTGACCGAGCGCAGCACGGTGCCCGGCAAACGCCAGGGCGCCTTGCGCGGGTTTGGGCTGCCATACCCGGCAGATGCGGCTATTACTCGGCATCTGGCGCAGTTTTTGGCGCAACATGCCGGCAGTGGCAGTGGCAGCGGCAGTGGCAGTGGCAGTGGCAGTGGCAGTGGCGATGGCGGTGCGCAGGCGCTGCCCGATACCGTCTTGCTCAATGGCGGCGTGTTCCATGCGCATGCGGTGGTGGAGCGGCTGACGCAGCAGTTGTCAGCCTGGCGCGGCGCGCCGGTGCGCGTGCTGCACAACCCGCACCCGGATTGGGCCGTGGCCCGGGGCGCGGCCGCCTATGGCCTGACCCGTTTTGCGCCCGAGCCTGAGCCAGCTGTAGCAATGCCCGCAACTGACGATGCAGCAGCGCCGCCTGCGGCCAGCCTGCGCAGCCGTTTGCCGCAGATTGGTGGCGGATCGGCCCGCAGCTACTGGCTGCTGCTGCCCGGTGCCCAAGGCGCAGCGCCCCAGGGTCTGTGCCTGCTGCCACGCGGCACGCAGGAAGGGGTGCGAATCGTTCTATCAGGCCGGCGCTTTGCGCTCAAGCTGGGCCAGGCGGTGCGCTTCGATCTGCTGGCCAACAGCCTGCCCAGCCTGCCGGCCCAGGCCGGGCAACTAGCGCCGCTGCAGGGGGACGGTTGGGTAGAGCTGCCACCGCTCGCCACCGTGCTGCCCGCGCCCGAGGGCCAGAACAAGGCCCAGATCGAGGTGCAGCTGCAAGCCAGCATGACCGAAGTCGGCACCTTGGAGGTGCGCTGCCTGGCCGTCGATGACCCCCGCCAATCCTGGCTGCTGCCGCTCAGCCTGCGCGGCGCCGTGCAGGAAGCGGATGACAGCGCAGCCACCAATGACAGTGCCGACGATGCACGGGCCAGCGCGCGCCGGGAGCAGGCGATTGCGCAGATCGACCGCATTTTTGGCAACCAGGCGCAGGCGGTGGACGCCAAGGAAGTACGCCAGCTGCGCCAGGTGCTGGAGCGGCTCTTGGGCCCGCGCACGAGCTGGGACCTGGCCCTGCTGCGGGCCATGTTTGATGCGCTGCTGGCGCGTGCCAAGCGCCGCCGCCGCACACCCGAGCATGAGCGCGCCTGGCTGAACCTGGCCGGCTGGTGCCTGCGCCCGGGCCTGGGCGCGCAGCTCGATGCCTGGCGCGTGGAGCAGGTCTGGGCGCTGTACCCGCAAGGCCTGGGCCATGGCAAGGAGCCGGGCAACTGGACGGAATGGTGGGTGTTCTGGCGCCGCGTTGCTGCCGGGCTGAATGAAGCGCAGCAGATGGAGCTGCTCGAAGATGTGGCCGGCCACATGCAAAAGGCCGTGCAGCAAACCGCCCGCAAGCGCGCCGATGGCAGTGGCGGCAAGAGTAGCCATGGCAGCTATGACGACATGCTGCGCCTGTTTGCCGCGATGGAGGCTGTCCCCTGGCAGTACCGCCAGGAGATGGGCCAGTGGATGCTGCAGCGCTTGAAGCGCGAGGGCGAAACCGTGCAGACCTGGTGGGCCATTGGCCGCCTGGCCGCCCGCCAGCCAATGGCCGCCAATGCGCACTTGGTGATGCCGCCTGCCGCAGCCCAGGAATTTGTGCAGGCCACGCTGGCCCAGGACTGGCGCCGCAACGAGACCGCCATGTTTGCTGCGCTGCAGATGGCGCGCATGACCGGCGACCGCGCCCGCGATCTGCCCGATGCGCTGCGCTCGGACGTGCTGGACAAGATGCGCAGTAGCGGCGCGCCCGAGCGCTGGATCACGATGGTGAGCCAGGTGGTGGAGATGGATGCCGAAGACCAGCAGCGCAGCCTGGGCGACAGCCTGCCGCCGGGGTTGGTGCTGCTGTAGGCCTAGCCGGGAAAGCGCTTAGGATGCAGCATCGCCTCCCATTTCTGAGCCTTTGTGATGTCCCATCCTTCTTCCCCCTTGGTCATTCGTCCGCTGGCCCTGTCTGACCTGACGGCGCTGCTGCAGCTCTACACCCATCTTCATCCGCAGGATGAGGCGCTGCCAGCGCAGGACCAAGTGCAGGCCATTTGGCAAGGCTTGCTGGAAGACCCACGCAACCACTATTTGGGTGGTTTTGTCGATGCACAGCTGGTCAGCAGCTGCCTGCTCGTCGTGATTCCCAACCTCACGCGCGGCTGCCGCCCTTATGGGCTGATCGAGAATGTGGTCACCGATGGCGGCCATCGCCAACGCGGCTACGGCAAGGCCTTGCTGCATGCGGCGCTGGACCGGGCCTGGGCCCAGCACTGCTACAAGGTGATGCTGATGACCGGCAGCAAGGAAGAGGCGACCCTGCGCTTTTATGCCAATGCCGGTTTTGACGGCAGCAGCAAGCAGGCCTTTGTCGCCAGGCCGCCGCAGTAGGGCGGGCGCGGCTGGCCTTCGCCATCCGAGCAGGATGGGCTCTTGGTTGGCGATAGCCAGGGCCCAGTGCGCAGCGGGCCGGCTGCGCAATGCAACAATGTCGCCATTTACCGACAAAGCCAATCCAAGGAGTGCCCCGGCCATGCAACAACAAAACCCCCATCACCACAAAGCGCAGGGCGCATGGCGTGCCGGCACCGCAGGCAAACGGCGTGTGCTGCTGGCGGCAACGGCTGCGCTGGCATGGGCAGCGGTGGGCGCTCCCCAGGCCTGGGCACAGGCCAGCACCGCCAACTGGCCGAGCAAGCCCATCACCTTTGTGGTGCCCCAGGCGCCCGGCGGTGCCAATGATGTGATTGCCCGCGCGATTGCGCAGGGCCTGGGCCAGTCGCTGGGGCAGCCGGTGATTGTGGAGAACCGGGCAGGGGCCAATGGCAATGTGGGCACCAGCCAGGTGGCGCGCAGCGCGGCCGATGGCTACACCTTTTTGGTGACCGCGCAAAGCGCCTACACGATCAACCCGGCGCTCTACAGCTCGGTGCCGTTTGACCCGATCAAGGATTTCACGCCGGTGATGCAGCTGGCAGTCGCCCCGTATTTGCTGGTGGTGAACCCGAATTTTCCGGCCAAGGACCTGGACGAACTGGTGGCCTATGCCAAGCAGCACCCCGGCAAGGTCGAGTACGCATCGGCCGGCAATGGCACCTTGAACCATTTGCTGGGCGAGATGCTGAAAAAGCAAAAGGGTGTGGACCTGCTGCATGTGCCCTACAAGGGCGCCTCGGCCGCTGCCACCGATGTGGTGGCCGGCCAGCTGCCGATGACCTTTGGCAGCTTTCCCGGCGTGATGCCCTTTGTCAGCAGCGGCAAGCTGCGGGTGCTGGGCGTGGCCTCGGACAAGCCCACGCAGCTCGCGCCCGAGATCGTGCCACTGGGCAAGGGCCTGGCTGTTACCAGCTGGTATGGGCTGTTTGCGCCGGCCGGCACGCCCGAGACCGTCGTCGTGCGCCTGCATGCCGCCATCACCAAGGTGCTGGCCACGCCGGTGATGACCGAGCGCCTGAAGACCTTGGGCGCCGAATCGGTGGTGTCCACGCCGCAGAGCTTCAAGGCCAGCCTGCCGGCCGAGCTGGCCTACTGGAAGCAGGTGGTGCAGGACTCGGGAGCGCACATTGACTGAACCCCAAGACTCGGCGCCGCTGGCCGCCTGCCAGCAACTGCCCGTGGTCGGCCTGCTGCCTGCGGGCCCGCGCAATGCGATCACCGATGTGGCGGGCCTGCGCCTGGGGCACTGCACGGTGGCCGATGGCGATCTGCAGACAGGGGTAACCGTGCTGATACCGCCGCTGGACAACCCCTTTATGCACAAATTGCCAGCGGGCCTGGCCGTTATCAATGGCTTTGGCAAAAGCGCCGGCCTGGTGCAACTGGCCGAGCTGGGCCAGATTGAAACGCCGATTGCGCTGACCAACACCTTTGGCGTCTCGGCCGTGGTGCAGGCGCAGATTGCGCAGTGCATTGCCGCCAACCCCGAATGCGGCCGCAGCCTGCAGACGGTGAATGCGCTGGTGCTGGAATGCAATGACGGTTACCTGAGCGATATCCAGCGCATGGCAGTGGGGCCGGAACACTACCAGGCGGCGCTGGACAGAGCCTCACCCGAAGTAGTGCAGGGCGCGGTGGGCGCGGGCCGGGGCATGTCGAGCTTTCAGCTCAAGGGCGGCATCGGCAGCGCATCGCGCCTGGTCACACTGGGCGAGCAGCGCTATACCGTGGGCGCGCTGGTGCTGGCCAATATGGGCAAGCTGGCCGATCTGCGCTGGGGCGGCCAGGCGGTGGGCGCGGCGCTGGAGCGGCGTCTGCAGGCCAAGCTGGCGGCGGGCATACCAGCTGGCAGCGCAGCGGGCGATGGCGTCGACAAAGGCAGCATCATCATGCTGCTGGCCACCGATGCGCCGCTGGACAGCCGCCAGCTCAGCCGCGTGGCGCGGCGTGCCGCTGCCGGCCTGGCCAATACGGGATCCTGCTACGGCCACGGCAGCGGCGATATTGCGCTGGCGTTCTCGACCGCCTACACCGTGCCGGCCGATGCGGCCGCGCCGATGCCGGCGCTGGCGATGCTGCATGAGGCGCAGCTCGACCCGCTGTTCCGCGCGGCGGCGGATGCGGTGGAGCAATCGATTTTGAATGCGCTGTGGCATGCGCAGAGCGTGCAAGGGCGTGACGGCCACCAGCGTTGGGGTCTGCAAGAACTGTGCAAGGACTGAGGCGATGAAAGTACTGATTTCTGTCGATATCGAAGGCGTGGCCGGTGTCTACCACCCCGAGCAGGTGCGAGCGGGCAACCCCGAGTATGAGCGCGCGCGCCGCCTGATGGCCCAGGAGGCCAATGCCGCCGTCGAAGGCGCTTTTGCCGCTGGCGCGCTCGAGGTCTATGTCAATGACTCGCATGGCGGCTTTCGCAATATGCCGCCCGATCTGCTCGATGCGCGCGCCCAGGTCATCCAGGGCAAACCGCGCTACCTGAGCATGGTCGCTGGCGTGGAGCTGGGGGTGGAAGCGGTCTGCATGGTCGGCTACCACTCACGCGCGCAGGGCCGGGGCATTCTGGCCCACACGATCAACAGCTTTGCGTTTGCCAGCATCCATATCAATGGGCAGGAGGCCAGCGAGGCCAGCCTTTACGGCGCCTTGGCAGGCGCCTATGGCGCGCCGGTGGTGATGCTGGCTGGCGATGATGTGCTGCGCGAGGAGAACCAGGCGATCTTCCCGCAGGCGGTGTTTGTACAGACCAAGCGCGCCACCGGCCAGGGCAGCGGCATCAGCCTCTCGCCTGAGCAGGCGCAAAAAGCCATCCGCGCCGGGGTGGAGCAGGGCCTGGCCGGGCGCGGGCGCTGCCAGCCACTGCACACCGCCAGCCCGGTGCAGGTGCAGATTGTCGCCACCTCGCCCGGCATGGCCGATCTGTTCTGCCAGTGGCCGACGCTGGAGCGGGTCGATGGCCGCACGGTACGTTTTAGCGCGCCGGACATCGAATCGGCGGTGCGCATGACCAATTGCCTCTCGGCCATGTCCAGCATGCTGCGCTGAGCGGCGCTGGGGCAGGCCCCCGGCTGGCATGGCATGAAACCTGCTGGGTAGAGCGCTCAACATCGGTGGTGCGCGTTTATGAGGTCTTCCCTGCATTTTCTGGTCGCTGCTCGCCAGCATGAGATGGCCGCGCTGGAGCAGCTGGGTAAGGCCTGCTCGCTGGTGGTAGCGATGTCCTCGCTGGTGCATGCGCTGCAAAAGGAGCGCGGGCTGTCGAACATGGTGCTGGCCAGCGGCGGCGCGCAGGGCGCCGAGCTGCTGGCGCCCCAGCGCCTGCTGGCGGATGCGCAGATCGCCCACGTGCGCGATGAGCTCGATCGCCTGGGCCCACACCCCTCCGGCGGCAGCGGCGCGCGGCTGTGCAATGCGATTGCCTATACCTTGCAAGGCGTGGCGGCGCTGCCTGCGCTGCGCGCCCAGGTGCAGGCCGGGCGGCTCACGCCCTCCGCCTGTACCGATGCTTTTGCGCGCCTGATTGCCGGCTGTCTGTCCGTCGTGTTTGAGGCGGCCGACAGCGCCAATGAGCCCGAGATATCGCGCATGCTGGTGGCCCTGTTTCACCTGATGCAGGGCAAGGAGCTGGCCGGGCAGGAGCGCGCCTGCGGCACCAGCGCCTTTGCCTCGGGCCAGCTGCAGCCCAGTGCCCGGGCGCAGTGGCTGCATTTGATCGAGTCGCAGGAGCGCTGTTTTGAGGTGTTTGCCAGCCTGGCCACGCCGCGCGTGCTGGTGCTGTGGCAGGCCCATATGGCGGGCGACACCGACATGGCGGCGGTGGAGCGCATGCGCCGCGTGGCCCATACCGCGAGCGGATCGAGCCTGAGCCGCAGCTGGAGCGCCGACTGGTTTGCCGCCTGCAGCCACCGGCTCGATGCCTTGCATGGGGTGGAGACCTTGGTCGCGCAGGAGCTGCAGGTGCTGTGCCTGCACAAGCTGCAGGCGCAGGAACAAGCGCTGGCGGCCTTGCAGGCGTTGCCGCCGGGCGCTGAACCTGCCCAAGTGGGCGCTGAGGGTGCTGAGGGCAGCGAAGCCGGCATGGCCTTTTTTGAGGCCTCGGCGCCGCCCGATACCTGGTCGCTCGATGCTGTGGGCGCGCCGGCGCTGGGGCGCGATATCCTGTCGCTGGTGCAGCAGCAATCGCAGCGGCTGCAGACCATGCAGAGCCAGATCCAGGAGGCGCGCACTGCGCTGCACGAGCGCAAGACCCTGGAGCGCGCCAAGGGTCTGCTGATGGCCCAGCACCAGCTCAGCGAGAGCGACGCCTACCAGCTGCTGCGCCAGACGGCGATGAACCAGAACAAGCGCATGCTGGAGGTGGCCGAGGCCGTGCTGGCGATGGCGGCCTTGGTGCCTCAAACCCCTGCAGCGCCCGCAGGCCCTGCTGCAGCTGAGCGCTAGCAGCTTTCCGCCCGCGCACCAAAGCATGGCAGCCGCTGGCCCGCAGGCTGCTGCAATGCACCATTGCAGGGATCCGGGCCGGTGTGCAGCGCCGGCCCAGGTTGGCTCTTCAGAGGGAAGCACTGCAATTTTTGAATTGGCATGGAATATGCATTGATCTCCCCAACCAGGCCAAAGGCGGCCTGTTTCCGGTAATCGCGAGTTATTTCGGGACAACGGCGTCCCTTTCCTGATGGTGCAAGCCCTCAGCGAAAGGACGCCGTTTTTTGTTTTTGGAATCTGCAACGCCTTCGATGGAGTTTGACAAGAATGACGATACGCCCCACCCCTGACACCGCCCCGGCGGCAGAGGCTTCGCCCGCTTCTTCGCCGCTGGCCGGCCGCCGTCAGTTCTTGCGCCATGGCGCCCAGGCAGCGGCAGCCACCTTTGTCTACAGTGCGCTGGGCCACCAGGGCGTCTGGGCCGCCGGCTCGGATGCGCCGGAGAAAAAAGAGGTCAATATCGGCTTTATCCCGCTGACCGACTGCGCCAGCGTGGTGATGGCCTCGGTGCTGGGCCTGGACCAGAAGTACGGCGTCAAGATCACGCCGACCAAGGAAGCGAGCTGGGCCGGCGTGCGCGACAAGCTGGTCAATGGCGACCTGGACTTTGCCCATGTGCTCTATGGCCTGGTCTACGGCGTGCAGCTGGGCGTGGGCAGCCCGCAAAAGGACATGGCGGTGCTGATGACGCTCAACCGCAATGGCCAGGCGATCACCCTGTCCAAGAAGCTGGCCGACAAGGGCGCCGTCGATGCGGCGTCACTGGCCAAGCTGATGGGCGCGGAAAAGCGCGAATACACCTTTGCGCAGACCTTTCCGACCGGCACCCATGCGATGTGGCTGTACTACTGGCTGGCGAGCGCGGGCATCCACCCGCTCAAGGATGCGAAAGTGATCACCGTGCCGCCGCCGCAGATGGTGGCCAATATGCGCGTGGGCAATATGGATGGCTTTTGCGTGGGCGAGCCCTGGGGCCACCGCGCGATCATGGATGGCATCGGCATCACGGCCATCACCACCCAGGACATCTGGCGCGACCACCCGGAAAAGGTGCTGGGTTGCACACAGGACTTTGTCAGCCGCCACCCCAACACCGCGCGCGCCGTGACCATGGCAATTCTGGAGGCGGGCCGCTGGATCGATGCCAGCCTGCAGAACAAGCAGAAGATGGCCGAGACCATTGCCGGAAAGGCCTATGTGAACACCAGCGTCGATGCCATCAACCAGCGCATTCTGGGCCGCTACCAAAATGGCCTGGGCAAGACCTGGGACGACCCCAACCACATGAAGTTCTTTGCCGAGGGCGACGCCAGCTACCCCTACCTGTCCGATGGCATGTGGTTCCTGACCCAGCACAAGCGCTGGGGTTTGCTCAAGAGCCACCCCGACTACCTGGCTGTGGCCAAGAAGATCAACCAGACCGCCCTGTACAAGGAAGCGGCTGCGCAGCTGAAGATCGCCGTGCCCAAGTCGGACATGCGCAGCAGCCCGCTGATCGACGGCAAGGTCTGGGATGGCTCGGACCCCGCCAAGTACGCCGACAGCTTTGCCCTCAAGGCCTGATAAGGAGCACCCCATGCCAGCTGCATTGCGAGAGAGTGTGTCGTCCTTGCCGACACCGGCCACGGGCTCGGCCCTGGCTGAACGCAAGGTGTTGTCCATCCATGAGCACATGGCTCGCAGCCTGCCCGCGTCGGGCGCGCTGAGCCCGCCGGCTGCGGCAGCGCCGGCCGTGCCTGCGCCAGCGGCCCCGCGCGATGGTGCCGCCGTCTGGCAGCAGCGCTTTGGCGCGCTGGTGCAAAGCCTGCTGCCGCCGGTGCTGGGCTTTGGCCTGCTGCTGGTGCTGTGGTCCATCGTCGCCCAGGGCAACCCCGGCATTCCGGGCCCGCAGGAGACCTGGGCCCAGGCGCAGGAGATATTCCGCGATCCCTTCTACCGCAACGGCCCCAATGACCAGGGCGTGGGCTGGAATGTGCTGGCCTCGCTGCAGCGGGTGAGCATCGGCTTTGGGCTGGCGGCACTGGTCGGCATTCCGCTGGGCTTTGTCATTGGCCGTTTTGACTTTCTCTCGCGCATGTTCAACCCGGTGATCAGCCTGCTGCGCCCGGTGTCGCCGCTGGCCTGGCTGCCCATTGGCCTGCTGGTGTTCAAGGGCGCGAACCCGGCGGCAATCTGGACCATCTTTATCTGCTCGATCTGGCCGATGGTGATCAACACGGCGGTGGGCGTGCAGCGCGTGCCGCAGGACTATATGAATGTGGCGCGGGTGCTGAACCTGAGCGAGTGGAAGATTGCCACCACCATCCTCTTCCCCGCCGTGCTGCCCTATATGCTGACGGGCGTGCGCCTGGCAGTCGGCACCGCCTGGCTGGTGATCGTCGCTGCCGAGATGCTGACCGGTGGCGTGGGCATTGGCTTCTGGGTCTGGGACGAGTGGAACAACCTCAATGTCAAGAACATCATCATTGCGATCTTTGTCATCGGCCTGGTCGGCCTGCTGCTGGAATGGGCGCTGATCCGCCTGGCCTCGGCATTCACTTTTGAGGAGGTCAAGGCATGACGCCCAATACGCCCAACATTCCCGCGACGCCCCAGGGCAAGTACATCGAGATCCAGCAGGTGGCGCAAAGCTTCAAGACCGCCAAGGGCCTGTTCCAGGCGCTGCAGGGCATCAACCTGGAGATTGCCCAGGGCGAGTTTGTCAGCCTGATCGGCCACTCGGGCTGCGGCAAATCGACCTTGCTGAACCTGATTGCCGGCCTCACCAGCCCCAGCGAAGGCACCTTGCTCTGCGCCAACCGCGAGATCAAGGGGCCGGGGCCGCAACGGGCCGTGGTGTTCCAGAACCATTCGCTGCTGCCCTGGCTCACCTGCTGGGCCAATGTGCACCTGGCGGTGGAGCGGGTGTTTGGCGGGCGTGAGCGCAAGGCCCAGTTGGCTGCGCGTACCGATGCCGCGCTGGCACTGGTGGGCCTCACCCATGCAGCGCACAAGCGCCCCGGCGAGATATCGGGCGGCATGAAGCAGCGCGTGGGCATTGCCCGGGCGCTGTCGATGGAGCCGCAGGTGCTCTTGATGGACGAGCCCTTTGGCGCCCTCGATGCCTTGACCCGCGCCAAGCTGCAGGACGAGCTGCTGGAGATCGTTGCGCGCACGCGCAGCACCGTGGTGATGGTGACCCATGATGTGGACGAAGCCGTGCTGCTGTCCGACAAGATCGTGATGATGACCAATGGTCCTGCTGCGACGATTGGCGAGGTGCTGCCGGTGCCCTTGGCCCGCCCGCGCAACCGGGTCGCCTTGGCCGAGGATGCGCAGTACCAGGCCTGCCGCAAGGCGGTGATCGACTTTCTCTACACCCGCCAGGCCCATGTGGAGAAGGTGGCCTGATAAAGCCTACTTAGCTAGCAACAGGCGCTCCATATGGAGCGCCTTTTTTGTGCACGCAAATGAGGCGAGGCGGCGCCCGAGCCGCACAAAAAATGTGCAGCGCTGAGTTCTGCTGCTGGGCGCTCCCCGCATGTCAACTTGGTATGGAACTTGCATAGTCCTTGGCGTGGCCATGGCGGCCACCGGGTGGCGGTGCACAGTGGCGCTGCCGTCCAAAGACAAAGACGTCTATGCGCGCATGCCTGGCATGCGGCGCCTAGACGTCTTTTTTTTGTGCTGCCCACGGGAAACGCTATGAAAAAAATCAAGTTGGTCATGGTTGGCAACGGTATGGCGGGTGTGCGTGCGCTCGAAGAGCTGCTGGCGCTGGCGCCGGATCTGTACGAGATAACGGTATTTGGCGCAGAGCCCCACCCCAACTACAACCGCATCCTGCTGTCGCCAGTGCTGGCGGGCGAGCAGACCCTGGATGACATCGTGCTCAACGACTGGCGCTGGTACGAGACGCATGGCGTGCGCCTGCATGCCGGCTGCACGGTGCATGCGGTGGACCGCGCCCGCCGCGTGGTGCATGCCCGCAATGCCGATGGTGAGGCGGTGACGGCCGACTACGACCGGCTGATTCTGGCGACCGGCTCCAACCCCTTCATGCTGCCCATTGCCGGCAAGGAGCTGCAGGGCGTGCTGGCCTACCGCGATATTGCCGATACCCAGGCGATGATCGATGCGGCCCAGCACTGGCGCCATGCAGTGGTCATTGGCGGCGGCCTGCTCGGGCTGGAAGCGGCCAACGGCCTGATGAAGCGCGGCATGCAGGTGGCGGTGGTGCATGCCGGTGAGTGGCTGATGGAGCGCCAGCTCGATGATCAGGCTGGGCAGCTGCTGAAGAAATCGCTGATCGAGCGGGGCATGCAGTTTTTCATGCAGGCGCAGACGCAGGAGCTGCTGGGCAATGCCGAAGGCCGGGTGCGCGCGCTGCGCTTTGCCGATGGCCGCGAGATCGACGCCGATCTGGTGGTGATGGCCGTCGGCATCCGCCCCAACACGGCGCTGGCCGAGGCCATGCACCTGCATGTGAACCGGGGCATTGTCGTCAGCGACACCATGCAGACCATCACCGACCCGCGCATCTATGCGGTGGGCGAGTGCGCGGCGCACCGGGGCATTGCCTACGGGCTGGTGGCGCCTTTGTTTGAGCAGGGCAAGGTGCTGGCCAACCACCTGGCCGAGATGGGCATTGGCCGCTACCAGGGCTCGCTCACCTCCACCAAGCTCAAGGTCACCGGCATTGACCTGTTCTCGGCCGGGGATTTTCAGGGCGGGGAGGGCACCGAGCAGATCGTGCTGAGCGACCCCTACTCAGGCGTCTATAAAAAGCTGGTGATCAAGGAAGACCGGCTGGTGGGCGCGTGCCTCTATGGCGACACGGTCGATGGCAGCTGGTACTTCAAGCTGCTGCGCGAAGGCCGCAGCGTGGCCGATATCCGCGACAAGCTGATGTTTGGCGAATCCAACCTGGGCGATGCCGGCCACCAGGGCCAGAACAAGGCCGTCGCACTGGCCGATGGCGACGAGGTCTGCGGCTGCAATGGCGTGAGCAAGGGTGCCATCTGCAAGGCCATCAAGGACAAGGGCCTGTTCACCCTGGACGAGGTGCGCAAGCACACCAAGGCCAGTGCCAGCTGCGGCTCCTGCACCGGCCTCGTAGAGCAGATCATCATGTTCACCGTCGGTGGCGACTATTCGGCATCGCCCAAGACCAAACCGATGTGCAGCTGCACGGAGCACGGCCACCAGGCGGTGCGCGATGCGATCCGCGAGCACCGGCTGCTGACGACTGACAGCGTCTTTCGCTTTATGGAATGGAAGACGCCCAATGGCTGCGCCAGCTGCCGCCCGGCCATCAACTACTACCTGATCAGCACCTGGCCCAAGGAGGCGCGCGATGATCCGCAAAGCCGCTTTATCAATGAGCGCAGCCACGCCAATATCCAAAAGGACGGCACCTACAGCGTGATCCCGCGCATGTGGGGGGGCGAGACCACGGCCGCCGAGCTGCGCCGCATTGCCGATGTGGTGGACAAGTACCAGATCCCCACCGTGAAGGTGACCGGCGGCCAGCGCATTGACCTGCTGGGCGTGAAAAAGGAAGACCTGCAAGGGGTGTGGAACGACATAGGCATGCCCTGCGGCCATGCCTATGCCAAGGCGCTGCGCACCGTCAAGACCTGTGTGGGCAGCGAGTGGTGCCGCATGGGCACGCAGGACAGCACGCAGATGGGCAAGGACCTCGAACGCGCGATGTGGCGCATGTATGCGCCGCACAAGGTGAAGTTTGCCGTCAGCGGCTGCCCGCGCAACTGCGCCGAATCGGGCATCAAGGATGTCGGCATCATCGGCGTGGATTCGGGCTGGGAGATGTACATCGCGGGGAACGGCGGCATCAAGACCGAGGTGGCGCACTTTCTCACCAAGCTCAAGACCGCCGAGGAGGTGCTGGAGTACACCGGCGCCTTTATGCAGCTGTACCGGCTGGAGGGCTGGTACCTGGAGCGCACGGTGCACTACGTGAGCCGCGTGGGGCTCGACCATGTCAAGCGCCGCATCCTGGACGATGCCGCTGGCCGCCAGGCGCTGTGGGCCCAGCTGCAGCAGGCGCTGGAAGGCGAGCCCGACCCCTGGTTCGAGACCGACAAGGCGGCTGTGGATTTGCGCCAGTTCCAGCCGCTGCCGGTGCTGCCCCCACTGCAGGCTACGCCTGCGCTGCCAGCCCTTTCCTCACCCCTCACCACCGCCGGCGCATGATGCTGCGCCACCAGGAGACCGACATGAATGAATGGATCACCATCTGCGCCATCGATGAGATTCCGGTGCTGGGCGCCCGCCGCGTCGCCCGCGCCCAGGGCCTGGATGTGGCGGTATTCCGCACCGCCAGCGGCGAGGTGTTTGCGCTGCTCGACCGCTGCCCGCACAAGGGCGGGCCCTTGTCGCAAGGCCTGGTGTTTGGCAGCAGCGTGGCCTGCCCCTTGCACAACTGGACGATTGCACTGGCCACCGGCGAGGCCGCTGCCCCCGATGAGGGCTGTACCCCGCGCTTTGCGGTACGGCTGGAGGGCAGCGCGGTACAGCTGCGCGCCGATGAGCTGGCCGGGCATGCGCTAGCGCAGACCCGGCCTGTAGCAGGGCCGGTGGGCCTGGGGCGCTGCGGTTCTGCCGCCTCCAGTTGCAGCCCGTCGCCATCCTCCGTGGCCGCTTAAGGCTGCCCCACCGGACGGAGCCGCCCATGCAAGAGACCCGATCGACCTGTCCCTATTGCGGCGTGGGCTGCGGCGTGATCATCACGTCCGACGGCCAGCAGATCACCGCCGTGCGCGGCGACCCGGCGCACCCTGCCAACCTGGGCAAGCTCTGCACCAAGGGCAGCAGCCTGCACCTGACGGCAGCGCCCGCGCTGGCGCGGCAAAGCCGCTTGCTGCAGCCGATGCAGCGCCTGCAGCGCCGCGCCGCACCCGAGGCCCGCAGCTGGGACACGGCGCTGGACAGCCTGGCTGCCCAGCTGCTGCAGATCCGCGCCGACCATGGCCCCGATGCGCTGGGCTTTTACCTGAGCGGCCAGTTGCTGACCGAGGACTACTATGTGTTCAACAAGCTGGTCAAAGGCTTGCTGGGCACGAACAACCTGGACACCAACTCGCGCCTGTGCATGAGCAGTGCGGTGGCCGGCTACAAGGCCACCCTGGGCGCGGATGCGCCACCGGCCTGCTACGAAGACATCGACCTGGCCGGCTGCCTGTTCATCAGCGGCAGCAATATGGCCTGGGCGCACCCGATCCTGTTCCGGCGCGTGGAAGAGGCCAAGGCGCGCCACCCCGAGCGCAAGATCATCGTTGTTGACCCGCGCCGCACCGAGACCGCCGAGCTGGCCAATCTGCACCTGGCCTTGCAGCCGGGCACCGATGTGATGCTCTGCCACGGCCTGTTGCACATCATGCTGGCCGAGGGCTGGACTGATGCGGCCTTTGTCGATGCGCACACCAGCGGCTTTGCGCAGCTGCATGCGATCGTGCGCGAAGCGACGCCGGAACGGGTGGCCCAGGTCTGCGGCCTGGCGCTGGCAGATCTCTACCTGGCCGCCCAATGGTTGGCCTGGGGCGGGGCCGATGCGCCGGGCAGCAATAGCGAGCGCCAGCCCACGCTGAGCCTGTACTGCCAGGGGCTCAACCAAAGCAGCAGCGGCACGGCCAACAATGCGGCGCTGATCAACCTGCACCTGGCCACCGGCCAGATCGGCAAGCCCGGCGCCGGCCCCTTGTCCTTGACCGGCCAGCCCAATGCGATGGGCGGGCGCGAGGTGGGCGGCCTGTCCAACCTGCTCAGCGCCCACCGCGACATGGCCAACCCGCAGCACCGGGCCGAGGTGGCCCAGCACTGGGGCGTGGATGCGGTGCCGGCGCTGCCAGGCAAATCGGCGCTGGAAATGTTCGAGGCCGCAGCCGATGGCCAGATCAAGGCCTTGTGGATTGCCTGCACCAACCCGGCGCAAAGCCTGCCCGAGCAGGCCATGGTGCGCCGTGCGCTGGAGCGGGCCGAGCTGGTGGTGGTGCAGGAGGCCTTTGCCCAGACCGAGACGACGGCCTACGCCGACTGGCTGCTGCCCGCCACCACCTGGGGCGAGAAACTGGGCACGGTCACCAACAGCGATCGCCGCATATCGCGGGTGCGCGCTGCGGTGGCCGCGCCCGGCCAGGCGCGCCATGACTGGCAGATTGGCGTGCAGCTGGCCCAGCGGCTCGAGCGCCATCTGCGCCCTGGCCGCCCCAGCCTGTTTGCCTATGACACCGAGCAGGCCGAGCGCGGCTGCGAAGCCATCTGGATGGAGCACCGCGACAGCACGCGCGGGCGCGACCTAGACATCACGGGCCTGAGCTGGGCGCTGCTGGAAGCGCAAGGCCCGCAGCAGTGGCCGCTGCCCAGCGGCGCGGCCCAAGGGCGCCAGCGCCTCTACAGCGATGGCCGGTTTGCCACCGGCGATGGCCGCGCGCGCTTTGATGCCCAGCCCTGGAAGCCGGTGGCGGTGCCGCGCGATGCGCAGTTTCCCTTCAGCCTCAACACGAGCCGGCTGCGTGACCAGTGGCATGGCATGAGCCGCACCGGTCAGCTCGGCCGCCTGTTTGCTCAGGCCAGCGAGCCCAGCGTGCAGGCCCACCCGCAGGACATGCGCCGGCTGCAGCTGCAAGACGGCGACCTGGTGCAGCTGCACAGCCGCTACGGCAGCCTGGTGGTGCCGGTGCAAGCCGATGCCGGCCTGCAGCCCGCGCAGCTGAATCTGCCGATGCACTGGGGCAGCATGCACCTGAGCGGCAGCACGGTGGACGGCCAGCGCCTGGCAGGGGTGAATGCACTGACCACACCCGAGCGCTGCCCGCGCTCCAAGCAGCCCGAGTTGAAGCATGTGGCGGTGCAGCTGGAAAAAGCCGAGCTGCCCTGGCAGTGCCTGGGCATGGCCTGGCTCGATGACCGCCAGGTGCTGGCCACGCGCCAGGCGCTGGCGGCCTTGATGGGCGAGTTTGACTTTGCCAGCAGCGTGCTGTTTGGCCGGGCCGTGCCGCTCGATGGCGCTGCCGGTCAGGGGCGCAATGGCGTGCAGTTCCGCGCTGCTGCGCGCCAGGCGCCGCCGGCGGCCTTGCTGGCGCGTTTGCAGCAGCTGCTGCAGCTCGATGGCCCGCAGACCCTGCGCTATGCTGATGCGCAGCGCCAGTGCAGCCGCGCCATCGCCATGGGCGAGCAGGCGGGCGAGCCGGTGCTGCAGGCCTTTTTGCTCTGCGGCGATGCCAGTGCCGGCCAGTGGCTGGCGCCGGTGCTGCGCGATGAGCAACCCACGCGCAGCTTTGGCCGCCTGCTGTTGGCCTCGGGCAGCCAGGCGCCAACTGCTTTGCCGACCCGTGCGCGCCAGGTCTGCGCCTGCATGAATGTGGACGAGGCCGCCATTGGCGAGGCCCTGGCCACGATGGATGGCGCGCCGGAGCAGCGCCTGCTGCAGCTCAAAAACACGCTGGGCTGCGGCACACGCTGCGGCTCCTGCATTCCCCAACTCAAGCAGCTGGTGCAGCGCGTGGCCCCAGCCGCATTGGCGCCTTCTGTTTGATGCTCTTGAAAGGTCTTGCCATGCATGCCATTGCCACCACTCCCTTTGTCGCCGGCCGCTGCTACCTGGTAGGAGCCGGCCCCGGCGACCCCGAGCTGCTGACGCTGCGCGCCTGGCGCGCGATCCAGGCGGCCACCTTGCTGCTGGTGGATGACCTGGTCTCCGCCGACATCGTGGCGCTGGCACCGGCTGCCACCCGCACCATCTATGTGGGCAAGCGCGGCGGCCGGGCCAGCACCTCGCAGGCTTTTATCGAAAAGCTGATGGTGATGGCCGCCCGCCAGGGCGAGACGGTGGTGCGCCTCAAAGGGGGCGACCCCTTTATCTTTGGCCGGGGCGGTGAGGAGGTCGCGCACCTGCAGGCCCAGGGCGTGCAGGTGGAAGTCATCAACGGCATCACCTCGGGCCTGGCTGCCGCCACCAGCCTGGGTGTGCCGCTGACCCACCGCGACTATGCCCACGGCGTGGTCTTTGTGACCGGCCATGCCAAGCCCGGTGGCGCGCCTCTGGATTGGCGGCAGCTGGGGGCGACGGCAGAGGCGATGTCTCTTAGCTTGGTGGTGTACATGGGGGTGGCGGCAGCTCCTTTGATCGAAGCGGGCTTGCTGGCCGGTGGCCTGGCGCGGGATACGCCGGTGGCCTTGGTGCAGAACGCCAGTTTGCCGAGTCAGCGGGCGGTGTTGACGTCCTTGTCTTGTTTGGTGAGTTGTTTGCAGGGGAGTGGGTTGGGGAGTCCTTGCATGATGGTGATTGGTCGGGTGGCTGGGTTGGCGGATGCCAGTCTGTTGTGGCAGGGGTTGGTGGAGCCTTTGGAGCGGCAGGCTTGATTGTTTGGTTTTTTCCTAGCGCTTTTTAGTTCGTTTTGTTTGCTACTGGCGTAGGGCAGCTGGCCGGGTCTCGCCCCGGCGGGCGAGGTACTTTTCTTGCTCAGCCAAGAAAAGTACCCAAAAGAAGGCTGCCCCTGCTGCCAGCGACCCCCAAAGCTTCGCGTAGCGAATCTTTGGGGGCAACCTGCGGGGACCAGAGCATGGGGTGTGCGGCCGAACTCACTACGCGCCAAGGCGCTCCGTTCAAACAGCGGCCGCAAGTCAGTTCACGAAGTTTGGCTGCTCTTCGGCAGCCAAACCACCCCATGCTCTGGTCTCCTCGGCGCTGGCAAAAGGGGTGATGGACAGCCAACAGCCTTCAGGCCATCGCTGCGCTCGGCCTGTTTGGGGGCCGAGCGTAGCGATGGCCCATTGGTATTTGGCTGTTGGGGTGTTCGCATTCCCCTTTTGCATGCGCCTGGGGCGTGGTGTTTGCGGGGTGGCGCTGGCACCGAAGAGTGCCAGCGCTTCGTCAACTAGCTTGCCGCGTCTGTTCGAACGGAGCGCCTACGGCGCGTAGTGAGTTTCGCGGCACACCCCGCAAACGCCACAACACAGGTTGCCCTTCGCAAAGCGAAGGGTCGCAAGCAGCAGGGGCGACCTTCTTTTGGGTACTTTTCTTGGTCGCCAAGAAAAGTACCTCGCCCGCCGGGCGAAATCCGGCCAGCAGCCCTACGCCAGTAGCAAACAGCGCCCACGATTAGGCGCTGTTAACAAAGAGCTAGCAGCTCTGCGCCACTAGTAAAAATGAAAATTAAATAAGCGCAGAGCAGGTACCGGTCACTTGACCGGAATAACCGTAGAAGCAGGCACCGCCACCGCCGTCACACTGTTCTGCGGCGAGCCCTCAATCACCTTGTCCGAATACGTCATGTACACCAAAGTATTGCGCGCCGCATCCACCATGCGCACCACCCGCAAACGCTTGAACAGCAGCGAAGTACGCTCGCTGAACACCTCCTCTTGCTGCTTCAAAGGCTTGTCGATACTGATCGGCCCGGCCTGCACACAGGCAATCGAGGCTTCGGAGCGGTCTTCTGCCAGGCCCAGCGCGCCCTTGACGCCGCCCGTGCGGGCGCGGGAGACATAGCAGGTCACGCCCTTGACCAAAGGGTCGTCATAGGCCTCGACAACGATCTTGTGGTCGGGGCCGATGAACTTGAACACCGTGTCCACCGAGCCGATGGTGTCCGGTTGGGCCCAGGCGGCGGTGGCGGCCAGGCAGCCTGCGGCGGCGAGGGTGCGGCGCCAGGAAGAGGTGATCAGCATGGAGGGCGTCCGAAAAAGAAGAGAGGGCTGCACCGGCGCGCTGGCCGGTGCATGCGGGGGCCGGATCAGGCCTGGGCGGCGGCTTGGGCCACGTGGCGCTGCAGGTGCTCGAGCGCTTCTTCGACCTGGTCGACCAGCACCAGGCAGAGGTCGCCCGGTTGCAGGCGTGCGAGCGCGTGGTCGATGGCGATGAACTCGCCGTGGATATCGGTCACGTAGCTGGTGCGGCTGGCGCCTTGCAGGCCCTGGCGCAGCAGCGCGATGACTTCGCCGTCGGCGCGGCCGCGCTGGGCGGCATCCTGGTAGAGGATCACATCGTCAAAGGCCTCGCCCAGCATCTCGGTCTGCACGCGGATGTCTTCGTCGCGGCGGTCGCCCGCGCCGCTGATGACCACGCTGCGCTTGTTGGCGGGCATGGCTTCCACGGCCTGGATCAGCGCGCGGATGGCATCCGGGTTGTGGCCGTAGTCGGCAATGATCGTCGCGCCGCGGTAGTCCATCACATTGAAGCGGCCCGGGGCGTTGTCGCTGTCGTTGACAAAACCGGCGAGGCCTCGGCGGATGGTCTGCCAGGGCAGGCCGGCGGCCCAGGCGGCGCCAATCGAGGCCATGACGTTCTCGACCTGGAAGGTGATCGCGCCATTGCGGGTGATAGGGATCTCGCGCAGCGGGATCGACTCGCGCCAGGAGCCTTCGGCGGCCACGATGCTGTCGCCATCGACATAGACCACGCGGCTGCCTTGGGCGCGGTGCGTGGCCATCACGGGGTGGTGACGGTCAGCGGCAAAGAAGATCACCTTGCCGGGGCAGACATGGGCCATCGCGGCGACCAGCGGGTCGGCGGCGTTGAGCACGGCGTAGCCAGTGGGGGCGACGTTCTGCACGATCACGCGCTTCAAGACCCCCACATCTTCCTTGGTGGTGATGAAGTTCAGACCCAGGTGGTCGCCTTCGCCGACGTTGGTGACCACGGCCACCTGGCAGCGGTCAAAACCCAGGCCTTCGCGCAGAATGCCTCCGCGTGCGCATTCGAGCACGGCCGCATCGGTCTCGGGGTGGGCCAGGGCGTTGCGCGCGCTGCGCGGGCCCGAGCAGTCGCCGCTGTCGATCTGGCGGCCGTTGACGTAGACGCCATCGGTGTTGGTCATCGCCGTGCGCCAGCCGTGCGAGGTGAACAGATGGGCGATGACGCGGGTGGTCGTGGTCTTGCCATTGGTGCCGGTGACGGCGACCAGCGGGATGCGGCCGTCGTTGCCGGCGCTGAACATCTCGTCAACCATCGGCACGCCGACATGGCGCGGCTTGCCGAAAGAAGGCGCCAGGTGCATGCGCAGGCCAGGGGCGGCGTTGACTTCGACAATACCGCCACTTTGCTCTTCGAGCGGCTTGAGCATGGTCTCGCAAACCACGTCCACGCCGCAGATGTGCAGGCCAATGGTCTGGGCCGCTTCGATCGCGCGGGCGGCAATTTCGGGGTGCACGTCATCGGTCACATCGGTGGCGCTGCCGCCTGTGGACAGGTTGGCATTGTTGCGCAGCACCACGCGCTGGCCTTGGCCGGGCACGCTGTCGGGGGTCATGCCTTCGCTGGCAATGCGGGCGATGGCGATGTCATCGAGGCGGATCTTGGTGAGCGCGGTGCCGTGGCCGGTGCCCCGGCGCGGGTCCTGGTTGACCAGGTTCACCAGCTCGCGGATGGTGTGCTGGCCGTCGCCCAGCACCTGGGGCGGCTCGCGGCGGGCCGCCGCGACCAGCTGGCCGCCCACCACCAGCAGGCGGAAGTCGTGGCCGGGCAAAAAGCGCTCGACCATGATCTCGTCGCCAAATTCGCTGGCCGTCTTGTAGGCCGCTTCCAGGCCTTCGCGGGTGGTGATGTTGACCACCACGCCCTTGCCCTGATTGCCGTCCTGGGGCTTGACCACGACGGGCAGGCCCACTTCCAGCGCCACTCGCCAGGCCTCTTCCACATCGGCCACGGGGCGGCCCATGGGCACGGGCACGCCGGCGGCATGCAGCAGGCGCTTGGTCAGGTCCTTGTCCTGCGCAATGGATTCGGCCACGGCGCTGGTCGAGTCGATCTCGGCCGCCTGGAAGCGGCGCGCCTTGGAGCCCCAGCCCAGCTGCACCAGCGAGCCGCTGGTCAAACGGCGAAACGGGATGCCCCGAGCGACAGCGGCATCGACGATGGCGCCGGTCGAGGGACCGATGCGCTCGTCTTCATCCAACTCGCGCAGCGCCGCAATGGCGGCGTCGGCATCGAAGGGGCTGTCGTTCAAGGTGGCCTGGATCAGCGCTTCGGCCTTTTCCATCGCCAGCTTGCCCACCGCTTCTTCGGTGTATTCGACGACAACCTGGTAGGTGCCGGGCTCAGTGGTTACATGGGTGCGGCTGAAGGTGACCGGGCAGCCGGCCTGCGCCTGCAGCGACAGCGCGGCGATTTCGAGCACATGCGCGAGCGACAGCGCCTGGTCGGCGCCATGGGGCTGAAGCGGGGCGATATTGGGGAAGCGCGCACGCAGTTTTTCTTCAAAACCAGGGATGGTGCTGTAGCGCTGTTCGCTGTCTTCACAGCGCACGATGGTCTCGATGGCGGTGCTGCGGGTCCAGAGGTTGGGGCCACGCAAGGCACGGGTGCGGGAGAGCTGCATAGTGTTTCTTTCAGATGGAGGGCCCGCTGAATCAGCGGGCCGTGCATGCTTGTCGTCGTGGAGAGCCGTGTCCGGCGTATCAGGCGTTGTACTCGAAGGTCTTGATACCGGCGCCGATCAGATCGGGGGTGATATCCAGCGCCCAGGCCGTGGCGATGGCGGCAAGCAGGGCCGAGGTGTCGGGCTTCTTGCCACCCGGCAGGCTCAGCGCATCGAGGGTTCCCAGCACGCGCTCTTGCGCGCCGGTGGCCAGCACCACATTGTTGCCCTTGATGAGAACGGCGCGGCCGCCTTCGTGCTGGGCTTCGGTGTTGGCGCGGTGGGTGGCCACGGCTTCGTTGTTCGCATCGGTGGTGTACAGCACCACTTCGCCGTCGCACAGCTCGGCCAGGTCAGCCACTTCGGGCAGGTCGGCATTGAGCACGCCGGCGCCATCGCTCAGCACCACATCGATCTGGGTGCGCATCACGCGGCGCATCTGGCCGGCTTCGAGCACATCGTGGTCCGCCAGGCTCTCAAAGCCTTGCATGTCGGTCACGACACCGACCAGGCAGCGGTCGTAGGCCAGGCCTTCTTCCAGGATGGAACGGGCCGTCGTCTGGATCACCGCAGCCTGCGCCAGGCGGTTGGTCAGCAGGCGATGGGCGCCGGCCCAGTTGGCGGTATTGGTCTTCTGGGTCTGGCGGTTGGACAGGAACATGCCCTCGTCGCTGGCCACGCCGGTGAGCTTGCCCGACAGCTGCAGCAGCCAGCCTACAAGGCGCGCGATGAACGCATTGTTCTGCGTGCCGACAATGCCGACGATCGGGATACGGCCCGCGCCGGCACCTTCTTCGCGCGGGAAGAGATGGTCGGCAATGGCCATGCCGACCGGGCGCGGCGCGCCGCTGGTGGGCTTGAGGTGCATCAACAGGCCCGGGCCAGCGTTGACTTCGAGAATCGCGCCCTGGCCTTGCATCGGCTGGGAGACGTCCTTCAGGATCATGTCCATGCCGGCGATGTCCAGGCCGACGATCTTGGCCGCCAGCACCGCGTAGTAGGCCACATCCGGGTGCACGTCATCAAGGCAGTCGATGGCCATGTTGCCATTGCGTTGCAGCAGCACGCCCTGGCCTTGCGGAATGACCGAATCGGGCGTGACATGCTGGCGGTTGAGTTCGAGCTTGACGGCGCCGGCTTCGAGCTTGATCCAGTCGAGCGGGTACTCCTGCTCGGGGCCTCGGCGGGGGTCTTCGTTGAGCACAGCCACCAGCTCGCGCAAGGTGGCCTTGCCATTGCCGTAGACGCTGACGGTCTCGCCCTTGGTGGCCGCGACCACCTTGTCGCCCACCACCAGCAGGCGGTGCTCGACGCCGTCAATGAACTTCTCGACGATGACGTCCGAGCCTTCGGGCTGGGCCAGCGCAAACGCGGCCTTGATATCGGCCTCTTGCGACAGCTCCAGGGTCACGCCCCGGGCATGATTGCCGTCAGACGGCTTGACGGTGACGGGGAAGCCGATTTCCTGGGCCACTTCCCAGGCTTCTTCGGCGGTGGCCACGATCTGGCCTTCGGGCACCGGCACGCCGCAGGCGGTCAGCAGGCGCTTGGTGAAATCCTTGTCCTGGGCAATGCCTTCGGCAATCGCGCTGGTCTGGTCGGACTCGGCCGTCCAGATACGGCGCTGCGCAGCGCCATAGCCCAGCTGCACCAGGTTGCCATCGTTGAGGCGGATATGGGGAATGCGGCGCTCGCTGGCGGCATCGACGATGCAGCCGGTCGAGGGGCCGAGGTAGCGGTCATTGATCGCCGTCTTGATTGCATGGACTGCCGGCTTGATGTCGTAGGGCTCGTCGTTGATCGCGGCCATCAGCAGCTGGTGGCCATGCTCCAGCGCGACGCGGGCCACGGCCTCTTCGGGGCAGCGGAACACCATGCGGTAGACGCCGCGTTGGGAGATCTCGCGCGTCTGGCCAAATTCGGCAGGCATGCCCGCCAGGTTCAGCAGCTCGATGATCACGTGCTCCATCACATGGCCCATCCAGGTGCCGCCTTCGAGGCGCTGGATGAAACCGCCGCGTTCACCGACGCCGCAGGTGTGCTCGATCAGGTCGGGCAGCCAGGTGGTGAGACGCTCGTTCAGCCCGGGGATCTTGTTCGAGGGATAGTCCTCCAACTCTCCAAGGTCCAGCCAGACCTCCAGTACGGGGCGGTAAGTCCAGACGCTGGGGCCGCGCAAAAACGTGGTGCGCAAGAGTTGGATGGTATTGAATTTCGCCATATCGATCAACGGATAAACATAAGTAACAATTCCAGGGAGAATCGCCGTAGATGGGAAAGCATTGTGCGCCCAAATGAGGCAGATTAATCGCTGTCAGCCTATTGGGGCTGTCAGACGTTAAAGACAGATGAGGGCGGGGCGACCCATGCCGCCGTTCGCCACAATAATATGCGGTTGTTCACCGGACCACTGCCACCGCCCCGTGCGGAGAGAAAAAACGCCTTATGCAACATCTTCATTCCGCGGACGCGTCAGCATTCTTTGCGGGTCCGCTAGGAACCCAATTGCGAGCCAAGCTCAACACCCTGGAAAACGTGCTTGCCGTCACTCCCGTTGACCTGACCTCGGATTTGCGCTTCGGCAGCGGCCAGGTGGTACTGACTTCCGAGCGCCTTCTGGCCTTTGATCCCGATGCCCAAAAGTGGAGTGAGTGGTCACTATCGCTCGATTTGAGTCTGCGTTTTTTTGACCATGGCGGCGTAGGCAGCCTGGAGCTCGATGACAGCGCGCAGCGCCTGGGCCTGTGGCGCATCACCTTGAGCCACCAGACGGCGGTGCTGGGCCTGATGCAGCAGTTCGAGCGCCAACGTGAGCGCTTGCTGCGCAACGAGGCCTACCAAGTGGCCGAGGACGAGCGCTCGCTGTGCCCGGTCTGCGGCAGCGTGCTGCCCCCCGACAGCGAAGAATGCCCGGCCTGCGCCCGCCAGCAGAATGCACCGACCTCGAGCTGGGTGCTGCTGCGCCTGTGGCGCTTTGCCAAACCCTACAAAATGCAATTGTTGTTGGGTTTCGTCCTGACGCTCTGCACCACGGCTGCCCAGCTGGTGGCGCCGTACCTGACGATTCCGCTGATGGACAAGATCCTGATCCCGTTCCAGAACGGCGAGAAGATCGATGCCGGCCTCGTGCGTTTCTACCTGGGCGCGCTGCTGGTCTCGGCACTGATCGCCTGGCTGCTGGGCTGGGCGCGTACCTTTGTGCTGGCACGCGTCTCCGAGCGCATTGGCGCCAACCTGCGCACCACCACCTACAACCACCTGCTCAAGCTCTCGCTCGATTTTTACGGCAGCAAACGCACCGGTGACCTGATGGCCCGTATCGGCGCCGAAACCGACCGCATCAACCTGTTTCTCTCGCTCAACGCGCTGGATTTCGCGACCGATGTGCTGATGATCGTGATGACCTCGGCGATCCTGTTCTCGATCAACCCCTGGCTGGCCCTGGTGACCCTGGTGCCGCTGCCCTTTATCGCCTGGATGATCCACACGGTGCGCGACAAGCTGCGCACCGGTTTCGAGAAGATCGACCGCGTCTGGTCCGAAGTGACCAATGTGCTGGCTGACACGATTCCCGGTATCCGCGTCGTCAAGGCCTTTGCGCAGGAGCAGCGCGAGGCCGACCGCTTTGCCGCTGCCAACCAGGTCAACCTCGAAGCCAATGACCGCGTCAACAAGACCTGGTCGCTGTTCACCCCCACGGTCACCTTGCTGACCGAAATCGGCCTCTTGATCGTCTGGGCCTTTGGTATCTACCTGGTGGCCGGTGGCTCGATCACTGTCGGTGTGCTGACCGCCTTTATCGCCTACATCGGCCGCTTCTACACGCGTCTCGATTCGATGAGCCGCATTGTGTCGGTCACGCAAAAGGCCGCTGCCGGCGCCAAGCGCATCTTCGACATCCTCGACCATGTCAGCAACGTGCCCGACCCGGTCAACCCGGTCAAGCTGGGCAAGGTGCAGGGCGCCATCACGATGGAGAACGTCGGTTTCCGCTATGGCAGCCGCACCGTCATCAAGGACCTGAACCTGCAGATCCGCCCCGGCGAGATGATTGGCCTGGTGGGCCACAGCGGCTCGGGCAAAAGCACCCTGGTCAACCTGATCAGCCGCTTCTACGACGTGACCGACGGCTCGATCCAGCTCGATGGCGTCGATGTGCGCCGCATCGCCGTGTCTGACTACCGCAGCAATATCGGCCTGGTGCTGCAGGAGCCCTTCCTGTTCTTTGGCACCATTGCCGAGAACATTGCCTACGGCAAGCCCGATGCGACGCGCGAAGAGATCGTCGCCGCAGCGCGCGCCGCCCATGCGCATGAGTTCATCCTGCGCCTGCCCCATGGCTATGACTCGCTGGTTGGCGAGCGTGGCCAGGGCCTGTCCGGCGGTGAGCGCCAGCGTATCTCGATTGCACGTGCACTGCTGATCGACCCGCGCATCCTGATCCTGGACGAGGCGACCTCGGCGGTGGATACCGAGACCGAAAAGGAAATCCAGCGTGCGCTGGACAACCTGGTGCAAGGCCGCACGACGATTGCGATTGCCCACCGCCTGTCGACCCTGCGCAAGGCCGACCGCCTGGTGGTGATGGACCGTGGCGAGATTGTCGAAGTCGGATCGCATGACACGCTGATGGCCCAAGAGGGCGCCTACTGGCGCCTGTACATGGCGCAGGCGCGCCGCGCCGAGGAAGATGCCGAAGCCGCTGGCGTGGTCACCGCGCGCGCTGCGGGCGTGACCTATGACATGCAGCCCCTGCCCAAGTCCCATGTGGACGGGTCCGATGACAACCGCTGATCAGCAGCCCAGGAAAGCCCTTTCATGACAACCATTTCCTCTCCGCTGGCGCTCAGCCGCAATCCCTTTGGCCGCCTGGTTCTGGACAAGGACGGCAGGCCCCACCAGGTCAACCCGGTGCGCGCCTTTCCGCTGTCGGCCCCATCGCTGGGCATCTCCCTGGTCGGCGAAGACGGCAAGGAGGTGCTGTGGATCGCTGACATGGACGCGGTGGACCCGGCGGCCCGCGCACTGCTCAACGAAGACCTGGCCGCGCGCGAGTTCCAGCCGCTGATCGAGCGCATCGTCAGCGTCTCGACCTTCTCAGTCCCCAGCATCTGGAACCTGGAGACCGACCGGGGCCCTGTCCACATGACCTTGAAGGCCGAAGAAGACATCCGCAAGCTGCATGGCCGCCAGAACCTGTTGATCACCTCGGCCGATGGCGTGCACTACCGCCTGCCCGATACCAACCGCCTCGACAAGGCGTCGCGCAAGCTGCTGGAGCGCTTTTTGTAAGCAGCCCCTACCGCAAGCTGCAGTGCGGGGCCTGGAATTGCGGGCCCTTGCCTTTTTGCGGGCCTTGTCCCTTTCGGTGCTGCTTTGCCTGGCATTTACAGGCATAATGCAATTCATTTGCAATAGTGGCCGTCGTCTGCGCGGCCACTGGTTTGATTGTCTGCCCGGCCTGTGTCTTCCCTGCGCGCTCTCCACCCCCTGTCTGTCTCGGCGCATGCGCCGAGGCCGCTGCGTGGCTGGGCGATGGCGCTGCTGTGCTGGCTGTGTTTTGCGCAGCTGTGCCTGCCGCTCTTGGGCAAGGTCCATGACATCAGCCACCTCCATGCCCGCGCGCTGCAGACGGCTGCGGCCACGGCATCGGCTGGCGAGCGTGACGGCAGCGATACCGTGGTCAGCCCCGGCCATGGTGCGCATGACCTGTTTGGCAAGCATTCCGAGGCCGACTGCCAGGGCTTCTCGCACATGGCGCTGGGAGCTGGCCTGCTCTGCGATGCGCTGCAGGCTCCGTTGCTCGCGGCGGCGCAGGAAGCGGCACCCACCGTGCTGGCCATCTTGCTGCGCCAAAGCCCGGCGCTGTTCTTTGCGCGCGGCCCTCCCTCTCTCTCCCCCTCTTCGTTCCAGTGACACGGCCCCTTAGCCCTTGACCTTTGATGGTGCAGGGCAGCGCAGGCCGGTCTGTCTTGTTTTTTCGCGCAGCTGCCCGGCGCCACTGCGCCGGGCCGGTTCAGCCAGCAGTGCTGGGCTGCGCGCGCACATGCGCTGGATGCATGTGCTTTTCGAGGGGTAGACCATGGGTTTCCATGCACAACAGGCGCAGCCGCTGGTGGCGCGCACAGCAATTTTGAAGCCACAGGCGCGGGATCTGCGCCCGGTCGCAGCCGCCGTGATCGGCCTGCTGCTGGGCAGCGCCGCGCTGGCGCAAAACGCCGAGGGCAGCACGCCGGCAACGGCCACAAACACCACCACCTTGCCCGAGGTGACGGTATCGGCCAGCGGCACCAACCGGACGGTCGACGACATGACCACGCCGGTGACGGTGCTGCAAGGCGATGAGCTGGTGCAAAAACGCGGTGCCAGCCTGGGCGAGACCCTGGCCAATGAGCCCGGCATCCAGGCCACGCACTTTGGTGCCGGTGCCAGCCGCCCGGTGATTCGCGGCATGGATGGTGCGCGGGTCAAGGTGCTGAACGATGGCGCGGTGATCCAGGATGCCTCGACGATCAGCCCCGACCATGCCGTGGTGAGTGAGCCCATGCTGGCCACGCAGATTGAGGTGCTGCGCGGTCCCTCGGCACTGATCTATGGCGCCGGTGCGATTGGCGGCGTGGTCAATGTGCTGGACAACAAGATCCCCACCAAGGTGCCCGAGAAGGGCTATGAAGGCCAGGTCGAAGTACGTGCCGGCACGGGCGCCAACGACGCGGCGACGGCTTTGTCGCTGACGGCTGGTTCGGGCCCCTTTGCCCTGCATGTGGAGGGCATGGCCCGCAATGCCGATGACTACCGCGTGGGCAGCGGCTGGGGCCTGGGCAACAAGGTGGATGGCAGCCGCGCGCGCAATGCCGGCGGCAGCATCGGGCTGTCCTGGATAGGCGACAGCGGCTATGTGGGCCTGGCCTACACCCGCACCCAGGCACGCTACGGCCTGCCCGGCCACAACCACAGCTTTGAAGGCTGCCACACCCACGGCCTGCACCTGCACTGCGGCGGCCATGATGGCCATGACCATGGGGATGACGACCATGACCACGACCATGACCATGAGGAAGAAGGCGTGCCGGTGGTGGACATGCACAGCGAGCGCTATGACCTGCGCTCCGAGTGGCGCCAGCCGTTTGCCGGCGTGTCGGCCATCCGTGTGCGCGGCGGCGTGACGCGCTACCACCACGACGAGATCGAGGGTGGCGAGATCTCCACCAGCTTCAAGAACCGCGCGCATGACATGCGTGTCGATGTGCTGCATGAACCGATTGCCGGCTGGACCGGTCTGGTCGGCTTTGAGGCCGCGCAGCGCCGCTTCAGCGCCACCGGTGAGGAAGCCTATGTGCAGCCGACCCGCACGCAAAGCCAGGGCGTCTACCTGCTCGAAGAGCGCCGCTTTGGTGACTTTGGTGTCGAGGCCGCACTGCGCCACGACTGGCAAAGCGTCTACGCCAACGACGACGGCCTGGTGCGCAAGCACAAGGGCAATTCGGTGTCGCTGGGCGGCAGCTGGCGCTTTATGCCGGGTTACCGCTTGAGCGCCCATGTCACCTCGGCCAGCCGCCTGCCCACGGCCGAAGAGCTGTATGCACGCGGCCTGCACATGGCCACCTCGACCTATGAGCTGGGCAACCCCGACCTGCGCAAGGAGCGCTCGGGCAATATCGACATCGGCATTGCGCGCACTGCGGGCGACACCACCTACTCGGTCAATGTCTACCGCAACCGCGTGAACAATTACATCTATGGCCGCACCGTCGATGAGCATGAAGGCCTGCAGCTGCTGCAGTATGCGCAGCAGACCGCCACCTTCACCGGTCTGGAGGGCCAGATCCAGCACCGCATCAATGCGAACTGGACGGTGGGCGCCACCGGTGACCTGGTGCATGCCAAGCTCGAAGACGGCAGCAAGATCCCGCGCCTGGCTCCCGCCCGCGTAGGCTTGCGCGTGGCCGGCAAATGGGCCAACTGGAGGAGCGAAGCGCAGTGGCAGCTGGTCAAGCGCCAGAACAAGGTGGCCGATTACGAGACCGAGACCCCAGGCTACGGCATGCTGAACTGGCGCGTGAGCTACCACCAGACCTCCAGCGATGGCACGCCATGGCAGATTTACCTGAAGCTGGACAACCTGACCAACAAGCTGGCGTACGTCCACACCTCGTTCATCAAGAACGCGGCGCCGCTGCAGGGCCGTGCAATTTCTCTGGGCTTTATCAAGCAGTTCTAAGCCTCTGAAAACCCAGGCCTGAACGCCAAAGCCGCTGTCTCGATCAGGAGCCAGCGGCTTTTTTGCGTCTGCGGTGGCTAGAGCGGATCAGAGGTTGGAGATGCCGCTGCTGACATGGCCGGCCGGCACATGGGCCGCCGCGCTGGTGGCATGGCCCGTCTGGTCGTCAAAGAAGAAATCGGGCTCGAACTCGCGCAGAAATTCGCCCTTGGCCAGGCCGCCCAAGAACATGGTTTCATCAACGCCGATGTTCCAGTCCATCAGGGTGCGGATGGCGCGCTCATGCGCGGGGGCGCTGCGGGCGGTGACCAGCGCGGTGCGGATACGCATCTGGCTTTGCGTATCTTGCTGCAGCCGGTGGAGCGCCGCCAGCAGCGGCTTGAAGGGGCCATCGGGCAGGGGGCGGGTGGCATGCTCGATCTCATGGCGCTGAAACGCGTCCAGCCCCTGGGCCTGGAAGACACGCTCGGCCTCGTCCGAGAACAGCACGGCATCGCCGTCAAAGGCAATGCGCACTTCATCGGGGTTGCCGTCCTGCGCCTGGGCCGATTCGGTCAGCACACGTGCGGCCGGAAAGCCCAGCTGCAGCGCCTGCTGCACATCGGTGGCATTGGCCGAGAGGAACAAATGCGCGCCCAGTGGCTTGAGGTAGCGAAAAGGATCGCGCCCCTGGGTGAACACGCCCCGCTGGATGGAATGGAGCCCATGGGCCTTGCAGCTGCGGAACACCCGCATGCCGCTGACCGGGTCATTGCGCGAGAGCAGCACCACCTCGACCTTCTGTGCCGTGCCGCTGTTGAAAGCCAGCAGCTTGCGCACCAGCGAGAACGCCACCCCGGGTGGCGCGGGGGTCTCCAGCCGCTGCAGCTGCAGCCGGGCATAGGCCTGGTCTTTGTCCTGCTCGAAAACCCGGTTTTCTTCTTCAAAGTTGAACAGCGCCCGCGACGAGATCGCGACCACCAGCTTGTTTTCGAGAGTGGCAGCCATGGCCGTCCTTGTTGCTGAACTGAGGGCCAATATAGCGCAGTCTTCCCAATCAACAGAGGTACTTTCTCCAGGGGCTAATACGGCCCAGCCAACCCAAGGTTGGCGGTTGAAGCTAGGCGCTCCCAACGACGCGTGAAGCCGCAGGCAGTACTAAAAGTACGACAAGGCTTGGCGCGGCCGGCCAGGCAACGACGTATCAAGGGCTGTATTAGTCCCTCTCAATACCAGGCTTGGGAGAATTGGGAGATGACCCGTCCCAAATGCTGCTGCATCGCCTGGCGCGCCTGCGCGGGCTGGCGCTCGACAATCGCGGCAAAGATGGCCTGGTGGTCCTTGAGGCTGGCCTCGCGCAACTGCTCGGAGTGGAAATGCTGCTCGATCTTGTCCCAGCGCGGGTCCTGGCGGGCGTTGTCCCACATGGCCTCCACCATGTGCTGCAGCACGCGGTTGCCGGTGGCCTCGGCAATGGCAAGGTGAAAACGCCGGTCGGCCGCGTCGTAGGCGTCCTTGTCGGCCAGCTGCAGGCGCATGGTGGCAAGGGCATCGAGCATGCGGTCCAGGTCGGCATCGCGCCGCTCGCTGGCAGCGGCGACAGCTATCTCGGCCTCGACCAGCACGCGCGCGCGCAGGGTCTCGAGCGGGCCGGGTCCGGTGGGCACATCAAAGGCGGGCAGGCGGCTCAAGCCACTGGCGCCACCGGCACCGCTGGGCTGCAGGTAGATGCCCGAGCCCAGGCGCACCTCAACCAAGCCTTGCACCTCCAGCGCAATGATGGCCTCGCGCACGGCAGTGCGGCTGACGCCAAACATATCGGCCAGCGTGCGCTCCGACGGCAGGCGCTGGTCGGCCGCCGCGCTGGCTGCGGCAGTTTCTTCCAGGATTTTTCTGGCCAGGTCCTGGTAGGACCTGACACCGGTGGTGCGGCTGTCGTCGTCAACCGGAGGGACCAGCTTGTTGGGCATCTTGCGCGTATTCCGTTCATCGGCCGATCCGCCAAAACCGGAAGGCCAGCAGCAGTGTAAGCCGCCGTCTGGCCCAAATGCGGCAAATACCGGACATAGTGGTAAACCATCAATCTAAATGGTCTAGCCAGTTTGTAGAATTGGTCTAACCAGATTTTTGATTGTAGCAAAAGGTTTTTCATGAAGATGTCGTTTCGTTGGTTTGGCAGCGCGGACCCCGTGTCCCTGGCCTATATCCGCCAGATCCCTGGGGTCACGCATATCGTCTCTGCGATCTATGACGAGCCGGTCGGTGCCGTCTGGCCGCTGGCCAAGATTGAGGCGCTCAAGCAGCAGATTGAAGACGCTGGCCTGGCTTTTGAGCTGGTCGAATCGGTGCCGGTGCACGAGGACATCAAGCTCGGCCGCGACAGCCGCGACCAGCTGATCGCCAATTACCAGCAAACCCTGCGCCATCTGGCCGCCGCCGGTGTGCAGGTGGTTTGCTACAACTTCATGCCAGTGTTTGACTGGACGCGCACCGAGCTGGCCAAGCAGCTGCCCGATGGCTCCACCTGCCTGGCCTTTGACAGCCGCCAGGCCGACAGCATCGATGCGGAAAAAGGCATCTCGCTACCCGGCTGGGACAGCAGCTACCGCAGCGATGAGCTGCAAGGCCTGCTGCAGGCCTACCGCCAGGTCGATGCCGAGCAGCTCTGGCAGAACCTGGCTTATTTTCTGCAGGCCGTCATCCCGGTGGCCGAGGAATGCGGCATCAAGATGGCCATCCACCCCGATGACCCACCGCGCCCGATCTTTGGCCTGCCGCGCATCGTCAAGAACCGCGATGACCTCGCCCGCATCGTCGACCTGATCGACAGCCCCGCCAATGGCCTGACCTTGTGCTCGGGCTCGCTGGGCGCTGGCCCGCAGAACAATGTCGAGGCGCTGGTGCGCGAGTTTGGCGGGCGCGGCCGCATCCACTTTGCGCATATCCGCAATGTCAAGGTATCGCCCGAGGGCGACTTTGAAGAAACCGCGCACCTCTCGACCTGTGGCTCGCTCGATATCGCGGCCATCGTCAAGGCCTACCACGATGTGGGCTTTGCAGGCTATGTGCGCCCGGACCACGGCCGCATGATCTGGGGCGAAACCGGCAAGCCCGGCTATGGCCTCTACGACCGGGCGCTGGGCGCCGTCTATATCAATGGCCTGTGGGAGGCGGTGGACAAGTTCTCGCCCGAGCAGCAAGACAGCGCAGTGCCTGCTGCAGTCTGATTTCACACCAAGGAGACATAACAATGACGACCGTTCAACTATCGCACGCCATGCTGCGTCGCAAACTGACCCTGGGTCTGGCGCTGGGCGCCAGCTTGATCGGCGCGGGCGCCCCGGCGCTGGCGCAGACCGCCTACCCGACCAAGCCGGTCACCCTGATGGTGGGCTTTCCGCCAGGGGGGCAGACCGATTTTGCCGCCCGAGTGCTCAGCAACAGCCTGGCGGCCAATCTGGGCCAGGGCGTGGTCATCGAGAACAAGGCCGGCGTCAACGGCAACCTGGGCTCGGCCGACATCATGCGCTCAGCCCCCGATGGCTACCGCATGCTGGTGGGCAATGGCTCGATGACGGTGACCCCGCACGTCTTCCCGACCTTGGGCATTGTGGACCCGACCAAGTTTGTGCCCGTGGGCATCTTGCTGCAGTCGCCACTGGTGCTGGTGGTGCCCACCTCGTCGCCTGTCAAAGACTTTGCGCAGTTTGCGGCCCTGGTCAAGGAGCGCGCCAAGGCTGGCAAGGGCGTGGACTATGGCACGCCCGGTGCCGGCTCGCTCGTGCATGTGACCACCGAGCTGATGCGCGAGCGCCTGGGCAGCCCGGCGATGAACCATGTGCCCTACAAGGGCAGTGGCCCTGCCGTGATCGACCTGATGGCCGGCCGCATCGAGGCCATGTTTGATGCGACCTCGGTGTTTGATCCCTATATCAAGTCCGGCAAGGTGCGCCCCATCCTGGTCACCAGCAGCAGCCGCGTGGCGTCGCTCCCCGATGTGCCGACCCCCGCCGAAGTGGGCCTGAAGGATTTCGAGATCATCTCCTTCATCGGCATGTACGGCCCGCCCGGCACCCGCCCTGAGGTGGTGCAAAAGCTCAACGCTGCCATCAACACGGTGCTGAAGGAACCTGCGGTGATCCGCAGCTTTCAGGAGCGCGGTGACCAGCCTGGCGGCGGCACGCCCGAGCAGCTCGACGCGATGACGCGCGCGCAGTACAAGCTCTGGGGCGATGTGGTCAAGGCCAACAAGATCCACGCCGAGTAAGAGTCGCTAACACAACCCTTGATACGTCGTTGCCCTGCCTTGTCGTACTACTGTACTGCCTGCGGCAGGACGCCTAGTCTCAACCGCAAACCTGCGGTTTGCTGGGTCGTGTTAGCGACTCTAAAGTGGGCCCCGCTGGCCTTGGCAGAGCCAAGCGGGGTCAGACTGGTTGTTTAACGCACAAACTGGTTGAGCTGGATGATGGGCATCAGCACCGCCATCACGATGATGCCGACAATGATGCCCATGCCGACGATCAGCAGCGGCTCCAGGATGGTGGCCAGGCGCATCGCACGGCGCTTGACATCGCCAGCCAGCTGGTTGGCCACGCGCTGCAGCATCTGCGGTAACTCGCCGGTCTGCTCGCCCAGGCGGGCAAACATCGACAACAGCGCGGGGAAGCGCTTTTTCTGCGCCAGGGCCGAGGCGAGCGGCGCGCCCTCGCGCACCTGGTCCAGCGCATCGATGGCATCCTGGCGCATCGCCTGGTTGGAGACGGTCTGCGCAGCGGCCTGCAGCGCCTTCAGGATGGGCACACCGGCATTGCTGAGCATGGCCAGGGTCGAGGCAAAGCGGGCGGCGTTGTAGTTGCGCGAGAGCTTGCCGACGACCGGCAGCTGCAGCCAGCCGGCATCAAAGCGCTGGCGAAAGGCGGGCTGGCGCAGCGACAGGCGCAGCAGCACGGTGCCAACAACCGCCAGGCCCGCGCCCAACCACCACCAGTGGCGGATCAGATCGCTAAAGCCCAGCATGATGCGGGTGAGCAGCGGCAGCGCATGCTTGGTGCCCGAGAACACCTCGGCCACCTGGGGCACCACATAGCTCATCAGCACCATCACCACGACAAAGGCAAAGCAGGTGACGATGGCCGGGTAGAGCGAGGCACCGATGAGGCTGTTCTTGAGCTGGTCGCGCTCTTCCAAATCATCGGCCAGCCGCGACAGCACCTGGTCGAGGTGGCCGCTGTGCTCGCCCGCATCGATCACGGCGCGGTATATCTGCGAAAAATCACGGGGGTAGAGGGCCAGCGACTTGGCAAAGGTGGAGCCGCCATTGACTTCGGCGCGCAGGCTGGCCACCAGCTGGCGCTGGGGCTCGCTGTCGATCTCTTCCATCAGCGCGGTCAGCGCGCGCTCGAGCGGCAGGCCCGAGCTGATGAGGCCGGCGAGTTGGCGCGTCCAGACCGCCAGGCCCGTGGCATTGAAGACCGCACGCCGGCTGCGCACCATGCTGGCACCGCTGTCGTCGACATCGCCCAGCGGCTCGACCGCCAAGGGCACCATGGCCTGGGCACGCAGCAGGCTGCGCGCGGCCTTGGCGCTGTCGGCTTCGATCATGCCCTTGCGGGTCTGGCCCTGGGCGTCTAGAACTTCGTACGAAAAAGCGGGCATGGGGCAGGTGGATAAAACAAGGTGGCTCCATGGCCACCCCGGGCTATTGTGCCTGATCCCCATGGCATGCAGATGGCAGTGGCCCGATCAGGCAGCGGCTGCGGCGGGCATCTCTGCGGGGCCATCGAGCGCATCGGCGCGCTGGGCAGCGGGGCGCTGCAGCAGCGGCAGCGCGTAGTCCTGGAACTCGGGCAGGCTGGGCAGGGTGCCTTCGTGCATGCTCCAGCCGATATAGCTGGCCAGGTACAGGTCGGCGGCGGTGAAGTGGTCGCCACAGGCATAGCGCTTGCCGGACACCGCCAGCTGCAGGCTGCGCAGCACATCGTCAAAACGGCCATAGCCGGCCGACAGTGCCTGGCGCTCGGTCTGGTTCTGCAGCCAGCCTTCGGCCTTGGCGGTGGACACCGCCTCGACCGGGCCCGCCACCAAGAACAGCCAGCGGTAGTAGCTGCCGCGCTCGGCGCTGCCCAGCGCCGGTGCCAGCTTTTTCTCGGGATAAAGATCGGCCAGGTAGGCCAGGATCGCGCCGGTCTCGCTCACCACCGTGTTGCCATGCTGCAGTGCCGGTACCTTGCCCATGGGGTTGAGCGCCAGGTAGTCGGGCGACTTCATCGTGCCGCCAAACTCCAGCCGCACCGGCTCGTAGACGGCATCGCACTCTTCGAGCATCCAGCGCACCATGCGGGCGCGGGACTGGGGGTGGTAGAAAAAGCGCAGCGGGGCGTTGTGGGGGGTCATGTCTTGGTCCTTCGGGTGGCTGGCAAAATCGCCATGCCCGTAGGTTAGGCAGGGAGGCTGACAGAAACTGTCAGCAGCTGGCATCAAGCCGCAGATGAGCGCTTACGATCAGCCGTCCAGCGTATAGCCGGTCTCTGCCAACCACTGCTGGATGAGGCTATGGCGGCTTTGCGGATAGCGCTCCTGCAGCTCCTGCATCGCATGCACCCGGTCGGCGCGAAAGTGGCGAAAGCCCTGGCGCAGCTCGCACCAGGCGGAGACCACCCGGCTGCGGTCGAAATAGGCCATCGCAAAGGGCCAGACCAGGCGCTCGGTCAGGCGGCCGTGCTGGTCCTCATAGTGCAGCACTACCTTGTGCTCGGCACGGATCGCGCGGCGCAGTCCGGTCTGCCAGGTCTCGGGCGGGGGGCTGGGCTGCATGTTGGGAACCATCAGGCCGCTGGTATCGACGGCGATGCGCAGCTCCAGCGGCAAGGCGCTGCGGATGCGATCCATCGCGGCGCTCGCCGCACTGGCCAGCTGCGGGTCGGCCTGCAGGCTGGCCCAGCGCGCGCCCAGCAGCAGGGCTTCGAGCTCATCGGCATTGAACATCAAAGGCGGCAGCAAAAAGCCAGGCCGCATCTCAAAGCCAATTCCCGGATCGCCCTCGATCGCCGCACCTTGCTCACGCAGGCTGGCGATATCGCGGTAGACGGTGCGCAGGCTCACCTCCAGGGTCTGGGCCAGCGCCGGGCCGGTTTGCGGTTGGCGGGCGCGGCGCAACAGATCGAGCAGGCGGAGCAGGCGGGCAGGGCGGGACATCGCGCAAGCATAGCCGGTCTGCCAGGCCTGCCATAGACTCAGGCAGGTGCCTTTTGCCCGATCTCGAAATTGGCCTGGATCTCCAGCGCGCGCACCAGGCCGGAATGGTCCCAGCCCGCACCGCCATGGGCCACGCAGCTGTTGAACAGCTGCTGCGCCTGGGCGGTGTTGGGGAGGGACACGCCCAGCTGGCGCGCGCTGGCCAGCGCCAGGTTCAGGTCCTTTTGGTGCAGCGCAATGCGAAAACCGGGATCAAACGTGCGATGGATCATGCGCTCGGCATGCACTTCGAGAATCTTGGATGACGCAAAGCCGCCCAATAGCGCCTGGCGCACCCGCGCTGGGTCGGCACCGGCGCGCGATGCAAACAGCAGTGCCTCGGCCACCGCCTCAATGTTCAAGGCTACGATGATCTGGTTGGCCACCTTGGCGGTCTGGCCGTCGCCATTGCCGCCTACCAGGGTGATGTTCTTGCCCAGCGTCTCGAACAGCGGTTTCACCCGTTCAAACGCCGCCTCCGGACCGCCCACCATGATGGACAGGGTCGCATTCTTGGCTCCCACCTCGCCGCCCGATACCGGCGCATCCAGGTACTGCGCGCCCAGCGCGCTGATGCGTTTGGCAAAGTCCTTGGTAGCGACCGGCGAGATGGACGACATATCGACCACGATCTTGCCGCTGCTGCCCTTGAGGCCGGCGGCCAGGCCATCGGGCGCAAACAGCACTTGCTCGACGTCGGGGGTATCGGGCACCATCACAAAGACGATATCGGCCCGCTCGGCTACGCCGCGCACCGATGTGCATTGGGTGGCGCTGCTCTCAGCGATGGGGGCCGGCACCTTGCCGCGCGTGTTGATGAACAGTTGGTGGCCGGCGGCAATCAGGTGGCTGCACATGGGCGCGCCCATGATGCCCAGGCCGATGAATCCCAGTTTGAGGGGCGTTGCATGCATGCAGAAATCTCCTTGGTTTTTATGGAAAGAGGTGTGGGTTTCGGGTCTCGATCAAGCGGTAGCCGTCGCGCGCCTTTGGCCCGCCACGGTCTGCAGCCAGTGCAGGCCCGCCTCGGTGCCCTGCGCGGGCTTGTACTCGCAGCCCACCCAGCCGCTGTAGCCAATGCGGTCCAGGTGCGCGAACAGGAAGGGGTAGTGGATCTCGCCCGTGCCCGGCTCGTGGCGGCCCGGGTTGTCGGCCAGCTGCACATGGCCGATGCGCGCCAGGTGTTTTTGCAAGGTGGCGGCCAGCTCGCCTTCCGTGCGCTGGGCATGGTAGATGTCGTACTGCACAAAGGCATTGGCGGCGTCCACTTCATCCAGAATGGCCAGCGCCTGGTCGGTGCGGCTCAGGTAAAAGCCGGGAATATCAAAGGTATTGATGGGCTCGACCAGCAGGCGCAGCTTGGCCAACTTCAGCGCCGCTGCGGCAAAGCGCAGGTTGTCCACCAGGGTGCGGCGCAGGGTGGCAGCATCCACATCGGCGGGCGCTTTGCCGGCCAGGCAGTTGAGCTGGGGCACGCCCAGTGCATGCGCATAGGTGACGGCCTGGGCGACGCCGGCGCGGAACTCTTCCACCCGCCGGGGATCGCAGGCAATGCCGCGCTCGCCCGCTTCCCAGTCGCCCGCAGGCAGGTTGTGCAACACAATCTGCAGGCCAGTGGCATCGAGCCGCTGCTGGATCTCTTCAACCGTATAGGCATAGGGAAACAGAAACTCCACGGCCTCAAAACCGGCCTGGGCGGCGCGCTCAAAGCGGTCGAGAAACGGCACTTCGGTAAACAGCATGCTGAGGTTGGCAGCAAAACGGGGCATGGCAAAACTCCGGTTAAAAAACGAGGGGTGCATCAATCCAGCAGCGCGAGGGCGCTGGGCGCATCGGCCTTGCCGCTGGCCAGGTCTTCGAACTCGATGACGTTGTCGATCTCGGTGCCCATCGCGATATTGGTCACGCGCTCCAAGATGCATTCGATGACGACCGGCGTGCGGTGCTCGGCCATCCAGGCTTCGGCCTGCTGCATCGCGGGGGCAAAGTCTTCGGGGCGGTGTACGCGGATGGCCTTGCAGCCCAGGCCTTCGACAACCTTCACATGGTCCACGCCATAGCCGCGTGCAGCCTCGTTGGCCTCCATGTTGATGTTGTCAAACGCCAGCTGCACGCAGTAGTCGATGCTGAAGCTGCGCTGCGCCTGGCGGATCAGGCCCAGGTAGCTGTTGTTGACCAGCACATGGATATAGGGCAGCTTGAACTGCGCGCCCACGGCCAGCTCCTCGATCATGAACTGGAAGTCGTAGTCGCCCGACAGCGCGACGATCTTGCGCTGCGGATCGGCCACGCGCACGCCCAGCGCGGCCGGTGTCGTCCAGCCCAGGGGGCCGGCCTGGCCGCAGTTGATCCAGTTGCGCGGCTTGTAGACATGCAGAAACTGCGCCCCGGCAATCTGCGACAGGCCGATGGTGGAGACATAGGTGGTGTCGCGGTCCAAGCTCTGGTTCATGCACTGGTAGACACGCTGGGGCTTCATCGGCACGTTGTCGAAGTGGGTCTTGCGCAGGTAGTCGATGCTGTTCTTGCGGCCCTGGCAGTCTGCGATCCAGGCGCTGCGGTCGCGCAGCTTGCCCGCGGCCTTCCAGTCCTTGGCCACGGCGACGAACTGCTCCAGCGCTGCCTTGGCATCCGAGACGATGCCGAAATCGGGCGCAAACACGCGGCCAATCTGCGTGGGCTCGATATCGACATGGATGAATTGGCGGCCCCGGGTGTAGACATCGACCGAGCCGGTATGGCGGTTGGCCCAGCGGTTACCGATGCCCAGCACAAAATCCGAGGCCAGCATGCTGGCGTTGCCATAGCGGTGGCTGGTCTGCAGGCCACACATGCCGGCCATCAAGGGGTGGTCGTCGGGGATGCTGCCCCAGCCCATCAAGGTGGGGATCACCGGCAGATTGAGGGTCTCGGCCAGCTCCACCAGCAAGTCCGCCGCATCGGCGTTGATGACGCCGCCGCCGCTGACGATCAGCGGGCGCTCGGCCGCATTGAGCATGGCGATAGCCTTTTCGGCCTGCTTGCGCGTGGCGGCAGGTTTGTAGACGGGCAAGGGCTCGTAGGTGTCGATGTCGAACTCGATCTCGGCCAGCTGCACATCGATGGGCAGGTCAATCAGCACCGGGCCGGGGCGGCCCGAGCGCATCAAATGGAAGGCCTGCTGGAAGGCACCGGGCACCTGGGCGGGCTCCAGCACGGTGGTGGCCCATTTGGTCACAGTCTTGGCGATGGAGGCAATGTCCACGGCCTGGAAGTCTTCCTTGTGGAGGCGCGCGCGCGGCGCCTGGCCGGTGATGCACAGGATCGGGATCGAGTCGGCGCTGGCCGAGTACAGGCCCGTGATCATGTCGGTGCCCGCCGGCCCGCTGGTGCCGATGCAGACCCCGATATTGCCGGCCACGGCGCGGGTATAACCCTCGGCCATGTGGCTGGCGCCTTCGACATGGCGGGCCAGGATATGGCCGATGCCGCCATGCGCCTTCATCGCCGCGTACAGCGGGTTGATGGCAGCGCCAGGAACGCCGAATGCGACGCTCACACCTTCTTTTTCCAGCACGCGGACTGCGGCTTCGATCGCTTTCATTTTGGCCATGGGGTCTCCTTTACAGCTGGGATCGACTGTAGGGAAGGCGAGCGTTTGCCGGAAGGCGCAGGCGGACCATAAAATTTATTCCAGCCAGGAATGGACAGCACTGCGCTGCATGCCGCATCATCGGGCGCAGAGGCGCCACGAACCTGTTCAGAAAAGCGCCCAGCATGTGACATGCGGCAAGCCATGCCGCAGCAATCCCAGGAGACACAACCATGGACCGACTCGATGCCATGCACATGTTTGTGCGCGTGGTGGAAACGGGCAGCTTCACCAAGGTGGCGCAGGAGTTCTCATCGACCCAGCCCACGGTGACCAAGCAGGTCGCAGCGATGGAGGCGCGGCTCAAGGTGCGCCTGCTCAACCGCAATACGCGGGGGGTGAGCCTGACCGAGCCGGGCGCGCTGTACTACGAAAAATGCAAGCGCATCGTCAGCGACGTGGCCGATGCCGACAATGTGGTGCAGGTGCGGCAGACGCAGGTGCAGGGCCAGCTGCGCATTGGCAGCTCAGTCGCGTTTGGGCGGCGCGTGCTAATTCCGCTGGCGATGGAGTTCATGCAGCACAACCCGCAGGTGCAGGTGGACCTGAGCTTTGAAGACCGCTACACCGACCTGGTGGCCCAGGGCATCGATGTGGCGCTGCGCCTGGGCAAGCTGGCCGATTCGTCGCTGGGTGCGCGCATGCTGGGCGTCAATCCCTGGGTGCTGGTGGCCTCGCCCGCCTACCTGCGCAAGCACGGCACGCCGCGCCGGCCTTCAGACCTGAAAGAGCACTCGGCGCTGATCTACAGCAGCGTGCAGGGCAACGATGTCTGGCGGCTGCGCAATGCCAGTGGCGAGTCTGTCTCTGTGCCGGTCACCGGGCGGCTGCGTTCCAACAACCTCTCGGCCTTACTGGCCGCGGCGCGCTCGCACATGGGCGTGGCCGCACTGCCGCGCTATGTGGCGCATGAGTCGCTCAAGGCGGGCCGCGTGGTCGAGGTGCTCAAGACCTGCCGCCTGCCTGAGCAGGAGATCCACGCCGTCTACCCCTCGCCGCGCCTGGTGCCGCAAAAGGTGCAGTCCTTTATCGCGTTCTTGCAGGGCAGCTTTGATGCCGCCTGGTGGGAGAACCTGGCCCAAGGAGGCTAGGCGCGGAGGGTCTGGCAAGCCTGGCAGCCCGCATCACAGGATCAGAATGGCCCGGAAATCGTTGACGTTGGTGTGCGTAGGCCCGGTCACCACCAGGTCGCCCAGCGCCTCGAAAAAACCATAGGCATCGTTGCGGTCCAGGTGGTCGCTGAGGCGCAGCTGCAGTGCAGCGGCGCGCTGCAGCGTGTTGGGTGCCAGGCGCGCGCCGGCATTGTCTTCGACGCCATCGATGCCATCGGTATCGGCCGCCAGCGCCCAGATACCGCCCTGGCCTTGCAGGGCCTGCGCCAGGCCCATGCAGAACTCGCCAGCGCGGCCGCCGCGCCCCTTGGCGGCGCCCGGCTGGCGCGGGCGGATGGTGACGGTGGTCTCGCCTCCGGAGAGGATCACGCAAGGTTTGGCAAAGGGGCTGCCGTGGCGGGCCACGGCGCGTGCCAGCGCCGCATGCATCTTGCCGATCTCACGCGACTCGCCCTCGATCTCATCCGACAGCACATGGGCGGTGATACCCGCGGCGACTGCGGCTTCGGCCGCCGCATCCAGCGATTGCTGGGGCGTGGCGATCAGATGCACCTCATGGCCGGCAAAGCGCGGGTCGCCGGGTTTGGGCGTCTCCAGTGAGCCATCTTCCAGTGCGGCGCGCAGGCGCTCGGGCAGCGCGATCTGGTAGCGGTTCAGAATCGCCAGTGCCTCGGCGCAGGTCGAGGCATCGGGCACCGTGGGGCCGCTGGCGATGACCGAGGGGTCGTCGCCGGGCACATCGCTGATGGTCAGGGTCACCAGCTTGGCGGGGTAGCAGGCAGCGGCCAGGCGCCCGCCCTTGATGCGCGAGAGGTGCTTGCGCACACAGTTCATCTCGCCAATGGCGGCGCCGCTCTCCAGCAAGGCCTGGTTGATGCGCTGCTTGTCCTGCAGGTCCATGCCGTTGGCCGGCAGGGTCAGCAGGGCCGAGCCGCCGCCCGAGATCAGGCAAAGCACCAGGTCATCGGCCGTCAAGCCCTGGGTCAGCGCCAGGATACGTTCGGCAGCGGCCAGGCCGGCGGCATCGGGCACGGGGTGGGCGGCTTCAACCACCTCCAGGCGCTGTGCCAGCCCAGGCGGGCGCGGCGGAATATGCCCATAGCGGGTGACGACCAGGCCCGACAGCGGCGCGTCCTGCGGCCAGAGGGCTTCGAGCGCCTGCGCCATCGAGCCGCCCGCCTTGCCGGCGCCCAGCACCACGGTGCGGCCTTTGGGCGGTGGCGGCAGGTACTGCGCCATGCTGTGCAGCGGCTGGGCGCGCTGTACCGCGCGCTGGTACAGGTCCAGAAGAAACTGCTGGGGATCGCGCCGGGGATCGGCCAGCGCTGGCTGGGGGGTGTGGCTCATGCGGTAGGTCTCCGCTGGCCATTATGAAAGCAGGCGGCAGGCGTGGGTGGAATAGACGTTATTCCTGGCCACGGCTGTACAACTGGGCGATCTAGCCCGGTGGCGTGCGGTTGCCCCAGTCGGTGTAGAACACGCCCGCCGCATCCTTGCGGATATAGACATAGGCCGGGCCGGCATGGGTGTCGCCATGGGCATGGGCCTTGTCGGGAATGCGCCAGTAGTAGACGGTGCCATCCAACTCGGCAAACTGGCCGATGTACTGCAGATCCTCGGCACGCACCGGGTCGGCGCTGGCGAGCGACTGGCCCAGCTCCATGCGCACATAGCGGGGCACGGAGCGCTCCTGGGCTTCCGTCAGGCCCGTGCTGCCCAGCCAGGGAGCGCTTTCCTGCACCTCGGCCTCGGTCTGCAATTGCTCCTGCTTGCTGCGGTATTCGCGGCGGAACTCGGGCGTTTGCATATGCGCAGCCAAGGCCGGGTCTTCGCTGCGGGCGCTGGGCTGGGGCTGCGCGGCTGCGGCAGTCGGGGCCACGGCCGGTGCGGCCAGCTGGGCCTGGGGCGTGGGAGCTGGGGGATCGTCGGGAGGCTGCTGCATGCAGCCGGCCAGCAAGCTGCAGGCCGTCAGCGCCGCTGGCAGGGTGGTTCTATAGGAGACAGACATGGCGCAAGCATAGCCTGGGTGGGACGGGATCAGCGTCGCTTTTGTTGAAAAAAGGGCGCCGATCAGGGAGTAAAGGCCGTGTTTAGGCTGCGTAGCCGGCGCGCAGGGCTTGCGCCGCAATATCGAGCGAGCGCAGACGCAGATCGCCATCATAGATATCGCAAACCAACATCAGCTCGTCGGCGCCGGTGTGCTGGGCCAGCACCTTGAGGCGCTGCTGTACACGCTCGGGGCCGCCGATGGAGGCCACCGCCAAAAAGCCTTCAATCGCCTGGCGCTCGGCCATGTTCAGGCCCTCCATAAAGCCTTCGACCGGTGGCGGCAGCAGGCCGCGCTTGCCCGTCACAATGCCCAGCACGCGCTGGTAGGTGCTGCTGGCGAGGAACTCGGCCTCGCTGTCGGTAGGCGCTGCAATCACCGGCGCGCCGACGATCACATAGGGCTTGTCCAGCGTGGCCGAGGGCTTGAACAGGTCGCGGTACAGCTGCACGGCCTGCTGCAGCATGCGCGGCGCAAAGTGCGAGGCAAAGGCATAGGGCAGGCCCAGGTGCGCGGCCAGCTGGGCCGAGAACAGACTCGATCCCAGCAGCCACAGCGGCACATGGGTGCCAGCACCCGGTGTGGCCACCAGCTTTTGCCCGGGTTGGGCGGGGCCCAGCAGGCGCTGCAGCTCCATCACATCGCGGGGAAAGTCTTCTTCGGTCTCGACCCGGTCACGGCGCAGTGCCCGCATCGTCATGCCATCGGTGCCGGGCGCGCGGCCCAGGCCCAGGTCGATACGGCCCGGGTAGAGCTCGGCCAAGGTGCCAAAGGCCTCGGCCACCACCAAGGGGGCATGGTTGGGCAGCATGATGCCGCCCGAGCCCACACGGATGTGCTGGGTGGCTCCCGCCACATGGCCGATCAGCACGGCCGTGGACGAGCTGGCAATGCCCGGCATATTGTGGTGTTCGGCCATCCAGTAGCGCGTAAAGCCGAGCGACTCGACATGCTGCGCCGTGCGCACGGCCAGTTGCAAAGCCTGGGCAACGGTGCCGCCTTCGCGCACAGCCACCAGGTCCAACATCGAAAGCGCGGGGGGTGTTTTTGTCTCAGTCATGCGGACATTCTTGCCTAGGCAAATATCCTTTGCTGACTGTGGGTATGGGGGAAATGCGAAGGTCGGAGCCTTGTTCTTGCCCGACCGGCCCCTTGTACAAGGAGCCTGAATTCAACGCTGCCGAATCGCCCGCGCGCAGCTGATGCCCACCAGAATCCCCCAGAGCAGCACCAGCAGCGCGGTCGCCAGGTAGCGCTCGCCTTGCTGCATCGCAAACCAGGAGATCACCAGCGCCATCAGGCCGGCGATGCGCATCAGCCGGCGCAGCTGTGCGGTGGACATGCGCGGCTGAAAATGGCGCAGCGCTGCCAGGCTGGCGATGGCCAGCACGGTGAGCCAGAGAAACAACATGCCGCCGTAGGGCGCGACGAGGGTATTGAGCGATTCCAACATGGGGCGATTGTGTCAAATCGCCAATACCCGTTGGCGTGGGCGGCGCCTACGGGGTATTCGGCGAATTTTGGTTAATCGCGGGTGACGCGCACGACCTCTTCTGCACTGGTGATGCCTTCGCGCACCAAGCGCTCGCCATCCTCGCGCATCAGGTGCATGCCGGCGGCCATCGCCTGGTTGCGGATTTCGGTTTCCGGCGCCTGGGCGTGGATCTGGGCGCGGATGGCCTCGTCCACCACCAGCAGCTCGAAGATGCCGGTGCGGCCCCGGTAGCCGCTGGGGTCGCTGTCGTCGATGCGGCGCACCAGGCGCTGGGCCAGCACGCCCAGCAGCGACGAGGACAGCAGAAAGGGCTCGACGCCCATGTCGGTCAGGCGCGTGATGGCGCTGGTCGCATCGTTGGTGTGCAGGGTGGCCAGCACCAGGTGACCGGTGAGCGAGGCCTGGATGGCGATCTGCGCGGTCTCGAAGTCGCGGATTTCGCCAATCATGATGATGTCCGGGTCCTGGCGCAGGATGGCCCGTAGCGCTTTGGCAAAGGTCAGGTCGATCTTGGGGTTGACCTGGGTCTGGCCGATGCCCGAGAGCTCGTACTCGATCGGGTCTTCCACCGTCATGATGTTGCCCTGGCTGGCGTCGAGGCCGCTCAGCGCCGCATACAAGGTGGTGGTCTTGCCCGAGCCGGTGGGGCCGGTCACCAGCACGATGCCGTGCGGCTGGGCCACCAGTTTTTCAAAGCGCCGCAGGGTTTCGCCCTGCATGCCGACCGAGCCCAGGCTGAGCTTGGATTCGCTCTTGTCGAGCAAACGCAGCACGGCGCGCTCGCCATGGGCGCTGGGCAGGGTGGAGACGCGCACATCAATGGCGCGGGTGCCCAGGCGCAGGCTGATGCGGCCGTCCTGGGGCAGGCGTTTTTCCGAGATGTCCAGATCGGCCATGATCTTGAGGCGCGAGATCAGCGCCGCATGCAAGGCGCGGTGGGGTTGCACCACTTCGCGCAGCGAGCCATCGATGCGAAAGCGCACGCTGGAATGGCGCTCATAGGGCTCGATGTGGATGTCCGAGGCGCCGTCGCGCGCCGCTTGCGTGAGCAGGGCGTTGAGCATGCGGATGATGGGCGCGTCGCCCGCCGATTCGAGCAAGTCCTCGACGGCAGGGATGTCCTGCATCATGCGCGAGAGGTCGGTGCCTTCTTCGACCTCGCTGATCACGGTGGCGGCATTCGATTCGCTGTGCGAGTAGGCAGCGCTGATGCGCTGGGCCAGCTCGGCATCGCCCAGCTGGGCCAGGTGCTGCACGGGGTACTTGCGCAGCACCTCGGACAGCGCCGAGCCCTGGGGCTGGGCGCCGTGCCACAGCAGGTGCTGGCCGGCATCTTCTTCGAGCAGCAGCTGGCTGCTGCGCGCAAAGGCATAGGGCAGGGGGTGGCGCATGGCTTCGGGTCTCTGTGGGGGCTATCAGGGCTCGAAGCGCATGCCTTGCGGCGTCACGGTCAGGGGGCGCGATTCGATCACCGGCGTCTCGGACGCACCCAGCGGCAGGCCGGAGGTCTGCTGGGCCAGCGGCGTGATGATCGACGACTCATTGATCGGCACGCGGGTGCTTTGCTCGGGCTGGGCGGCGATCTGGGCGCCGCGCATCAGCTCGTAGCGGTCCATGCTGACCTGCTGGGTGGCGGCGGCATCGCGCATCACCACGGGGCGCAGGAAGACCATCAGGTTGGTCTTCTTGCGCGAGCGGGTGTCGCTGCGGAATAGCGCGCCAATGCCGGGGATATCGCCCAGGTAAGGCACCTTCTGCACCGAGCCGGAGTACTGGTCCTGCAGCAGGCCGCCAATGACGATGACCGAGCCGTCATCGACCAGCACGGTCGACTCGATCGAGCGCTTGTTGGTGGTGGGGCCGTTGGCATTGGTGGTCGTGCCGGCGAGCACGTCAGACGTCTCCTGGTAGATCGTCAGCTTGACGGTGCCATTGGCATTGATCTGCGGGCGCACGCGCAGGGTCAGGCCCACATCCTTGCGCTCCACCGTGGTGAAGGGGTTGACGGTGCTGCTGCCGGTGCTGTTGGCGTAGGAGCCGGTGACAAAGGGCACATTCTGGCCGACCAGGATCTGCGCTTCCTGGTTGTCCAGGGTGAGCAGGTTGGGGGTGGCCAGCACATTGCCATCGGCATTGGACTGCAGCAGGTTGGCCAGCGCGCCCAGCACATACTCGCCGTTGTGCTTGAAGGCGATACCGGCGTTCATGCCGGCGCTGGGCAGGGTGCTGTAGGTGTTGTTGGCAATGCCGGCGGCCAGGTTGAACAGGTTGGCCCCGCCCACGGTGAAGTTGTTGCCGATGACGCCGACAACATTGTTGCCCTGGCCCAGCAGGCTTTGCCACTGCACGCCAAACTGCGCGGCCTTCTCGGCGCTGACTTCGACGATCAGGCTCTCGACCAGCACCTGGGCGCGGCGGCTGTCGAGCTGGTCGATGACCGAGCGGATCTGGCGGTACAGCGGCTCGGGCGCGGTGATGATCAGTGAATTGGTGGCCGTGTCGGCCTGGATGATGCCGCCGGTGGCGCTGCCGCTCTCCCCCGAGGTGCCCAGCGAGGTGCCGGTGCCCAGGCGTGCGCCCGAGCCCAGGCCGCCCGCACTGCTGCTGCTGGCGCTGTTGCCCAGCGTGCCGCTGGTGCTGCCGCCCAGCGACGTGGCGCCGCTGCGCGTGTTGCTGCTCAGGCCCCCGCTGCTGCCGCTGCTCGACAGGTTGGTGGCGGGGCTGGCGCTGTTGCCGTCCTGGCCGGCGAGGGCCGCGCGCAAGGTGGTGGCCAGCGCGGTGGCATCGGCATTGCGCAGGTAGACCACATGGATGTTGCCCGAGGCATTGCCGCCACGGCTGGGGCTGTCGAGCTTGCCGATCAGCATCTTGGCCTGCGACAGGCGCGCCGGGTTGGCTGCGCGCAGCAAGATGCTGTTGGTGCGCGGGTCGGCCAGCACCGAGGTGCGGTAGGCATTGTCGGTCTGCGCGGCGCCGGGGGCTGCACCGGCGGTGGCGCTGCCGCTGGCAGACACGGTCTGGCCGCCTTCCAGCAGGCGCTGCAGCATGGGCACGATGTCGGTAGCGACCGCGTGTTCGAGCTGCACCACTTCGACATCGCTGGCGTTGGCCACATCCATCGACGCGATGATGCGCGAGAGGCGCTGCAGGTTGTCGGCGTAGTCGGTGATGACCAGGGAGTTGTTGCCTGGGTTCACATTGATGGTGTTGTTGGGGCTGATCAGCGGGCGCAGCACCGGCACCAGGTTGTTGGCGCTCTCAAAGTTGAGCTTGAAGATCTGGGTGACGATCTGGCCGCCACCGGGCACCTGGCCGCCCGCGCCGCCCTGGGTGATGCGCACCGTGCCGCCTTGCAGCTTGGCATCGGCCTCGGGCACCACCTTGTACAGGCCTGCGGCCTCGACCACGGTGTAGTTCTGCAGGCGCAGCGCTGCCAGGAACTGCTCGAACGCGGCCTGGGGCGAGACGGGCCGGTCGGTCACCAGGTTCATCGTGCCCTTGATGCGTGGATCGACCACCACGCTCTTGCCGGTGATGGTGGCCATGGTGCGCGCGATGGACTCGATGTCGGCGTTGGCGAAGTTCAGCGTCACCGGCTCGCCGGGGCGAATGCTGGCCGTGCCGGTGTTGATGGCTGTCTGCGCCAGCGCCGCGCCGTTGCCGCCCATTAGAAGGACGCTCGCTGCGATGGAGTGCAGCGCAAATCGATAAATGGGAGAGTGGTATTGCATCATATGTTCAGCCAACCGAGAGCAGCACGCGGCTTCCGCTGCGCTGCCCAATCATAGTCAATAGATTCGCAAGAGCCGCCTCGCGCCCTTCGGCAGCCCAGGCTTCTCCCTGAAAACGCAGGCGCTGGCCCACCCATTGGCCCTGGCCTTTGAGCTGGAGCGCGCCGTCCAAGGTGGACAGCTGCAAGCTGGTGCTGTCACCGCCTTGCAGTTGCAGGCGGTAGCTGCCCAGCGGCTGTATCGTGGACAGGCGGGAGGTCACCGCCATCACATCGAGATCGGCGCCGCCCTCGACCTGCAGTCGCCCGGCATTGAGCGCGAGCGACAGATCACGGGTCTTGAGCAGCAGCTGGCCCTGGGGCTGGATGGTGTTCCAGGGCGTGCCCAGGCCCACCAGCAGCGATGCCGGCCAGCGGCTTTCATGGGCGCCCAGCTGCACCTTGGCGCCACCCCAGTGGGGCTGGATGCGGATGGGCATCGGCGCGGCCATGCAGCAGCTGGCATTCCAGCGCATGTTGAGGCCGCGCAGGCTGGGGCGCAGTGCCCAGTCCACCCGGCCGGGCAGGGCCATCTGGTCGCGGCTGGCCTGGCCACCAGTAAATACCCATTGGGCTGAACCGTTCCAGACGGTGCCACGCGGCTCGCGCAGCTGCAGCTGGCCCTGGCTGGCCCAGGCCAGGCCCTGCGCCAACCAGTGTGCGGGCGCAAACAGCACCAGGGCGGCCAGGCCGCCGGTGCAGGCGCCCACTGCTGCCCAGCGCCAGGGCGCACGGGCGCTGCCGTGGGGCAGGGTGGGGTTCGAGTGTTGCCGGGCCATGCGCTGTGTGCCGCTTATTGGGCCGGCAACTGCAAGACGATATTGCCCGACCAGGTGGGCGCGGCAGCCGGGCCTGCGCCCTTGGCCGGCTCATCGCGGGTCAGGCGCAGCTCGGTGGCAATCGCATGCGCATTGGCACGCACCTGGCCCAGCCAGCGCTGGGTGGATGCGGCCGAGGCGCGGCTCAAGGTGACGGTCACGCGCTCGCCGAACACGGCCAGTTTGGCGCTGGTGCCCAGCTGCTGCGTGAGCGAGGCTTCGAGCTGCTGGCGCGCTTGCGTGGTGGTCACCGTGGTGGCCGATTGCAGCTGGCGTGCCTCGGCCTGCAAGGCTTGCATGCGGGCGAGCTGCTGGTCGAGCTGGGCATGCGCGGCGGGCGCGCTGCGCCAGGTCTGCAGCACCGGCGCAATCGCCAGCCACCATAAGAGCGCCATCAGCACCAGGCCAGCGGCCAGGCTGACGCCCCGGCGCTCACGCGCATCCAGCGCGCGCCAGCGTTGGCGCAGCAATTGGGCTGCGGGGGACGAAGCCGCTGCAGATGCCGACGGTCGGGAGGAATTTTTCTTCATGGCTGGGCCTGCGCGCGGATGACCCACTGGTCGTTTTGCATCTGGGCCTGCAGGCCCTGGGCTTGCAGTTTCTGGCTGAAGGCATCAAAGCCATCGGTGGGCAGGCCGCGCAGGCGCAGCTCGCCGCCACTGTATTCGACCGTGCTGGGCACCGTGCCTGCGGGCAGGCTGGCCAGCGCCTGGCCGGCGGCGGCCAGCAGCGGCTCGGCGTCCGATGGCGACAAGCCACCCGAGGCCTGGCGCAGGTTGGCGACTTCGCGCGCCATCTGCACGGGCGCATCGACGACCACCTGCACCTTGGGGAAGGCCTGCGTCAAGCTGCTGCGCACCAGTGCGGCCTTGGCCTGCAGCTGCTGGCGCTCTTGCCACGCCCAGATATTGGCGCCCACCAAGCTGAGCACGACCAGGGCCAGCAGGGCCCAGCGCGCCGGGCGCCAGGCGGGGGTATGGAGCACATCATTGAGGCCGCTGCCCAGGCGCCGCTGCAGGCGGTTGCGTCCACTGTTGGCAAATTCGAGCTGCGCCAGGTCCCAGTCGCTGCGCGCGGCATCGCGCATGGTTTGCGCCGGGCTGTAGAGCTGTACCGGGCGCTGCAGCCAGTGTTCGGCAGTGCTGACCACGGCCGGCTCGGCATGGACGATGCTGTCGGGCCCGAGCGGGGGCAGCAGCGCTGCGCTTTCGCGCGAGACTGGCAGCACCAGCACCGCGTCGGCGCTGTCCGTGCCATAGACCACGGCCTGCGCCAGCTCGGGGCTGCCGGTGACCAGGATCTGCGCGCCATCAGGTGCGGGCTCGCCCGGGGCATGGCTGGGCACCACGCGGGCCACGGCGCGGCCTGCGGCTTCGAGCGCCTGCAGGTGCTCGCGCAGCCACTGGCGCGGGCAGCAGGCGATCCAGATCGGCTCGCCCTGGCCGGCGGCACGGGTGTTGGGTTGCAAGGCAAAGTGCAGTTGGGCGGGGTCGTCGAGCAGGCGCTCTTCCAAGAGACCTTCGAGCACCGCTCGCAGCCGGGGCGAGCCCGGGCCGACGCCCTGGGGCAGGCTGACCCGTTGCCACGACAGCATGGCCGCGGGCACCACTGCCACCACTTCACCGGCGCGGCCGGGCTGGGGCAGCAGGCCGGCGGTGGTGCTGCCTTGCTGGCCGATGGTCACGCCATCGGGCGACAGGGCATAGCTGTAGCTCCAGGCCGAGCTGGGCCCTGTATCTGGCCCCGAGGCCAGCGGCAGTGAAATCAGTAATGTACTCATGAGCGTGTTGTGCGCTGCATTGTAGAGGGGCCGGCTTCACCAAACTGCAATACGTTTGTCATCATGTTCCTGTTAGCGCGCCGCCACCGGGTTGGCGCTGCCATCGCCCATCAGGCTGGTGGCCAGTGCGGCACCACGCTCACGCACCACGGTTGTTACATTCAGCCCCTGGCGGTAGACCAGGGATTTCTCCTGCACCACCAGGTCGTCAAAGCGCAGCCGCGCCCAGACCTCGAAATACACCGATTTGACATCGAGCACTGCGTTGGCATTGTTGAGCGCGGTGTTGCTGCTAAAGCGCTGCTGCAGCTCGGCGCTGCTCTCGAAAGCCTTGTTAAGGCGCAGCTGGGCGATCTGCTGGGCAGTTGCAAAATCCATGCCCTCGACAGCGGCCCAGATCACGGTGGCCGAGGCGGTGTTGACATTGACCTTGCTCTCCTGGGGCAGCAGCACCACATAGGGCTCCAGCTGGGTCAGGGTGGACGGCGACAGGCCCCACCAGGCCAGCTCCTTGTAGGTGCGCGGCAGCAGCGGCGCATTGGCCGCCTTCCCCTCGGTGCGCAGCGCGGCCAGTGCCTGCTGGCTGAGGACGGTCAGTTCGGCGCCGGGCAGGCCCAGGCGCTCGAACAGGCGCTGAAACTGGCGCAGCGCGACGCTGTTGATCTGGTTGTTGGAGACCAGGTTGCGGATATTGAGGCGCGCCTGGGCATCGACAATCGCACCCGACAAAAACGCCTGGGCCGCATCGATGCTGCTGTCGTCGGCATTGCTCTGGTTGTTGGAGGCCTGCAAGAAGGTGGACAGGCGCGCTTCGGCCAGCGGCACCGACCAGGGCTCGGAGAGCGAATCGGGGCCGCCCACACGCGCATCCTGGCGCAGCACCTGGCGCGAGAAATCCAGCCCGCCCAGCAGCAGCCAGGCGGCCTGCACGCGGGTGCGCTCGGCGCCTTCGACCTCCAGATTGCGCCACTGCTGCCAGACGGCGCTGGCGGCAATCGTGGCCACCAGGGTGACGGTGAGCATGGCCGCCAGCAGCGCTGCGCCGCGCTGGCCACGGCGGGGAATGCGGAGCCGCTTCATGATTTGTTGCCCGACACGATGGGGTTGACCCAGTCGTTGGTGATGACCCCGGAGAGCGCACCGGGCGCGGGCAGCTCCAGACGCAGGCGGATGCCGTCGGGCAGCGCCACCGTCGTGGGGTTGTTGGCATCGGCCTGGGGATTGGCGCCCTGGCTGGACAGCGGATTGCTCCAGCTGTTGCCCCGGAAATACAGCAGCTGCCAGCCGCTGATGGGCATCAGCACCGTTTGCTGCGGGCCGCCATCGGCGTTGTTGGTCAGCGCGCTGTTGGTGACCGCATGCGCGGCCATGTCCCAGGCCTGCTGCCACTGCTGCAGATCACGCACGGGGGCCGACTGCCAGCGCACCCAGTAGTCGCGGTTGCCCAGGCGGCGCTGGGCCCAGCTGACCACGCGCAGGCCTTGTTCATTGATATCGCTGCTGCGGCGCGTCAGGCGCAGCACGCGGCCATCCCAGTCGATCGGGGTGGTGGCTGCGACGCGCTCAATGCCATTGAGGTCGGTGTTCCACTGCGACAGCGCCGCCTGCACCACCATCACCTCTTCGCTGTAATCACGGGCCTGCTGCTGGGCGCGCACCATGCCATCGATGCCGCGCCAGCTGGCAATGGTCATCACCGCCAGAATGGAAATCGCGATCAGCAGCTCGATCAAGGTAAAGCCCTGGCTGCGTGGCTGGCTACAACGGGGGAAGCGCTGCATCAGTACCTCCCCACGATGGTGCTCAGGCGCAGCAAGGGCGCGCCGCCGGAGAACACATGGGCATCGATGCGGCGGAAATCCGGGTTGGGCGTGGCAAACACGCCCACGCGCACATCGAACATGCGGCCGGCCTGCTCACAGGCCACGCTGGTGCTGCCCAGTCCCGGCAACTGCTGCGACAGGCGCGCGGCGATCAGCTGGTTTTCGGCGCAGATCTGCGCGAGCATCACATCGCTTTGCCGCCCTGCCGTCTGGGTCAGCGCGTTCATCGCCTTGCCGCCGGCGAGCAAGGCGATGGCGACAATGGCGAGCGCGACCAGCACCTCTATCAGGGTGAAGCCGGAATGGGGAGAGGGCTTGCTGGGCACGCGGGGCTGGTCGGGAAAGGGTTCAGGGGGCCTGTAGTTCAAACGGGCGCACACCATCGGTGGCCACGGCAATGCTGCCCGCATTGCGGCTGGGGTAGGCCAGCAGCACCGTCTGCGGGCCGATCAGTGCCTCGGGCCCCAGGATGATATCGCCACTGCTGCGCACCGCCACCGGCGGGTGCAGCCAGGCGCCCTGGCGGGTGCCGCCTTGCAGGCCTTCGATGACAAAGCCCTGGCTGTCGGCCCGCCAGCGCACCGGCTGGCCACTGGCGCGGGACTGGGCACGCGCGGCTTCGAGCTGGGCGGCCAGGCGCTGGCCTTCGCGCTGGAGCTGGTCCTGGCTGTTGTCACCTATCGCAAACACCACGCCGGCGCTGGCCAGCGCCATCAAGGTGATGACGACCAGCAGCTCCATCAAGGTAAAGCCGCGCTGGCGGCGCGGCTGGAAGGGGTGGGCAAGGGCGCAGGGCATGGGGCCGGAGAGCGGGGCAGCGGGAAAAGGCAGAAAGCAGCGATCAGGCGGGCTTATTGCCGCTTATTGCCAGCTGCCGATGTCGGCATTGTTGCCTTCACCACCGGCCTGGCCATCGGCGCCAAAGCTCATCACATCGACTTCGCCTTTGACGCCGGGGTTCAGGTACTGGTAGGGGTGGCCCCAGGGGTCATTGGGCAGCTTTTCCAGATAGGGCTTCCAGTTCATCGGCGCGGGGCCGCTGCTGGGGCGGTTGATCAGCGCGGCCAGGCCCTGCTCGGCGGTGGGGTAGCGCTGGTTGTCCAGGCGGTAGCGCTTGAGCGCACCACTGATGTTGGTGATGTCGGTGCGCGCTGCGGTCACGCGCGCTTCGTCGGCAGCGCCAATCACATTGGGCACGATCAGCGCGGCCAGCACGCCGATGATGACCAGCACCACCATCAGCTCGATCAGGGTAAAGCCGCGCTGGATATTGGCTTGGATGCGGCGTGCAGCCGACTGCGGGCGGAAGGAAAACATCATGCTCTCAGGTCAAAGGGGGTCAAAGTGGTGAAACTGACATCTGGCTGCATCATAATCTGCGAATGGTGACACTATCACGCAACCCCTGGTCTCCTCGGCTGGCGGCCGGCCTTTTGTGGGCTGGCGCTGCGGCATTGGCGGTGTTCTGGGGGCTCAAGCTGTCGGCGCCACGCCAGGTGCTGTCGGCACCGCAGGCCGGTGGCCCCGCCCAGGTACAGGTCGATGGCGCTGCGATGGCGCGGCTCTTTGGTGTGCAGGATGGCGCGCCCGTTGCAGCCCCGGCTGCCCCCACCCGCTGGCGCCTGCTGGGCGTGATGGTGGGCAAGGACAGCGGTGGCGGCGCGGCCGTCATCGCCGTGGATGACCAGCCTGCGAAGGTGTTCCGCGTGGGCACGGTCGTGGCCGATGGCCTGGTGCTGCAGGCCTTGCGCAGCGATGCGCCCCGTGCCGTGAGCCTGGGCGCCGGTGTCGATGGCCCGGCAGCTGTGACGATCAACCTGCCGGCCTTGCGCCCAGTGGATGCGGTGGCTGCGCCGATCCCGGCCACTGTGCCCAATGCCCAGAATGCCCCAAATGCCGTGGCTGCGGCACCGCAAGGCGCTGCCCCCGTACCCGCTGCCGCACCGAATGTGGACCGCAGCACCGGTTCCTTGCGCGACTGATCGCCGGCGCTTTACGTAAAAGTTTGTTGGGAGCGGCCTGAAGCGGCTCTCAGGCCTCGCCGAACAGCGGCAATCGGAGCCATTCCCCATACGCGAGCTTGACCGAGGGCCAGTCCTTGGCCAGCGGTAGCCTTTGGCCCCGGGTCAGCAGCCAATGCGCGCATTGCGCAACACCTGCGTGGCTGATCCACAGCACGGGCTGGCCGGTGTCCAGCGCCTGTTGGCGCGCAGCATCCAGCGCACGCGCCACGCGCGCCATCATCGTGGCCAGCGCCTCACCACCGCCTGGTGCATAGGCCATAAAGTCGGCCGTCCAGGCCTGCATCTCTTCGCGGGCGATGTCGTCCCAGCGCTGGCCTTCCCAGGCGCCAAAGTCCATTTCTGCCAGCTCGTCGCAGGCGCGCAGCGCGAATGCCGGTGCCTGCGCCTGCAAGGCGGTGGCCAGCTGGCTGCAGCGCTGCAGTGGTGAATGCCAGACCGTGCCGGCCGGCAGTGCCTCAGCCGCCCAGGCACTTTGCAAGGCCAGTGCGGCGGCAGCGGTGGCCTTGTCATCGGCGGCCATGTCCGTGCGGCCGTAGCAGATGCCCGGCGCCACCAGGGGCTGGGCATGGCGCTGCAGCCACAGTGCGCTCATGCCACAGCCTTGGCCAACCACAGGCCTGCGGGGCCCAGCGACAGCGCAGCGCCCAGGTAGAACGCGATCTCGCTGACCTGCTCGGCAGCGCCCAGGCCGTCGCCGGTAAAGCCTTGCAGGCGGCGCTGCAGCCACTGGCGCATCCACAGCGCAGCGGCAGCGCTGAGCACCAGCGCCAGCAGCAAGACCACCCAGCCTTGGCTGAGACCCAGCAGCAAGGCGGCGGGCAGCGACCAGAGCAGGCAGCAGGCCAGGCCTTGGCGGCTGATAAAGGCAGCCAAAGGCTTGCTTTTCGATGAGGCGTTGTCGCCCACATGGGGCAGGCTGCGCACAACAAACATCGGCCAGAGCCGGGCGATGACATGGGCTGTGACCAAGGTCGCCATCGCCAGCGCCAGGCTATGGCTGGCCAGCAGCGCGATGAGGGCCGTCTTGCTGAGAACGGCCAGCACCATCGCCATCGCGCCATAGGCGCCGATGCGCGAGTCCTTCATGATCTCCAGCGCGCGCTGGCGCTCGTGGCTGCCGCCCAGGCCATCGACCACATCGCTCAAGCCATCTTCATGAAAGCAGCCGGTGAGCAGCACGGTGGCCAAGGTGCTGAGCACGGCGGCGACCAGCGGGCTGTAGGCGTTGCCAGCTGGCAGCAGCAGGCTGCCAGCGGCGAGCACCCCGGCGGCCACCAGGCCCACGATCCAGCCCACGCCCGGGAAGTGGCCGGCGCTGGCGCGCAGCATCTCGGGGCTGTAACCCACCCAGTCGCCCAGCTTGCCAGTGACCGGGATGCGGGTGAAAAACTGCACCGCGAGCAGAAAATGGCGCAAGGCTTGCATGCTGCGGCTGGGCCCGTTTGGCGTTAAGCCTGCAGGAACAGCTTGTAGGCCGGGTTCTGGGTCTCTTCGATCCAGGGGTAGCCCAGGTTGTTCAAGAACTGCTCAAAGCTGTGCGAGTCTTCCTGGGGCACCTGCATGCCCACAAGGATGCGGCCGTAGTCTGCGCCCTGGTTGCGGTAGTGGAACAGCGAGATGTTCCAGTTCGGCGCCATCAGGCTCAGGAACTTGAAAAGCGCGCCGGGCCGCTCGGGGAAGATAAAGCGCAGCAGGCGCTCGTCCTGCGCGAGCTGCGAGCGCCCGCCCACCATGTGGCGCACATGCTCCTTGGCCAGCTCGTCAAAGGTCAAATCCAGCGCTTCAAAGCCGTTCTTCTGGAAGTTGCGGCAGATTTTTTCCGACTCGCCCTTGCTGTTGGTCGAGATGCCGACAAACACATGGGCGCGCCGGTCATCGCTGATGCGGTAGTTGAACTCGGTCACGCTGCGTGCGCCACCGGGCAGGTTGCCGATGACTTCGCAAAAACGCTTGAAGCTGCCGCGCTCTTCGGGGATGGTCACGGCAAACAGCGCTTCCTTTTCCTCGCCCACATCAGCCCGCTCGGCGACAAAGCGCAGGCGGTCGAAGTTCATGTTGGCGCCGCTCAGGATGGCGGCATAGGTCTCGCCCTTGGTCTTGTTCTTGGCAACGTATTGCTTGATGCCGGCCACGGCCAGCGCGCCCGAGGGCTCGACGATGGAGCGGGTGTCGACAAAGATATCCTTGATCGCGGCGCAGACGGCATCGGTGTCGACGGTGATGTATTCATCGACCAGGCCATGGGCGACGCGGAAGGTCTCCTCGCCCACCAGCTTGACGGCCGTGCCATCGGCAAACAGGCCCACATCGCTCAGCGCTACGCGCTTGCCTTCGCGGGCCGACTGGATCATCGCGTCCGAGTCGTTCATCTGCACGCCGATGACCTTGATCTCGGGCCGTACCGCCTTGATGTAGTTGGCGACACCTGCGATCAGGCCGCCGCCGCCAATCGCGACAAAGACGGCGTTCAGTGGCGAGGAGCCGATTTTCTGCACCTGGCGCATGATCTCCATCGCAATCGTGCCCTGGCCGGCGATCACGTCCGGGTCATCAAAGGGGTGGACAAAGGTGAGGTTCTGTTCCTTTTGCAGCTTGAGTGAGTGCTCATAGGCATCGCTGAAGCTCTCGCCGGCCAGCACCACCTCGCCCCCCAGGCCCTTGACGGCATCGATCTTGAGCTGCGGCGTGGTGGTGGGCATCACGATCACGGCGCGGGTGCCCATGCGGCTGGCCGACAGCGCGACACCCTGGGCATGGTTGCCAGCCGATGCACAGATCACGCCGGCCTTGAGCTGCTCGGCCGTCAGGTGGGCCATCTTGTTGTAGGCGCCGCGCAGCTTGAAGCTGAACACCGGCTGCTGGTCTTCGCGCTTGAGCAGCACCTTGTTGTGCAGGCGGCGGCTGAGGTTCTTGGCCGAGTCTAGGCTGGATTCAATGGCCACGTCATAGACACGCGCAGTGAGGATTTTCTTCAGGTAATCGGCCGGCGTCAGCGCGGCTGCAGTCTTGGAGGGCATAGGGATGCACGCTAGAGAAAGGAGGCAACGAGAAGGTAGCGCATGCGGATGGCGCGCCTGGTTGATGTGCCAGCCAGCAGGGCATGCGCGGGTGGCGGCATGGGCGGGGTGGCGAACATCAGGTGATCGAGAGACCGATGCACTATAACCGCTGGCATTCACTGGAGCGGACCGGCGGTGGAATTGCGCCGGCGCCGGGCAGAAAAAAAGCCCCTGATGTGAATCAGGGGCTTGAAACCACCATTTGAGAGGTGGAGGAGACAACTTGCAAGCTGCATCCCGCAGTGGGGGCTTTCGCCTGGCTGTGGAGCAGCAGATGAGTCCAAGTATAGCGATGTTTCTGCTGCGTTGCAGCAAAATAATGCCCGCAACCATTTTTTTTCCCAATGCTGTTGATAGACAGCAACAAGTGGCAGGGGAGAGGGCAGATCTGCCACACTGGTGGCGTTTGATTTTTGGAGTCTTGCAATGGAATGCACGGTAACGTGGACGGGCGCGAGCGGCGCCCGCTCGGGAATGGGCTTTGTCGCAGAAACGGGCAGCGGCCACGTGGTGGCCATGGATGGCGCGCCTGATGCGGCCAATCCTGCCAACGGCGGCCAGAATCTCGCCGCCCGCCCGATGGAGCTGCTGCTGGCCGGCACCGGCGGCTGCACCGCCTATGATGTGGTGCTGATCCTCAAGCGCGGCCGCCACGATGTGAAAAACTGCACTGTGGCGCTGAAGGCTGAGCGCGCCGACACCGAACCCAAGGTCTTCACCAAGATCCATATGCAGTTCACCGTCACCGGCAAGGGCATCCCCGCAGCGGCGGTGGAGCGTGCGATTGCGATGAGCCATGAGAAATACTGCTCGGCCAGCATCATGCTGAGCAAGACGGCCGAGATCACCACGGGGTTTGACCTGGTGGAAGCCTAAGCACGGGCGTAGACCTCCCGCAATGCCCAGGTGGCCATTGTGCGGGATGTCAACCTGACTGGAAGTTCGATGCAAAAAAGGCGACAATTGACGCCTTATATGAATCAATCTCTGATTGCCTTGTTGCTGCCGGAGTACCGGCGACGTGTCCTGGGGTTGCTGCTGCTGCACCCTGATGCACAGCTGCACGGGCGAGAAATTGCCAGGCGCACGGGGCTGCCGGCAGGCACCATCACCAGAGAGCTTGGCAAGCTGACATCGGCGGGCCTGTTGCAATGAGAAAAACGGGGCAACCAACAGCTGTACCGCGCAGACAGGAGCTGCCCCGTTTATACAGAGCTGGCCCGTATTTTGCGCAAGACATCAGGCGTGGCAGATGTCTTCGCGACCGCCCTGGCACCTGTCGCCGACAAGATCGATGTGGCCTTTATCTATGGCTCTTTGGCGCGCGGGCAAGAGACTGCGGGCAGCGACATTGACCTGATGCTGGTCGGTACACTAGGCTTTGACGAGGCGGTGCATGTGCTGTGGCCGCTGCAAGCGGAGCTGGGCCGGGAGATCAATCCGCAGGTACTGGGCCAGCAAGAGTTCGCGGCGCGCGCCCAGGCGGCGTTCATGCGCGATGTGCTGTCCAAGCCCAAGATCTTTGTGATGGGGGGTGACGATGAGCTTGCAAAACTTAGTCGGCATCAGTCTTGAGACCGTGGAGCCCAACGCAACAAGTGCGGTCATTGCTGGCTGCGCCTGACCGCAATATTGCCGATGCGCACATTGCCGGCTTAAGTGAAGAAAACCAGTTTGATGCCGCCTACAAGGCCATCATGCAGTTGGCCATGCTGGGCCTGATGGCCAATGGCTACCGCACACTGAAGAGCAAGCCCGGCCACCACCAGACCGCCATCCAGACGCTTGCGCTCACCGTGCAGTGGCCCAGCGAGAAGATATGGCCGCTGGATGCCTTGCGCAAACAGCGCAATTTGACGGACTATTCGGGAGACTTGGTCTCCCAGGCGGCGGTAGGCAGCTGCCGGAGCAATGCGATGGCCTTGCTCGCCCATGTGCATGCCTGGCTGCTGGCGCAGCGGCCTCACTGGCTGGATTGAGTGCTTTTGCAGGCCACCTCTGAGGCAGCCTTTGCATGGGGTCCCCGTCCGGGCCCTATCTATCTCTCTATCTCTATATATGGTGCGCCGTCACGGTCATCACCTTGGAGGCGATCTTCATCAGCATCCGGGCGGGCAGGGGCACGGGCAAGGCGCCGGCGTCCACCGCAGCGGCCGCGTGGCGCTCCTCGTCGGCTTTCATCTGGCTGACGACAGCCCGCGATGGTGCGTCGTGTGCTGGCAACAGGTCCAGGTGGGACTGCAGGTGCAAGGACACCTGGTTTTCCGTCTCCTCGACAAAGCCCAGGCTGGCGCGGTCGCTGACCTTGGCGGCCACAGTGCCAATCACAAAAGCGCCGGCAAACCACAGTGGGTTAAGCAGGCTGGGGCGTTCGCCCAAATCCTGCAGGCGCTGGTGGGTCCAGGCCAGGTGGTCCATCTCCTCCTGGGCCGCTTCCAGCAGGTGCTCGCGCAGATGCTCGTCGCGCGTGACCATGGCCTGGGCGGTGTAGAGCGCCTGCGCGCAGACTTCGCCCACGTGGTTGACCCGCATATAAGAAGCGGAGAGCTTCTTCTCCTCAGGGCTGAGGTCCGCCTCATCGATGCCCGCAGCGGGCGAGGGGTTGGCCGCACGGGGCGTTGCAAACAGGGTGCGCAGCGCAGTATCTGCTGCGCAAAGGAGTCGATCTTGCATAGGGTGCCATGCTAACCAGTAGAATACACCCCGCTGCAAACATGGCGAATCTCCTCTGGAGGGGCTTGTTTTGCAGCAAATTTTTGTCGAAAAATTGGACGGCGGCTGACATTCGTTAAACGTTGCACTCAAGCAACGATTTACAGCGAATAGGTCCTCAAGTGGGGGAATTTGTTTGCGCAACCGCCTGCGGTCTGTTGAAATAGAGAGAACTTCCACACTAGGAGGTTGGCGCGGGAGCAGGTAGAAGTTGTGCAGAACCGTGAGGCTGACATCAACCCCCCCGTACCAGCGCCGTCTGTTAAACCTTGGAGTAACTCGCAATGAAAAAATCTCTTGTTGCCTTGGCAGTGCTGGCCGCTTCCGGCGCCGCAATGGCTCAATCTTCCGTGACCCTGTTCGGTATCGTTGATGCTGGCGTGACCTACGCTAAGACCAGCGGTGGCGAAAGCAACTACGGTCTGACCAACTCCGGTAACGCCACCAGCCGTCTGGGCTTCCGCGGCGTGGAAGATCTGGGTGGCGGTCTGAAGGCTGGTTTCTGGCTGGAAGGCGCAATCCAGAACGACAGCGGTACCGCTTCCGGCGGCGGCGCTGCAGGTCCTGGCTTCGAGTTCAAGCGTCGTTCCACCGTGTCCCTGATGGGCAACTTCGGTGAAGTGCGTCTGGGTCGCGAACTGACCGCAGCTTACAACACCGTGTCTGGCTACGACGTGTTCGGCCAAGTCGGTATCGGCCAAAACTTCAGCTTCGGCAACGGCACCTACGGCTTCGGCGACCCAGTTCGCGTGGGCAACATGGTTTCGTACTACACCCCTAACATGTCCGGCTTCACCGCTGGCGTGAACTACGGCTTCGGCGAAACCGCTGGCGACAGCTCCGCTAAGCGTTACATCGGCGTGTCCGCTGGTTACAACAACGGCCCTCTGAGCGCCGGTATTGCTTACGACCAGCAAAACGATCCTACCGCCAGCTTCGAAAAGGCTCAAGGTCTGGGTCTGGGCGCTGCTTACAACTTCGGCGCTTTCAAGCTGTCGGGTCTGATCCGTCAAGTGCAAAGCACCCCAGTGGGTGGTGGCAGCAAGGCTAAGTTCCAGTCCGCTGGTCTGGGCGCAACCGCTGCTGTCGGCGCTGCTGGCGAAGCCCGTCTGGCTTACAACTACTACGACAACAAGGAAATCGAAGGCAAGGCTCACCAGCTGTCGCTGGGCTATGTCCACAACCTGTCGAAGCGCACCGCTCTGTACGGCACCTACGCTTTCCTGAAGAACCAGAAGAGCGAAACCATGAGCCTGTCGGCTAACGGCCTGGGCATCGACCCAGCTGGCGCTGGCAAGAACCAAAACGCTATCACCGTTGGTGTGCGTCACGCTTTCTAATGAATGGCTAGGGTTTCCTAGCTACTCAATCTGAAAAGCAAAAAGCCCGTCGAAAGACGGGCTTTTTTTATGCCTGCTCGCCGCTGCCCTGTCCAGGCGCTCGGCCTTGTTCTGGGTAGATGGGGTCACTGCAGCGGCGACAGCGGCTGCGCCCGCTCTTGTTATCAGCCTGTCAAAGGTCCCATCTTGAAGCCCCACGCCGTGGGAAGCGCGAGACCCGTTGTGCTTTCCTGCCGATGCGGCAGGAGCGCTGCGGCGCTGGCTTGTGGCAGGCTTGATACATACCGCATGCTGTATCGGCGCTGGTAGCCGCCAAGATGCGCCTGTATCGCTTTTTTGACATGTGGGAATGGAAGGGCAGGCGTGGTCTGGCAGGCAGCGCGTTTTCATAATTAGCAGATGAAGCCGTGTTTTGCCCGACAAAACACCTGCTTTTGCCGGTCACCTAACAGAAATAAACGCGACTCGGGAATATCCCCGCCCTGGGGGAAGCACCATGCGGAAGATCGATTCCTTGCGGCATAGTGAAGCACTACTATTCTGCGAGGACTTATGAAACAGCCTTCTCTTGCTCTGGTTGCGATAGCGGTAGCCACCGTTTTGTCAGCTGGCGTGGCCCAGGCCAAGCCCTTCAAGTGGGCCAGCCAGGCCGACGTTGCCAGCTGGGATATCCATGCGCAAAACAATGGCCTGCACAACGCCATTCATCCCTATGTCTACGAGACCCTGGTCACCTACAACAGCAAGACCTTTGCGGTCGAGCCGCTGCTGGCTACCTCGTGGAAGGAAGTCACCCCCAAACAGATGCGCTTTTCATTGCGCCAGGGTGTGAAGTTCCAGGATGGCTCGAACTTCACCGCCGATGATGCGGTGTTCTCGATCACCCGTGCGATGGCCAAGACCTCGAACTACGGCCCCTTTGTCCAGGGCATCGAGAAGGTCGTCAAGGTCGATGATGGCACCATCGATATCTTCATGGTGGACCCCAATCCCGTGCTGCTGCGCCAGATGACCGAGCTGCGCATGATGAGCAAGGCCTGGTCGGAGAAGAACAAGTCCACCGAGCCGATGGACATCAAGAAGTCCGACGAGAATTTTGCCCACCGCAATGCGATGGGCACCGGCCCGTTCATTCTGGAGTCCTGGCAGCCCGATGTGCGCATGGTGCTCAAGAAGAACCCCAACTGGTGGGGCCAGATGCCGGGCAATGTGACTTCGATCACCTACACCCCGATCAAATCGGCGCCGACCCGCATGGCGGCGCTGCTGTCCGGTGAAGTGGACATGGTGCTCGATCCAACGCCGCAAGACTTGAACCGCCTGCGCGCCAGCCCGGACCTGAAGATCCTTGAAGGCTTGGAGAACCGCACAATTTTCTTTGGCATGGACCAGTTCCGTGACGAGCTGCCCGGCTCCAGCGTCAAGGGCAAGAACCCGCTCAAGGACCAGAAGGTGCGCCAGGCGCTCTACCAGTCCATCGACATCCAGGCGATCACCAAGACCATCCTGCGCGGCCTGGGCAAGCCCACTGGCACCCTGGTGGCGCCCCAGGTCAATGGCTGGACCGAGACCGTGGGCCAGCGCCTGCCCTATGACCAGGACGCCGCCAAGAAGCTGCTCACGCAAGCGGGCTACCCCGATGGCTTCGAGGTCGACTTTGCCTGCCCCAACAACCGCTATATCAGCGACGAGGCGATCTGCCAGGCGGTCACCGCGATGTGGGCCAAGATCGGGGTCAAGGCCAAGCTGCGCACCTTGCCAATGGTCACCTACTTCCCGATGATCCAGCGCAACGAAGCGAGCATCTACATGCTCGGCTGGGGTGTGCCGACTTTCGATTCGCTCTACAGCCTGCAGTCACTGGTGCGCACCGTCGGCAAGGGCGGCGACGGAAACTACAATGTCGGCCGCTACAGCAACGAGCGCATGGATTATCTGGTGGACCGCGTGAAAACGGAAACCGACCAGCTCGTGCGCACCCGCATGCTGACCGAGGGTTTGCAGCTGTCCAACGACACGGTCTCGCACCTGCCGCTGTATGACCAGGTGATCCCCTGGGCGATGAAGAAGAACATCGACCTGGTGCACCGCGCAGACAACCGGGTGGACATCAAACTGGTGACGGTCCGTTAACCAACGGCGAGCTGTGCGCAGGCCTGCTGCCCGATGCGGCAGCCGGCCATTTCATAAAAAGCGAAAGAAGAATAGGCAGACAACACGGGTGCCAGGAACGCTCTGCAGAACCCTCACCAACTGGGTTTTGCAGAGAGTTCCTAGGGCACCTTACCTCTGTTTGTCACGATGAGAGTCAGCCATGTTTGCATTCATATTGCGCCGATTGATACAGGCGGTGATCGTGATGATCGCCGTGGCGTTCATTTCCTTCATGTTGTTCCAGTATGTGGGTGACCCGGTCACCTTCTTGCTGGGCCAGGATGCCACCCCACAGCAGATTGCCGAGTTGCGCAGTGCGCTGGGGCTGGACAAACCGTTTTTCGTGCAGTTCTGGCACTTTTTGCTCAATGCTGCCCAGGGCGAATTCGGCATCAGCCTGCGCCAGGGTGCCAAGGTCTCGTCCCTGATTGCCGAGCGCTTCCCGGCGACCTTTGAGCTGGCTATGGTGGCTGCGTTGCTGGCCTTGGTCATCGGTGTGCCGATGGGCGTGTATGCCGCGCTGCGGCGCGGCAGCTTCATGAGCCAGGTGTTCATGACCTTGTCGCTGCTGGGTGTGTCCCTGCCCACCTTCCTGATCGGTATCTTGCTGATTTTGATCTTCTCGGTGCACCTGGGCTGGTTCCCGAGCTTTGGCCGTGGCACGACGATGCAGCTGGGCTTTTGGAGCACCGGCTTGCTGAGCGCCAAGGGCTGGCACCACATCATCTTGCCGGCCATCACCTTGGCCGTGTTCCAGCTCACGTTGATCATGCGCCTGGTGCGCGCCGAGATGCTGGAGGTGCTGCGCACCGACTACATCAAGTTTGCCAAGGCTCGGGGCCTGAGCAACCGCACGATCTACTTTGGCCATGCCCTCAAGAACACGCTGGTGCCGGTGATGACCATCACCGGTCTGCAGCTGGGAGGCCTGATTGCCTTTGCCATCATCACCGAGACCGTGTTCCAGTGGCCGGGCATGGGCCTGCTGTTCATCCAGGCGGTGACCTTTGCCGATATCCCGGTCATGGCCGCCTACCTGTGCCTGATTGCGCTGATTTTTGTGGTGATCAACCTGGTGGTCGATCTGTTGTATTTCGCTGTCGACCCGCGCCTGCGCGTCGAAAAATCGGGAGGGCACTGAGATGCCACGTCTGCCTTATAGCGCGAGCTCGCGCGCCTTTTCTCACCTGGCCCAGATCCATCCGGAGCTGACGGCCTTCCGCCGTGACCTGCATGCCAATCCGGAGCTGGGTTTCGAAGAAAAATACACCGCTGCTCGCGTGAGCGAGGCCTTGCGCCTGTGTGGTGTTGATGAGATCCACCAGGGCATCGGCAAGACCGGCGTGGTCGGTGTGATCCGTGGCCACAAGCACGGCAGCGGCCGCATGATCGGCCTGCGCGCCGATATGGATGCACTGCCGATCACCGAGCAGGGCAACTGCAGCTGGCGCTCGGGCAAGCAGGGGCTGATGCATGCCTGCGGCCATGATGGCCACACTGCGATGCTGGTGGGCGCGGCGCGCTATCTGGCCGAGACGCGCAATTTTGACGGCACCGCCGTGCTGATCTTCCAGCCCGGCGAGGAGGGCTATGCCGGCGCGCGCGAGATGATCCAGGATGGCCTGTTCGAGCGCTTCCCGGTCGATTCGGTCTATGCGATGCACAACTGGCCTGCGATGCGCCAGGGCATGATCGGCATCAACCCCGGCGCGATGATGGCCGCGGCCGACCGCATCCAGATCAATATCACGGGCAAGGGCGGCCACGGCGCCCATCCTTACCAGACCAATGATGTGGTGCTGGCGTCGGCACACCTGATTACGGCGATCCAGTCCATCGTCTCGCGCAATGTGCGTGCCATCGACTCGGCCGTCATCAGCATCTGCGCGCTGCAGTCGGGGGACCTGGCTGCGTTCAGCGTCACGCCGGGCTCGTCGACCTTGGTGGGCACGGTGCGCACCTTCAACCCCGATGTGCAGAACATGGTCGAGCGCCGCCTGGGCGAGCTGTGCCAGGCGCTGGGCCTGGCCTTTGGCGTGAACGCGCAGCTGCAGTACGAGCGCTCCTACCCGGCGACGATCAACACGGCCGAAGAAGCGGTGTTTGCCGGCGATGTGGCCTCTGACCTGGTGGGCGAAGCCCTGGTGGTGCGCAACATGGACCCGAGCATGGGCGCTGAGGATTTCTCCTTCATGCTGCAGCAAAAGCCCGGGGCCTATCTGCGCCTGGGCCAGGCCGTCGGTGACGACATCATTCCGCTGCACAACAACCGCTACGACTTCAATGACGATGTGCTGCCGCTGGGTGCGGCGCTGCACGCCGGCATTGTCGAGCGTGGCATGCCACTTGCTTTGGGCTAAAGCCTCCGCACCCGGCCCTTGCGGGCCGGACTTCAGAAAAGGGGAAAACGATGAAACACACGATGAGCAAGACCTTGTTGGTATCGATGTTGGCGGCCGCCTATGTTTGCGCCGGCGCGCAGACGGTGCGCATCGGTTCCCAGGGCGACGCCCTGTCCATGGATCCGCATTCCTTCAATGAGACGGTGCAGCTGAGTGTGACCGGCAATGTCTACGAGCCGCTGGCCGGCCGCAACAAGGACCTGAGCCTGCGCCCGGTGCTGGCCACCAAGTGGGAGCAGACCTCACCGACCGTCTGGCGCTTTACCTTGCGCAAGGGCGTGCAGTTCCATGATGGCACGCCGTTCACCGCCGATGATGTGGTGTTCTCGATGATGCGCACGCAGCTCGAAGGCTCGGACATGAAGTCCTACACCAACCCCATCAAGGAGACGCGCAAGGTCGATGACTACACGGTGGACATCGAGACCAAGGACCCGGCCCCGATCCTGCCGAGCATGATCTCGCAGGTCTACATCATGAGCAAGGCCTGGTCCGAGGCCAACAATGCCGTCAACCCGGTGGACCGCCGCAAGGGCATCGAGAACACCGCCTCGTTCAAGGCCAATGGCACCGGCCCCTACCGCGTGCGCGAGCGCCAGCCCAATGTGCGCACCGTCTTCAACCGCAGCGCCAACTACTGGGACAAGGTCGAAGGCAATGTGCAGGAAGTGGTCTACACGCCAGTGGCCAATGATGCGACCCGTGTGGCCGCGCTGCTGTCGGGCCAGGTCGATGTGATCGACCCGGTGCCGGTGCAGGATCTGGACCGTGTCGCCAATACCGGCGGCACCCGTGTGGTGTCCGGGCCTGAGCTGCGCGCCATCTTCATGGGCATGGACCAAAAGCGCGATGAGCTGCTGAACTCCAGCGTCAAGGGCAAGAACCCGTTCAAGGACAAGCGCGTGCGCCAGGCCTTCTACCAGGCCATCGATATCGAGGGCCTGCACAAACAGGTGATGCGCGGGGCCTCGGGCAATCTGGCCACCTTGATCGGCAAGGGCGTCAACGGCTACACCGACGACATCAAGCGCCTGCCCTACGACCCGGCTGCGGCCAAGAAACTGCTGAGCGAAGCGGGCTACCCCGATGGTTTCTCGCTGACCTTGAACTGCTCGAACGACCGCTATATCAACGACAGCCGCATCTGCCAGGCGGTATCGGCCAACCTGGCCAAGATCGGCGTCAAGGTGCAGCTCAATGCCGAGACCAAGGGCACCTATTTCCCGCGCATCATGCGCCATGAAACGGCCTTCTACATCCTGGGCTGGACGCCGTCGACCTACGACGCCCACAACCCGCTGCTGGCCTTGATGAACTGCAATGACGGCAAGGGTGCTGGCGCGTTCAACTACGGCAACTACTGCAATCCCAAGGTCGATGCCTTGACCCGCCAGGTGCAGTCGGAGACCGACACCACCAAGCGCAACCAGGCGATCCATGAGGCGCTGCAGACCGTGGCCGACGATGTGGGCTACCTGCCGCTGCACCAGCAGTTCATGAACTGGGGTGTCAGCAAGAACGTCGAGCTGGTGCAGATGGCCGATGGCTTCATGCCCTTCAAGTGGATGACCGTGAAGAAGTAAATGCCCCGGGCCGCTGCGCTGCAGCGGCTGGCGACTAGAGAGAGAAGATGACGATGAAAAACCGAATCAGGCGCTGGATGGACAGCGATGTGGGCTACAGCTTTCGCAATTCGCCCACAGCCATCGTGGCCGCCCTCATTGCGGCGGTCTGCGTGTTTTGCGCGCTGTTTGCCGGCTGGGTGGCGCCGCACAACCCCTTTGACCTGACCACGCTGGAGCTGAGCGATGCGCGCATCCCGCCGGTGTGGAGCGAAGAGGGCGGCTGGAAGTACATCCTGGGCACCGATGACCAGGGCCGCGACATTCTGTCGGCGCTGATGTATGGCGCGCGCATTTCGCTGATCGTGGGACTGGCCTCAGTGGCCCTGTCCGTGGTCGTCGGGGTGGGTCTGGGCCTGCTGGCTGGCTTCAAGGGTGGCTGGATCGATTCGGTGCTGATGCGCCTGTGCGATGTGATGCTGTCCTTCCCGGCCATCCTGGTCGCCTTGCTGATCGCCGGTGTGGGCCGCGCGGTGTTTCCCAATGCCAATGAATCGCTGGCCTTTGGCGTGCTGATCATCTCGATCTCGCTCACCGGCTGGGTGCAGTACGCACGCACGGTGCGCGGCTCGACGATGGTCGAGCGCAACAAGGAATATGTGCAGGCCGCCCGCGTCACCGGCGTGGCGCCGCTGCGCATCATGGTCAAGCATGTGCTGCCCAATGTGCTGGGCCCGGTCATGGTGCTGGCCACCATCCAGGTGGCCACAGCCATCATCACCGAGGCGACCCTGTCTTTCCTCGGCGTGGGCGCGCCGCCCACGTCGCCCTCGCTGGGCACCCTGATCCGCGTGGGCAATGACTACCTGTTCTCCGGCGAATGGTGGATCACGATCTTCCCGGGCCTGATGCTGGTGCTGATCGCGCTGTCGGTCAACCTGCTGGGCGACTGGCTGCGCGATGCGCTCAACCCGCGCCTGCGTTGATGGTGCGGACACAAGACGAACAAGGAACAACCACGATGTCATTGTTGGAAGTTAAAAATCTGGTGGTCGAGTTTCCCAATCGCCATGGTGTGCTGCGGGCGCTGGACAACATCTCCTTTTCCATCGCCCCCGGCGAGATCCTGGGCGTGGTCGGTGAATCGGGCGCGGGCAAGTCGCTGACGGGCGCGTCCATCATCGGCCTGCTCGAGCCGCCAGGCCATGTGGCCTCGGGCGAGATCGTGCTCGAAGGCGAACGCATCGACAACCTGTCCGCCGACAAGATGCGCCATATCCGGGGCCGCCGCATTGGCGCGATCTTCCAGGACCCGCTCACGTCGCTGAACCCGCTCTACACCGTGGGGCGCCAGCTGATCGAGACCATCCAGACCCACCTCAAGCTCTCGGCCTCGGAGGCGCGCCAGCGCGCGATCGAACTGCTCAAGGACACCGGCATTCCGGCAGCCGAAGAGCGGATTGACCACTTTCCGCACCAGTTCTCCGGCGGCATGCGCCAGCGCGTGGTGATTGCGCTGGCCCTGGCGGCCGAGCCCAAGCTGATCGTGGCCGACGAGCCCACGACGGCGCTCGACGTATCGATCCAGGCGCAGATCATCAGCCTGCTCAAGAACATCTGCCGCACCCGGGGTGCGGCGGTGATGCTGATCACCCATGACATGGGCGTGATTGCCGAGACCTGTGACCGGGTCGCGGTGATGTACGCCGGCCGTGTTGCGGAAATCGGCCCGGTGCATGAGGTGATCAACCACCCCGCGCACCCCTATACCCGGGGCCTGATGGCGTCCATCCCGGACATGGAAGCCGACCGTGAGCGCCTGAACCAGATCGACGGCGCGATGCCTCGGCTCAATGCCATCCCCAAGGGCTGCGCCTTCAACCCGCGCTGCCCCCAGGTGTTTGACCGCTGCATGGAGCAGCGCCCCGAGCTGATGGCCGCGGGCGCCACCCAGGCCGCCTGCTGGCTGCATGCAGCCGATTACCAGCCCCAAGTGGCTGCCACCGAGGACACGGTATGAGCGAGATGGCAACCATGACGAACAAGGACACAGCAGCGCTGCAAGGCGCGGGCGACAAGCAGCCCCTGGTGCAGGCGCGTGACCTGGCCAAGACCTTTGATGTGTCGGCGCCCTGGCTCAACCGGGTGCTGGAGCGCAAGCCGCGCAGCCTGCTGCGCGCCGTCGATGGCGTGAGCTTTGACATAGAAAAGGGCAAGACCCTGGCCTTGGTGGGCGAGTCCGGCTGCGGCAAGAGCACGGTGGCGCGCCTGTTGGTGGGCCTGTACGGCCCCACGCGCGGCACCTTCACCTTCGATGGCCAGGACGCGCATGCCGCATTCCGCGACCCGAATGCGCGTGCGATGCGCCGCCGCGTGCAGATGATCTTCCAGGATCCCTATGCCAGCCTGAACCCGCGCTGGTCGGTCGAGCAGATCATTGGCGAGCCGCTCAAGGAGCATGGCCTGATCACCAACACCGAGCAGCTCAAGGCGCGCGTGGCCGAGCTGCTGGTGCAGGTGGGCCTGGCGCCGATGGACATGATCAAGTACCCGCACCAGTTCTCGGGCGGGCAGCGCCAGCGCATCTCCATCGCCCGCGCACTGGCGACCGAGCCGGAGTTCCTGGTCTGTGACGAGCCCACCTCGGCGCTCGATGTGTCGGTGCAGGCCCAGGTGCTCAACATCATGAAGGACCTGCAGAAAAAGCGCGGTCTGACCTACCTGTTCATCTCGCACAACCTGGCCGTCGTGCGCCATGTCAGCGACCAGGTGGGGGTCATGTATCTGGGTAGGCTGGTAGAGCTGGCCGATAAGCAAACCCTGTTTGCCAAGCCGCGCCACCCCTACACGCGCATGCTGCTCGATGCCATCCCGAAGATGCACGACACCGGCAAGGCGCGCACCCCCGTGCAGGGCGAGGTGCCCAATCCACTGAACCCTCCGACCGGCTGCGCTTTCAACCCGCGCTGCCCGCTGGCCAATGAACGCTGCCGCAGCGAGCGTCCACAGCTGCTCGACGATGGCGGCGTGAAGGTGGCCTGCCATGCGGTGCAAGAGGGGCGCATCCCCGTTGTGTGATGCACTGGCGACCGCCTGCGCTGTGCGCGGGCAGCCCTCCAAACCGGCGTCCTGGACGCCGGTTTTTTCTTGGAGCGGATGCCTTGACAAGCCCCTTGGCTATTACAGAAAGTCACACCTGCGTCATCTGGCGGACAAACCATAGAGCTCTTTGTCAAAACGGAGAGAGCAGAAATGGTTGCATTGTCAGTGCGAGAGGGTGCACGTCAGGTGATGGTTTGGACCGTGTGCGGCGTGGCAGCCGCCGTGTTGGTGGCTTGCGGTGGAGGCGGCTCCAGCGACAACGACAGCGAAAAAGACGATGGGCTGACGATCCTGCACATCAACGACCACCATTCCACCTTGGCCAGCAAGACGGCGACGCTGCAGTTGCCGGTGGACGGCAAGACCACGGCCGTCACCGTGGACGCCGCAGGTTTCCCCCGCGTGACGGCCGCCATCGAAGCGATCGCTGCGCAGTCGACCCATGTGCTCAAGCTGCACGCCGGTGATGCGGTGACCGGTACCTTGTACTTCAACCGCGCAGGTGCCGATGGCGAGGCCGACATGGCCATGCTCAACACCGTGTGCTTTGATGCCTACACCTTGGGCAACCACGAGTTCGACAAGGGCGACACGGGCCTCAAGGGCATCCTCGATCGCCTCAAGAGCGGCAAATGCACGACCCCGGTGCTGAGCGCGAACGTGCAGTTCGGTGCCAGCTCGGCGCTGAACCCCAGCCGCGCACCGAACATGGTCTCGCCCTCCACCGTGGTCGAGCGTGGCGGCCAGAAGATCGGTATCGTCGGCCTGACCATTGCGCAAAAGACCAAGGCCTCGTCCAGCCCGGACAAGGACACCTTGTTCGAAGACGAAGCCGTGGCGGTCCAGCGCGAAATCGACAAGCTGCAGGCCCAAGGCGTCAAGCGCATTGTGCTGCTCAGCCACATCGGCTACGACAACGACCGTGCCCTCGCCAAAAAGCTGCGCGGTGTGGACGTGATCGTCGGCGGCGACTCGCACACCCTGCTGGGCCCTGACGCGATGAAGACCATCGGCGTGGGCACGCCAGGCGGCGCCTACCCCACCAACACCACCGACCTCGACGGCAAGCCCGTCTGTATCGTGCAGGCCTGGGAATACTCGCAGGTCGTCGGTGAGCTCAAGGTCAAGTTCGACAAGGACGGCGTGGTCAGCCAGTGCGAAGGCACGCCCCATGTGCTGATCGGCGATGACTTCAAGATCGCCGGCACTGCCGCGACCGAAGCGCAGCGCACGTCCATCATCAGCAGCGTGAACGCCGCCGGCTTCCTGCGCATCACGGCGCCGTCCGCCCAGGCGGCCGCCGTGCTCAAGCCTTTCACCGAAAAGGTCGCCAGCTTCAACGTGACCAAGGTGGCCTATGCCCCGCAAGAGCTGTGCTCGCGCCGGGTGCCGGGCGGCGAAGGCAGCACCGACTACAGCCGCTCCAGCGCGGCCTGCAATGCCGAAGGCAGCGTCAGCCTGCGCGGTGGCGATATCCAGCAGCTGGTGGCCCAGTCCTACCTGGAAGTGGCCAACGCGCACTACGGCGGTGCCGACATCTCGCTGCAAAGCGGCGGTGGCGTGCGCATTCCGCTCAATGGTGAAGTGACCGCGGCCAATGCGATCCAGGTGCTGCCGTTTGGCAACATGCTGTTCCGCCTGGATGTGACCGGCGCGGAAGTCAAGGGCATGCTTGAAGACGGCCTGGAAGCTGTCTACGGCGCAGGCGGCTCGACGGGCCCTTACCCCTACACCGGCGGCATGCGCTTTGATGTGAATGCCAAGGCCGCCTTTGGCAGCCGTGTCACCGGCATCGAAGTGCGCGACACCACCAGCGGCCAATGGACTGCGCTGGACCAGGGCAAGACCTATCGCCTCTTTGTGCTGAGCTTCAACGCCAACGGCGGTGACGGCTACAAGACCTTGGCCTCGGTGCCAGCAGCGCGCCGCCTCGATATCGGCGTGCTCGATGCCGATGTGTTCTTCAACTACATCGAATCGCAGCCCAAGGATGCCACCACCGGTCTGCCAGCGCTCAAGCGCCTGTCCACCGACCTGTACAGCACCAAGAGCTTTGTGGATGTGCGTTAAACACTGACGCCTCATGACGAAGGGGCAGCCTAGGCTGCCCCATTTTTCGTTCCGGCCAGGCAAAAACGCCGTCAGGTATAGCGCTTGGCGTGCAGGTTGTCCTTCATCTGCTGCAGCACCGGCTGCAGCGGCTCGCCGATGCGCAGCGCCACGCTGGTGGCCAGCACATCGAGAATCAAGAGGTGCAGCAGGCGCGAAACCATGGGGCTGTAGCGGTCATAGCCTTCGGGGTGGTCGGCGGCCAGGTGGATATTGGCCGCGCGTGCCAGCGGCGAGCCGCTGGCGGTGATGACAATCGTCGTGGCGCCATTGCGCTTGGCAATGTCGGTGGCATCCATCAGGTCGCGCGTGCGGCCGGAGTTGGAGATAACGATAGCGCAGTCGCCCGCACCCAGCATGGTGGCGCTCATCACCTGCATATGGCCGTCGCTGGTCGCCAAACTGGTAACGCCCAGGCGGAAAAACTTGTGCTGCCCATCCTGCGCGACGATGCCGGAATTGCCCACGCCATAGAACTCGATGCGCTTGCCCGCCTGCCAGGTCGCCACGATGGCGCTGGACGCGGCCTCCAGCGCCGTGGTGCTGGCAGCATTGCGGTAGGCCAGAAAGGCCGCGACCGAGTTGTCCACCACCTTGACCAGCACATCGCTGGTCTTGTCATCGGCATCGACACTGCGGTGGATAAAAGGCACGCCTTCGCTGACGCTGCCAGCGAGCTTGAGCTTGAAATCGGCCAGGCCGTCATAGCCCATGCTGCGGCAAAAGCGCACCACGGTGGGCTTGCTGACATGGGCGAGCTCGGCCAGCTCGCGCACCGGGCGCGAGGCAAAGGCGCGCGGGTCGGCCAGCACCAGGCGGGCCACGCGCTGCTCGGCCGGTGCCAGCGAGGGGAGAGAAGCGGTGATGCGGTCTAGCATGGGGATCCCTTGTGGGTGGTAGCGGTGCTCAAAACTCTTCCATCCAGCTGTGGCCGTCGCGTGCCACCAGTGCGCTGGCAGCGCCCGGGCCCCAATGTCCGGCCACATAGGGGCGCGGGCTTTCGCCGCGGGCATTGGCCTGCTGCCAGGTCTCCAGAATCGGCTCCACCCACTGCCAAGCGGCCTCCTGCTCGTCGGCACGCACAAACAGGTTCAGGCGCCCAGCGATCACGTCGAGCAGCAGGCGCTCGTAGGCGCCCACGCGCTCGGTGCCAAAGCGCTGGTCAAAGTCCAGATCCAGCGCGGCGGGCGACAAGGTCTGCACACCGCCGGTATCGGCCTGGCTTTGCGCAGCAGCCATCAGCTGCAGGGTCAGGCCATCCTTGGGCTGCAGGTGGATGGTGAGGCGGTTGGCCGCGCCCAGCGGCGTGCGGTAGATGGCATGGGGCACCTGGCGGAAATGCACTACGATCGAGGCCTCGCGCCCGGCCAGACGCTTGCCGGTGCGGATGAAAAAGGGCACACCGGCCCAGCGCCAGTTGCTGATCTCGGTGCGCAGCGCGACAAAGGTCTCGGTCTGGCTGGTGGGCGAGACGCCTTCTTCCTGGCGGTAGCCCGGCACCGGCTTGCCGGCAATCTGGCCTGCCGCGTACTGGCCGCGCACCACGTCGCGGCTCACTGTCTCCGGTGTCCAGCGCTTGAGTGACTGCAGCACCTTGAGCTTTTCATTGCGGATCGCATCGGCGTCAGCGCTGATGGGTGGCTCCATGCCAATCGCGCACAGCAGCTGCAGCGCATGGTTTTGCACCATGTCGCGCAGCGCGCCGGTACTTTCGTAGAACTCGCCGCGCTTTTCCACGCCCAGCTGCTCGGCCATCGTGATCTCGATGCTGGCGATGTTCTCGCGCCGCCACAATGGCTCAAAGATGGCATTGCCAAAACGCAGCGCCAGCAGGTTCTGGACCGAGGGCTTGCCCAGGTAGTGGTCGATGCGGAAGATCTGCGCCTCGGAAAACACCTCGCGCACCGCTGCGTTGATCGCGCGGTTCGAGGGCAGGTCATGGCCCAGCGGTTTTTCCAGCACCACGCGGGTGCGCTCGGTGGCCAGGCCCGCTGCGCCCAGCTGCTCGCAGACGGTGGTGAACAGCGAGGGAGCGGTGGCCAGGTACATCACCACGGTGTCGGCATCGCGCGCCTGCAGCAGCGCGCGCAGCGCGGCATAGTCGGCCGGTTGCGACAGGTCCATGCGCAGGTAGTGCAGGTGCTGGGCAAAGCGGGCAAATTCCGCGTCGCTGGGTCGCTTGTCGGCCTCGACCTCGGCCAGCCGCTGGGCGATCAGCGCGCGGTACTCGTCGTCACTCATTGCCCCTCGGCCCACGCCGATGATGCGCCCGCCCGCAGGCAGGCTGCCGTGGCGGAAAGATTGAAACAGCGCGGGCAGCAATTTGCGCCAGGCCAGATCGCCGGTGCCGCCAAATAAAACCAGATCAAAACGCATGAAACTTCCTGAACATCAAGGCAGGGATTAATGTAACTCAGTTTCATGTTCGGGGAGAAGACGTAGAATGCATCCACCCCTCAACCGCACATAAGTTCGGTTAAGCTTGAGCGCCCCCCGTGTTGGCTGCAACGCGTAGGGGCAGACAAGCACGGCTAACCGGATATGGACCAAGAGCAGACCATGAACCAACTCGATGCACTCAAAGCGCTGACCACGGTGGTGGCAGATACCGGTGACTTTCACCAGCTGGCGCAGTTCCAGCCGCAAGACGCGACGACCAACCCGTCCCTGATCCTCAAGGCTGTGCAGAAGGCCGAATACGCGCCGCTGCTGACGGAGACCGTGCAAAAGTTCCGCGGCAAGCCGCTCGATGAGGTGATGGACCGCCTGCTGGTGCGCTTTGGCGCCGAGATCCTGTCCATCATCCCGGGCCGTGTGTCGACCGAGGTCGATGCCCGCCTGTCATTCGACACAGACGCGACAGTGGCCCGGGCCCAGCGCATCATCGCGCTGTACGAGGCCGAGGGCGTGCACATCGACCGCGTGCTGATCAAGATCGCCTCCACCTGGGAAGGCATCCAGGCGGCCAAGGCGCTGGAAGCGCAGGGCATCCACACCAACCTGACCTTGCTGTTCGCCCAGTGCCAGGCCATCGCCTGCGGCCAGGCCCAGGTGCAGCTGATCTCGCCGTTTGTCGGCCGTATCTACGACTGGTACAAAAAGCAGGCTGGCAGCAACTGGGACGAAGCTGCGATGGCCGGTGCCAACGACCCGGGTGTGAAATCGGTCAAGGCCATATTCGATTACTACAAGCATTTCGGCATCACGACCGAAGTGATGGGCGCGAGCTTCCGCAATATCGGCCAGGTCACCGCGCTGGCGGGCTGCGATCTGCTGACCATCTCGCCCGAGCTGCTGGCCCAGTTGGCCGCCGCTGACGCACCGCTGCAGCCCGCGCTGAACGCCGAAGCGGCCAAGGCGCTGTCGCTGGAGCATGTGCAGTATGACGAGGCGGGCTTTCGCTTTGCACTGAACGAAGACGCGATGGCCACCGAAAAGCTGGCCGAAGGCATCCGCGCTTTTGTCGCCGATGCCATCAAGCTCGACAAGTTGTTGCAATCGGCCTGATCGGGTGGCTGCCAGCCCGCCTGGCAGCCCCGTGCAGCCATTTACACTGCCCTATGAACCGAGAATGTGCGACACAGCGCAAGCGCTGCGATGAAACCCCCGCGTGGCAAGAACTGCAAAAATACTACGACGCTGAGGGCCGAGGCCAGGACCTGCGCGCGGCCTTTGCCGACGATGCATCCCGACTGGACCAGTTCAGCCAGCAGGCGCCCCATCTGTTTGCCGACCTGTCCAAGAACCTGATCGACCGCCACAGCCAGCAGCTTTTGCTGCAGCTGGCGCGCGACTGTGACCTGGAGAAGGCGCGCGATGCGATGTTTGCTGGGGCAGAGGTCAATGCCTCCGAAGGCCGCGCCGCCATGCACTGGCTGCTGCGCCAGCCCGCCCAGGGCCTGGACAGTTGGCTACCGGGCAGCCCCGCCGAGGTGCATGCGGCGCTGGCCGATGTGCACAGCAGCCTGGCCCAGATGCTGGCGCTGGCCGAGCGGGTGCGTGCCAACCCGCAGATCACCGACATCGTCAACATCGGCATTGGTGGCTCGGACCTGGGCCCGGCCATGGTGGTCAATGCGCTGGAGGACTGGCGCATTGCCGGCAAGCGCTTCCACTTTGTCTCGAATGTGGACGGGCATGAGCTGGGCCATGTGCTGGCGCAGACCCGGCCCGAGAGCACCTTGTTCCTGGTCGCATCCAAGTCTTTCACGACCCTGGAGACCATGGTCAACGCGCATTCGGCGCGCGACTGGTTCATTGCGCAAGGCGGCAGCGAGGACCGCAGCGCCGCGCTGTCGATCTCCAAGCACTTCTGGGCGCTGACCACCAACACCGAGGCGGCCGCTGCCTTTGGCATCGACACCACGCTGGGTTTCTGGGACTGGGTCGGCGGGCGCTATTCGCTGTGGTCGGTGATCGGCCTGCCGATTGCGATTGCGGTGGGGGCCGAGTCCTTCCGTGCGCTGCTGCAGGGCGCGCATGACATGGATGTGCACTTCAAGACCGCGCCGCTGGCGCAGAACCTGCCGGTGCGCCTGGGCCTGCTCGATGTCTGGTACCGCAACTTCCACGGCTTTGCCACGCGCTGCGTAGCGCCCTACAGCCATGGTCTGCGCCGGCTGTCGGCCTATTTGCAGCAGCTGGAGATGGAGAGCAACGGCAAGGGCCGGGATGTAGACAACCAGCCGCTGCCCTATGCAACGTCGCCGGTGGTCTGGGGCGAGCCCGGCACCAATGGCCAGCACGCCTTTTTCCAGATGATCCACCAGGGCCGCGATGTGATCCCGGTGGAGTTCATCGCCGCGCGCGACGGCGGCAAGAACCTGGCCAGCCACCAGAACAACCTGGTGATCAATGCGATTGCGCAGGCGCAGGCGCTGCTGGTGGGGCGCACCGAAGAGCAAGGCCCCAAGTACTGCCCGGGCAACCGCCCCAGCAGCTTCTTGCTGATGGACAAGCTCACCCCCACCTCGCTGGGCGCGCTGATTGCTTTGTACGAGCACCGCGTGTTTGTCAGCGGTGCCCTTTGGGGCATCAACAGCTTTGACCAGTGGGGCGTGGAGCTGGGCAAGCAACTGGCCAAGGACCTGTTTGCGCGCCGCGACCAGGGTGACTGGCAGGGCGTGGATCCCTCGACCGTGGCGCTGGTGAGCCGGCTGGCGCCCTGACGCTGCTCGCCAGGCACTGCCGTGTGGAGATACGGCAGTGCAGCACGGTGTTTCCAAAACAGCAACACATGCTTCTAAATACGCGCTAGGGATTGGCGCGACTCTCTGGAATACTCGGAGGCTGGATGCGCTGGCGCAAAACCGGCGCATCCTTTTTGTTTTAAAGCGCATGTGCAGCGCACCAAGACCAGCGCAATCGCAAAGCTGGTGAGGCATCTTGGCCCGGTGCCGGGATACCCGTTCGTTCATTCCAAGGAGTACACAATGACATTCAGCATCAAGATGGTGGCTGCGGCGGTGGCTTTTGCCGCAGGCGGCGCGGCGTTTGCGCAAAGCACCTTTGACAAGATCAACAGCACTGGCAAGGTGGTGGTGGGCGTGCGCGAGAGCTCGGCCCCGATGGCCTATGCGATTGGCTCCAACCAGACCTTTGGCGGCTACCACGTTGAGCTGTGCGAGCGCGTGCTCAAGGAAATCGCGCCCAAGGCCAAGATCGAATACATGGCGCTGACGGCGCAGAACACGATGCCGCTGGTGCAAAACGGCACCGTGGACATTGGCTGCGGCCCCACCACCAACAACCTGAGCCGCCAAAAGCAAGTGGCTTTTGCCGTGACCACCTATGTGAGCCAGGTGCGCGCAGCCGTCCGTGCCGATTCGAACATCACCAGCGTCAAGCAGCTCGATGGCAAGACGGTGGCGGCCTCGGCCGGTACCACCGCCGTGCAGCTGCTGCGCAAGTTCGCCAAGGACAACAGCATCAACCTGCCCACCACCTTGGGCAAGGACCATTTCGAGAGCTTCATGCTGCTCGAATCAGGCCGCGCTGACGCCTTTGTGCTCGACGACAACCTGCTCGCTGGTGTGATCGCGAACTCGGCCAACCCGGCGGGCTACAAGATCGTCGGCGAGGCGCTGGGGTCGGAGCCCATTGCGCTGCTGTTCCGCAAGGACGATCCGGCCTTCAAGAAGGCCGTGGACGACAGCCTGACCAAGATGATGAAGTCCGGCGAGCTGGCCAAGGTCTATGACAAGTGGTTCATGCAACCCATCCCGCCCAAGGGCCAGGCGCTGAACCTGCCGATGAGCGATACCCTGAAGAAGCTGCTGCAAGAGCCCAACGACAAGCCACTGGAAGCCTACGCGGACCAGTAAGCCGCGCGCTTGCACCCTGCACCCCACCCAGCCCCGGCTGGGTTTTTTTATGCCCGCAGGCCGCGCCTATCAGGCAGCGATGGCTGCGCCAAACATCGCATTTTTTATCGCAGGCACCGGCCTCAGCCATGTTGTGCGTAATTGGAATAATTTGCCGCGCTATTGTCGTTTGACCTGGCACAAGGCTCTGCCTAGCATGACGCGCAGTGTTGTCTTGGTGCCCAGCCGCTTTTTGGCCGGCCGCCAAGGCCCGGTTTTCCCGTTTTATTAGCTATTGATCTGGTACCCACGATGACCCACTTTGTGCACCCCGATGAGGTTCGTTCGCGCTTCTCCCGCGCCATGTCCGATATGTACCGCGACGAAGTGCCGCAATACGGCAACTTGATGGCGCTGGTGGCCCAGGTCAATGCTGAAGTGCTCAAGGCCCAGCCCGCACTGGCCAATGCAATGGCGCAGGCCGACGAGCTGGACCGCCTGGATGTGGAGCGCCATGGCGCCATCCGCGTGGGCACCAAGGAAGAGCTGTCCACCCTGCGCCGCCTGTTTGCCGTGATGGGCATGGAGGCCGTGGGCTACTACGACCTGTCGGTGGCGGGCGTGCCGGTGCACTCCACCGCCTTCCGGCCGGTCTTGGGCAGCTCGCTCAACCGCAACCCGTTTCGCGTGTTCACCTCGCTGCTGCGCCTGGACCTGCTCGCCGATGAAGCGCTGCGCGCGCAAGCCGCGGAGATTCTGGCCCGCCGCCAGATCTTTACCGAACGCGCGCTGGCGCTGATCGCCCAGTGCGAAGCCGCTGGTGGCCTGAGCGATGCAGAGGCCGACGAGTTCGTGCGCGAAGCGCTGGAGACCTTCCGCTGGCACAGCGAGGCGACCGTGGATGCCGCCACCTACGACAAGCTGCACAAGGCGCACCGCCTGGTGGCCGATGTGGTCTGCTTCAAGGGCCCGCACATCAACCACCTGACGCCGCGCACCCTGGATATCGACGCCGCCCAGCTGGGCATGCCCGTCCATGGCATGGATGCCAAGGAGGTGGTCGAAGGCCCACCCCGCCGCGCCTGCGCGATCCTGCTGCGCCAGACCAGCTTCAAGGCGCTGCAGGAGCGCGTGAACTTCCCCGGCAGCGGCGACCAGGGCACGCACACCGCCCGCTTTGGCGAGATCGAGCAGCGCGGCGTGGCCCTGACCCGCAAGGGCCGCGCGCTGTACGACAGCCTGCTGGCCAATGTGCGCAGCATGGGCAATGCCGGCAGCGCCAGCGCCAACTACCAGGACCGCCTGGAGTCATCGTTCGCCGCCTTCCCCGACAGCCATGACGCCATGCGCCAGCAAGGCCTGGCCTTTTACCGCTATGTGCTGCAGCAGCCGGTGGGCGATGCCTCGGCCGATATCGAGACCCTGATTGCCGATGGCGTGGTGCGTGCCGAGCCCATCGTGTACGAAGACTTTCTGCCAGTGAGCGCGGCCGGTATCTTCCAGTCCAACCTGGGCGGCGAAGAGCAAAAGCACTACGAGGCCAACCAGGCCCAGCAGGCCTTCGAGGCCGACCTGGGTGCCCAGGTGCATGACGAGATCGCGCTGTACCAGGCGATGCAGGATGCATCCTTGCAAGCGGTGCGCCAGGCCCTGGCGCAAGCCGACGTGGCAGAAAGCGTGGCCTGAGCGATGGCCGCCTCTGACCTGGACATCCGCGACAACAGCGAACTGCTGAGCGCGCTGCACGCCATCGTGGGCGAAGTAGGGGTGCTGCAAGGCGCCGATATGGCCGCTTATGAAGAAGGCGCGCGCTACGGCCAGGGCCGTGCGCGCCTGGTAGTGCGCCCTGCCGATGTGGCGCAGGTGCAGGCCGTGGTGCGGCTGTGCGCCGAGCGCGGCATTGCGCTGCTGCCCCAAGGCGCGAACACCGGCATGGTGGGCGCCAGCACGCCGGACATGAGCGGCAGCCAGCTGGTGCTGAGCCTCTCGCGCCTGCGCAGCCACTGCGCGGTCGATGTGGCCAACCGCAGCGTGGTCGTCGATGCCGGCGTCACCCTGCAAGAGCTCAATGACCAGCTCGAAGCCCATGGCCTGTGGTTTCCGATCGACCTGGGGGCCAACCCCTCGATCGGCGGCATGGTGGCCACCAACACCGGTGGCACGCGCCTGATTCGCTACGGCGATGTGCGCTCCAACCTGATGGCGCTGCAAGTGGTGCTGATGGACCCGCCCGGCGAGGTGGTGGAGCTGGGCCGCGCGCTGCGCAAGAACAATACCGGCGTGGACTGGAAGCAGCTGTTTGTCGGCGGCTCTGGGGCCGGCGCCATCGTGACGCAGGCCACCCTCCAGGTGCATGCCCGCCCGGCGCAGCGCGCCACGGCGCTGGTGGTTCCGGCCTCGGACGAGGCGGTGATGGAGCTGCTGCAGGCCTTTGAGCGCGACCTGGGCGATTGGCTTGCCGCGTTTGAAGGCATCTCGGGCAACGCGATGCAGGCGGCCATTGACCATGTGCCCAACCTGCGCAACCCCTTTGCGCCCGACGATGCGCCCGAGTTCGCCATCCTGGTCGAGCTGGAGGCCAATGCCGCTGCCAAATACAGCCAGCTGGATCTGCAAGAGGCGCTCAACAGCTTCTTGGAAGACCAGTTCGAGGCGACCATCGTCAACGCAGCCTTGGGCAATGCCACCGAGCTGTGGCACCTGCGCCATAGCATCAGCGAAGGCGCGCGGGCGCTGGGCAAGCCCATTGCGTTTGATGTGTCGGTGCCGCGCTCGCGCATCATGGAGTTCTGCCGCAAAGGCCGCGAACTGGTGGCGCGCGACTACCCCTTCCTCACGGTGGTGGACTTTGGCCATATCGCCGATGGCGGTGTGCACTTCAACGTCATCTGGCGCAAGGATGCCCCCGAACAGTACGACCCGGCCGTGGTGCAGCGCCTGCGTGATGCCATCTATGGCATGGTGGTGCAGGACTTTGCGGGCAGCTACAGCGCCGAGCATGGCGTGGGCCCCCACAACCTGGCCTATTACCAACGCTTTACGCCGCCGCTGCTACAGCAATGGGCCGATGGCTGGCGCGACCGGCTAGACCCCCAGCACCTTTGCGGCACCGTGGATTTGGGCACGGCCAAAAACTAAGACCCTGGCCATGCCTGCGTTGGCAGACATGGCCAACAACAACCAGAGACAACCCAGCGAGACAAGGCCATGTCCTTTTTTCAATTCACTCCCGCATTCGCCAACCCCCAGGGCTCGCCCATCCGCGAGCTGTTTCCCTACCTGAGCCGCCCGGGCATGATCTCGCTGGCGGGTGGCTATCCCTCGCCCAGCCTGTTTGACCAGGAAGGCCTGGCAGCGGCGGCCGCGCAGGCGATGACCACCGGCGCCACCGCGCTGCAGTACGGCGCCACCGAAGGCTCGCCCGCGCTGCGCGAGCAGCTGGCAGCCCAGTGCCAGGCCCGGGGCATCCGCTGCACAGCGGCTGACATGCTGGTGACTACCGGCTCGCAACAGGGCTTTGACCTGCTGCTGCGCGTGCTGATTCAGCCCGGCGATGCCGTCTGCGTGGAGACCCCGGCTTACCCCGCCACCCTTGCGGCGCTGCGCCAGGCGGGCGCCAGGATGCTGAGCACGCCGGTCGACGGCGATGGCCTGGATGTCGAAGCGCTGGCCGCCATGCTGGCTGCGCTGCCGGTGGCCGAGCGCCCCAAGCTGCTCTACACCGTGCCCAACTTCTCCAACCCCTGCGGCACCTTGCTGACACAACAGCGCCGCGAGCGCCTGGTGCAGCTGGCGCTGCAGTATGGCTTTGTCGTGGTCGAGGACGATCCTTACGGCGAGCTGGCCTTCACCGACGCCCGCCCAGCCCCCGTCTATGCCGCAGCCCAGCAGCAAGTGGGCGAGGCTGAGAACCCGGTGGTCTACCTGTCGAGCCTGTCCAAGACCGTGGCCCCCGGCCTGCGCGTGGGCTGGATGGTGGCCGACCCGGCCGTGCTGCGCCGCTGCACGGTGGCCAAGCAGACCAATGACCTCTGCACCTCGCCGCTGGCGCAAGCCGTGGCCGCCAGCTACCTGCAGTCGGGCCGCTATGGCCAGGCCGTCGCCAAGGCCTGCGCTGAATACCAGCGCCGCATGCTGGCCTTGACCCAGGGCCTGAAGGCGCGCCTGGGTGACCTGGTGCAGTTTGTGCAGCCCGCTGGCGGCATGTTTGTCTGGTTGACGTTTGATGCCCGCATCGATCCGCAAAAGCTGTTTGATGCCGCCGTCGCCGCCAACGTGATCTTTGTGCCGGGCAAAGCCTTTTATGCCGACAACGCCCATCTGCATTCGATGCGCCTGTCATTTGCCGCGCCCGATGTGGCGCAGATTGAGCAGGCGGTCGATAGGCTGGCAGAAGCATTTGATAAAGCCGGCTAATCGCTAGGCAAGCCATAGCACCCGAGCCCGTTGGCATCGAAGCTGACGGGCTTTCTTATTGACGTTTTGTGCTTGGCGCTGAGGCTGTCAGCCATGCGTTCTTGCATTCCGCAGATGTTGCTTTGGTATGTTGCTGTTAATTCAGGAGATTTTGGCAAGAATGCCGAGCAGAATGGCACTGTCTTGGACGCTATGCCGTGCAGGACTCAAGGCTCAACCGGGGGCGTGTGAGGGATCGGTCGGCATACCAGCCTGTTCTTTCGCCTGTACTCCGATCTTCTGGAGAAACGCCATGGCTGCTGCACTGTTTTCACGTCGTTCGCTGATGGTCGCTGCGGGCTTGCTGGCTTATAGCGCGCACGCGGCCTACCCTGATAAACCCATCAAGATCATTGTGCCCAGCGTGGCTGGCAGCAGCCCCGATGTATTGGTTCGCTTGGTCGGCAATGCGCTGTCGCTGCAGTTGGGCAAGCCGGTGGTGATCGAGAACAAGGGTGGGGCGGGGGGCAATATCGGCATGCAGGCGCTCGCCAACGCGGCGCCCGATGGTTACACGCTTGGCTACGGCAACAATGCGACGTTGACAACCAATGAGTTTCTGTTCAGCAGGCTGCCCTATGACCCGCGCAGCCTGGTGCCGGTTGGGGGCATTGCCACGACCAGCAGTTTCTTGCTGGTCAACAACCTGGTGCCCGCCACATCGGTGACGGAACTGGTGACCTATATCAACAGCTCGGATGCGCCGGTGCATTATGGGTCCGGCGGCATTGGTACCACCAGCCATCTGGGCGCGGAGTGGTTCAAAACCAAGATGGGGCTGCAATCGGCAGTGCACGTCCCGTACAAGGGCTCACCTCAGGCACTGAACGATTTGGTCGGTGGCACTTTGCAGTTTTACTTTGAAAACATCGTTACCGCTGCGCCGCAGCTGCAAGCGGGCAAAGTACGCGCGTTAGCCGTGACAAGCGCCGAGCGCTCCCCCCAGTATCCAGACATACCGACTATGCAGGAAGCGGGTGTCCAGGGATTTGTAATGAACGCATGGGGAGGGTTGCTGGTACCACCGGGCACACCGCAGAAGGTGCTGACGCGGCTGAACACGGCATTGAACCAAGTGCTCCAGATGCCCGAGATCAGGGCGCAGCTGGAAAAGATGGCCTACATCCCGCTGGCGGGGGCTCCTGAGGATTTCGGGGCGCTGGCCGACTCAGAGCGTGCGCAATGGGGGGCCGTGGTGAAAGCAAGTGGTGCCAAGGTGGAATGAGGTCGCGCCTGTCTACTGCATTCCGTTGGTGCAGGGAATCCATCCATCCTCTTTGGGCGAGCAAGCATCTTTGGGCGAGCAAGCAAGATGAAGACGCAGGCATTTGATGTGGTAATCCGAGGCGGTGTGGTCATCGACGGCAGTAACTGCCCCCGCTACAGAGCCGATGTAGGCATTCGAGGCACGATGATTGCCGCCATGGGTGACCTGTCCTCAGCCACCGCCCATCGGGTTATCGACGCCAACGGCAAGATAGTGGCACCCGGCTTTATTGATGCGCACTCGCATGACGACCAGGCGCTGCTGCTGCAGCCGCAGATGGAGTGCAAGCTCTCACAAGGGGTGACGGCAGTGGTGACCGGCAACTGCGGTATTAGCGCTGCGCCGCTCTACCCGGATTCGCCGATGCCCGCGCCGCTGAACCTGCTCAGCGATGCTGCCATGCGGTTCACGACCTTTCAAGCCTATGTGCAGACGCTGCGCACATCACCGCCTGCGGTGCATGTGATTCCGCTGGTGGGCCATACCAACCTGCGGGTGTTGGCAATGGCAGACCTGAACCGGGCGGCCACTGCGGAAGAAATTGTTCAAATGCGGGCATTGCTGCGTGAGGCGCTGGTGGCTGGAGCAGTGGGGCTGTCATCGGGCACCTATTACCCGCCCGCTGCAGCTGCGACCATGCAAGAGGTGTGCGATGTAGCCCAACCCTTGGCCGAATTTGGCGCGCTGTATGTGAGTCATATGCGTGACGAGGCTGTGCACAGCCAGCAGTCGATTGATGAGACCTTGCAGATTGGACAGCACGCGCAGGCCGCCGTCGTCATTTCGCACCACAAGCTGCAGGGTCAGGCCAACTGGGGGAATTCGGCGCAGACATTGCCGCAGATCGAAGCGGCCATGCACTGCCAGTGCGTGGCACTTGATTGCTATCCCTACCACGCCAGCTCCACCATGCTGCACCTGCAGGAAGAGCGCTTGTCCGGCAAGATCGTGATAGCCGACAGCGGACCTCATCCCGAACTGCAAGGCAAGGAGCTGGGCGACATCGCCAGGGACTGGCAGGTGTCTCGCGCCGAAGCCTCCAACCGCCTGCAACCGGCCAGCGCCATTTATTTCAACATGGATGAGGGTGATGTGCAGCGCATTTTGCAGTTTGCTCCCACCATGATTGGCTCAGATGGCGTGCCCTCCAACGAGCGACCGCACCCGCGCCTGTGGGGTACCTTCCCCCGCGTGCTGGGGCACTACAGCCGTGATCTGGGCCTGTTCCCGCTGGAGACCGCCGTCTGGAAAATGACGGGCCTCACTGCCCAGGTCTTTGGTATCGAAAAGCGAGGTGTGTTGGTCGAAGGCCATTACGCAGACCTGTGCGTGTTTGATCCCCAGGCCGTGCGTGATACCGCTACCTATGACGATCCGAAACAGCCCGCTGTCGGCATCGACTGTGTCATTGTCAATGGCGCCATCGCCTACGAGCAGGGTGCTTACCAAGGAAGTCGGACGGGCACCGTGTTGCGGCGCACGTTGCCTGCCAAGACAAGCCCAGGCTTGCAGATACTGGCTGAGCCAGGGAGCCGCCTGTAAGCCGTACCTCGGTCGCTGACATCGCCTTCGAAAACCATGGCACACCATCGCGCCAGAGCCCACAGAATGTGGGCTGTGGCATTTGTCACCAAGATGGGCGCAATGGTTGGCCACCCGGCCCAGGTACCGCTATGGTGACCGCTTAGAAGTCGTAACGCATGCCCACATTCACGCTGCGCGGCGCTCCCCAGGTGTAGTACAGGCCAATGGCGCTGAAGTTGTTCACACCCGCTTTGTAGTGCTTGTCCAGCGCGTTGTTGACGTTCAGGCTGAAGGACAGCTGCTTGTCGACCTGGTAGCGGGCCATCAGGTCCAGCACCGCGTAGCTGCTTTGTTCCAGGGTAGCAGCGCTGTTGCTGACGGAGGTCTTGTCCTGCCAGCGGGTGGAGGCACCGACGGTCAGGCCACGCAGCGCGCCTTCGTCAAATCGGTAGGTGCTGCCCAGCTTGAACTGGTACTCGGGGTACTGGCTGGTGTTGCTCAGCGAGCTGTTTTGCCGCAACAGGCTGCCCTGGGCCTGCCAGCCGCGCGCCAGCTCGCCCGACAGCTCCAGCTCCCAGCCGTGGCGGGTGGCAGAGGCGACGGAGCGGTAGGCGGTGTCGCCACCAGGGGTGAGGCCACCGGTTTCCTCGGCGGTATTCTTGGTCTTGATCCAGTAGTGGCTGATGCTGGCGTTGAGGCGCTTGTCAAAGAACTCGCCCTTGATGCCGACCTCATAGGTGTTGCCTTCTTCGGGCTTGAGGGTGCGGCCCTGCTCGTCCTGCGAGGTCTGGGGCTGGAAGATGCTGGCGTAGCTGGCGTAGGCCGACATGTTGGGGTGGAAGTCGTAGACCAGACCGGCGTAGGGCGTGTAGACCGCGCTCTCGTTCATGTCGTAGTTCCACCAGTAGGGGGTGATGTCGCGCTCCTCGAACTTGGTCACGCGCAAGCCGGCAATCAGCTGCAGCGGATCGCTGAGCTGAAAGCGGCCAGCCGCATAGGCGTAGCGCTGTTTTTGGCTGAAGCGGTTGTCGCCATAGGTCCAGCTGCTGGTGTCGGGCTCGGGCAGGTAGGCGCCGCCCTGGTCGTAGCTGGTGCCCAGGCCATCGAGCGGCAGCAGGGTCAGCGCGTTCAACGGCAGCTTGACGCTGCTTTGGAAGCGCGAGATACCGATGCCGGCGAGCAGCTCATGCTGGCGGCCCAGCAGACTGAACGGGCCCTTGATGTCCAGGTTCACGGTCCAGTTGTCGTTGCGCATGTCCAGCCAGCGGCCATAGTTCAGCCGGTCCTGGTCGTAGAGGTAGCCGGCAAACATGTCATCCATGCGCACCTGCTGGTGCGAGAACTTGAGGCTGGTGGACCAGCCATTGCCCAGGCGCTGCTCCAGGCTGCCGAAGAGGTTGAGCGCGTTCTGGTCATAACCGCCCCAGGGCGCGCCGGTGTTGAACGAACGCGGACGGTCGGGCGTTTTGACACCGGCGCGGGTGTAGCCCTGGATGGGTTGGGTGGTGCCGATGCCGTTGGCCGCACGCTGGCGGTAGGTAAAGCCGACATTCAACAAGGTGTCCGGGCTGAGGTCCGCTTCCAAGGTGCCGAACAGCATCTTGCTTCTGCTGTCTTCATGGTCGCGAAAGCTGCCCGCATCGGTGGCTGAGGCGACCAGGCGGCCACGCAGGGTGCCCGCTTCGTTGAGCGGGCCGCCGATATCGGCCTGCGCGCGGTAGCTGTCCCAGCTGCCGGCGCTCGCCTGCACGCTGGCCTGGAAGGTCCGTGTGGGGCGCTTACGCACCATGTTGACGGTGGCGCCGTATTCGCCCTTGCCAACCACCAGGCCCGACGAGCCCTTGAGCACATCGATGTGGTCGATCTCGGCCATGTCGTCGAGCGAGAACAGGGTGCTGGTCAGGTAGTACCAGCCACTGCGCACTTGGGCCATGCCATCGGTCTGCAGGTTGACCGAAGTGCCGCGCGCCTGGAAATCAGTGGCATTGCCCTGGCGGTAGGTGCCGATGCCCGGGGTCTGCTCCATCACATCGGTCAGGGTGTCGAGCTTGAAGTCGTCCATGCGCTGCCGCGTCATCACGCTGACCGACTGCGGGGTTTCGCGCAGGCTCAGGCTCAAGCCCGTGGCGGTGGCGCTGGGGCCGCGCTGGGTATAGCTGCCCGTGCCTTCGGTGGCGCCATCGCGCTGGGCATCGGCCGTCACGGTGACGGTCGCCAGGGTCGCGCCTTCCTCCCCCATTGAGGCGGCCTTGATCACCACCGCCTGGCCTGCCACCGTGGCCACCAGGCCGGTGCCGGCCAGCAGGCGGTCCAGCGCCTGGTTGGGCGTCAAGGTGCCGACGATGGCCGGTGCCCGCTTACCGGCGACCAGGCCTTGCTGGGCAATCAGCTGGATGCGCGTTTGCCGCGCCCAGTCATTGAGCGCCTCGGCCAGCGGCTGGGCCTGGATGCTGAAGGCCAGTGGGGTGGTCGGCAGCGCGGCGCTTTGCGCATGGGCTGCTACGGAGCCCAAGGCCAGGGCCATGGCCAAAGCCAGCGGAGCGGGACGCAGAAGGGGGTACGACATGGAGGTCCTCAAAGTAGTCAATGCAAATCATTCCTACTGAGGTAGACGCACGAGTTCCGAGAAATACGGTAGTCAGCGCGAAAAATATTAAAAATTTTCTGGGGCTTGGCGACGTCAACGCAGCGCGCGTATTTCCAGTCCGCCCGCCACCTGCTGCAACCGCACCGGTAGCGCATGGGGCAGCACCTTGCGCAAGGTCTGGGTATCGCTGGGGTCAAAGGTGCCGCTCAGGCGCAGCGCGGCCACGGCCGGATCGCTGATCGTCAGGCCCGTGCTGCCGTAGCGCTCAAACTCGGCCAGCGCCTGCGCAAGCGGCGTGTTGACAAAGCTGATGCGATGCTCGCGCCAGGCGGCAATGCCTTCGGCGGCGACCGCTTGGATGGGGCTCAGGCCACCTTCGGGGTTGGCGCTGATCTGCTGGCCGGCCACCAAGGTCTGGGCTTCAGGGAGCTGCGCTAGCGCGGGGCCGGGCGCGCCATCGCGGCGTACCACGCGCACCTTGCCTTCTTCGACGGCCACGCGCACGCCATCGCTGCCAGCCAGACCCGGTGTAAAGCGCACCGAAAACCGGGTGCCCACCACGGTGATGCCGACCGGGCCGCTCAGCACATGGAAAGGGCGCTGCGGAGCGGCCTGCACGCTGAACAGGGCCTGGCCTTCGTGCAGCAGCACTTCGCGGCGGTCGCGGTAGTAGGCCACCTCCAGCCGGGTGGCGGTATCGAGGCGCAGCTCGCTGCCATCGGGCAGCTGTACCTGCAGTTGCTGGCCGCGCTGCGAGGCATAGGCCTGCTTGAACACGGGTTGCGCCTGCCAGTGCTGCCAGGCCAGCAGGCCCGTGCCGCTGGTCATCACGATCGCAGCGGCCATGCCCAGCGATGGCAACAGCCAGCGGCGGCGCAAGGCTGGCAGGGCTGCGGCAGGCGCAGGCGCAGACGCTGCTGCGGCCGGGCGCGGCGTGGGGGCAGCAGCGGCCGTGGCGCTTGGTAGCACCTTGTCATGCGCCAGGTTGCGGCGCAACTGGGCGATGGCATCGGCGGGCATGGCATCGATCGCGCGCCAGTGCTGCTCCCACTGCACATAGGCGGCGCGGTGCGCGGCATCGGCCGCCAGCCACTGCTGCAAGGCCTGCTCTTCCGCCGTGCTCCAGCTCTCGCGCTGGCGCCGGACAAACCAGTCCAGCACCTGCTGGCGCAGGCCGGCGGTGTTCTCTGGTGGCAGGGGCGATGCGTTCATCTCGTGGTCAATTCTGGAGTCGGAGGCGGGCATGGGCGGCTCATGGCTTGGCGCGTCTGGTGCGGGCGCGTCCATGGCGGGCATGTGCAGCACCGTCGAGCCGGTCCTGGCAACGCCAGCAGGCCTCCATCGCGATTTGCAGCTGCATCTCGACCGTGCGGGTGGAGATGCCCATGTGCTCGGCGATCTGGGCATAGCTCAGGCCGTCGAACTTGTAGAGCATAAAGGCTTCGCGGCAGCGAGGGGGCAATTGGTCGATGGTGGCGACCAGGGCCGCCAGACCTTCGCGCGAGGCCAGGATGGTCTCGGGCTCCAGGGTGCGCGGGCCCGGCAGGTGCTCCAGCGCCGGCTCATCGCCGGCTGCGGGCGCTGCGGTCTCCAGCTCGGCGCGAATGCTGCTGCGCCGGTGCTGGTCGATGACCAGGTTGCGGGCGGTGCGGTAGAGCAGCGCGCGCGGGTCATGCACGGCCTGGCCGGTCTGCTGGGCCGCCAGCACGCGGGCATAGCTCTCCTGGGCCAGATCGGCCGCCGTGTCGCGGTCCTGTACCGATCGGGACAGAAAGTTCAGCAGTTCGCGGTAGTAGCGCTCAAACACCAGGCGGCCGTTGCAAAAAGGGAAAGAGGGGACTTCGCAACCGGTGGACGCCGTCGCCGTGGCCAGGAACGCAGTCCTGCCATATACGCAAATGGGAATTGTTATCATTATCGCTGATTGCTGGCCCCGCTCCACCAATGCCGCTGGGCTTGGAGGGGGATGGCGCACGCTTATCCCAAGGGACTGGATTTGCACCGCCAGCTGCATGCAGATCTTCCGCTGGCACTGCTTGCTGCGCGGGTGATGGCGCCTGGCAGATCGGCGCATGCGCCGATGGATCGCCCCTTCATGGCAGGCCAGCTTTGCGCACTTTCGCAAAAGCCCAGAACGCCAGGTTCGCGCCAGGCCAGCCCCGCCTCGTGGCCGGACTGAAGCGTCAGTCGTAGCGTATGCCTAGTGTTTTTACCAGTGCGTAAAACTTTAATCGGGCATTTAATGGTTCCCTAAGTGCTGCGGCAACAGCAGCACAGGACAGATCAAACACCCACGATGAGGGCCTGATGAACCCTCCCTGGTTGGTGCAGCTTTGGCGGTGAATGGATGGCGCAGCCATGCCATTGGCCGGACTTGTTGTAGAGGCAGTGGCGCGGTCGCAGGCGGCATGGTGATGGAGCCGTTCGCACTCGCGCTGGTAACCCAGTCGAGGAGGATGAGTCATGAACGGACCCACAGGATGCGGTGTGCGCGCAGGACGGCTTGGCGCGGACCAATACGCTGAAAATTTCTCGGATGCGCACCCGCCGCTGACATGGGCGCAGGCATCGATCGAAGCCGAGCGCTGTTACTACTGCTACGACGCGCCCTGCGCCACCGCCTGCCCGACCAGCATCGATGTGCCCAGTTTCATTGCCCGCATTGCGCAGGACAACATCCGGGGCGCGGCCAAGACCATTCTCGAATCGAACCCGCTGGGCGGCATGTGCGCCCGGGTGTGCCCGACCGAGGTGCTGTGCGAGCAGGCCTGCGTGCGCAACACCCATGAGGACAAGCCGGTGGAAATTGGCGCGCTGCAGCGCTATGCCACCGACCGCTTCATGGCAGCGGGCGGCGCGCCGCTGTTCCAACGCGCCGAGCCCACCGGCAAGAAAGTGGCCGTTGTGGGCGCTGGTCCGGCCGGGCTCGCCTGCGCGCACCTGCTGGCCTTGCAGGGCCATGATGTCAGCCTGCTCGATGCCAAGCCCAAGCTTGGCGGCTTGAACGAGTACGGCCTGGCCAGCTACAAGACCACCGATGATTTTGCGCAGCGGGAAATTGACTGGCTGCTGTCGGTGGGTGGCATTGCCCCGCGCAACAACCAGCGGCTGGGCCGCGACTTTAGCGTGGACAGCCTGCTGGCCAGCCATGATGCGGTGTTTCTGGGCCTGGGCCTGGCAGGGGTCAATGACCTGGGTATTGCCGAGCCCGCCGCCCAGGGCCTGCGCAATGCGGTCGATTTCATTGCCGATATCCGCCAGGCGCCCGACAAATCCACGGTGCCGGTAGGCCGGCGTGTGGTGGTGATTGGCGGGGGCATGACGGCCGTGGACGCGGCCGTCCAAGCGCGCCTGCTGGGTGCCCAGGAAGTTACCATCGTCTACCGGCGTGGTCAGGATGCGATGTCGGCCTCCGCGGTGGAGCAGCAATGGGCGCAGACCCATGGCGTGACGATCCGGCTGTGGGCGGCGCCGCAGGAAGTGCTGGTGGACAACGGTGCCGTCAGCGGCATCCGCCTGGCGGCCACGCAGCAGGTCGATGGCAAGCTGCAAACCACCGGCGAGACCGAGGTGCTGGCGGCCGACATGGTGCTCAAGGCCATCGGCCAGAGCTATATCGCCGAGCCCGCCGGCGCACGTATCGCCCTCAAGGCCGGGCGAATCGAGACGGACGAAGACGGCCAGACCAGCCTGGAGCGGGTCTGGGCGGGAGGCGACTGCCGCTGGGGCGGCCAAGACCTGACGGTGGAAGCCGTGGAGCACGGCAAACGCGCCGCAGCGGCCATGCACCGCATGTTGATGCGCGAAGTGGGTGTCAGCGCCTAAGCGCACGCCCAGCCCTCTTTCCACCGAACCTAGGAGTCGCCATGGCCGATATTCGCAGCAATTTTCTGGGCATCCGCAGCCCCAACCCTTTCTGGCTGGCCTCTGCGCCGCCGACCGACAAGGAGATCAACGTCACCCGCGCCTACGAGGCGGGCTGGGGCGGTGTGGTCTGGAAGACGCTGGGCGAGGACCCGCATGTGGTCAACGTCAACGGGCCGCGTTACTCCACCTTGATGTCGCAGGACCGGCGCGTCATGGGCCTGAACAATATCGAGCTGATCACCGACCGCCCCTTGCAGATCAACCTGGAGGAGATGACCCGGGTGAAGCGGGCCTGGCCCGATCGCGCGCTGATTGCGTCGCTGATGGTGCCCTGCGTTGAAGAGAGCTGGAAGCGCATCCTGCCGATGGTGGAGGACACGGGCGCCGATGGCATTGAGCTGAACTTTGGCTGCCCGCACGGCATGAGCGAGCGCGGCATGGGCGCTGCGGTGGGCCAGGTGCCGGAATACATCCAGATGGTCACCGAATGGTGCAAGCACTACAGCCGGCTGCCGGTGATTGTGAAGCTCACGCCCAACATCACCGATGTGCGCTTTCCGGCGCGCGCGGCCAAGGCGGGCGGGGCGGATGCGGTGTCGCTGATCAACACCATCAACTCGGTGATGGGCGTGAACCTGGACACCTTGGTGATGCACCCCAGCACCGATGGCAAGGGCTCGCACGGCGGCTACTGCGGCCCGGCAGTCAAGCCGATTGCGCAGAACATGGTGGCCGAGATCGCCCGAGATCCGCAAACCGCTGGCCTGCCGATCTCCGGCATTGGCGGCATCACCACCTGGAAGGATGCGGCCGAATACATTGCGCTGGGCTGCGGCACGGTGCAGGTCTGCACCGCTGCGATGGTCTATGGCTTCAAGATCGTGCAGGACATGTGCGATGGCCTGTCGCATTACATGGACGCGCATGGCTTCAAGACCATCGAGGACTTCCAGGGCCGCGCCGTGCCCACCGTCAGGGACTGGAAGGACCTGAACCTCAACCACATCGACAAGGCCGTGATCGACCAGGACAGCTGCATCCAGTGTGGGCGCTGCCATGTAGTCTGCGAAGACACCTCGCACCAGGCCATCTTCTACCAAAAGGGTGAGGCCGGTGAGCGCCGCTTTGAGGTGAACGAGGCCGAATGCGTGGGCTGCAACCTTTGCGTGTCGATCTGCCCGGTGCCTGACACGATCTCCATGCGCAGTCTGCAGCCCGGCGAGGTGGATGCGCGTACCGGCAAGACCGTCACCGGCGAGTACGCGAACTGGACCACCCACCCCAACAACCCGTCACGGGTGGCCGCGCAGATCTCCCCTTGAGCGGCGAGCGCGCCATCCGTTGTGGTGGCGCGCTTTTTGCATGACCCGATGTGCTACAGGATGGAAACCAAGACTTTGGATTTGGACGCTTAAAACCTATCGATAACACCTCTCAAGGAGTGAGCAATGTCCCATGACGCGCAAGCAAGGGGTGCCGCCGGCAGCGAAGCCGGTGGCCTTTGGAACGACGACCTCGCACCCACGCAAGCCTCGCAGCGAACGTGGACCTGGTACCACTTCACGGCGTTGTGGATAGGCATGGTGATGTGCATTCCGGCCTACACCTTGGCCGCCAGTCTGGTCGAAGGCGGCATGTCGGCGTTCCAGGCGGTCATGACGGTGTTTCTGGCCAACCTGATTGTGCTGGTGCCGATGCTGCTGATCGGGCATGCGGGCGCCAAATACGGCATCCCCTATGCGGTGCTGGCCCGCGCCTCCTTCGGCACCCGGGGCGCCAAGCTGCCTGCAGTGCTGCGCGCGCTGGTGGCCTGCGGCTGGTATGGCATCCAGACCTGGTTTGGCGGCCTGATGATCTATACCTTGCTCGGGGTGATCCTGGGCCATCCGCTCGAGAGCGAGAAGATCTCCTGGCTGGGCATCAATGTGGCGCAGTTGGTCTGCTTCCTGGTCTTCTGGGCCATCCAGTTCTACTTTGTGGTGCATGGCATCGAGTCCATCCGCAAGCTCGAGACCTATACGGCGCCGGCCAAGATCGTGATCTGTTTTGTGCTGCTGTGGTGGGTGTATGACAAGGCGGGCGGCTTTGGTCCGATCTTGAGCAAGCCGTCGGCCTTTGCGGCTGGCGAAGCCAAGGCCGGCCAGTTCTGGGGCACCTTCTGGCCGTCGCTCACGGCCATGATTGGTTTTTGGGCCACCTTGGCGCTGAACATCCCCGACTTCACCCGCTTTGCCCGCTCGCAGCGGGACCAGATCGTGGGCCAGGCCATTGGCCTGCCGGTGCCCATGGGCCTGCTGGCGGCCCTGGCGGTGATCGTCACTTCGGCCACCGTGGTCATCTATGGCAAAGCGCTGTGGGACCCCGTGGATGTGGCCGCGCGCATGACCGGCGCTGCGGTGCTCATCGCCCTCATCGTGCTGCTGGTCGATACGGTGAGCGTCAATCTGGCGGCCAACCTGGTGGGCCCCGCCTACGACTTTTCTGCGCTGAACCCCCAACGCATCAGCTACCGCACCGGCGGCTACATCACCGTGGCGATTGCGATTTTGATGATGCCCTGGAAGATTCTGGAGTCCACCCAGGGCTATATCTTCACCTGGCTGATCGGCTACTCGGCGCTGCTCGGCCCGATCGCCGGGATCCTGATGGTCGATTACTTCCTGATCCGCCGCACCCAGCTGGATGTGGACGAGCTCTACCGGGAAGGCGGCAAATACAGCTATTCCGGCGGCTGGAACTGGGTGGCTGTTGCCGCATTTGCCTGCGGCGTGGCGCCCAATATTCCGGGCTTTCTCAATGCCGCGTTTCCTGCCAGCTTCCCCGATGTGGCAGCGATCTTCAAGGACCTGTACGCTTATGCCTGGTTCATCGGTCTGTTCATTGCCGGTGTGGTGTACCGCATCGGCATGGCCAGCCATGTGGTGGCGTCGCAGGCCATGCTGCGGCGCGCTTGAGCGCAGCAGCCGCCGTTTTTGTGATTTGAACCAAGGAGAGACATGATGAGCACAGCCAGCCACCCCCTTCTGATCCGTGGTGGTACCGTCGTGAATGCGGACCGTGAAGAGCGCGCCGATGTGCTGCTGGTGGACGGCAAGATTGTGGCCGTCGGTGAAGGGGCTGCGGCCCAAGCACCGGCCGGCACCGAAACGCTGGATGCCAGCGGCCAGTATGTGATGCCCGGTGGTATCGATCCGCACACCCATATGCAGCTGCCCTTCATGGGCACGGTCACCGCTGATGACTTCTTCACCGGCACTGCCGCGGGCCTGGCCGGTGGCACCACCAGCATCATCGACTTTGTGATTCCCGCGCCGCAGGAGCCGCTGATGGACGCCTACCGCAAGTGGCGCGGCTGGGCTGAGAAGTCGGCGGCCGACTACTCCTTCCATGTGGCGGTGACCTGGTGGAGTGAGCAGGTGCGCGAGGACATGGGCGTGCTGGTGCGCGACGAGGGCATCAACAGCTTCAAGCACTTCATGGCCTACAAGAACGCCATCATGTGCGATGACGAAACCCTGGTCAACAGCTTCCGGCGCGCGCTGGAGCTGGGTGCCATGCCCACCGTGCATGCCGAAAACGGCGAGCTGGTCTACCTGCTGCAGCAGGAGGTGGCGCGCATGGGCATCACCGGCCCGGAAGGCCATCCGCTGTCGCGCCCGCCGATGGTGGAGGCCGAGGCCGCCAACCGGGCGATTGCGATTGCCGATGTGCTGGGCGTGCCCATCTATGTGGTGCATGTGAGCTGCATCGAGGCGGCCGACGCCATTGCCCGCGCCAGGGCGCGTGGCCAGCGCGTCTACGGCGAGGTGCTGGCCGGCCATTTGACGATTGACGACAGCGTCTACCGCCATCCTGATTACGCGACGGCCGCTGCCTATGTGATGAGCCCGCCGTTCCGCCCCAAGGAACACCAGGAGGCGCTGTGGCGCGGCCTGCAGGCCGGGCATCTGCACACCACGGCGACGGACCACTGCACCTTCTGCGCCGAGCAAAAGGCCGTGGGCAAGGACAATTTTGCCAAGACGCCCAATGGCACCGGAGGCGTCGAAGAGCGCATGGCCGTGGTCTGGGATGCCGGGGTGAACACCGGGCGCCTGACGCCCAGCGAGTTTGTTGCGATCACCTCGGCCAATACGGCCAAGCTCTTCAATGTGTACCCGCGCAAGGGCTTTGTCGGCGTGGGCGCCGATGCCGATGTGGTGCTCTGGGATCCGAAGGCGACCAAGACCTTGTCGGCCAAGACCCAGCACTCCAAGGGTGATTTCAACATCTTTGAAGGCCGGCAGGTGACAGGCCTGCCCAGCCACACCATCAGCCGGGGCCGCGTGGTGTATGCGAACGGCGACCTGCGCGCCGAGAAGGGCGCAGGCCAGTATTTCAAGCGGCCGGCCTTCGGCCCCAACTTCCAGGCAGTGCAAAAGCGGGCGCAAGAGACGGCGCCCACGGCCGTGGCCCGCGCGCAATGAAACAAGGAGACCAAGCATGGACACGAAAGTGAAGACCGATACCAGCCAGCTGCGCATCAATGGCGACCGGCTCTGGGCATCGCTGATGGAGCTGGCCCAGATTGGTGCCACCGCCAAAGGCGGCGTGTGCCGCCTGGCCCTGACCGACCTGGACCGCCAGGGGCGCGACCTGGTGACACGCTGGGCCCAGGAGGCGGGTATGACGGTCACCATCGACAAGATCGGCAATGGCTTTATGCGCCGCCCAGGCCGCAACAACAGCCTGCCGCCGATCATGACCGGCAGCCATATCGACACCCAGCCCACGGGCGGCAAGTTCGACGGCAACTATGGCGTGCTCGCCGGCATCGAGGTGGTGCGCACGCTCAATGACCATGGCATTGAGACCGAGGCGCCCATTGAGGTGGCGTTCTGGACCAACGAGGAGGGCTCGCGCTTTGTGCCGGTGATGATGGGCTCAGGCGTGTTTGCCAAGGCCTTCAGCCTGGAGCATGCCTATGCGGCCAAAGACACCGACGGCAAAAGCGTCAAGGACGAGCTTGCGCGCATCGGCTACATCGGCCCGCAGGAGCCCGGCGACCACCCTATCGGCTACTACTTTGAAACCCATATCGAGCAGGGCCCGGTGCTGGAGGACCATGACAAGACGATTGGCGTGGTGACCGGGGTGCTGGGCATCCGCTGGTATGACTGCACCGTCACCGGCATGGAAGCGCATGCCGGCCCCACGCCGATGGCGCTGCGCAAGGATGCGCTGCAAGTTGCCACCCGGGTGATGCAGGAGGTGGTGGCCTGCGCGCACCGCCACCCGCCGCACGGGCGCGGCACGGTCGGCATGGTGCATGTGCATCCCAACAGCCGCAATGTGATTCCGGGCGAGGTGAAATTCAGCATCGACCTGCGCAATGCCACCGACGCCGACTGCGAGGCCATGGACCAGGATATTCGCGCGGTGGCCGCGCGCATCAGCCAGGAGACGGGGCTGACGATCAAGATCGATCTGGTGTCCAGCTACACCGCGCAACCTTTCAACCCCGATTGCATCGATGCGGTGCGGCGCGGCGCGCAGATGCTGGGTTACTCCCACATGGATGCCGTCTCGGGCGCGGGCCATGATGCCGTCTACATGGCGCGCCTGGCGCCAGCGGGCATGATCTTCATCCCCTGCAAGGATGGCATATCGCACAACGAGATCGAAGACGCCAAGCCCGAGCACATCACGGCCGGCTGCAATGTGCTGCTGCACGCGATGCTGGAGCGCGCAGGCCGTTGAGCCGGTGAGACGTTGCACGGCGGGTCTCGCCACCGCGCTGCAGCGGTCCAACCGCAAGGCGCTGTGAGCCTGAGGCACAAGCCATAAAAAAACCCGGCCACCTTGACGGTGCCGGGTTTTTTGGTGTCTGGCCCCAAGCCCGCAAGGGGTCTTGCAGGCTTGATGGTGCGCTATGACAGCCGGGGCAATTACATGCCCATGCCGCCCATACCACCCATGCCGCCCATGTCGGGCATGGCAGGAGCGGATTCAGCCTTGGGGGCTTCAGCGATCATGCACTCGGTGGTCAGCAGCAGCGAAGCCACGGACGCAGCGTTTTGCAGCGCGGTGCGGGTCACCTTCGTTGGGTCCAGGATACCCATTTCCAGCATGTCGCCGTAGGTGTCGTTGGCAGCGTTGAAGCCGAAGTTGCCCGTGCCCTTGAGCACGGCATCGACCACCACCGATGGCTCGCCACCAGCGTTGGACACGATTTCGCGCAGAGGCGCTTCGATGGCCTTCATCACCAGCTTGATACCAGCGTCTTGCTCGGCATTGCCGGTCGCCAGCGCGCCCACGGATTGCTTGGCACGCAGCAGCGCCACGCCACCACCGGCCACGATGCCTTCTTCCACCGCAGCGCGGGTCGCGTGCAGGGCGTCTTCCACGCGGGCCTTCTTTTCCTTCATCTCGACTTCGGTGGCAGCGCCCACCTTGATCACGGCAACACCGCCGGCCAGCTTGGCCACGCGCTCTTGCAGCTTTTCACGGTCGTAGTCGGACGTGGCTTCTTCGATCTGAGCGCGGATTTGCTTGACGCGGGCTTCGATTTCAGCAGCTTGGCCAGCACCGTCGATGATGGTGGTGTTTTCCTTGCCGATTTCGACGCGTTGGGCTTGGCCCAGGTCTTCCAGGGTCACCTTTTCCAGCGACAGGCCCACTTCTTCAGCGATCACCTTGCCGCCGGTCAGGATGGCGATGTCTTCCAGCATGGCCTTGCGACGATCGCCAAAGCCTGGAGCCTTCACAGCCACGACCTTCAGGATGCCACGGATGGTGTTGACCACCAGCGTTGCCAGTGCTTCGCCTTCGACGTCTTCTGCAATGATCAGCAGAGGACGGCCGGCCTTGGCCACAGCTTCGAGCGTAGGCAGCAGGTCACGGATGTTGCTGATCTTCTTGTCGAACAGCAGCACGAAGGGGTTGTCCAAAATAGCGGCTTGCTTTTCTGGGTTGTTGATGAAGTAGGGCGACAGGTAGCCGCGGTCGAACTGCATGCCTTCAACGACGTCGAGTTCGTTGTCCAGCGACTTGCCTTCTTCCACGGTAATCACGCCTTCCTTGCCGACCTTGTCCATCGCGTCAGCAATGATCTTGCCCACGGATTCGTCGGAGTTGGCGGAGATCGAGCCGACTTGGGCGATTTCCTTGGAGGTGGTGGTGGCCTTGGATTGCTTCTTGAGCTCTTCCACCAGGGCGGCGACAGCCTTGTCGATGCCGCGCTTCAGATCCATCGGGTTCAGACCAGCGGCCACGTACTTGGAGCCTTCGCGCACGATGGCTTGGGCCAGCACGGTAGCGGTCGTGGTGCCGTCACCAGCGATGTCGTTGGTCTTGGAGGCCACTTCCTTCACGAGCTGGGCGCCCATGTTCTGCAGCTTGTCCTTGAGTTCCACTTCCTTGGCCACGGACACACCGTCCTTGGTCACGGTAGGGGCGCCGAACGAACGCTCGAGCACCACGTTGCGGCCCTTGGGGCCCAGGGTCACTTTGACGGCGTTAGCCAGAATGTTCACGCCTTCAACCATGCGTGCACGTGCTTCACCGCCGAATACTACGTCTTTTGCTGCCATTTTTGGCTCCTAAATACTTGAAAACTTGAAATGAGAATGAATGCTCGGGAGAGAAAGCGTAGCGAGCAGGTGTCAGGCTAGGCGCACGGATCGCAGCAACCGGAACGTACTTGGGTACGTGAGGATTGCGAGCACCGCGCAACGACGCCTGGCGCCTGCGCAGTAGCTTTATTTCTCGACGACGGCGAAGAGGTCTTCTTCCTTCATCACCAGCAGTTCATTGCCGTCCACCTTGACCGATTGGCCAGAGTACTTGCCGAACAGCACGCGGTCGCCGACCTTCACACCCAGGGTGATGGACTCGCCCTTGTCGTTCTTCTTGCCTGGGCCGACGGCCAGCACTTCGCCTTGGTCTGGCTTTTCAGCAGCGTTGTCGGGGATGTAGATGCCCGAAGCGGTCTTGGTTTCGTTTTCCAGACGCTTAACGATCACGCGATCGTGCAGAGGACGCAGGTTCATAACAACTCCTTCAATATCAATACCAGGTTTTGATGAAAGATGGCCCGGCAGATGCCGCGCCAAATACGCAAAAATGTCTGAGAAGTGGTGGTTTTAGCACTCTACCCCTTCGAGTGCTAATAATAAGGTCATTTGATGACAGTTCAAGACTGCGGGGGCTAAAAAATCGATCCAGGGGCACTGCCCGATCACGATACCTCTGCGCAAGAATCACGAAAGCGCTGGTGGGGACTGAAGATGCTGCTATTGAAAGAGGTGCATCTCATGGCGGCAGCCGATCCCGCGCAGCGCACCCATGCTGCGAAGCCCGCACGGGGGCGCGGGCCAGATCACCGCAGCTGGGACTTCCATGCATGGGCCTGGAGGCGGCACGCCCCGGGTCAGTCCGGCAGCTCGATCTTGAGCGTAGCGGCGAGCATCTGCACCAGCAAGGCCTCGGCCTGGGCGAAGTCGCCCGCGTCCAGCGCGGCCTTGTTTTGCAGCAGCGCAAACTGGGTTTGCTGGTCGACATAGCCTTGGGTGATGGCCCAGATGCTGAACATCAGGTGCTGGAAATTGACGGGCGCAATCAGGCCTTGTTCGGCCCAATGCGCAAACGCTGCCACATTGGCTGCCAGCAACGGGGCGATGCGCTCGCGCACGGCCGAGGCGGCAAAGGGCGCGCCAGCAATCATCTCCTTGGTGAACAGCTGGCTGCCATAAGGGCGGGTGCGTGCAAATTCGAACTTCTCGCGGATGTACTGGCGGATCTGCTGGGCCGGGTCGCCGTCCTTGGACAGACCTGTCATATGGCCCAGCCAGTCGTCGATCACCGATGCCAGCACGGCCTGGTACAGCGCCTCCTTGCTGGGGTAGTAGTACAGCAGGTTGTGGCGGCTAAAGCCGGCATCCTGCGCGATCTGCTCCAGCGGAGCACCTTCAAAACCCAGCAATGCGAAATGCCGCTCTGCCGAGCCCAGGATCAGGTCAATCTTGCGCAGACGGGCCGCACTGGGTTTGCGTGCCATCTCTGCAGTGGCTGCCTGCGAGAGCGCTGGCGGTGTGGGAAGGGCATCATTCATGAGCCTGTATTGTCTGGCATTTGCGATCGCCGATGGCGCGGCTGCATGAAGAACCTGCTGGTCGCGGGCGATTTCCTCGCGCTGTGACGCTGTCCTGGTGGACTGTCTGGCAGACCCGTCTGCTGCCTTGCTCACCGAGCCGGCTTGGATGACGCATCCATCGAAGGCGTGGGCAACGATGCGCGCTCTGGACCGTGGCAACTGGGAGCGGTTGTTGCGGCGTCATTGGCTTTTTTGTGCGCACCAAGCAGCGGACACCAGGCATAAAAAAAGGCAACGCATTGTGCGTTGCCTTGGATGCCAAGTGGTGCCTTGCGGCACCCGGGCATGCTGCCCGGCTTGGGGTAATTATTGTGGGCGGCTGTTGGTTGGGAAAGGCCATGCCGCATTGGTGCTGAGCACGGTCTTGACAGGCTCTGCAGCAGCAGGCGCAGCAGCTGGGGCCTTGGCAGGAGCAGCAGCCTTCTTGGCGGGAGCAGCCTTCTTCGCAGGTGCTGGAGCCTTGGCAGCAGCAGGGGCCTTGGCAGGAGCAGCGGCCTTCTTGGCGGGAGCTGGAGCCTTGGCAGGAGCAGCAGCCTTCTTGGCGGGAGCTGCGGCCTTCTTAGCGGGCGCTGCGGCCTTCTTAGCTGGAGCAGCGGCCTTCTTGGCAGGAGCAGCGGCCTTCTTGGTAGGAGCAGCGGCCTTCTTGGCGGGCGCTGCAGCCGTCTTGGCAGGAGCTGCAGCCTTCTTGGCAGGAGCGGCAGCCTTCTTAGCTGGAGCAGCGGCCTTCTTCGCAGGAGCAGCAGCCTTCTTCGCTGGAGCGGCAGCCTTCTTCGCCGGAGCTGCGGCCTTCTTGGCAGGAGCTGCGGCCTTCTTGGCAGGAGCTGCGGCCTTCTTGGCAGGAGCTGCGGCCTTCTTGGCAGGAGCTGCGGCCTTCTTGGCGGGAGCTGCGGCCTTCTTCGCGGGAGCGGCAGCCTTCTTCGCAGGAGCTGCAGCCTTCTTCGCAGGAGCTGCAGCCTTCTTAGCTGGAGCAGCGGCCTTCTTCACGGCAGTCTTGGCAGCTGCTGTGGATTTGGTTGCGGGCTTGGCGGCGGCTTTCTTGGCGGCTGGCTTAGCAGCGGCCTTTTTGGCGACGGCCTTGGCAGCAGGCTTTGCCGCTGCCTTGGTGGCGGCTGGCTTGGCAGCGGCCTTGGGCTTTGCAGCTGCCTTGGGGGCGGCTGCCTTGGTTGCAACTGCCTTCTTGGCAGTTGCCTTGGTGTCAGCAGTTTTCTTGCTTGCTTTGGACGTTGCCATGCTCTTCTCCTTCGGTCAATTTAGAAAGCAGACTTCATGCCTGATTGAATTCGACACGAAGTTTTGATAGCAAACTGAATTGTGCATCAGCTGCTAGCAACTGGCATAGTGCAAACCTCAATAAAGACGCCAAATTTCACAGTTTTCTCTCAGGAAAACCACATTCTGACGAGGTTTGCACATCAAGGTCGGCGTCAATCCCAGGAAAGCGCGCCACCGGACTGGTATTCGATGACCCGTGTCTCGAAGAAATTTCGCTCCTTTTTCAGGTCGATCATCTCGCTCATCCACGGGAAAGGGTTGTCCTCGTTGGGGTACAAAGCATCCAGGCCGATCTGCGTTGCGCGGCGGTTGGCGATGTAGCGCAGGTAGCCTTTGAACATCGATGCGTTCATGCCCAGCACACCTCTTGGCATCGTGTCTTCGGCGTATTGGTATTCAAGTTCGACTGCCTGAATAAACAAGGCCTTGATCTCGTCCTTGAACGCGCTGGTCCACAGCTGCGAGTTCTCCAGCTTGAGCTGGTTGATCAGGTCGATGCCGAAGTTGCAGTGCATGGACTCGTCGCGCAGGATGTACTGGTACTGCTCGGCTGCGCCCGTCATCTTGTTCTGGCGGCCCAGCGCCAGGATCTGCGTGAAGCCGACATAGAAGAACAGGCCTTCCATCAGGCAGGCAAAAACGATCAGGCTTTTGAGCAAGGTCTGGTCGGTCTGCGGCGTGCCGGTCTGGAAGTGGGGGTCCATGATCGCCTCGATGAAGGGGATCAGAAACGCATCCTTGTTGCGGATCGAGGGAACCTCGTTGTAGGCGTTGAAGATCTCGGCCTCATCCAAGCCCAGCGACTCCACGATGTACTGGTAGGCATGCGTGTGGATGGCTTCTTCAAAGGCCTGGCGCAGCAGAAACTGGCGGCACTCCGGCGCAGTGATGTGGCGGTAGGTGCCCAGCACAATGTTGTTGGCGGCCAGCGAATCGGCGGTGACGAAAAAGCCCAGGTTGCGCTTGACGATGCGGCGCTCGTCCTCGGTCAGGCCATGGGGCGATTTCCACAGCGCGATGTCGCGCGTCATGTTTACTTCTTGAGGCATCCAGTGGTTGGCGCAGGTGGCCAGGTATTTCTCCCAGGCCCATTTGTATTTGAAGGGCACCAGCTGGTTGACATCGGTCTTGGCGTTGATGATTCGCTTGTCGGCGGCATGGACGCGCTTGAATGTGGCGGCTGGGGATGCGGCAGGCGATGCAGAGGGCGAGGCCGCAGAGGTGGCCGGCGCGGCTGGTGTGGCCAGCGCGTCCATCGAATCTTCTTCAAAGCTCAACATGAATGAATGCTCCTGGTGGGGGCCGCGGCTGCGGCCAGGTTCAGACGGTTAGCAGCTCTTACTGGCAGGCTTCGCAGCCGGGGTCATCGATGGCGCAAAAGCGGATGTCGGTGCCGGGCGCGGCGGACTGCGATGCAGCAGCGGCGGCGTGGGGGACAGCCTGGGCGACGGGCGACGCATAGCTGCTGGGCACGGCATTGAGCACGCGGCTTTGGATGGTGGATTTCTCGGCCTGCGTGGCGCTGGTGGTGCGCAGGTAGTAGGTGGTCTTGAGGCCACGCACCCAGGCGAGCTTGTAGGCATCGTCGAGCTTCTTGCCCGAGGCCCCTGCCATATAGATATTGAGGCTTTGCGCCTGGTCTATCCATTTCTGGCGCCGGGAGGCCGCTTCCACCAACCAGACGGGGTCGACCTCAAAGGCTGTCGCATACAGGGCCTTGAGTGCGTGGGGCACGCGGTCGATGGGGCGCAGCGAGCCATCGAAATGCTTGAGGTCCATGACCATCACATCGTCCCACAGGCCCAGCGCTTTGAGGTCGCGCACCAGGTACTGGTTGATGACGGTGAACTCGCCCGAGAGGTTGGACTTGACCGAGAGGTTGCCAAACGAGGGCTCGATCGAGGCATCGACACCGACGATGTTGGAGATGGTGGCGGTGGGCGCAATGGCCACGCAGTTGGAGTTGCGCATGCCGTCCTGCGCGATCTTGCGGCGCAGCGCCTCCCAGTCCAGGCGCATGCTGCGGTCGACCTGCACATAGCCGGCCTGGCCGCGCGCCTGGGCGAGCAGGTCCAGTGTGTCCAGCGGCAAGATGCCTTGGCTCCAGAGCGAGCCGGGGTAGCTGCTGTAGACGCCGCGCTCGCGCGCCAGCTCGGTCGATGCCCAGTAGGCGTAGTAGCAGACGGCTTCCATCGAGGTGTCGGCAAACTGCACGGCCGTATCGCTGGCGTAGGGGATGTGCAATTGGTAGAGGCTGTCCTGAAAGGCCATGATGCCCAGGCCCACCGGGCGGTGGCGCAGGTTGGAGTCGCGTGCCTTGCCCACCGCGTAGTAGTTGATGTCGATGACGTTGTCGAGCATGCGCATGGCCGTGGCGATCGTGCGCTTGAGCTTGTCATGGTCAAGCGCCAGGCCGCCTTGGCCGTCGTCCTTCAGGTGGCGTGCCAGGTTGACCGAGCCCAGGTTGCAGACGGCGGTTTCCGTGTCGCTGGTGTTGAGCGTGATCTCGGTGCAGAGGTTGGACGAGTGCACGACGCCGGCATGCTGCTGTGGGGAGCGCAGGTTGCAGGCATCCTTGAAGGTGATCCAGGGGTGGCCGGTCTCGAACAGCATCGACAGCATCTTGCGCCACAGATCGACCGCGGGCACGGTCTTGCTCAGCGCCAGCGCGCCGCTGGCCGCCTGGGCTTCGTAGGCGGTATAGGCGCGCTCGAAATCCTGGCCAAAGCGGTCATGCAGATCGGGCACATCGGAGGGGGAGAACAAGGTCCACATGCCTTTTTCCATGACCCGTTGCATGAACAGATCGGGGATCCAGTGGGCGGTGTTCATGTCGTGGGTGCGGCGGCGGTCATCGCCGGTGTTCTTGCGCAGCTCCAGAAACTCCTCGATGTCCAGATGCCAGGTCTCCAGGTAGGCGCAGACGGCGCCCTTGCGTTTGCCGCCCTGGTTGACGGCCACGGCCGTGTCGTTGACCACCTTGAGAAAGGGCACGACGCCTTGCGATTCGCCATTGGTGCCCTTGATGCGGGCGCCCATTGCACGCACTGGCGTCCAGTCATTGCCCAGACCGCCGGCAAACTTGGACAGCAAGGCGTTTTCGCGGATCGCATCGTAGATGCCGCCCAGGTCATCGGCCACCGTGGTCAGGTAACACGACGACAGCTGCGAGCGCAGGGTGCCGCTGTTGAACAGGGTGGGCGTGGATGACATGAAGTCAAAGGACGAGAGCAGGTCATAGAACGCGATGGCGCGTGCATTGCGGTCGTCCTCCTTCAGCGCCAGGCCCATGGCCACGCGCATGAAGAAGGCCTGGGGCAACTCGATGCGCTGCTGGCGTACATGCAAAAAATAGCGGTCGTACAGGGTCTGCAGACCCAGGTAGTCAAACTGCAGATCACGCTCGGGCTGGAGAGCGGCGGCCAGCCGGTGCAGGTCAAAGTCCAGCATCTCGGGGGCGAGCAGTTCGTGCTCAACCCCTTGCGCGACAAAGCCGGGGAAGTAGCTGCGGTAGGCCGCGCCCATATCGGCACTGCTGACGTCCTGGCCGATCACTTCGCGCGTGATGGTGTGCAGCAGCAGGCGCGCGGTGACAAAGCTGTAGTCCGGGTCCTTTTCGATCAAGGTGCGGGCAGCCAGAATGGAGGCCTTGAACACCTCGTCCATGTGGACGCCGTCATAGAGGTTGCGGAGGGTCTCGCTGAGGATGGGCGCGGGGTCGACGTCCTGGCCCAGGCCCTGGCAGGCTGCGGCAATGCGGTCATGGAGTTTTTTGACATCAAGCACCACCTGCTGGCCCCGGTCCTGCACATGCAAGCTGGCATGGGCCGGCGTGTGCTGGGCCTGGAGCTGGGCACGCTCCTGGTTGCGGCGCTCGCGGTACAGCACATAGGCGCGTGCCACCTCATGGTTGCCGCCGCGCATCAGGCCCAGCTCGACCTGGTCCTGCACATCTTCGATATGGAAAGTGCCGCCGCCCGGGCGCGAGCGCATCAGCGCGCGCACCACCGTGTGGGTCAGGTTCTCGACCACTTCGCGCACACTGGCCGATGCCGAGCCCTGGCTGCCATGCACGGCCAGGAACGCTTTCATGATGGCGGTGGTGATCTTGGGGGGCTCGAAAGGGACGACTGCTCCGTTGCGCCGCATGATCTGGTAGTCCGGCAGTACGGTAAATCCATCCAGGGTGCGCGAGCTGGCGGCCGGTGCGGCTCGTTGCTCGGAAAGCGAAGCAGCGCTCATGATGTCCTCTCTGTGGTGCGTGAAAAGCCGGAGAAACAGCGCTGTGCATGCCGGTATCACTGAGCCGCTGGATACCACCTCACACTACATATAGTGTTTTATTAAGCGCTGGACACTACCTGTAGTGTATGGCGCAATGCATGGTTTGTGTGTAGTGCCGATGACCATGCTGCGCAGCAAAACGGCGGCTACTGCGCATGGCGTCGTGGTTTGCGCCTGCAAACCACCACTGTGCGTGTGTTTCTGCGCCATCTGCGTTGCAGAGCCTGCGTAAAACTTAGGCATTGCATCTGAAAAAAAATTTTTCAGATGTGGGGAAATTGCTGTGTTTTTGAAGTGCGCATGCCATCAGCTGCATGCGGATGCGTGAAAAATGCAGGCTGTTTAGAGGGTTGGCCTATAGCCTGATTTAGAGCTGCCAATACGGGCCAGCAAACCAACGGTTTGCGGTTGGAACGAGGCACACCGCCGCAGGCCGTACAAGCGTAGGGCAAGGTGGGGCAACGACGATCAAGGGGGGTGTTGCTGGCTCTCAGAGATGCAGTGAGGCAGGAAACATGGATGCCGGCCAGGCCAGATCCTGCTGCAGCTGGGGCCACAAAAATCCTGGGCCCGGGTCGTTCTTGCGGCCTGGCGCAATGTGTTCGTGGCCGGCGATATAGGCGATCGCATACTGGGCGCGGATCTGCTGGCACAGCTGCACCAGACTGTGGTACTGGGCGGGCTCGAAAGTCTCGCCCTCCAGGCCTTCGAGCTCGATGCCGATGGAGTCGTCATTGCAGCGCGGCCGGCCGCGCCAGAACGACTGGCCGGCATGCCAGGCGCGCTGGTCGGCGCTGACAAACTGCCACACCACGCCTTGGCGCGTGATGAAGAAATGCGAGGACACCTGCAGGCCCCGGATGCTCTGGAAGTAGGGGTGCGCATCCCAGTCGAGCTGGTTGGTAAAGAGCCGCTGCACATCCCCCGTGCCGTAGATGCCCGGCGGCAGGCTGATCGAGTGGACGACCACCAGATCGATGCATGCCCCCTCGGGCCGGGGACTGTAATTGGGCGAGGGGCAGTGCGTGGCCGTGCGCAGCCAGCCTTTTTGCCAGAGCGCAGCTTGCGGCGCGGTGGCAGCGTGGGGAGCGGGGGCGCCGGGCGGCGTCTCGGGCAGATCTTGGGGCATGGCGTTGGGCCCCTAGGGCTGCACCCCATCGCTGGGGTCATGGATCTGCAGCCGCTCCATGCGGTAGCGGATCTGGCGCAGGCTGATGCCCAGGCGGTTGGCCGCTGCGGTGCGGTTAAAGCCAAACTCCTGCAGCGCGCGCACGAGGATGTCGCGCTCGATGCCATCGAGCCAGGCCTGCAGATCGGCGGGCAGATCCTGTGGCGGCGCAAAGCCGTGGAGGCGCTGAGGCGCGACGGCTGCGGCCTTTGGCGCGGGCGTGGGCTGCTCATAGGCAGGGGCCGGCTCTGCAGCCTGGCTGTGCACGGGCGCCGGATGCGCGGCATCGGCCCGGGCCGGCTCCACATCCAGAAACGCGCCATCGCTCAAGGCGACCGAGCGCAGCAACAGGTTTTCCAGCTCGCGCACATTGCCCGGCAGTGCATGGCCTGCCAAGGTGTGCAGCGCCTGGGCGCTGAGCTGGGGCACCGGCTGGCCGCTCTCGCTGGCGATGCGCTCGAGCAGCGCCTGGCACAGCGCAGGCACATCTTCGCGGCGCTCGCGCAGCGGCGGGATGAAGATGTCAATGACGTTGAGCCGGTAGTACAAGTCCTGGCGAAAGCGCCCGGTCTGCACGTCGGCCGCCAGGTCGCGGTGGGTGGCACTGACGATGCGCACATCGACCGCTTCTTCCTGTTGCGAGCCCAGGGGCCGCACCTTGCGCTCCTGGATCGCACGCAAGAGCTTGGCCTGCATCGACAGCGGCAGCTCGCCGATTTCATCGAGGAAGAGGGTGCCACCATGGGCTGCCTGGAAAAAGCCTTCGCGGTCCTGGTTCGCGCCGGTGTAGGCGCCTTTGCGGGCACCAAAGAACTCCGCTTCGAGCAGGTTCTCGGGGATGGCGCCGCAGTTGACGGCCACCATCGGCCCGCTGGCCCGCTGGCTGTTGCGGTGCAAGGACTGGGCCACCAGCTCCTTGCCGGTGCCCGATTCGCCGCGCACCAAAATGGGCGCCATGCTGCCGGCCACCTTGGCAATGCGCTCGCGCACCTGCTGCATCACCAGCGACGGGCCGATCAATTCGCGCTGGGCCGGGGGGGCAGGCCGGGTGGGCGTGCCGGGCTGCGGCGCCGCTTGAAAAGCGGACTGCGCCGGGGCCAGCGCAGCGGCATCCTGCAGCCCCTGGCAGGCGGACGCCACCACCTGGCGAAACTGCTTGAGGTCCACCGGCTTGGTCAGGTAGTCAAACGCGCCTTCGCGCAGGGCCGCGACGGCATTGTCGGCCGAGCCATAGGCGGTCATGACGATGGCGCGCTCGCTGCGGCCCTGGCTGCGCAGGTCCTGCAGCAGCTCCATGCCCAGGCCATCGGGCAGGCGCATGTCGGTGATCAGAATCTCGAAGCGGCGCTGCTGCAGCTGGGCGCGCGCTTCCTGCACCGAGCCGGCCGTGTAGACCCGGTAGCCTTCGCGCAGCAAGGTCAGCTCATAAAGGGTTCTGAGGTCGGGCTCATCGTCCACGACCAGAACAGTGGTGTTTTCAAAACTCATGCCTGGTGGATCAAATCAGTCTGCTGGGGATGCGCGGGGCTGGCGGCCCGGCGAAACTGCACTATGAAGGCATTGCCCTGTGCCAGCTCGGGCAGCGCTGCGCTCTGCCTTTCATAGCGGATCATAGCGCCATGGCGGGTGCACAGCTCGCGGCAGATGTACAGGCCCAGGCCGCTCGATCGGCTCTCGGAGGAGAAGAAGGGCTCGAACAGATGCTTTTCGATGGTCGGCTCGATGGGCGCGCCATCGCTCCACACGACCAAGGTGGTGGTGCCCGTCAGGCTGCTGTGCGTGCTGACACGCAAGGAGTCTGCACAGTCCCGGCGGTAGCGCTGGCCGTTGTTGAGCAGGTTGTAGAGCAGCTGGCGCAGGTGTCCGGTATCAAAGGCCACCAGGCTGTCCTCGGCACTGAGCGACAGCGCCACGGTGTGGGCGGCGGGGGCCAGCGCCATCCAGTCATGGCAGATGTGCAGCACGGTCTCATTGAGGGCAATGGAGTCGCCATCGCCGGGCTGGATCTGGTTATGTACGCGGGCAATGTCCAGAATATCTTCGGCAATGCGGCCCAGGCGCTGGGCATTTTGCTCGACCATGTAGGTCAGGCGCTTCTGGCCCGGGTCGGTCAGCTCCTCATCGAGCAGCGCATTGGCCTGGGTGATGGCCGTCAGCGGGTTGCGGATTTCATGGGCCACGGCCGCGGACATACGCCCCATTGCCGCCATTTTCTCGGTGCGCAGCCGCGCCTCTATCTCACGCAGGTCATGCAAGAACACCAGGCACAGCGGGTCATTGTCATTGCTGCCAATGTTGCCGAAGGTGGGCAGCGGGTGGGTCAGCCAGGTGCGCACATGCAGGCCAATGGGGGCCATCTGCGGCGCGGTCAGCGCCAGGTCTTGCGAGAAGGGCTTTTGCTCTGCAAAGGTCTGGGTGACCTGCTCGACCACACCGCGCCAGGCGGGCAGCTGCGCCAGCGCCAGTGGCAGGTGAGGGTGACCCAGCAAGGTCATGGCGGCCGGGTTGGCAATACGCACCTGCAAGGCCTGATCGGCCACCAGCACGCCATCGGGCAGGTTCTGCAAGATGAGCGCATTGATTTGCTCTTGCTGGTTGGCCGCAGCGGCATTGCGCAGGCCCTGCAAGGTCTCGCGCTCCACCCGCGAGGCGAGCAGCCGCACGAGAATGCCCACCAGAAAATAGGCCGCTCCGGCGAGCCCGGCCTGCACGGTGTTCTGCGTGCCATCGGGGTCAAACACCGACAGGCGAAAACTCAGCGACTCGACAATCAGGAAAATCGTGATATAGGCGCAGCTGCCCAAGGTCACCAGCCAGCCACCCAGGGTCCCGGCAAACAGCACCGCCAGGCCGAACATCGGCGTCAAGGTGTAGGTGCCGGTTTTGGTCACTTCCAGCAGCGAGATCAGCAGCAGATCCATGCCGATCGTGGGCAGCCAGGCGTAGACGCGGCGCTGCGGTGGCGGCTGGTGGCTGAGCGCGGCATACAGCATGGCCGAGATGCCATAGGCGCCCAGCAGCGCCAGCTGCGACAGCAAGGGGCCCGATTGCGCCGGCGTGATGGCCATGGCCCCCAGAGCCAGCAGCAGGGCCACGAAGACGCGGGCCACCAGGTAGCCGCGCCACAGGCGCTTGAAGGGGGTTTCCATCAACGCCAGCGCGGCCATCGTGGCGATGCCCAAAGCCTAGCGCTGGCCAGGCGGCAGCGCCTGGGCGAGATGGGCTTGCGAGCAGTAATGCGCGCCCTGGTAGCCGATGGCATCGGACTGCGGCAGGTGCACGCCGCAGTGCGCGCAGTGCACCATGGGCTCAGGCTTGCCCAGGCCTTTTTTGGGCGGTGGCGGCGGCGCGTTCTTGACCCGTTGGCTGCGCCACATGTGCCAGCCCACGGCCAGCACCAGCAATACCAGCAAATACTTCATGGCAGCTCAGTGTTTCAAGATGACTTCAAGGACAAAGCGCGAGCCCACGTAGGCCAGCAGCAGCAAGGTGGCGCCCACATAGAGCATGTTGACGGCGCGCTGCCCGCGCCAGCCAAAGCGCTTGCGGCCCACCAGCAGCACGGCAAAGGTCAACCAGGCGAGCAGCGAGAACACCGACTTGTGGTTCCAGACCCAGGCCTTGCCGTACAGCGCCTCGCCAAACCACCAGCCGGCCAGCAAGGTTGCGGACAGCAGGATGAAGCCGGCCGTGACAAAGCGGAAGGTCAGGCGCTCCAGCGCCAGCAGCGGCAGGCCGCCGTCGTGGCTGCCATCCTGGCGCATCTGGCGCTCGGCCCGGGTCATCAGTGCGGCATGCACGACGGCTGCGGCAAACAGGCCATAGGAGGCAATGCCCAGCGCCAGGTGCAGCGGCAGCCAGGGCGAGGCATTCACATGCAAAGGGCTGCCGGGGTAGACGCCGGCCAGCAGGACCGCGATGCAACCCATGGCCGACAGTGGCCAGCGTGAGCGCAGCTGCGGGTAGAGCTGCTGCTCGACCACATACACCGTCAGCACCAGCCAGGCGGTGACGGACAGCGCCGGCGCAAAGCCGAAGTGGGGCATGTCACCGATCAGGCTCCAGGCGATGGCCGCCAGGTGCAAGGCCCAGGCCGCGCGCAAGCCCAGCCGCGCGCTGGGCTCCTGCAGGCGTCGGGCCGCAAGTGCGGGAATGGCGTAGGCAATAGCTGCAGCAATGGCCAGTGCCCAGCCGATGGGGCTGGTGCTGGCTGCGGCAAAGGCGGGAGAGAGCATGCCCGCTATCATAGCGGCGGCGAAAGGCCTGTGTGGTCTGCGCGGGCGCTAGCGCCTCGCCATCTGCTGGCTATTGCCGGCAATAGGCCGCAGAGGCTTCCTGGGGTGCGCTACAGGCCGATGCTGGTCGCGCAGACCCGGTTGCGGCCGCTGGTCTTGGCCTCGTACAGCAGTTCATCGGCCCGGCGCAGGCAGTCCTCCAGGCCGTCGGTCTGGCCGCAGTGGATGGTCAGCACCCCGCAGCTCACCGTCAGCTCAGGCGCCGTGGTGGAGGCCGCATGGGCAATCGCCATCTTCTGCACTTCCTGGCGAAAGCGCTCCACCACGGCCACGGCATCGGCGTGGCCGGGCAGGATCAGTGCAAACTCCTCACCGCCAAAGCGGGCGGCCAGGTCATAAGGGCGGCGGGCATGGCGCGCCAGCGTACCTGCTACTTGCTTGAGCGCCTCATCACCTTGCACATGGCCGTAGTGGTCGTTGTACAGCTTGAAGTGGTCGATATCGATCAGCGCCAGGCCCAGCGGGTCGTGCCTGCGCAGGCACAGGCGCTGGCTGCGCTGCAGCATGTCATCAAAATGCCGGCGGTTGGCCAGGTTGGTCAGGCCGTCGACCTGCGCGAGGCGCTGCAAGGCTTGGCGCTGCAGCGCCAGGTCGATCTGGTTGCGTACCCGCACACTCACCACTGCCGGGCGGATGGGCTTGGAGACATAGTCGGCCGCGCCCAGGCGCAGGCCATACTCTTCGGCCGCGGCATCGCTCTGGCCGGTGATGAAGATGATCGCAATGCCGGCCGTCGCCTCCTGTTTTCTCAGCTGGGTCAGCACCTCGTAGCCATTCATGCCGGGCATGCTGACATCGAGCAGCACCAGCAGCAGGCGGTGCGATTCGCGCGCGGCGATCGTGAGCGCACTGGGGCCGTCCTTGGCCAGCAGCACGCGGTACTGCTGGCCGAGCAACTCGGCGAGCATGGAGCGGTTGACGCGCTCGTCATCCACAATCAGGATGGTGGGTTGGTCGTTATCGGGCTCAGCTTGCATGGTGCGATGGTAAGGGGTCTCAAGGGGGCTGGCAGCCAGATGGTCAGGGCAGTATGTGTTCGAGCCGCTCGATCGCCGCCAGCGCGGCGTCGCCGTCCAGGTCTTCCACATGCTGCAGGATCTGCTGGAGCAGCGGCGTCCAGCGCGCCGCCGGGCTGGCCAAGAGCATCCGCTCGAGCTCGCTGACAGCCGCATAGTCGCCGTCAGCCACCAGGCGCTTGAGGTGCTTGAGGTCCTGGCGCAGGCTGGCAGCGGCAGGCGGGTTGGCCGCAGGCGGCGCGTCCAGCGCTGCGCTCGGCGGGGCCGGTGCAGGCTGGCGCGTGGCCAGGCCTTGCAGCAGCGTCTGCAACTGGGCGGCAAACTCGGCCGTCTCGGTATGCAGCAGGCGCTGGGGCTGGGGGGCGGGCGGTGGGGCCTGCATCCACTCCCGGGCCTGGTTCTCGATGGTTTCGGCCGCCTGTACCAGGGAGGTGGCATCGAGGTAGCCCAGTGCCCCCTTGAGCGAATGGGCGAGCATGGACAGCGGCTCCCAGGCCGACTGCTGCACATGCAGCACCAGGGTCTGGGGGGCATCGGCAAAGTCGCGGTAAAAGCCGGCCAGCACCCGGTCGACCCGCTCGGCATTGCCGTGGAAGCGCTGCAGCATCTTGGCGTGGTTGATGCCGGGCGTGGCTGCCACGCGGGCCTCGTCGCGCAAAAATTCGGACTCGGGTGCATCCAGTGCTTCGGCACTGTTGCCAGGGCCTGCGATCCATTCGCTCAGCGTTTCGTACAGCTTGCGCTCATCAATGGGCTTGGTCAGGTGGGCATTCATGCCCGCCTCTTCAATGGCGCTGCGGTCTTCGACGCGGGCCTGTGCGGTCAGCGCAATCACCGGCAGTTGCTGCAGATGGGGCAGCTGGCGCAGCGCGCGGGTGGCGTCCAACCCATCCATCTGCGGCATGTGCACGTCCATCAGCACGGCGTCGAAATGGTGGTGCTCGAGCATGCTGAGCGCTTCGGCGCCATTGGTGGCCAGGCTCACCTGCACGCCCACGAGGCTGAGGAAGTCGGCGGCCACCTCGCGGTTGAGGGCATTGTCATCGACGACGAGCACATTTTTGCCATGCAGCTGGGGATAGAGCTGGATCGGGTTGCTGTGAACCACCTGCGGTGGGCCCGAGGCACCGGGCAGTGCGCGCCGCGAGATGCTGCTGCCTTGCGACTGCAGCGCTTCCAAAATGGCATTGAACAGCACGGACTGTGTCACCGGCTTGATCAGCAGGCCTTGCAGACGCAGCTCCTCGGACCTGCGCATGACCTCGTCACGGCCGTAGGCAGTCACCATCAGCACTGCCGGGGTGGCCGAGAGATGCTCTTCCTCGCGGATGCGGCGCGCCACCTCCAGCCCGTCCATGCCGGGCATGCGCCAGTCCATCAGCACCAGGCCATAGGGCGTGCCTACGCGCGAGGCGAGCTGCAGATCGAAGAGGGCTTGCTCGCCGGAATCCACCGTGTCGGCGCGCATGCCAAAGCCGCGCACCATCTCGGCGAGGATGTCGCGTGCGCTGGCGTTGTCGTCGACGATCAGCACGCGGTCGACCGGCGTGCCGTGGTAGCGGGCCGGCTTGGGCGCCTGCTTGAGTTGCGCGGGGTGCAACTGCACCGAGAAGTAGAAGGTGCTGCCCAGTCCCGGGTTGCTCTCGACCTTGAGCTCACCGCCCATCTGGCCCACCAGGCGCTGGCAGATGGCCAGGCCCAGACCCGAGCCGCCATAGCGCCGCGTGGTCTGGCTGTCGGCCTGCGAGAAGGGGCGAAACAGCTGGCTCATCTGCGCCGGGCTCATGCCGATGCCCGTGTCCTTGACGGTGACCTCCAGCCCGATCTTGCCAGGGGCCACGGGGCGGTTGCCGGCGGTCTCGGTGGTCTGGATGCTGATGACCACCTCGCCCAGGTGGGTGAACTTGATGGCATTGCTCACCAGGTTGTTGAGCACCTGGCTCAGGCGCAGCGGGTCGCCGCTCAGCTGCCGGGGCACATCGGGCGCGACCGAGTAGACCACCTCGATGCCCTTTTCCTCGGCGCGCAAGGTGGTGACGGCCGAGACGGTCTCGAGCACATCGTCCAGCGCGAACTCCACGTTCTCCAGGGTCAGCATGCCCGCCTCGATCTTGGAGAAATCCAGGATGTCATTGATCACCGACAGCAGTGCGTTGGCCGACAGCTCCACCTTCTCTAAGTAGTTGCGCTGCTTGGGCAGCAGCGGGGTCTGCTGGATCAGGCGCGTCATGCCGATGACGGTGTTCATCGGCGTGCGGATCTCGTGGCTCATCGTGGCCAGGAACTCGGACTTGGCGCGCTCGGCCGCTTCGGCCATCTCCTTGGCTTTTTGCAGCGCCAGCTCTGCCTCGCGCTCGCGGGTGATGTCAAGCATGATGCCGTCCCAGATCGTGCCCGCTTCCTGGCGGCTGGGTGCCGAGCGACAGCGCAGCCAGCGCAGTCCGCCATCAGGGCGGATGATGCGGAAGCTGCAGTCAAACAGGCTCAGGCGCTCCAGCGCTTCGCGCTGGTGCTGCCGGTACATCGCCAGATCTGCCGGGTGGATGGTTTTGATATAGGCATCGTTGTTGGCCATGATGGCCTGCGCGCTCACACCGATGAGCTTTTCAATACCGGCGCTGATGTAACTCATGCGCAAGGTCGTGGCTGAGCCTTCAACGCGGTAGATCGCGCCACTGGGGAGGTTGTCGGCCAGAGCTTCCAGCCGCTGGCGCGCCTGTTCACGCTCGGACAGATCCTGCAGCGTGCCGCTGAGGCTGACGATGCGGCCACTGCTGTCATAGTCCGCCTGGCCCAGGATGCTGGCCGGGAACTGGCCGCCATCGGGCGTGTAGTGGGTCACATCAAGCCGGTAGGGCTGGCCGGTCTGGGCGCATTGCGCAATGGCCGCAGTCACCTTGGCATAGTCCTGCGGCGGCATCATGTGGGCTATGTTGTCCTGGGTCAGCTTCGGCCCCTGCGGGTCCAGGCCATTCATCTCGTACATCATCTCCGAGGCCTCGATCTCACCGCTGGCCAGGTCCAGCGTCCAGCTGCCGATGCGCGAGAGCCGCTCGGCGCGGCGCAGCGAGTCATAACTTTGGCGCAGCTGGTTTTCCGACTCGCGCATCTGCGTCATGTCACGCGAAATACCCAGAAGGCCGATGACCTCACCGTTCTCGTTGCGGTACTGGCTCTTGATGGACTGAAAGCTGAGCCGGCGCCCATCGATCAGTGCGTGCGACTCCGACACCACGGGCGTGCTGCTCCGATAAACGGCGGCATCGTCCTCGGCAAAATTGTTGTGTCCGCCAAGGATTTCGGCGTCGGTCTTGCCAATCAGCCCCCCGGGCGGCATCTTTGTGATGGCCTCGGCCGCAGGGTTGGCAAACACATAGCGGCCCTGCCTGTCCTTGACAAAGACGATGTCCGAGGTGCCGCGCATCACTGCATCGAGCAGATGGGTGGAATGGCGCCACTGCTGGGTGCTTTTCTCGACCTGCTGCTCGAGCGCGGCGTTGAGCAGCTGAATTTCCTGGTCGCGGCGCACGCGCTCGGTGATGTCGTGGGAGATGGTGAAAAAGCGCTTCTCGCCCTCGACCAGCTGGCAGGTGATGTGCACCTCCACGGGGAAGCAGGAGCCATCCTTGCGCTGGTGCGTATTGGTGGCCACGGTGTGTTCACCGGGCTCCATTTTCTGCCACAGGGCCAGCAATTCATCGCGGGTGTAGTCCAGCGCAAAATCGGCCACGTTCAGGGCCATCAGCTCTGCCAGGCTGTAGCCCATCTCCCGGTAGGCCTGGCTATTGACATCCAGGATCCGGCCTTGCGTATCGGTCACAAAGAAGGCGTCCGAGAAATGGTCTAGCAAGTGGCGATACGGCGTATCTGGCATCGGTGATCCTGGTCAAAGAAAGCGCCACCTCAGGGTGGCGGGCAGGGCTTTGGCATTGCGGGAGGCCATGCAAGCGCGGGCACGCCCAGGCCGCGGGTGCATTGTCGCGGCTTCGGGCAGGCATTTGCGCAGCCTCAAAGGCTAAATTCGTTTGGCGCTTTACGGGCAAACATTTACCTATTGTAGGAAGCGGGCCATAGTTTCTTGCGCTGGCGGGAGAGCTGCCAGCCCTGGTCCCGCGTCAGTTTTGGGGCGAGCGGGTAGAATCAAAGGTTTGCAGGGCTGTGGCTTACAGCCCCTGGCGCCAGCCGTTTTTAGCCCGGGCTCCGGCTAGCGGCTACACCTGGGCGCCTCCTTTGCCACGATTACTCAAGACTCCACCCTATGGCTTCCGCACTGACCGATAAACTCTCGCGCCTCGTCAAGGAAATGCGAGGCCAGGCCCGTATCACCGAATCCAACGTCCAGGACATGCTGCGTGAAGTGCGCATGGCCCTCTTGGAGGCGGATGTGGCCTTGCCCGTGGTGCGTGACTTCATTGCCCGCGTCAAGGAAAAAGCGCTGGGCCAGGAGGTTCTGGGCAGCCTCAAGCCGGGCCAGACCCTGGTGTCGATCGTCAACAAGGAGCTGGCCGCCACGATGGGCGAGGGCGTGGCCGACATCAACTTGCAGGCCCAGCCGCCTGCGGTGATCCTGATGGCCGGCCTGCAAGGTGCCGGTAAGACGACCACCACGGCCAAGCTGGCCAAGCACCTGATCGAGCGGCGCAAGAAAAAGGTGCTGACCGTCTCGGGTGACGTCTACCGCCCCGCCGCTATCGAGCAGCTCAAGACTGTGACCCAGCAGGCGGGCGCGGAATGGTTCCCCAGCACACCCGACCAAAAGCCGTTGGATATTGCCAACGCGGCGCTCGATTACGCCAAGAAGCACTACTTTGATGTGCTCCTGGTCGATACCGCCGGGCGCCTGGCCATCGACGAAGTGCTGATGACCGAAATCCAGCAATTGCATGCGGCCTTGAAACCGGTCGAGACCTTGTTTGTCGTCGATGCGATGCAGGGCCAAGACGCGATCAACACTGCCAAGGCCTTCAAGGAGGCACTGCCGCTCACCGGTATCGTGCTGACCAAGCTAGACGGCGACTCGCGCGGCGGTGCGGCGCTGTCGGTGCGCCAGATCACCGGCGCGCCCATCAAGTTTGCCGGTGTGTCCGAAAAACTCGACGGCCTGGAAGTGTTCGACGCCGAGCGCCATGCGCAGCGCGTGCTGGGCATGGGCGATATCGTGGCCCTGGTCGAGCAGGTCTCCAAGGGCGTGGACATGGAGGCGGCCCAGAAGATGGCCGAGAAGATCAAGTCCGGCGACGGCTTTGATCTGAACGACTTCCTGGGCCAGCTCCAGCAGATGAAGCAGATGGGGGGCCTGTCGACCCTGATGGACAAACTGCCCTCGGAGCTGGCGGGCAAGGCTGGCAAGGTCGACATGGACAAGGCCGAGCGCGAAGTGCGCCGCAAGGAAGGCATCATCTGCTCGATGACCCCCTATGAGCGCGCCAAGCCCGAATTCATCAAGGCCACGCGCAAGAAGCGCATTGCCGCTGGCGCTGGCGTGCAGGTGCAAGAGGTCAACCGCCTGCTCAACGAGTTTGGCCAGATGCAGCAGATGATGAAGAAGATGAAGGGCGGCGGCCTGATGAAGATGATGAAGAAGATGGGCGGCATGAAGGGCATGATGGGCGGCGGCATGCCCAAGCTGCCGTTCTAAGAACCTGTTCAAAGTCTCTACGCAGCCGCGTTGGAGTGCAATCGGGATGAGTTCGAAGGGGTGGAGCGCAGCTTGCACCGGGGTGCAAGCAAGGGCCAGCGCGAAGAAATCGCCCGATTTCACGCCAACCCATAGTGACAGTGGCTTTGCGCTACCCGGGAAGGGGCGCCCGGCGAGGGCCGCCCGGGCAGGGGCGGTCTGCGTCGTTGCAAATCCTCGCAATAGCATGGCTATTGCTGCGGTATTGCGCGGCTGGGCGCCCCCTCGCATCCCATCTCGCAAAGACACTGTCGCGGCGCGAGGAGACATTGAACAGGTTCTAAGCCCATACCGGCTTTATCGCGGCCCCAACCACAACGCCTGCATCCAGCAGGCGTTTTTGCATCCAGGCGCTGCGGTGTTACGACACCACGACCTGCGCCTCGCCGGCCTGCATATGGCCGACTACGCAGGCATCGGCAAAGCCCTGTGCTTTGAAGAGTTCGAGCACCTGACCGGCAGCCTCCGGCGCGCAGGAGACCAGCAGGCCGCCGGAGGTCTGCGGGTCGGTCAGCAGGCTGCGCATCGCATCGGGCACTTGCGCGCCCATTGCCACATCATGGCCGTAGGACGCCCAGTTGCGGCCCGATGCGCCGGTCACCACGCCTTGCTTGGCAAGATCGAGGACGCCAGGCAGTAGCGGCAGCGCCTGGCTGTCGATCACGGCTGTGAGCTGCGCGCCGCGTGCCAGTTCCAGGGTATGGCCCAGCAGGCCAAAGCCAGTGACATCGGTCAGCGCATGCACATCGGCCAGTTGCGCCAGAGCAGCGCCAGGCCGGTTGAGCTGGGTGGTGGTGCGCACCATGCTGGCGTAGTCACTGTCGCTGAGCAGGCCTTTTTTCAAGGCCGCGGACTGGATGCCCACGCCGATGGCCTTGCCCAGGATCAGCACATCGCCCGCCTGGGCATCGCGGTTGCGCTTGAGCTGCGCTGGGTTGACGATACCGATGCCGACCAGGCCATAAATGGGCTCGACCGAGTCGATCGAGTGGCCGCCGGCCAGCGGAATGCCGGCATCGCGGCAGACGGCCTCGCCGCCTTCCAGAATCTTGGCAATGACGTCGTGGGGCAGCACATTGATCGGCATGCCGACAATGGCAAGCGCCATCAGCGGCGTGCCGCCCATCGCGTAAATGTCCGACAGCGCATTGGTCGCAGCAATGCGGCCAAAGTCATAGGGATCATCGACGATAGGCATGAAGAAATCGGTGGTCGCAACAATCGCCTGCGTGTCATTGATCTGGTAGACCGCCGCGTCATCCGCTGTCTCGGTGCCCACCAGCAGCTGTGCATAGAACTGCTTGGGCACCGCACTGCGGCTCATCAGATCGGCCAGCACCCCAGGGGCAATCTTGCAGCCGCAGCCGCCGCCATGCGACAGCGAGGTCAGGCGTGGCGAGGTGGGCAGGGTGGCGGTAGGGGCATTCATACGGGCATCCTCAGGGCTAACAGACTGGCGAGAAAAGCGGTGCCGCCCATGGCGGCCCACCATTATCGGCATTTGGCGGGCAGGCGTGCGCCATGCTGCATTGCGCGTGAGGGGCAAAGCGGCAGCACTCGCCGATGGGGCCAAAAGTGGCTCCGATGAATTCAGTGCCACCTTGGCTGTGGCAACCAGACAGCTTAAAAGCCGAGCATCGATAGTCGTCAGGGAAGCGCTGACCCGTGTCGCATCGGGTATGCTCTCGGATTTTTCTGCGGGATCCTATTGAGGCAGGGGTATGCGAGAGAATAACTTTGACCTGCTGCGACTGATGGCGGCCCTGGGCGTTTTCTGGGCCCATGGCTCGCTCTTCTACGACCTGCAGATCACCCCATTTTTCAACAATACCTACAGCATGGGCTCGCTGTCGGTCTATGTCTTTTTCTTCATCAGCGGCTATCTCAATGTCCAAAGCTGGAGCCGAACGGCGCAATGGACTGCGTTTGGCATCAAACGGGCGCTGAGAATTTTCCCTGGGCTGCTGGCGGCAGCCTTCGTATCCGTGTTTGTCATTGGTGGGCTCATGACGACGCTGGACCTGAAAAGCTTTCTGTCTTCGGGGCAGACCTGGGGGCTGTTTGTCAACTATGGAACAGGCCTTGCGACACTCAATGACCTCCCCGGGGTGTTTGCGCACAATCCAATTCAGAACGCGGTAAACGGCTCGTTGTGGACGATCAAGTACGAGGTCTTGATGTATGTGCTGCTGGTTTTATTCGGCATGACGCTAGGGCTCTCTCGCCGGATTCTTGTGCTAGTAGTGGCCGTGTCGGCCGCTGCTTTTCTGTTGGTGAAAATCCCCGCGCTGGATGAGGGCGCGATCAGCTGGCGAGATTTCTGGCAATTCGCCACGATGTTCTTCGCAGGAGCCGCTTTTAACTACATCCCGGTGGACCGCAGGCTATGGCTGGTACCGCCAATGCTGGTGGGCTTTGTCATTGCTTGTACCAGCACCACCCTGGCGATCGTTCAGGGCAGTGTCTTCCTTTGCTTGCCCTGTGCCGTTTTTCTGCTTGCCTATTGGAAGCCTTTGACCCGCATTCGGCTGGACCAAGATCTGTCCTACGGCATCCACATTTATGCATTCCTGGTGCAGCAGGCCATCACCGAGATCAGTCAAAGGCATGGGATTTCCAAACCGATATATATATCGTCGTGGCGCTGGTCATCGTGTTGATGCTGGCGCTGGCTTCCTGGGTCTTTATCGAGCACCCGGCCATCGCCTGGTCCCGGCCTCTGGTGCCGCCTACGCGTCGGTCCTCACATCCCCATGTAAAACCGTGAAATGATTAAACAGATACAAATACTCCGGCTGATGGCAGCCCTCTGGGTAGTAGTTTTTCATGGTGCAATACTCGGTATTTTTTCGGATGCGACACCTTGGGTGGCTGCTGTCATCAATTTTGGCTATGCCGGGGTGGATGTTTTCTTCGTCATCAGTGGCGTGATCATGGCGCATTCCACCAAAAATATGGGCCATGGGCCACGCACTGCCACTGCATTTTTGCTGGCTAGATTTTCAAGAATCTATACAGGCTGGTGGCCGGCCATGCTGCTCTATGTCATTTACTTAAAACTAACGCAGCAACTCGATCCCCACATTCAGCTGCAAGCATCTTTTTTTCTCTACTTTTCCGATCTTGCAGGCCTTGTCAGTATTGCCATCTGGTCACTGATGTTTGAGCTGTATTTTTACGTGGTCTTGTCACTGGTCTTGTTGTTTCCGAAATGGCATCGCCAGCGCTTTATTAAAACTCTGTTTGCGGCACTCGTTGTGCTCAACCTCTACTTGTTGGCGCATCGCTCTGCCGCAGATGGAGGCATCGAGCAAAACTGGATTCGGCTCTTTTATGTGGCTCCCCTTGTGGCAGAATTTTTCATGGGCTACTTCCTCTACCAGTACCTGCAACGCCCTTCGCGCGCATCATGGAAGTTTTGGGCCTTGCTGGCTGCAGCATGGATTGCCTTGATTGTCTATTTCATGCCCCATTTTGAAGATTATCCCTATGGTTTGGCCAATTTTCACTATTGGCCTGAGCGCGCAGTATTGATGGGCGGCGCAGCAATGGCGATCGTAGGCATGGCGTTGAAGCTGCCCTCTCCGCGCAGCCAGATCGCACTGGCGCTGGCAAAATTTGGTGACTATTCTTACGCCATCTATTTGCTGCATATCCTGGTATTCAGCATGATGTTGACGCTATTGCCTTGGCACAGCTGGCATAGCCAGGTGCAGCTTTTGATTGTCGTTGGTGTCCTCGTTGCATTGCTACTGGTGTCAGCCGCTTACTACCACTGGGTGGAGCGGCCGGTCTACATGTTTTGCCGCCAAAAAATCAACCACTGGTTGCACCCCACTGTCCCTGCCCAGCCTGTTCTTCAACCACTCTACAAAAATCAACAGCTGCGATAACGCATTTGCAGAGGGTCCTTTGCATAGCCCTCGCCAAGCGGGTTGGATGTGGATGGAGATAAGACGCAAGGCGTCTTTTGACGGTGGAGCCGTGGGTAGCTATTGCGGAGGAATGCGTCCCTAAGGTGCATGAAGCCAGAAAACTTGCCTTGGATTTGAGAAATTCCCGGCGCAAGCATCAGGACTAGGAGCCATGCGCTGCAGTGCTCATAAGCGGGGGATCAGAAGAGCGCTACCTGACTGAGCGCATACCACCTGTACGGAGACCGAGATGGCGGAAGACAGCTGGAGTCGAACCAACCCAGGAGTGGCTGACACCCCTCACCGGGTTTGAAGCCCGGCCGCGCCACCGGGCACGATTGCCTTCCCTGCAACACGTGCGTGTTGGGCAAGATGGCCGATTGTAGCGGCTCTGCGTGGCGCCTGCGGCTGGCGCTGCCGCAGACCCTTGGGTGGCTTACGAGGTTGCGCCCGCCTGCCAGCGCACACCCGGGCGCAGCACATGCGTATCGCGCACGCGGCGGGTATAGCCCACGCGGTCGAAGAACTCCAGGATCTGGATGGCGCGCTTGCGGCCCAGGGCCGTGGCATCGCGGAAGGCATGGGCCTGCACTTCGCCGCGCTCGGCCTGCTGGGCAAGCTCTGCGGTGAGTGCCGCCAGCGCATCCATGGAGGGGGCGGCATAGAACAGGTCCTTGACCACCTGGAACACGAGGCCCTGGCGCGAGAGCTTTTTGAGCAGCTGGCGCACCAGCTCCTCCCCGGCGCCATGGTCGCGGGCCAGGTCGCGCACCCAGGGCGGGTCAAAGCGGCCTTCGGTGATCGCTGGCATCAAGCGCTGGGCGAGGGCCTGCTCGGCCTCGCTCAGCTGCACCTGGTGGCCGGGCAGGTGCAGCCAGGCGCCGCTGCTGGCGATCTGGCCGGCGGCGATCAGCGCATCGAGCAGGCCGTGGTAGAGCGCATCGTGCGGGCCATGCTGCAGCGCGGGCAGGGCCATGCGGCGCAGCCGGGCTGCGTTGATGCCGTGCTCATCGGGGGCGACTTCATGAAAGCGGTGCAGCGCCTGCAGCAGCTGGTCTTGCAACGTCTGCCAGGCCTGGCTGTCTACCAGCAGCGCATCGCCATCGGGCAGCGGCAGGTGGGTGCAGTGCTCGGCCACGACCGGTGTCGCCGTGCCAGTCAGCCGTACCAGCTGTGAGCGGGCCAGGCCCAGCGGGGCTTCGGCCAGCAGCGGACCGGTGTCGGCGGTATCAATCCAGTGCGCCAAGGCGGCCAGGTAGGCCATGCGGCTTTCGCTGCGGCGCTTCCGGGCGGGGGCATAGGGGTCGAGCACCATGGCGCCGGCTATGGTGCGGTTGGCCTGGGCGTTGCGCACGATGACGCGGTCGCCGGGCAGCACCAGGGCGGGGGCATCCAGCACCAGCTGGGCCAGCGCTTCGGTGCCCGGGGCCAGGTCGCCATCTTGCAGCAAGGCGATATGGCCGGTGCAGCGCATGGTGCCCAGGTGCAGGTGCACAGCCGACCACTGCGCCAGCGGCGCTGCATCGGCGAGCAGATGCAGGCGTACATCGATACGCTGGGTGGGTTGGCGCAGGCGCGCGTCCATGATCCAGTCGCCGCGCGTGATGGCCTCCTTGGCAATGCCTGCCAGGTTCAGCGCGCAGCGCTGGCCGGCCAGGCCGTGCTCGCTCGCCTGGTTCTGCGCATGGATGCTGCGCACGCGTACGGGCTCGCCGCTGGCCGAATGCACGAGGCTGTCGCCCACGGCCACCTGGCCATTGAAGACGGTGCCGGTCACCACCGTGCCCTGGCCGGGCAGGCTGAAGACCCGGTCCACTGCCAGGCGGAACAGCCCGCTGTTGGCGCGCTGGGGCATGGCCTGGGCCTGCTGGTGCAGGTGCTGGCGCAGCGCCCGCACGCCCGGGTCATCGGGCAGCGCGGCTGCGGTTTCAAAGACGGGCGCATCGGCCAGATTGCTGCGGGCCAGGATGGCGGTGATCTCGTCCCGCACCTCATCGATGCGGTCGCGGGGTACGCGGTCGACCTTGGTGAGCGCCACCGTGCCCTGGCGGATGCCCAGCAGCTGCAAAATTTCCAGATGCTCCAGGGTCTGGGGCATCACGCCGTCATCGGCAGCCACCACCAGCAAGGCATGGTCAATGCCGACGGCGCCAGCGGCCATCGTGTGCACAAATTTCTCATGGCCGGGCACATCGATGATGCCCAGCACATCGCCATTGGCCAGCGGGGTGTAGGCGTAGCCCAGCTCGATCGAGATGCCGCGCGCCTTTTCTTCCTTCAGGCGGTCGGTCTCCACGCCGGTGAGCGCGCGCACCAGGGTGGTCTTGCCATGGTCGATATGGCCTGCGGTGCCGATGATCATGCCTGACCGTCCGCTGGGGTGCTGCCCAGGGCCAGCTGCTGCAGATTGGCGGCAAAGGCGGCCTGGTCAGCGGCTTCGAGGCAGCGCAGATCCAGCCAGAGCGCATCGTCGCGCAGCCGGCCGATCACCGGGCGCGGCAGCTGGCGCAGCGCGGCTTCGAGCTGCTGCAGCAGGCGCCCGGCGCGTTTGCGCTCTTGGGGGCGCACGACCAGGCCGTGGCTGGGCAGGCTCTCGACGGGCAATGCGCCGCTGCCGATCTGGCTGGTCATCGCGGCGTGCTCCACCCGATAGTCCGGCCCCAGCAAGCTTTGCAGTGGCGCCTGCAGCGCGATCGCCTGCTGCTCCATGGCAGCGGCCGGGCGGGTGAACAGGCGCAAGGTGGTCAGGCGCTCGGCCAGTTTTTCCGGGTGCAGGTAGAGGCGCAAGGTCGGCTCGAGCGCAGCCAGGGTGAGCTTGCCCACGCGCAGTGCGCGCTTGAGCGGGTTCTTCTTGATCTGGGCGATCAAGGCCTTGCTACCGACGATGATGCCCGCCTGCGGGCCGCCCAGCAGCTTGTCGCCGCTGAAGGTCACGACATCGGCGCCAGCCTCGATGGTCTCGCGCACCGTGACCTCATAGGGCAGGCCCCAGTCGCGCATGTCGACCAAGGTGCCGCTGCCCAGGTCCACGATCAGCGGCAGCTGGCGCGCATGGGCGATGCGCGCCACATCGGCTTCGGCCACCGACTTGGTAAAGCCGCTGATCGCGTAGTTGCTGCAGTGCACCTTCATCAGCGCAGCGCTGTGCTCGCCCAGCGCGGCCTCGTAGTCTCTCTCATGGGTGCGGTTGGTGGTGCCTACCTCCACCAGGCGGGCGCCGGCGCGCGTCATCACATCGGGGATGCGGAAGGCGCCGCCAATCTCGACCAGCTCGCCGCGGGAGACCACCACTTCCTTGTCGCGTGCCAAGGTGGACAGCACCAGCAGCACGGCTGCCGCATTGTTGTTGACGATGGTGGCGGCTTCGGCGCCAGTGAGGCGGCAGACCAGGTCTTCGACCAGGTCATCGCGGTCGCCCCGGCCGCCGTCGGCCAGGTCGTATTCGAGGTTGCTGGGGGTCGCCAGCGCCTGCACCACCGCGTCAATAGCCTCTTGCGGCAGCAGCGCGCGGCCCAGGTTGGTGTGCAGCACCGTGCCGGTCAGGTTGTAGACCGCCTTGAGGCGCGGCGCAAACAGCTGCTGGAGCTTTTGCTCGGCAGCGTCCAGCAAGGCATCGGCACCCTCTGCGTTGCTGCCCGCGTCTGCCAGCCAGCGGCTGCGGGCCTCGCCCAGTGCGGCGCGGATGGCCTGCGTGCACTGGGTCTTGCCATAGCTGTGCACCAGCGCAGCGGTGCGCGGGTGCTGCAGCAGCTTGTCAACAGAGGGCAGGTGGGACGGTGCGTTCATGGGCAAACAAGCTCAAACAAGGGCTGAAACAAAAAAACGATGGGCTGCAGCGGGCAGCGCCATCGTCCAGTATGGCATGGTGCCAAAACGTTCAGGTGCTCGGCACGCGCTCAGTGCAGATCGGGCACGCTGCCATCGGCATCGGCCGCTTGCGGCTCGGCCACGGCGACAAACAGCAGCGGGTTGCCGCTGGCGCGCGAGAACGCGGTCTGCTCGTTCATCAAGAGGTCCAGCATCAGGCTGGCCAGGTCATCGGCCAGCGGCTCGGCCAGCGGGTCTTTTTCCTGGTTGACCAGCTTGCGGTAGCTGCCGCATTCGGTGCAGGTTTCGGCCAGCACCACATCCTTGCCACCTTCCAGGCCCTGGTAGCGCACGCCCTTGGTCGATTCGCAGTGGCTGCATTTGACGCGCACCATATGCCATTCGGTGGCGCAGCAGCCGCAGTGCAGGTAGCGGTGGCCGGCCATCTTGCCGCCAATGCGTACCACGCCGGCGACCGGCTCGCTGGCGCAGACCGGGCAGATGGTGGCCGGGTCGGTGAAGGGAATGTCGGCCAGGCGCAGCTGGCTGGCGCGGTTGGCAAACACCACTTGCAAGGCCGCCATGACAAAAGGTGCCAGGCCCACATCGCGCGCGGCCAGCTCCTTGGTCAGCAGGCGCTTGGCCAGCGCATTGCGGTCGTCGGTGTTGCAGCGCTGCAGCTCGCCAATCAGCGGCTGCAAGGCCTCGGGCAGGCCATCGGCACTGGCCAACTGGCCGAGCATGCCGTCCAGCACCTGGTGCCAGATGGGGTCCAGGTGGTCAGCGGCCGGCAAGAGCGGCGACGAGTACTGCTGAGCCTGGGCGATGGCCGCTGCATCGGGGGCAGCCACCTGCAGGCCCTGGGCTGCTTTGTGCTGGGCATCCACCAGCTTGGCGATGAACAGCAGGTAGTCTGCAATCGGGTTGCCGTCGGCCAGTTGGCGAATACGCTGCGCACGGTCGAGGAAAAGACTGCTGGTATTGGGCAGCAGCACGCGTGGAAAACTGGTGTGGTCGAGCGACTCGATCTCACCGGGTTGAAGAATGCGTTGCATACGGGGATTTTCTCAAAAATCAACGCCGATAGACCTGGCGGGGCTATCGGCGTTGGGGAGCAGGGAGGGCCTGGCCCGGCGCAGCGCTGGGCTGCTCGCCGGGGCATGCCCAGGGGGCGCATCAGGCGCCGTGCTTGTGGCTGGCGGGCTTGTCCAGGTCCGCCGTGTCACCCGTCATGCGGCGGTACCACAGCGGGTGGTGAAAGCGCGCCCAGGCGCGGGTCACCGTGCCGCGCGTCATCGCGCGGATCGTGCCCTGGGTCCAGATGGCCGCGTAGATGTGGGCGATGATCAGACCGATCAGGCCGAAGGCCGACAGCGCATGCAGCAGCGCCGCAGCGCGCACCACGTTCACCGGCAGGTTCCACCAGGCGCGCCACATCAGCACGCCGGTCACCAACAGGCCCGCCATGCACACCACCAGCATCCAGAACAGCACTTTCTGGCCGCCGTTGTACTTGTCCACCGGTGGCATCTTCTCGTGCTCGCCGTTGACCAGCGCGGGCACATTCCTGAGCCACTCGACATCGTTCTTGCGGATGATGTTGAGCTGCCAGAAGCGGAAGAACATCAGCACGAAGCCGACGGTCATCACCAGACCGATGTAGGGATGCAGAATGCGGGTCCAGGGGCCGCCACCGAACAGGTTCGTCATGAAGAAGAACGAGGGGTGGAAGAACGCCAGGCCCGACAAGGCCAGCAGCACAAAGCTGATCGCGACCACCCAGTGGTTGACGCGTTCGCCAGCGGTGTAGCGTTGGAGATCACGGGTCTTGCTTTTCATCGTCCAGACTCCTCGTGGTGGTCGGCGCCCTTGTCCGCGCGCGCCTTGGCGGCCTCTTCCTCTTCCAGCTCCTCGGGCACTTCGATCGGGCCCTTGGTGATGTAGTGGAAGAAGCTGCCGACAGCGGCCACGCCCAGCGCTGCCAGCGCCAGCGGCTTGGCCACACCCTTCCACAGGCTCACCATGGGGCTGATCGATGGATCATCGGGCAGGCCGTGGTAGAGCGAGGGCTTGTCGCCATGGTGCAGCACATACATCACGTGGGTGCCGCCCACGCCTTGCGGATCGTAGAGGCCGGCCTTGTCAAAGCCGCGCTCCTTCAGGTCGACAATGCGCTCCTCGGCACGCTCTTGCATGGCGGTCTTGGTGCCAAACATGATCGCGCCGGTCGGGCAGGTCTTGACGCAGGCGGGCTCCTGGCCCACGGCCACGCGGTCCGAACACAGCGTGCACTTGTAGGCCTTGTGGTCCTTTTTGGAGATGCGCGGAATGTTGAACGGGCAGCCGGTCACGCAGTAGCCGCAGCCCACGCAGTTTTCCTCCTGGAAATCCACGATGCCGTTGGTGTACTGCAAGATCGCACCGGGAGAGGGACAGGCCTTGAGGCAGCCCGGGTCTTCGCAGTGCATGCAGCCGTCCTTGCGGATCAGCCATTCGAGGTTGCCGGTGGCTTCGTTTTCGTACTCGGAAAACCGCATCACCGTCCAGGAGTTGGCCGTCAGGTCGGTCGGGTTGTCGTACACCCCGGCCGCTGCCGTGCCCACATCGTCACGCAGATCGTTCCACTCCATGCAGGCGGTCTGGCAGGCCTTGCAGCCGATGCACTTGGAGACATCGATCAGCTTGGCCACCTCACCGCCATGCGGGCTGCGCACGCTGGGCGATGGGGTGGTGGTGGCGGAGCGGCGCTTGATATCCAATGATTGAAGAGATGACATCGCTGCTCCTTAGATCTTCTCAACCTTCACGAGGAAGGTCTTGAACTCTGGCGTGTTGCTGTTGCCATCACCCACAAACGGGGTGAGGGTGTTGGCGAGGAAGCCAGGCTTGGTAAGGCCCTTGAAGCCCCAGTGGATAGGGATACCCACGTGGTGCACCGTCTTGCCTTCGATCTGCATGGGCTTGATGCGCTTGGTCACCACCGCAGCGGCCTTGATGTAGCCACGCTTGGAGCTGACCTTGACCATCGCGCCCGTCGCGATGCCGATCTCCTTGGCCAGCGCCTCGCCGATCTCGACGAACTGCTCGGGCTGGATGATGGAGTTGAGCAGCGCGTGCTTGGTCCAATAGTGGAAGTGCTCCGTCAGGCGGTAGGTCGTGCCCACATGCGGGAATTCGTCTGCCTTGCCGAAGGTCTCCCAGATGGCCGGGAAGACGCGGGCGGCCGGGTTGCTGACCGCCTTGTCGTTCTTCGGGTACATCGGGTTGTAGCCCAGCGGGTTGTCGAATGCCTCGTAGTGCGTCGGGAACGGGCCTTCGTTCATGCCCTTGCGGGCAAAGAAGCGTGCCACCCCTTCGGGATTCATGATGAACGGGCCGGTGCCGGTCTCGGGCTTGATGGTCGGGCCGTAGTCGGGCACGTCCGCGCCGCCCCAGGTCGAGCCATTCCACTTGACCAAGGTGCGGTTGGGGTTGAAAGGCTTGCCTTCCAGATCCGCCGATGCGCGGTTGTACAGCACGCGGCGGTTGGCCGGCCAGGCCCAGGCCCAGTTCAGCGTGTTGCCGATGCCGGTCGGGTCGCTGTTGTCGCGGCGGCCCATCTGGTTGCCCGCCTCGGTCCAACTGCCCGTCCAGATCCAGCAGCCACTCATCGTGGAGCCGTCGTCACGCAGCTCGCCAAAGCCGGACAGCTGCTGGCCGGCAGGGCGCAGCACCTTGCCATCGGGCGCCGTCAGGTCCGTCAGTGCGCGGCCGTTGTACTCCTTGGCAATCTCTTCGGACGAAGGGTGCGCGGGCTGTGCATAAGGCCACCACAGGTTCTGGATCGGATCGGGGAACTTGCCGCCGTCCTTTTGGTAGGCCGCCTTCATGCGCAGGTGCAGTGCCGACATGATCGCGATGTCGGTCTTGGCCTCGCCTGGGGGCTCGGAGGCCTTCCAGTGCCACTGCAGCACACGCGAGGAGCTCACGACGGCGCCATCTTCTTCTGCGAAGCAGGTGGTGGGCAGGCGGAACACTTCGGTCTGCACCGATGCGGTGTCGATGTCGTTGTGCTCGCCGTAGTTCTTCCAGAACTCCGAGGTCTCGGTGGCCAGCGGGTCCATCACGACCAGGAACTTGAGCTTGGCCAGACCGTCGCGCACGCGGCTCTTGTTGGACAGCGCCGCCAGCGGGTTGAAGCCCTGGGCGATGTAGCCGTTGACCTTGCCTTCGTTCATCAGCTCGAAAATCTGCAGCATGTCGTACTGCTTGTCGAGCTTGGGCAGGTAGTCATAGGCCCAGTTGTTGTCCTTGGTTGCAGCCGGTCCCCAGAAAGCCTTCATCAGGCTGACGTGGAACTTGGGGTAGTTCTGCCAGTAGCTCATCTGGTTGGCACGCAAAGGTTTTTGCGTGCGCGCGTCGATGTACTTCTGGTAGTCCTGCTCCCCTTGGTTGGCCAGCGTCAGGTAGCCGGGCAGTGCGTTGGATAGCAGGCCCAGGTCGGTCAGCCCCTGGATGTTGGAGTGACCGCGCAAGGCGTTCATGCCACCACCGGCGACACCGATATTGCCCAAGAGCAGCTGCACCATGGCGCCGGTGCGCAGGATCTGCGCGCCGATCGAGTGCTGGGTCCAGCCGAGGGCATACAGGATGGTTGCCGCGCGGCCCGCTTGTGCCGTCGATGCGAGCTTTTCGCAGACATGCAGGAATTTGGCCTGGGGCGTGCCGCAGACGCTCTCGACCTTCTCAGGCGTGTAGCTGGCGTAATGGCGCTTGAGCCATTGGTAGACGCAGCGCGGGTGCTGCAGGCTCGGGTCGGTCTTGACGTAACCATCCTCGCCCAGCTCGTAGTCCCAGCTGGCCTTGTCGTAGGTGCGCTTTTCCGGGTTGTAGCCCGAGAAGATGCCTTCGTCGAACGCAAAGTCTTCCCGCACGATGAACGTGAAGTCGGTGTAGTTGCGCACGTACTCGTGGTGGATCTTGTCATTCGTCAGCAGGTAGTTGATCACACCGCCGAGGAAAACAATGTCCGAGCCGGAGCGGATAGGGGCGTAGAAATCTGCCACCGATGCCGAGCGGTTGAAGCGCGGGTCGACCACCATGAAGTGAGCCTTGTTGTGCTCCTTCGCCTCGGTCACCCATTTGAAGCCGCAAGGGTGGGCTTCAGCGGCATTGCCGCCCATGATCAAAATAACGTCCGCGTTCTTGATGTCGACCCAATGGTTCGTCATCGCTCCACGGCCAAACGTCGGGGCAAGACCTGCCACCGTCGGGCCGTGTCAGACACGGGCTTGGTTATCGAACGCCAACATGCCCCAAGAGCGGGCCACTTTGTAGGTGATGTAACCGGCTTCGTTACTGGAGGCCGAGGCGGCCAGCATGCCGGTCGAGGTCCAACGGTTCACCGTCAGGCCATCATCGGTCTTCTCCAGGAAGTTCGCGTCGCGATCGTCCTTGAGCAGCTTGGTAATGCGGGTCAGGGCCTCATCCCAGGACAGGCGCTTCCACTCATTGGAGCCGGGCGCGCGGTATTCGGGGTAGAGCAGGCGGTTGGGGCTGTGGACGATGTCCAGCAGCGATGCGCCCTTGGGGCACAGGGTGCCGCGGTTGACGGGGTGGTCGGGATCGCCTTCGACGTGGATCACCGAGAGTTTGGCGTTCTTGCCGCCATCGCCCAGCGAGTACATCAAAATGCCGCAGCCAACAGAGCAATACGTGCAGGTTTGCCGTGTCACTGTGCTGCCGACCAGCTTGTACTGACGGACTCCGGCAAGCGCAGTGGCGGGCGAGAAGCCCATCACTGCCAGGCTGGAACCCGCCAGAGTCGAACCAGTCACTTTCATGAACTGGCGTCTGGAGAATTGCACCATGGGGTGTCCTTTCAATGAAGGATGCTTGTTTTCTATGCTTACGACACAAATTGTAGTCTTCTCCCTCTGAAAGCAGAATAGTTGGGCATTCCGGGTATTCAGCACGTTTGACAAATTGGTAAAAATACGAGTGGGACCATCTGTCAGCGAGAAATACCAATACATTTCACAAACTTGCATGAAATTGTGAATAATATGCTTTATGAATTTCTTGCGGCCTGAATCCAAGGGGGAGACCATGGACCACGAAGACGCGGCTGCGCGCCGTCCCTTTTTGCTCTGGGCGCTGTCGGCATCGGCATCGGCATTGCTGGCGGGCTGCGGCTCGTCGCCGCCTCGCAGCGCCCGGCGAGAGAGTGGCCAGCGCACGGCAGGTGGCGCGGGGTCCTCGCCCCGGGTGGACACCGGCGTGGTACCCGTCAACCTGGGCTTGAGCGGCGAGCTGCGCGAGGCGCTCTATGCACGGGTCATGCTGGTGGTCAACACGCCCTACACCTATGGCGGCAATACGCCCGAAGGCGGCTTTGACTGCAGCGGTCTGATCCAGTACGCGATCCAGGGCATCACCACGCGCCGCTTGCCCCGCACCACGGCGCAGTGGGCGGGCGTGAGCGCCGAGATCGACCGGCGCGACCTGCAGCGCGGCGATTTTGTGTTCTTCAACACCATGGGCGGGCGCTACTCGCACATGGGCATTTATGCCGGCAACAACCAGTTTGTCCATGCGCCGTCGAGCGGCGGCGTGGTCAAGACGGTGAGCCTGGACAATCCCTATTTCTCACGCCGCTTCACCGAGGCACGCACGATTTTTGACGCATGAGAATATTCATCGGCTGAATAAAACAAGAGGCAGCGCGCCCAAAACGGCGGCAAAGGCGGGGTCAGCGCCAGGCATAGGCACTCCAGGGATGCGAGGCATCCTGCAGCCATTGCTGCAACTCCTCCGGGTCCAGGCTGCGGCCCAGCGCGTCCGAGCGGCCCTTGGCTACCCATTGCGCCCGGCCCTGGACATAGGCGGTGCCCAGCTCCTGCCAGCTGCCAAAGCAATCGCGGGCGCGCGCGGCATTGAGCTGCAGCAGCTGCCACTGCTGCTCGGCGCTGAGCCAGCCCAGCATGGCTGCGGTACGCACAAAAAAGGCAGTCCGGACGCAGGCAAAGGCCATCGCGGCGCGGGCGTCATCCCCCGCCTGCAGCCGCTCCACATCCAGGCACCACCAGCGCGTGCGCATGCGCTCGGGCAACTGCTCGCGCACCTTGGCATCGTCCAGGTCGGTGCGCAGGCCAAAGGCATGCAAGGCCATGGGCCGCAAGGATGCCGCCAGGCTGCTGGTGGGCGCGGGCATGGCGCTGTCGGCAAAACCATCCTTGAGGGCATGGAAGGCCATCGGGTGGGCGAGCGCCAGTGCCCAGTTCTGCTCGGGCGTGAGCCGGTAGTGCCCCAGGGGGCCCGAGGGCGCAGGCGCCTGGCTGCCCCATTGGCGGCGAAAGGCCTGCACGCATTGCCACACCAGCCACAGCCCGATCGCTGCCACCACGATCTGGATCATCGCTGTGCCTCCGGCTGCATGCCCGGCGGCATGTTGGCGGGCGCCCTGCCCGCCTGCGCCAGGCTGTAGGCCAGCGCAGGGGGCAGCTGCTGGCCGGCCAGCAGGCTGCTGTCGTGCGCGGCTGCCAGCCATTGCACCAGTGGTGAGGCCTGGGGCACATGGGCCAGCAGCCTGGGCTGGCGCTGCCACAGCTGCAACTGCTCGGCCTCGCTGAGCAAGCTCTCCACCGCATGCCAGCCCGCCTGGGCACCGGTGGTGCGCAGCAGGCGCATGCCCAGTGCATCGTCTGGCGTGTCCTCGCTGGTGTTCAGCTGGTTCAAAAAGGCAATGACGTCAGCGCGGTAGCGGTCCACCGGCGGGCGGTTTTGCTTGCCCTTGATCTGGTCGATGCGCAGGCGCCCATCGGGCTGCAGCCAGGCATTGATGGTGATGCGCGGCTGGCCCTGGCTGGTGCGGTAGCTGAAGATGCGCATGCGGCCTTGCTCGCAACCCTCGGCATAGTGCTCGCCATAGCCGCCGCTGAGCTGGCGGCGGTTGGCAAACTGGCCCAGGCAGTGGCGCATCATCTGGCTCTCGTAGGCCATCTCTTCGCGCAGCACGCCGCTGCCGGGCAGCAGCTCGACAAATGCGCCCTGGCTGCCTTGCCAAACCGTCTGCACCGCATGGGGCTGGTGCAGGCGCCAACCGGCCAGTTGCTGGGCCTCGAAAGCCTGGTGCTCCTGCGCCCAGCGCTCCAGCGCCTGCGGGCAGTTGATGCGGGCGAGCTTGCCCTCCAGCGAGGTGCCCTGGCGCGACTGCAAGAACTCCAGCAGCTGGCGCTCCAGTGCCAGGACACTCTGATGGGCAGGGCTGATCCACCACAGCGCCGTGTCTGCCGGCGCAGCCTCAGGCCCGGGTTTGCGCGCCAGCAACGCGAGCGCCCAGGCCGGCGCACCGGCGGCATAGCGCTGCTGCAGTGCCTCGGTCGTGGGGATGGCCTGAACGGCCTCGGGCGGCGACTGAAGATTGCCCACCAGGTAGCGGTAGAAATGGTTCTGCAGCCAGGCGGCGATCTCGGGCGTGTCGCCGCGCTCGCGGCTGCGCGCGATGATGCGGGCCTTGAGCTCGGGCGCGTTGACCACATTGCGCGCCAGGTACACCGTGCTTGAGCGCATGAACGGGCTTACCAGAGCTTCCACCAGGGCCTGTCGCCCGCGCCAGGCGCAGCGGTGATCAGCTGGGCATGGAGCTTGTCGATCGTGGTCTGCAGCTTCTCGCGCTCGGCCGCGTCATCGGCAGGCGCGCAGGCCAGCGCCTGCTGGTAGATCTGCAAGGCCTGCTGGTCTGTGCCCGAAGTCTGCATCGCGTCGCCCGCGCGGCGCAGCAGGTAGGGGTTCTGGCGCTGCTCCAGCTCGGGCAGCAGCGCTTGGAGGCGCGGCAGCACCTCGGCGCCATGCGTAGCCGAGTAGTAGTCGAGCTGGTTGAGCAGGCTGCGCAGGTAGTCATAGCGCTCGCTGCGCTGCTCGTCTTCGTCCAGCTGGCTCCACCACTCGTCCAGGCGCTCCAGCCAGATGCTGTTTTCCACATTGCGGTCTTGCTGGTAGAGCGCGTAGGCCACCTTGGGGAAGTAGTCGCAGGGGCTGTGTCGGCTGTAGCCATTGTCCTGGCTGTAGTGCCACAGCTGCTCGGCGGCGCCGATAAGCTGCGCGTAGTTGTCGCTGTCGATATGGGTCGAGACGATGCCGTTGTAGTGCTCGGCAAAGGGGCTGGTCGCAATGCCTTTGGCATGCAGGGCCAGCGCGCCGTCGTAGTTCTCGTCGTTGTAGCGGTACTTGATGGCCAGGTTGTTGCACAGCATTGAGTAGTCGTGCAGGTTGCCATCCTTGTAGCTGCCCTGGCCAGTGGCAAACCAGTGCTCGAAGCGGGCCTGGCCAGTCTCGTAGTAGTGCTTGATCCAGCGCAGCAGCTCGTCGTAGGGCCAGTCGGCGGGCAGCTCGTCACCTTCACCGCCAATGGCCTTCATCAGCTCTTCGTCGTCATCCAGCTGCACGCCCATCGCATAGCACCAGCTGCCGCTGTCGCAGCGGATATAGGGCGACTGCAGCGCGCTGGCCAGGCCCGCCACGCGGGCGCGGCAGACAAACAGGCGGTAGGCGAGTTCGCCATTGGCGTACTGGGGGCGCTCGGCCAGGGTTTCCAAGAGCGGCAAGGCCTGCGCATAGTCCTGCTGTTCAAACAGATGGTTGCCCTGCAGCAGTCGCCACATCGGGTGGTTCAGCGACTGCTGCTGCACCAGCGCGCTGTAGTGGGCAAAGGCCTGCTCGGCGTCCATGTCGGCAGGCAGGAATTCGGCCAGGTCCTCGTCCTGGGCTGCGGCCATCAGGGTCAGCGCCCAGTACGGCGCACCGCCCGGCTCACCCAGGTGGGCCAATGCCTGGCGGCAGGCCGCTTCGCGCGATCCGGGGCGGCTGTGCAGGGTACTCTCAAAGCACATGTGGGCCGCCTCGGGCAGGCGCGCTGCCTGCACCAGCCAGTCGATCAGCAAGGCACTGCTGCGGTCGTCGCTGTCGCGCACCAGCGCAAAGCGGCCTTCCTGGCCTTTGCTGATCGCGGCATCGAGCGCGCCTTGCTGGTGCAGGCTGCCAGCAGCCAGGCGCGCGAGCTGGGCGCGGGTATCGCGCCAGGCGGCGGGCGAGGCGGTGCTGGGCAGGCTCGCCAGCGTCAGCTCGCTGTGCTGGGCCAGCGCATCCGGGGCCAGCGCAATGATGTCCTCGCCCAGCAGCAGCCAGTCATCGGTGTCGATGTCCTGGCCCGCTTCGGCGCGCTGGAGTTTTTGCAGTGCGTAGTGGCCCAGGTCGCGGGCTGCAGCGCTGTTGCCCCTGGCCGCTTCGATGCGGCCCAGGCGCGTGGCCAGCATCGCATCGTCCCAGGCGCGCAGATGGGCGCGGTCGGCCTGCTGGCTTTTGTAGTGGTGCTGCTTGCGGGTGATCTGCTCTTGCAGGTCCAGCGCCTGGGCCTGGTGGGCATGGCGGGCCAGATGGCGCCAGGCGCGGTCCGGATCGCCCAGGTCACCGGCCTGGTCCACGGCAGCCATAGCCTGCGCGATTACCGCGCGGTACTGTTCGGGGGGGAGGTCGGGCACATCCTCGGCGGCATCGGCTTGCAGCATCGCCATCGTGACGGCGGCGTCGCGCTGGGCGTCGGCGGTCAGCTCCTGCAGCAGGCGGGCCTGGTGCTGCTGCACGGCGGCCAGGGCCTGGGCGGGCTGGCCGGCCATGCTCCACAGCCGGTAGAGGCGGCGCAGCTGGTCCAGGTCTTCGGGCTCCAGCGCGCGCGATGCGAGCTGCTGGGCGGCAGCGGCCTGGCGGTCAGGCCACTCCTGCGTCTCGTCCTCGGTGTTGAAGAGGGCATCAACATGGTCCAGAAAGGCGTCAAGCGCCTCGCTGCGCAGTGCGGTGGACGGGTCGGACACGGATGCCATGGTGATGATGCCTTTCTGGTGATGGCGCATCCCTCATGCGCCCCCTGCATGCTAACGGGCCCCAAGGCAGATATGGCCTTTGCGGGCCACAAAAGCAGGGCAGAGGGCTATTTTCACCGTGTTTGCTGCGGCTGACCAGCGCGGCATCAGCCGACCGGCTCTATGCCTCAATGGGTGATCAGCACTTCGCCGCGCAGCGTATAGGTCATCGTCTCGGTAATGCGCACATCGACCATCTGGCCAATCAGCCGCTCCTGGCCGGGGAAGTTGACCACGCGGTTGCACTCGGTGCGGCCCATCAGCTCGCCGTTGTCGCGCTTGGACTTGCCCTCCACCAGCAGGCGCTGGACGGTGCCCAGGCGCTCTTCGCTGATGGTCTTGATGTTGTGGTTGATGACAGCTTGCAGATCCTGCAGGCGGCGCAGCTTGACCTCGTAAGGCGTGTCATCGGGCAGGTTGGCAGCGGGGGTGCCGGGGCGCGGGCTGAAGATAAAGCTGAACGAGTTGTCAAAGCGCACGTCATCGATGAGCTTCATCATCTTCTGGAAGTCTTCTTCGGTCTCGCCGGGGAAGCCGACGATGAAGTCGCTGCTCATCGCCAGATCGGGGCGAATGGCGCGCAGCTTGCGCACCGTGCTCTTGTACTCCATGGCGGTGTAGCCGCGCTTCATCGCCATCAGGATCTTGTCGCTGCCGTGCTGCACCGGCAGGTGCAGGTGCGAGACCAGCTTGGGGATCTTGGCATAGGCCTCGATCAGGCGCGGCGTGAACTCATTGGGGTGGCTGGTGGTGTAGCGGATGCGCTCGATGCCGGGGATCTCGGCCACGTATTCGAGCAGCAGCGCAAAGTCGGCAATCTCGGCCGTATCGCCCATCTTGCCCAGGTAGGCATTCACGTTCTGGCCCAGCAAGGTGATTTCCTTGACGCCTTGCGCGGCCAGGCCTGCGACCTCGACCAGCACGTCCTCAAACGGGCGGCTGACCTCTTCGCCCCGGGTGTAGGGCACCACGCAGTAGCTGCAGTACTTGGAGCAGCCCTCCATGATCGACACAAAGGCCGAGGCACCTTCGACGCGGGCAGGGGGCAGGTGGTCGAACTTCTCGATCTCGGGGAAGGAGATATCGACCTGCGGTTTGGCCTTGGCCGCGCGGGCATTGAGCAGTTCGGGCAGGCGGTGCAGAGTCTGGGGGCCAAACACCACATCCACATAGGGCGCGCGCTTGATGATCTCGGCGCCTTCCTGGCTGGCCACGCAACCGCCCACGCCAATCAGCACGCCTTTTTCCTTCAGGTGCTTGATGCGGCCCAGGTCGGAGAACACCTTCTCCTGCGCCTTCTCGCGCACAGAGCAGGTATTGAACAGGATCAGGTCGGCCTCGTCCATGTCCTGCGTGGGTTCATAGCCCTGGGCGGCGCCCAGCACATCGGCCATCTTGTCCGAGTCGTACTCGTTCATCTGGCAGCCGAAGGTTTTGATAAATACTTTTTTGGACATGGTGCAAATCTCGTGGGGGCCCGGGGCTGCCATCGCAGGCCTGGGTGAATACAGCAATACGGCAACAAGCCAGGCGCCCGGCGGGCGCACTGCTGCTGATGGGTGTCGATGCGCGGGCGCCGAGCCGGGCTTGACCGGTGCGGTCAGGCCATGCGGCGGCGCTGGGGCGCGTTATTTAAAGAGTCCGCTCCAAAAGCCGTTGTCGGCGCGGTCGCGCTTGAGGGCGGCTTCTTCGCTGTTCAAGATCCAGGCGGCATGCACACGCCCGCTGGTTTTCTCGATCACATAGTTCACCGTCAGCCGCTCGTTGAGCACGGTGCCGGGACGTATCGTGGTGTTGCGCGGGTTGTAGAGCTTGAAGGCGGGAGCGAGGCCCACGGTCTGGCCATCGATCGTGGCCTGGCTGGTGCTGGTGACCACCAGGTTGCCACGCAGGGCCTGTGGAGGAAAGGCGCGGACGGGGCCTTGGAACGGGGCAAAGGTGGCGGTCTGGGCCAGGCTGGGCAGGGCACTGATGCCGCCCAGTGCCAGCGCAAGGGCCGCAAGGCTGGCGCGGGCCGTGCGTCGCAGGCGATGGTGGTGGGATGTGTGGGGTGTGGTGCAGCGGTTCATGGTGTATATCCAGGGGCTGGAGGCCGCATTCTACAAACACTGGCGGTGCCACAGTCCAGCACTGGGGCAAGGCTGCAGCTTGAGGGCGCCAAGGCCGGGCTTAGCGCGCGGCTGCCTGGGTGCTCACGACCAGGCCCGCCAGCACCAGGACCAGGGCGGCCAGCAGCGCAGGCGATGGCAGGCGCTGGTGCAAGGCCAGCTCCAGCAGGGCCGCAGTGACAGGGCCCAGCGCCTGGAAGGCAATCACCAGCGATGCCTGCAGCCGGCCCAGCGCCCACAGCAGGCAAAAGTAGCCCAGGCCGCTCGACAGCCCGACAAAGACCATATGGCCCCACTGCGTGGCAGAAAAAACCGGCCACAGTGGCTGGCCCTGCCAGCTGCAGTAGAGCGCCAGAAACAGCACGGATGCCGCCATGGCCAGGCCGCAGGTGGGCAGCGCCGGGTAGCGCCGCATATAGGGACCGTAGAGAATGCTGGTGGCCGCACCCACCAGCGTTGAGGCGAGCAAGGCCGCCATGCCGCTGCCGCCCAGCAGGCCCAGGCTGCCTGCGCCACCCGCGCCGCTGGCAGCGCGCGCACTGCCGAGCAGCAGCACGGCGACGCCGCCGACGGCCAGTGCCAGGCCCGCCAGCCGGCGGCGGCTCAAAGGCTCGCGCCCCGACAGCGCCGCCAGGCACCAGGTAAAGAGCGGCATGGTGGCGAACACCAGTGCGCAGGTGGAGGCGGGCAGGCGCGCCAGCGCATGGTTGAGCAGCAGGATCAGCAGCGCAAACTGCGCCACGCCAAGCAAGGCAATGGCCAGCGCATCGCGGGCGCGGTAGCGCGGCCAGGTGGCAAGCAGCGCAGGGCCCGCCAGGATCGCCAGCGCGATGGCATAGCGCAAAAACGCCAGGCTGGCTGGCGAGGCAGCCGATGACAGCGCACTGGTGGAGACCATGGCCGCGCCCACCAGCATGCCGGTGGTAGCGGCCGCCCACAGCGCTGGCTGGCGCGCCTGCATCGCGCACCTAGGCGCCGTGCCGGCGGCGGCTGAACTGCTGCTCGACCACGGCCGAGCCCCATTGCTGGCCGGTCTCTTCATGCACCAGCACAAAGCCCAGCGATTCGTAGAGCTTGCGTGCCGCATCCAGCCCCTGGAAGGTCCAGAGCTCGGTGCTGGCAAAGCCGCGCTGGTCGCAAAAGGCGAGGGCCTGCGTGAGCAACTGGCGGCCCACGCCGCGACCGCGGCAGCCATCATCCAGAATGAACCAGCGCAGATGCGCCAGGTTGTTGCCCAGGTCCTGGCCGTCAATCGCGACCGAGCCGACGATGCGCTCGTTGTGCACCGCCGTCCAGATCTGGTTGCAGGGCTCGCCCAGGCGGCCGCTGAATTCGGCAAGGCCCGAGGCCACCTTGCTTTCAAAGAAGGCGCCAAAGCCCCAGTGCCGGGCATAGAACACGGCATGCATCTCGGCCACGCGGCCGATGACGCCGGGCCGGTAGCCGCTGTGGATCTGGATACTGCTCGTGGCCAAGGTGGCAGCGCTGTCCTGGCCCGCCGCGCTGCCCAGCCGGTGCGCCTGCAAGGCCTGGGCATAGGCCATCAAGCCCTGCGCCACGGACTGCTGCAGCGAGGGGTTGAGCTGCGCCAGCGCACTGCGCACCTGGGTCTGGCCGTAGGCGTGGATGCCTGCGACGGTGCGTTGGCCTTGGGCCGTTAGCAGCAACTGCTTGGCGCGGGCATCGTCTGCGCAGGGCTCTTCTTGCAGCTCGCCGTTGGCGATAAGCTTGGCGAGCATGCGGCTGACGCTGGATTTGTCCAGCCCCAGATACTCTGCCAACTGGGCGGCGGTGACCTGGCCATGCGTATCGATTTCCAGCAGCGCATGGACGGCAGAGGCGGAGTAGGGCGTACCCGCCAAGGTGCTCGCCATAAAGCCCAGCTCCCGCACCATGGCGCGGGAAGCGCTGCGGATGTCGTTGACCAAGGGGGTGTCGGTAGCGGCTGCCATGCGTCTCTCCAGTATTTGGTTGCAATATACAACTTTTTGGTTGTATGGTGCAACTTTTTTGGACAGGGAGCCAGCATCCCGCCCTCAGCAGCGCTTAGGCGGCATCCAGCCGGTAGCTCGACACGGCGAGCCCGCCCATGAAGTTGTCTTCATGGTACACACGCACGGCGCGGTCAGCCTCGGCGGCGCCGACCGCCACCATCAGCGGCAGCAGATGCTCTTCGCGCGGGTGCGCAATGCGTGCGGCGGGGGCGTCTTCCCAGTCCAGCAGGCGCTGGCTGCGGCGGGCGCTGTCCGCCTGCAGCATGGTCTCGGCCAGCCAGTCGTCAAAGGCTTTGGAGGGCACGCGCGCCTGGGGCCCAAAGGCACGCAGGTTGTGGTACGACAAGCCGCTGCCAATGATCAGCACATCCTCATCGCGCAAGGCGGCCAGCGCCCGGCCCAGCGCCAGGTGCTCGGCCGGGTCCAGGCCCCGGCGCAGCGACAGCTGCACCACCGGCACATGGGCCTCGGGGTAGATCGCGGCCATTGGCGAGAACATACCGTGGTCATAGCCGCGCTCGGCGTCCTGCTGCACCGCAATGCCGGCCTGGGCCAACAGGCCAGCGACCCGCTCGGCCAGCGCAGGCGATCCGGGCGAGCGGTAGTGGATCTGGTAGGTATGGGCCGGAAAACCGCCGTAGTCATAAATCATGCCGGGCTGGGGCGTGGACTGCACCGTAAACGTATCGGCCTCCCAGTGGGCCGACACCATCAGGATCGCGCGCGGTGTGCGGCCGATCTGGCGCGGCATATCGGCCAGCGACGCGGCCAGCTGCGCATAGTGGTCGTGCATCTCGGGCATCCATGGCCAGGGGCCGCCGCCGTGCGAGATGAAATAGACGGGCAGGCGGCTGCTGCTGGTGCTGACGGGGGTGGTGGTCGTCGTCGTGGTCATATGGAAAACTCCTTGTCTCCAATGTAGTAGCTGCCTAAAAGGAAACCAAGTAGCTAAAATGCAGCAATTGATTTCCTACTAAGAAACTATGGACCAGCTCACCAGCATGCAGGTATTCCAGGCGGTGGTGGATAACGGCAGCTTTGCGCAGGCTGGCGAGCGCCTGGGCATCTCGGCCCCGATGGTCAGCAAGCATGTGGCCCAGCTCGAGCAGCGCCTGGGTGCGCGCCTGCTCAACCGCAGCAGCCGCCATGTCAGCCTGACCGAGGCGGGCCAGCGCTGGTATGCGCAAAGCAGCCTGGCGTTGGAGATGCTGGACGCTGCCGCCCAGGAGATCGGCCAGCACCACCAGGCCCCCAGCGGTCAGCTCAAGATCAGCGCGCCGGTCTGGTGCGCTACCCCGCAGATGGCGCGCATCCTGGCGCGCTACCGCGCCCGTTATCCGCAGGTGCTGGTCGATATCCACCTGGACAACCACAAGATCGACCTGGCCACCGCCGGCTATGACATGGCCATGCGCGCCTCGTCCGACCCCGCCCCGCATCTGATTGCCCGCCCGCTGTGCCAGGTGCCGTTCTACCTGGTGGCCAGCCCCGCTTACCTGGGGCAGGCTGGCCCGCCCCAGCAGCCTGCCGACCTCGCCCAGCACCCTGCCGTGTTGCCCAGCTATGTATCGCTCAGCCCCTTGCAGCTGAGCCAGCCCGGCGCACGCAGCGCGCCGCTGCACCTGCAGCCGGCCCTGCTGTCCGATGATTCCAACCTCAGCCTGCATGCGGTGCGCGCCGGCATGGGCCTGGGCTTTTTGCCATCCTGGTTGGTGGAGGACGACCTGCGCAGCGGCCAGCTGCAGCGGGTGCTGCCCCAGTGGGAGGCGCTGACGGTGACCCTGTATGCGATCTACACCAGCCGGCGCTACCTGGCGCCCAAGGTGCGCAGCTTTATCGATTGCCTGTCGCAGGAGCTGGGTGGCGCGGCCCCTGAGCCAGCGGTCTAGCTTGCGCGGCGGAAGGTCAGGTTGATTCTTTGGCCATCGAGCAGCGGATGCGCCACAGCGCTCACCCCATCCTTGACCGGCATCACCCCGTGGTAGCGCATGCGGTCCACGCCACCCCAGACCACCACATCGCCATGCTGCAGCGGCAGCTTTTGCGTGGCATCGGCGCGGGCATCACCACCCCACAAAAAGATGGCGGGCAGGCCCAGCGATACCGACACGATCGGGTGGCGGGCATCACCTTCGTCCTGGTGCAGGGTCAGGCGGGTGCCGACGCTGTAGCGGTTGATCAGGCAGGCATTGGGGGCAAAAGGCGGCAGCTCGGCTGCCTGCGCCGCCTGGGCGGCCAGCGCTGCGAAGGCGGGTGGCATGGCGGGCCAGGGCTGGCCGCTCAAGGGGTCGGTGGCGCTGTAGCGGTAGCCGTGCTGGTCGCTGTACCAGCCAAATGCGCCGCAGTTGCTCATCGCCACCTGCATAGGGCGCCCGCCGGGGGTGCGCAAATGGCGAAACGGCGCCTGCTGCACGATGGCCTGCACCTGGCGCAGCAAGTCATCCTCCCAACGCAGCGCAAAGCCGCGCAGCACACAGGCCTGGCGGCCAATGGCAATGCGCTCCCAGTGCGTCTGGTCATCGTTGGCGGCGGGGCTGAACAGGTCTTGCATGGGGCTATTGTGCCCCTGTGAGCATAAAAAAACCGCAGGGCCTGTGGCAGGCACTGCGGTGGGATGTGGTGGTCGTAGTGGGACTTGAACCTACGACATCAGCATTATGAATGCTGCGCTCTAACCAACTGAGCTATACGACCGGCAGACTCCATTGTAGGGGCGGATGGGCGGCGTACCGGCTGCTGGCTGCGACTTTTTCGGCGCGACTTGCAGCCATCAAAACGGATGCGCCAAAGAGAAAAGCCGCAGTGATCATGCAATCACTGCGGCTTGAAACCTGGTGGTCGTAGTGGGACTTGAACCTACGACATCAGCATTATGAATGCTGCGCTCTAACCAACTGAGCTATACGACCGGCAGAACGAAATTATATACCGAAAATTTGGCTCGGCGATCAATGTCGCCAGGTTTTGTCAAAAACAGTCATTTTGCGTGGCGGGTGCTGGCAAGGACCATGGCCCCTGCACCAATGGCACCGTAGCGCCTGATCAGCTGTTGCTGAACTGGGCCGGGCGCTTGTTGACGAAGGCGTCCATGCCTTCTTTCTGGTCATTGGTCGCGAACAGCGCATGGAACAGGCGCCGCTCGAACATCACGCCGTCGTTGAGGCTGCCCTCGAACGCGCGGTTCACCGATTCCTTGGCGGCCATCACGGCCAGCTGCGAGAAGCCGCTGATGATGATGGCCGCGCCCAGCGCCTCTTCCATCAGCTTGTCCACGGGCACCACGCGGCTGACCAGGCTGGCACGCTCGGCCTCGTCGGCGTTCATCATGCGGCCGGTGAGGGCCAGGTCCATGGCCTTGGCCTTGCCCACGGCGCGGGGCAGGCGCTGCGTGCCGCCGGCGCCGGGGATGACGCCCAGCTTGATCTCGGGCTGGCCAAAGCGGGCGTTGTCGGCGGCGATGATGAAGTCGCACATCATGGCCAGCTCGCAGCCGCCACCCAGCGCGTAGCCGCTGACGGCGGCAATGACGGGCTTGCGGATGCTGCGGATCGCTTCCCAGTTGCGGGTGATGTAGTCGCCGCCATAGGCATCGGCAAAGCTGTACTTGGCCATGGCGCCAATGTCGGCGCCCGCGGCAAAGGCCTTTTCGCTGCCGGTGATGATCATGCAGCCAATGTTCTTGTCGGCGTCAAAGGCCTTGAGCGCCTCACCCAGCTCGTTCATCAGCTGGTCGTTGAGCGCGTTCAGCGCCTTGGGGCGGTTGAGCGTGATGATGCCCACTTTCTCGGCTTCGACGCGCACTTCGATCATTTCATAGGCCACGGTCTATCTCCTTGGGTTGTGGGGCAGCAGCGGCCTGCTGGCGCCCGCATGGTCGACAGGCATCCTACACCAAGCGGGCTGTTGCGGCGTAGCGAGCTGCGCAAGATGGCGCTTTTTGGGTGCAGGTGGGCGGGTCGCTGCCCGCGATCAACGCCCGTCCAGCCAGAGATTGACCAGATTCGCATCGGTGACAGCCAAGGTGACGGTGTCGCTCTGGCTGGCAGTTTTTGGGGCTTTCTTGCGGCCTTTTGCAGGGGCGGCGTCTGCGCGGGCTGGCAAGGCCAGCGGCAGGCGCAGCAGGCGCTTGTCCCGGGCTACCAGGGCCAGCACCTGCTGGGCATCCCCGGCGTAGAGCAGCAGGTCGTCGAGCTTGTGCAGGCGCCAACCGCCGCTCTGGGCACTGGCCTGCAGCGGCTCGATGCCGATCCATTCGTCGCCCGCCATCATGCCGGCGGCCTCGGCCGCGCCGCCGCGCAGCACCACCTTGATGCTGATGCCCGCAGCGCCCTCGGCCACGCGCAGGCCCAGCTGCTGGGCGATCTGGGGCTTGTCGGGCTGGCAATCGACGCCATGGGCCTGGAGCAGGGCGGCCACGGGCAGATCGAGCTTGCCATGCACCCAGGCGCTGATGTCGGCGGCCCAGCTGCGGTCCGTCAGCTCGTGCAGCACATCGAGCAGGTCCTGCTCGCGCATCGGGCCGGCCTTGCAGCGCCGGTACAGTGCCCGCATCACCCCATCGAGCCCGCTGTGGCCTGCGCGGCGCAGGCTCAGGTCCAGGCACAGGGCCACCAGCGAGCCCTTGGTGTAGTAGCTGACGGTGGCGTTGGGCGTGTTCTCGTCCTGACGGTAGTACTTGACCCAGGCGTCATAGCTCGCCTCGGCCACGCTTTGCAGATGGCGGCCCGGCGTCTGCAGCACCTGGTTCAAGGTCTTGTTGAGCAGCTTGAGGTACTGGCTGTTGTCCAGCAGGCCGGCGCGGCGCAGGACCAGGTCGTCGTAGTAGCTGGTAAAGCCCTCGAAGAACCACAGCAGCTCGGTGTAGTTCTCGCGTTCGTAGTCGTAGCTGGCCAGCTCCATCGGGCGCAGGCGCTTGACGTTCCAGGTGTGGAAATACTCGTGGCTGATGAGACCCAGCAAGGTGATGTAACCGCTGCTGGCCTGGGCCTCGCCCTTGCGGGGGAGGTCGCGCCGGCTGCAGATCAGGGCGGTGGAGTTCTTGTGCTCGAGGCCGCCGTAGTTGTCGTCCATGGCGTTGAGCATGAACACATAGCGCTCGAAAGGCGGCCTGCCCCGGGGGTGCCAGAGGCGGATTTCGGTCTCGCAGATCTTTTGCGTATCGGCAATGAGGCGTGCGCCATCAAAACTGGGCGGTGCGCCGGCCACCACAAAGCGGTGCGCCACGCCGTGCGCGCTGAACTCGGCGCTCCAGAATGGCCCCATCTCCACCGGGCAGTCCACCAGCTCGTCATAGCTGCTGGCATGGTAGCGGCCAAAGCCTTGGGGGTTGGTCTGCGCGGCCAGGAGGCCGGTGGCCACCTGCCAATGGGGCTGCTGGGCCGGCGGCTCGATGTGCAGCACCTGCAGCAGGGCCTCGCTGCCATGCACACGCAAAAATACACTGGTGCCGTTGAAAAAGCCGCGCTGGCTGTCGAGCCAGGCAGTGCGCACCGAGCTGTCATAGGCGCAGATCTGGTAGCTCAGGGTCAGCGGTTCCGCTGCGCTGCAGTCCACCACCCAGGTGTTCTTGTTCTGCTGCTGGATATCGACCAGCTGCGCGCTTTGGCTGGCGCTCAGGCCCTGCAGCGATTTGGAGAACTCACGCACCAGGTAGCTGCCCGGGATCCAGACCGGCAGCGACACGGTCTGCATCGCCTTGGGCCGGGGGATATTGAGCACGACCTGGTAGAGGTGGGCGTGCAGATCGATGGGCGTGATGGTGTACTGGATGGCATGGGGTGCCGTGGCGGCTGCGCTTTGGGTCATAGCCCGCAAGCGTAGCCCCAATTGCATGGGCGCGTGCCGACCCAGGAATTCAGCGGGCACAAAAAAGGCCCCGAAGGGCCTGATGGGATGCGGGCAGCAAGCTGCCTGGCTTACTTGACGGCCTTGAGGCGCTTTTCCAGGTCGTCCGAGCCGATTGCGCCGGGAACGCGCGAGCCATCGGCAAAGAAGATCGTCGGCGTGCCGGTGATCTTGTACTTGCGGCCAAATTCCATATTGCGCTGCAGCGCGGTCACGTCGCAGCTCGATGCTGCGGCGGGGGCATCGGTGCCCTTGAGCATGTGGCTGGCCCATTCCTTGGCCGGGTCCTTGGCGCACCAGATGTTGCGCGACTTCTCGACCGAGTCGGGGCTCAGGATCGGGTAGAGGAAGGTGTAGACCGTCACGTCCTTGACGTTTTGCAGGTCCTTCTCGAAGCGCTTGCAGTAGCCGCAGTTGGGGTCTTCAAAGACGGCAATCTTGCGCGAGCCATTGCCCTTGACGGTCTTGATCGCGTCCTTCAGGTTCAGGCTGTTGAAGTCCACTGCCGTCAGCTTGTTCATGCGGTCTTCGGTCAGGTTGCGGTGTGCCTGGGTGTCGATCAGCTCGCCCTGGATCAGGTAGTTGCCCTTGGCATCGCTGTAGAACAGGTCGGTGCCCACGCGCACTTCATAGAGGCCCTGCATCGGCGTGGCGCTGACTTCGTCAATCTTTTGCAGCTGGGGGATACGCTCTGCCAGCGCCTTGCGGATCGCGTCTTCTTGTGCACTGGCGGAGAAACTGGCCGCGATGGCAGCACTGGCCAATACGGTAGAGAGAATTCGCATGAGAAACCTTTTTTTGAATCTTGATGGTGAAAAGCCCAGGCACTGGCAGATACCAGTGCCTACAAGCCGCTTGACCGCACTCCGACGTCTGTCTTCGAAGCAAGCATGTGCCCCGGGACCCCTCAGGCCCGGGCCAGCGCTAAGCCCTCGCAACTATTAACATTTTGCTACCTGCAAGCGGCTTCAGGCCGAGCACAGCTTTGTACCAGATGGGCGCTAAAAGTTCACTCCCATGGCCTGGCGGGTGACCCAGGATTTCAGCGGGCCGCTGCTCTCAAAGCCGCGCATGCCCCAGTTTCTCAGGCTTTGCAAAGGCGTCTCGGGCCTGGTAAACAATTGTTGAATGCTGTCCATCGCCAAGCCGATGGGGGCCAGGCGTGCCTTGCGCTCGCGCTCATAGCGGCGCAGCAGGCGCAGGTCCGACAGGCGGCGCCAGCGCGCATCTTCGCTGGTCAGCAGGCGGGCCAGCGCGGCGATGTCGGCCATGCCCAGGTTCAGGCCCTGGCCGGCCAGCGGGTGCACGGCATGGGCACTGTCGCCGGCCAGCACCCAGCTTTGGGCGCGGGCGCTGTCTTGCAGGGCGCTACCCGGCATGGCGCCGCACCACTGGCGCGCCACCGACTGCTGCAGCGGCCAGGCGGCGCGCTCGGCGCAAACAGTGAGCTGGCCCAGCATGCCCTGGCTGGCCGATTCCAACGCCATCGCCAGGCCGGCATCGTCGAGCGCCTTGACGCCTTCGACCTGGCTGACCGGCAGCGACCAGACGACGGCCACCTCATGGCCGTCCGGGCCGCCCAGCGGCAAAAAGGCCAGAATGTCGCCGGCTGCAGAAAACCACTGGCGCGCGGCCTGGCCATGCGGGCGCTCGCAGCGCAGGCGGGTGGCGACGGCTGTCTGGTGGTAGGGGATCGTGGCAAACTCCACGCCAAATTCTTCGCGGGTGCGGCTGTGCTTGCCCTCGCAGACCACTGTCAGGGCGGCATCGACCGGGCTGCCTACCGTCTCGACCATCGGCTGGTAGCGCACGGCAGCGGCCAGTTGCGCTTCCAGCGCCGGCACATCGACGATCCAGTTCAGCGCCTGGGTATGCTGCTGAGCCGCATCAAAATGCACCTCGCCGCCCGGGTCGCCATAGACATCCATGCGGGTTACCGGCGTGGCGTGCTGGGCCTCGGGCCAGCTGCGCACCGACTGCAGCACCTCGCGCGAGAGCTGGTTGAGCGCATAGGCGCGCACATCGCCGTGGCCGCTGTTGCTGGGTGCAGGCGCCGTGTCCACCAGCGCCACGCGCATGCGCTCGCGCGCCAGCAACAATGCCAAGCTGCGGCCCACAATGCCCGCGCCACGGATACAAACGTCGAATTCTGAAGCCATAAGCGATCTATTGTAGTGGGGCACCGTGGCAGTGCAGCGCGCCTGTACGACTTGGCGCAGGGGTCTGGTCGCCGTTTGGCGCTCAGCAGGCGGTCCCTGGATGCAGGGCGGCCTTTTTATCGTTACAGTGTGCTTTGCCCCGTATCAACCCAGGCGCAGAGCAGCATGGCAAATAGCGATTTTTTTGATGTCACCGGCCATATTGGCCAATTGTGGGTTTTTCCCATCAAATCCTGTGCCGGTATCGCCGTGCAAAGCGCACGCCTGTTGGCCACAGGCCTGGAGCATGACCGGGCCTTCATGCTCGTCGATGGTCGGGGCGAATTCATCTCGCAGCGCGAAATCGCCCGCATGGTGCTGGTGCAGCCGGCCATTGCCGATGGCGTGATGACGGTCACCGCGCCGGGCATGGACCCGCTCCAGGTGGACATGGCCTTTAGCGGCCCCGAGCGGGCGGTGCGCGTCTGGGACGACCAGGTGACGGGCCTGCAGGCGCCCGATGCGGTCAATGCCTGGTTCAGCGCGTTCCTGCAGACCGAATGCACTTTGGTGCGCATGGCGCCGCAGGCGCTGCGGCTGGCGAGCAAGAAGTGGACAGGCGGGGCCGATGCGCCCACGCAGTTTGCCGATGGCTTTCCGGTGCTGGTGGTCAGCCAGGCCTCCGTCAATGAGCTCAATGAGCGCCTGCGCCAGGCGGGCGACGCGCCGGTGGTGGCTGAGCGCTTTCGCGCCAATATCATTGTCGAAGGCTTTCAGTCGCATGACGAAGACCGCATCGAGAGCCTGTCGGTGCAGCAGGGCGGCCCGGGCAGCCAGCAATGGGCCGATCTGCCGCTGGTCAAGCCCTGCGCACGCTGCCCGATCCCCGATATCGACCCGGCCACCGCTGCGAGCGGCACCAGCGTGACCGACACCTTGCAGACCTACCGCCACGATGAGCGCCTGGACGGCGCCGTCACCTTTGGTATGAATGCCTATGTGCCGGCAGGCACGGGCGGGGTGTTGCGGGTGGGTGATGCGGTCGGCGGTGCCTTACAGTTTGATTGAGGCTTTCCGTTGAAATACGCCTGGATTCGCGATTGCCATGCAGTCGGCTTAAAATGCCGGGTTTGTCCGAAAGAATAGAGAAAGCACTGCCATGAGCCTCAAATGCGGCATCGTCGGTTTGCCCAATGTTGGCAAGTCCACCCTTTTTAATGCGTTGACCAAGGCAGGGATTGCCGCCGAAAACTATCCTTTCTGCACGATCGAACCCAATACCGGCGTGGTGGAAGTGCCCGATCCGCGCCTGGACCAGCTGTCCAAGATCGTCGAGCCCGAGCGCGTTGTTCCGGCCATCGTGGAGTTTGTCGACATCGCCGGCCTGGTGGCAGGCGCCTCCAAGGGCGAAGGCCTGGGCAACCAGTTCCTGGCCCACATCCGCGAGACCGACGCCATCGTCAACGTCGTGCGCTGCTTCGAAGACCCGAACGTGATCCACGTGGCCAACAAGGTCGACCCGATTGCCGATATCGAAGTCATCCAGACCGAGCTGTGCCTGGCCGACCTGGCCACCGTCGAAAAAGCGCTGAACCGCTACAGCAAGGCGGCCAAGTCGGGCAACGACAAGGAAGCGGCCAAGCTGGTCTCGCTGCTGACCCCCATCCAGGCCGTGCTCGACGAGGGCAAGCCCGCCCGCATCGTGCCCGTGTCCAAGGAAGACGCGCCGCTGCTCAAGCAGTTCTGCCTGATCACCGCCAAGCCCGCGATGTTTGTCGGCAACGTCAGCGAAGACGGCTTCGAGAACAACCCGCTGCTCGACAGCCTCAAGGCCTATGCCCAAGCGCAAGGCGCGCCCGTGGTCGCCATCTGCGCCAAGATCGAGGCAGAAATGTCCGAGATGGGCGACGAAGACCGCGACATGTTCCTGCAGGAAATGGGCCTGGAAGAGCCTGGCCTTAACCGCCTGATCCGCGCCGGCTTCTCGCTGCTGGGTCTGCAAACCTACTTCACCGCCGGTGTGAAGGAAGTGCGCGCCTGGACGGTGCCCGTGGGCGCCACCGCACCCCAGGCCGCTGGCGTCATCCACGGCGACTTCGAGCGCGGCTTTATCCGCGCCCAGACCATCGCCTTTGATGACTACATCCAGTACAAGGGTGAGCAGGGTGCCAAGGAAGCGGGCAAGATGCGCGCCGAAGGCAAGGAATACATCGTCAAGGATGGCGATGTGTTGAACTTCCTGTTTAACGTCTAGTGGGCGAACGATCTTTCCTGCAACATCAGGAAAAACTCTGGAATCAGGAAAACATCAATAAAGCCGCGTACTTACGCGGCTTTTTTGTTTCTTGGCGTTGCCAGAAATTGCGCGAGCAGCCACCTTCTGATTGAGTGCAAAAGTGAGTACGCGTCTTTGCGTGGCGCGCGATAAGTGAGTACAGTGAGTGCATCGTCTTCATCAAGTACCCGCCATGCTGACCGACACCCACTGTCGCAATGCCAAACCTAAGCCCAAGCTCTACCGGCTCACTGACCACCGCGGCCTGTGCCTGGAGGTCAAGCCCAGCGGCGTGAAGGCTTGGCGCTACCGGTTCACGTTGGAGGGCAAGGCCAGCATGTTCGCCCTGGGCGAGTACCCCGCCGTCAGCCTGGCCGAGGCGCGAGACCGGTGCGAAGCAGCGCGCCAACTCGTCAAGCAAGGCATCAACCCCGCCCAGCAGCGGCAGATCGACCGCATCAAGCAAGCCAGCGACGCCGAGATCACCTTCGAGAAGGTGGCGCGCGAATGGCTGCAAACCAAAGACTGGGAAGACGTCACCAAGAACCGGCGCCTGGACATGCTGGAACGCGTGGTGTTTGGCGAGATCGGCCAGATGCCCATCCGTGCCATCACACCCGCCCACGTGCTGGGCATCCTGCAGCACACGGTCAAGCGCGGCGCCCCTACTGTGGCTGCTGAAGCCCGCCGAACCATGTCAGCCGTGTTCGAGTACGCCGTGGCCACGCTGCGTGCCGACAGCGACCCCGTCTGGCCCGTTCGCAAGGCCTTGCCCGCCAACAAGACGCAGCACAAGACGGCCCTCACCACTGCGCAGATCGGCAAGCTGCTCAACGACTTCGACAACCACCGCTGCACCTTCCAAATCAACTATTGCATGCAGCTGATGTGGTGGACCTTGGCGAGACCCAGCGAAGTCGCCGAAGCCGAATGGACCGAGATCGACTTGGACCGCGCCCAGTGGCGCATTCCTGCCGAGCGCATGAAGGCTCGCAAAGAGCACGTGGTGCCTCTGCCGAAGCAGGCCGTGGAAATGCTCAGGGGCCTCAAAGCCATCACCGGACAGCGCAAGCACCTCTTCCCCGGCCGCGACAACCGAAACACCCCGATGTCCGTTGCATCACTCAGGCAGGCTCTGAAGGTTCTGGGCTGGGCCGGCACCTACAGCCCCCATGCCACCCGCACCACGGGCAGCACCCGACTCAACGAGATGGGCTACCGGCCCGATGCCATCGAAGCCCAGCTCGCGCACTCTGACCAAAACAACGTGCGCCGCGCCTACAACCACGCCACCTACTTCGAGGAGCGCCAAGTGATGATGCAGGACTGGGCCGACCACCTCGCGCAATGGAGGGCTGCCGCTCATGAGCGCCCCTAGGTCTACTGCCTTGGCATGCGACACCACCGCGCTTGGGCACTTGGCAAGGGTGATCGAAGGTCATTTTCCAAGGCAGAGCCAACACGACGGTGATGCAGACTTAGCACGGCGCCAAGCCTTCACAGCGGCGGCATCGGACCTGGCACAGCGCTACATGCGACTGAGGCTTCAGGCCCAAGACGCCGAGAACAGGCGCAAGCGCTTTGAAGCGATTGCCCAAGCCGCGCAGCAACTTCGCTTTGCGATGGAAGGCCTCAACCTGAGCGAATTGCACGTTCTAGAGAGCGCGCAACGGGCCACACACCAAGCTTACGTTGACGACCTGGGCGATCCCCAGGGCTACAACCTCGACAAGCAGCACGAGCTCTTCGACGAGCCCTGGGGGCCACGGCCCGCCAGTCGCATGCTGCAGTGGCAAGACCTGCGATGGCTGGAGCAAGCCGCCAAGTCACTGGGTGCGCCTCGCAGGCGAGGACGACCGGAGAACACGGCTGAGCGCTGGGCCGCTCGACAGTTCGTCGTGCTCTGTCATCGGCACGGCTGGACGCCGGTGCGAGTAGCTCACAGTGGATCGGAGACCCAGCATGCGGACCCGCACCCTTCTGGCCCGGTCATGTGCCTGGCAGCGGTTTTTGCCGCAGGCGGCGAGAACGAGGTGCGAGCCAAGAGTGCGGCCCTGTCGGCACTGAAGTCGCTGCGGGGCCGGTTCACCCATCTGGAGTGGCCCGACTGTCTACCGGATGATCCCCTCCACGACGTCATGGAGCCCACCGAATACACGGCCAGCCTGAAAGAGCTGATTTCTGACCGCCGAAACGGGATCGGCGTGCTCCCCGACTTCCACCCTGGGGACCACTGAGCCGCGGCCAAAAATTCGTCCTTCAGCGCGGCATTTGATGTCCGTGCATCGCGCCGCACGGCCGCGCAGCATCACCGGTGTTTTCACGATGTTTCGAGGAGCACCACATGCTGCGCGTTATCCGCATTCAAGACGTCTGCGACAAGATCGCCCTGAGCCGAACCTCTTTGTGGCGGCTGTGCAAGACCACTGACTTCCCCCGTCCCATCCAGTTAGGCGGCCGCGTGGCCGGCTTCCTGGAGCACGAGATTGACGCTTGGCTGGAGCAGCAAGCGGCCCAGCGCCACAAGGCGCAGGAGGTTAAGTGAGATGGGCCGACAAAGAACCATCAACGACCACGGCTTCTGGCACAGCCCGCTGTTGCAGCAGTGCACGACCGAAGACAAAACCGCACTACTGCATTTGTTGACCAGCCCGGTCTCCAACATCATCGGCGCCTACGCACTCGTGCCTCGCATTGCTGCTGCTGAGATCGGCTGGTCTCAGGACCAGTGGCTGCAGGTTGTCGAGCGCCTGCGCGCGGAAGACCTTGTGTGGTTCGAGCCAGCGCGCATGTTCGTCTGGGTTCGCATCTGGTGGTTTCATAACCTGGCCAGCCAGACCATGGGCCCCAAGCTCCGCGCCCGAACCATTGAGAACATCCGGCAGCTACCCGAACCCTGGTTGGCCCCATTCCTGGCCGACTACAAGGCCCGGCTCACCGAAGAACTTCGGCAGCTCCTGGACACCCTGCTGGAAGACGATGCACAGGCAGAAGCGTTACCCGTACCGCATGAATACGGTATCGATGCCCCATCCAACGTTTCCCTGCATAACAGTAACGCCAACGATAAAACCAACTCTAAGCTAACGCCAACTCTAGATGCACCGGCTGAGGTGCCTGTGGATAAGTCGGGCATCCCGGCTAGCAGTTTGGGTCAGGTGGAGGCCGCCATTGCCAAGGCCCAGCGCAACGGCGTGAGCAAGGCAGGCACGCAAGCGATTCTCTCTGCCGTGGCAAAGCAGTACCAGTCGAACCGGCCGCCAAGAGATGCCGGAGCCTATGCCTATGCCGTTGCCCAGAGTTTGGTGACACCGCCCCAGCAGCCTGCTCTACCAGCTCCGCCGTCCAAATCAGAGCTGAAAGCCTGGGCAGGCCGTTGCTTTTGCTGGCCGGCCGAGAACCCGAGTAGCTTCATGCGCGTCGAAGAAACCGGGTTCTGCGAGCAAGTCACCTTGAAAGATGGCGAACCCAGGCATGGGTATGCGCCACTGGGGAGAGGCAATCTGCTCAGTGCACTCCGGGAGGGAAAGCTGCGGGAAGTCTCCGCCGTCATCTTCGAAGATCTCGCCAAAGGCGTTCGACCATGAACGTCGATGCCGACCGCTTGAACATCATCGCCCGCGAGTGCTTGGGCATGCTGCCTAGGGCATTGCCCCGGGCACTCTCAACTGGCCGATCCAGCCGCACAGAGGCCGAGTACCTGCGCATGGCCCATGTACTCCTGGATCGTGCCCCCTTCACCCCAGGCGGCTTGGCAGGCGCTGTGCAAGCCACTCATAGCCCCAGAACCTTCCACAAACGCCTTGCCGCACTCCGGTTCTACTGTCGACGGCTGGTGAGCGAGCACCTGGATGTGCGCTCGGCCCCGCAGGATCTGGACTGGCATCGCTTGGCTGATGTGCTGCCTCGCCTACACGAGCAACTGTGTGCCTTGGTTACCCTAAACGAGCAGGGTATGACCCAACCGCGCCGCAAGCGCCGGAGCAAACGCAAGGCGCTGAAAGGGCTGCCGCCGACCTGGCGAGAAGACTTGTATGAGCGCGGCGCCACTGGCAAATATGCCGACGCACTGCTGGCGTCAGCGCTGACCGGTGCAAGGCCCGGTGAAGTTGTCAAAGGCATCACTGCTTGGGTGCAGCACGACGAAGCGCTCGGCATCGAGACCCTCTGTCTTTACGTGCAGGGCATCAAGGTCAAGGCCCAACAGGGGCAACGCTACCGCTTCATGGCCTACGCCGCTGAGGACACCCATCCGCTGGTGGCTGCGCTGGTGAAGCGGCTCAGCGCACTACCCGACAGAAAGCTGGACATCCATGTTGCCAAGGCGGTCAACTTCACAGCGGAGGTTCAGCGCCTTGCACGCGCACTTTGGTCCGAGCATGGTCACACCATCACCGCCACCTGCTTCCGCCATCAATGGGCAGCAGACGTGAGGGCATCAGGCGACGGCGATGCCGCCAGCCGTGGTCTTGGCCATCGAAGCACCAAAACGCGGCGTCACTACGGCACGGCGCATCAGGCCCGCAGTGGGCATACTTTGCGTCCAGCACTCATCAAAGCAGATTTGCCGCTCAAGGCCTTGCAAGTACGCCCCCGGCCGGACGTGCTCGCCCCCCAATGGAATGAGGCAACGCGAACGACGAATGGGGCAATGACTGTCGCCATTGCCTCATTTCACGTTGGACGTCCGGCCGTGATCTGAGAGCGCCTGCCGCTGGGATGGGCATGGTGCAACATTGCATTGCGCAATTACATGCAAAGGCAGTACATTTGCGTGACGCAATTGTCGAGGCACTGCCATGTCACGCCTGAAGGACGAAACCCTTTCCATCCGCACCTCCGCCGAGATCAAGCAGCTTTTGCGCTTGGCGGCTGATCGCGAGCGCCGTTCAGTGGCGTCGATGATCGAAATCTTGGTGTTGGAGTACGCGCGAGTTCACGAATTGAGGGCCAGTTCCTCTGAGCACAAGCCGGAAGGGAATGGCGTATGAACAAGAAAGAGCTGTCAGAGCGCGACATCTGCACCAAGTTCATTACCCCCGCACTTGAGCAGGCGGGCTGGGATATAGCTACTCAGGTACGTGAAGAGTTTCCACTCACCAAGGGTCGCATCATCGTCCGAGGCAAGCTGCACACTCGCGCTCAAAACAAACGCGCCGACTACGTCTTGTTCCACAAGCCCAACATGCCTATCGCAGTCATCGAGGCAAAGGACAACAAACACTCGTTGGGCGATGGCATGCAACAGGGGCAGGGATATGCAGAAATGCTGCAAGTGCCCTTCGTTTTCAGCAGCAATGGTGACGGTTTCCTATTTCACAACAAAATTGCCAAAGACGGCGTCATCGAGCGCGAGTTGGCTCTGCACGAATTGCCGGGGCCGGATGTGCTTTGGCAATGGTGGGCAGAACACCTTGGCCTAAACCCAACACAAAGCGAACTGGTTTCGCAGGACTATTACAGCGACGGCAGCAACAAAACCCCGCGCTATTACCAGTTACTGGCCATCAACAAGACCATTGAAGCCATCGCTCGCGGCCAGAACCGCCTACTGCTGGTCATGGCCACCGGTACAGGAAAAACCTACACCGCCTTCCAGATCATTTGGCGCTTGTGGAAATCCAAAGCCAAAAAACGCATCTTGTTCCTGGCCGACCGCAATATCCTGGTCGATCAGACCATGACCAACGACTTCAAGCCCTTCGGTTCGGCAATGACCAAAATCCAGAAGCGGCAGGCCAACAAGTCATATGAGATTTATCTGTCGCTGTATCAGGCTGTCACTGGTACAGAAGAAGAACGCAATATCTACAAGCAGTTCAGTCGTGACTTCTTCGACCTCATCGTCATCGACGAGTGTCATCGCGGCAGCGCGGCAGCCGACTCGGCCTGGCGGGAGATTCTGGAATACTTCTCGTCGGCCACACAGATCGGACTGACAGCTACCCCGAAGGAAACCAAAGAAGTATCCAACATCGATTACTTCGGCGAACCGATTTACACCTACTCCCTGCGGCAGGGTATCGACGACGGCTTTCTGGCACCCTACAAGGTCGTACGCATTGACCTGGATAGAGACCTCACCGGCTGGCGCCCTGATAAAGGCATGGTCGATAAATACGGCAATCAGATCGAGGATCGGATTTACAACCAGCGGGATTTTGACAAAAACCTCGTTCTGGAAAAGCGCACGGAACTGGTTGCCAAAAAGATCAGCGACTTCCTGAAGCAAACAAATCGTTTCGATAAAACTATCGTTTTCTGCGACAACATCGATCACGCCGAGCGCATGCGCCAAGCCTTGGTCAACGAGAACGCCGATCTCGTGGCACAGAACAGCAAGTATGTGATGCGCATTACCGGCGACAACGAAGAGGGCAAAGCCGAGCTCGACAATTTCATCTTCCCTGAGTCCAAGTACCCTGTTATTGCCACCACCTCAAAGCTGATGACAACTGGAGTGGATGCGCAGACCTGCAAACTCATCGTTCTGGATCAGCGTATCCAGTCCATGACCGAGTTCAAGCAGATCATCGGGCGCGGCACGCGCATCAATGAGGATTACGACAAGTACTACTTCACCATCATTGATTTCAAGAAGGCCACGGAGCTGTTTGCCGATCCTGATTTCGATGGCGACCCGGTACAAATCTATGAGCCCAAGGGCATTGACTCGCCCGTACCGCCGGATGAGGGCGAGGGTTTACCGGCCCAAGATGGTTTCACCTATCAGCCGACAGAAGAATCGCCGTGGTCGGGAGTAGCTGAACCTCGGCCCGGCGAGGAAGGCAGTAGCATCCGCCGCTACGTTGTCGCCAATGTGGAAGTCAAAGTGGCGTCCGAGCGGGTGCAGTATTTCGATGCCGCTGGCCGCTTGATCACCGAATCGCTGAAAGACTACACCCGCAAGGCGCTCGCCAAGGAGTTCAGCTCACTCGATGACTTTTTGCGGCGCTGGAACGATGCCGAGAAAAAGCAGGCCATCATCGACGAACTGGCCAACGAAGGCGTGTTCTTTGAAGCGTTGGCCGAAGAAATTGGCCGGCAGTCGGGCAAGGAGTTCGACCCTTTCGATCTGGTCTGCCATGTCGCCTGGGACCAGCCGCCGCTCACCCGCAAGGAACGCGCCGAGCAGGTGAAGAAGCGCGACTACTTCACCCGCTACGGCGAACAGGCGCAGCGCGTGCTGCAGGCCTTGCTGGATAAATACGCCGATGAAGGCGTGGGCCCCATTGAGGAAACCCAGATCCTCACCATTGCGCCCTTCACCAGCTTCGGCACCCCCATCGAAATCATCCGCGCCTTTGGCGGGCTGGATCAATACCAGCACGCGGTGCACGAACTCGAACAAGCGCTCTACGGTTCATTGCAGCTGCGCGCATAACAAACATCCCGGAATCCACTTATGTCCATCGGCACCCTGATCAAAACCATCCAAGACATCATGCGCAAGGACGTCGGCGTGGATGGCGACGCCCAGCGCATCAGCCAGATCGTCTGGCTGCTGTTCCTGAAAATCTTTGATGACAAGGAGCAGGAATGGCAGCTCACCATTCCCGGCTACAAGTCGCCGCTGCAAACGCGATTCCGCTGGAGCAATTGGGCCAAAGATGCCGAGGGCATCACCGGCGAAGAGCTGATTGACTTCGTTAACAACGAACTCTTCCCCTCGCTGAAAAAGCTGGCCACCTCTGCCGGTGTCACGCCCCACGGCAAGGTGGTGGGCTCGGTGTTCGAGGATGCCTACAACTACATGAAGTCCGGCACCCTGCTGCGGCAGGTCATCAACACCATTGAAGATGATGTCGATTTCAACTCCTCCACCGACCGGCACCTGTTCAACGACATCTACGAAAAGATCTTGGCCGATCTGCAATCGGCGGGCAATGCGGGCGAGTACTACACGCCACGCGCCGTCACCCAATTCATGGTGGACATTCTTGACCCGCAGTTGGGCGAAAGCGTGTTGGACCCAGCATGCGGCACGGGCGGCTTCTTAACCTGCACCATCGAACACCTGAAGGCACAAGTCAAAACAGCGGCAGACCGCATCACGCTGCAAGACAGCATCCACGGCGTCGAGAAAAAGCCACTGCCGCACATGCTGGCTATGACTAACCTGATGCTGCATGGCATCGATGTGCCCAGCAACATACGCCACGACAACACCCTGAGCCGCCCGCTCAAGGACTACGGCCCGAAAGACCGGGTGGACATCATCCTCACCAATCCGCCCTTTGGTGGCATGGAAGAAGACGGCATCGAGAATAACTTTCCGCGCAAGTACCAGACACGCGAAACCGCAGACCTGTTCATGGCACTGATCATGCACCTGCTCAAGCATGACACGGGCCGTGCCGCGGTCGTGCTGCCCGATGGCTTCCTGTTCGGTGAAGGGGCCAAGACCACGCTCAAACGCGAACTACTCGAAGAGTTCAACCTGCACACCATTGTGCGCCTGCCCAAGGGAGTGTTTGCGCCCTACACAAGCATCGCGACCAATGTGCTGTTCTTCGAAAAGGGCGAACCCACCAAGGACGTTTGGTTTTTTGAACATCCTTACCCGGACGGCTATAAGAGCTACTCACGCACCAAGCCGCTGGAGATCAAGGAATTTGACCTCGAAAAGGCCTGGTGGGGCGGCCCCTCACGCAAAGGGCGGAAGACAACAGAGAACGCCTGGAAGGTATCGGCTGCAGACATTGCGGCGCGCAACTACAACCTGGACTGTAAGAATCCACATCGAGTAAGTGTTAAGCACGACAAGCCTGAAGACTTGATGGCGGAATACCAGGAAATTACCCGCCAACTTACCGAGGCACAGAACGCCCTCAAGGCAGAGCTGATGCTCGCACTCAGGGGGCAGTGATGGAATTGCTGGAGCAACACTTTGATACGGCCTTTGCCGCGCCCGATGGCATCGCAAAATTACGCGAGCTGATTTTGAAGCTTGCGATGCAGGGAAAACTGGTGCCGCAAGATCCAAATGACTCACCGGCCAGCGAACTGCTCAAGTTAATCGAAGCCGAAAAGAAGCGGCTGGTGAAAGAACGCAAGATCAAAGCGCCAAAAACCTTGACTGAGATCACCGCCAGCGATGAATCCTACTCTTTGCCCCATGGGTGGCAGTGGGTTCGACTCGGAGCGATTGGCAATATTTTTAATGGCAACAGCATCAATGCATCGGAAAAAGAATCAAAATATGCCGGTGTCGAGGGCTTACCCTATATAGCAACCAAGGATGTCGGCTACGGTTTTGACCCGCTGGACTACGACAACGGTATCTGCATTCCAGTGGATGAAGAAAAATTCAGGATCGCACACCAGGGGGCAGTGCTGATTTGTGCTGAAGGTGGCAGCGCCGGAAAAAAGTGTGGCCTAACTGATCGCGACATCTGTTTCGGCAACAAACTGTTTGCAAATGAATTGTATGGGCATATTCCGTCGCGATTCATCCTCTACGTTTATCTGTCCCCAGCCTTCCGCGCTTCATTTACCGCCGCGATGACCGGAATCATTGGTGGCGTCTCCATTGCCAAGTTTGTCGAGATACCAATTCCGCTCCCACCGCTTGACGAGCAACATCGCATCGTCGCCCAAATCGACCGGTTGATGGCGCGTTGCGACGCGCTGGAAAATCTGCGAAACGAACGCGAAAAAAAGCGTTTGGCCACACACGCCGCCGCGCTCTCGCAACTGATCGACACCACCGGCAACGGTAGCGCAGACGAAGCTTGGGCATTTATCTCAAAACACTTTGGTGATCTATACGCAGTCAAAGAGAATGTTGTCGAGCTGCGCAAAGCCATTTTGCAACTGGCAGTCATCGGAAAACTTGTACCTCAAGACTCACAAGCAGAGCCTGCAAGTGTGTTGCTCAGTAAAATTTCACAAGACAGGATTCGACGCATCAATGAGGGAGCATCAAAAAGACAGAAGGCGGCCCCCGCATCGAATAGTGAAGTTATATTGCCAAAATCTTGGGAGAAAATAACGGTTCAAGACTTTGCTGATGTGCGACTTGGCTCAACCCCCAGTAGAAGCAATCCGGAATTTTGGCAAGGCGATATTCCTTGGGTAAGTTCTGGCGAGGTGGCAAATAATATTATCCGCGACACATCTGAAAAAATTACGCAATCCGGCTACGATTCTTCGAGCGTCTCCCTTATCCCTGCAAGGAGTTTGTTAATAGCGATCATTGGCCAAGGAAAAACTAGAGGTCAATCTGCGTTGCTTGGAATAGAAGCATGCACCAATCAGAATGTCGCCGCGCTAGTTTTCAATGAAAACTTCGTAAGCCCTGAGTTTGCGTGGATATGGGCAAAAAGCAAATATGAAGCACACCGTGGTGACGGCAGAGGGGGCGCACAACCGGCATTGAATGGTGAAATTGTTCGTGGATTTTCATTCAATTTGCCGCCATTTGAAGAGCAGCAGCGAATTGTAAAGAAAGTCGATCTGCTGATGCACCTCTGCGATGCCATCGAGCAGCATATTAATAGCGCCGCCACAAAAAAAACAGAACTGCTCAACGCTGTGATGGCACAAATGTGAACGAACCGTTATGCGCCTAAAATCAATATTCATCAGTGATTACAAAAATCTAAGAAACTTCACGCTGCAGTTCGATGGCGATAGTTTCATTGATGTTTTTGTCGGCAAGAACGGTAGCGGCAAATCAAATCTGTTCGAGGCTCTGATTGAAATCTTCCGTCATCTAGATCAATTTGATCGCCCCACCAATAACATTTCTTTTGATTACCGCCTGAGCTACGAAATTGAAGGGCAGGACACCGAAATTGAATGGAAATCGGGCAAGCTGAGGATCAACAAGGACGAAGATCGCAAAACGCTCGGGCAAACACCATTCCCCGACAACGTCTTGATCTATTACTCTGGCCACAACACTACTGTTACCAACTTGATTGCCGACTACGAAGAGAAATTTCGTGAGCGCATCAAAGGAGCCAATCTTGAGGACTCCCGTCGCTTCCTCGGTATCGGCCAAGAGTACAAGGCACTGCTATTGGCGGTATTGCTGGTGCAGCCCTCAGATAGCAGAGCTCACACATTCATTCGACAAAAGCTGAAAATCGATAGACTTGGCATCACAAAACCTGGAACTGCAGACGTTTCCGAGCCTGTGTTGAGGATTGATTTACAGCGGCCGGACTACGCGCGAGGTGGCGAGAAGAAAAAGTACGACATCGACAATGTTGATGTCGCCTCCCGTTATTGGCGTCCGCTCGGCATTACAAAGGATTTTCTCGGCATCTTGAGCGATTGTGTGTGGGACAACACAGAGAAGCTGACGGTGACAGAGGGGTATTTTCCTACTGAGGATCGTTACATCCTATACCTATCCATCAGTAAGCTGCAGGAGAAATTTGCCGGAAAATGGCAGGAATTGTTCCGGCAGTTTGATAACTTGAAGACCCTGGGAATGCTGGGCGGTGTTTCTGTACCGCTTCGCCTCGCTTCGGGCATAGAGGCCAATATTAGCCACTTCAGTGACGGCCAATTTCAGTCGGTCTATATTTATTCTATTGTCGAACTATTTAAGCACCGCAATTGTCTGATCTTGCTGGATGAACCGGATGCTTTTCTTCACCCCGAATGGCAGTTTGAGTTCTTGCGGCAGGTTTTCGACATCACTGATGCAGCAGCGAAAAAAAATAGCCACGTGTTGATGAGCAGCCATAGCGCATCAACGATCACCTGCGCTAACGAGAGCGTTATCAACTTGTTCGAGTTTGACGGTGAGAAAGTGGCGCTGACCAAAGTAAACAAGGCAGATGTTATCAAGTCGCTGTCTGCTGGCTTGATAACTCTTTCCGAAAGTGAGGCTCGGCTTAGCATCAATCATTTTCTCTGCGGCACATCCGGTGATGTTTTGTTTACCGAAGGTGTGACAGATGAAAAGATATTGGAGACAGCATGGTTGAAACTCTACCCGGATGAGCCGCGTCCATTTGCAATACAGAATGCGTTTGATCGCATTTTTCTTAGAAACCTCTTTTCAAGAGATGAGCTTCGAGTCAACTTTCCAAATCGCAAGATGTTTGCTTTGTTTGATTTCGATGAGGCCTACGATGATTGGAATGGCCTGGATGCTAGAACATGCCATGCAGAGGTAACTGATCCTCAGAAGGGATTGGTCAAGCGACTTCGGCATCAAAATCATTACGCAGCACTTCTCCCGGTGCCAAATGTTGATGCCATCAAACGGCAGGTACTCGACGACAACGGAAAGCCTTGGGGTCGAGGGCAGGATTCCCATTTGTCCATTGAGCTACTTTTTTTTAAGGACGAATGGGTCGGCACTTGGTTTCAACGGAAGGCAGCATCTGCTGGTGCTCAGATCATTGAATTTTCAGGCGATAAGGTCAAATTTGCCAACGACATCGTTCCAACATTGGATCGGGCACACTTTGAAACATTCAAACCGATTTTTGAGTTCATTAAATCCAAGTGCAACCCGATTGCTGCTGCATGAATTGCTGTAGTAGACGACGACCACCACTTATGGGATTTTCCAAGTGAGTTACCCCAAGCCCTGGAATAGCTACGCCGATCAACTGGATAAGTTAATAGACCGGGGCATGATCGTCACAGACCGGGATCGCGCGCTGGATTATCTGGAGCGCATTGGCTACTACCGCCTCAGCGGCTATTGGTTCGCTTTCCGCGAACGCAGTGAGCCGTTATGCCTGTTGGATGAGCACGGTCGCAAGCCGAAGAAAGTGCGCGAAGAGCGCATCGCCCTTGATGCCTTCCGGGCTGGGACCACCTTCCAGAATGCGGTGGACCTGTACGTCTTTGACAAGCAGCTTCGGCTGCTGGTCATGGACGCATTGGAACGCATCGAAGTCGCGCTGCGCGTGGACGTGTCCCACACCCTTGGGCAACTTGATCGCTTTGCCTACCTCAAGCCCGAGCTCTTCCACGACGAGTTCAGCGTCAAGTTGGACAAGGATTCCGGCGTCACCCGGCACCACGAGTGGCTGGGCAAGCATGCCCAGTTGATCGGCCGATCCAGGGAAGAATTCGTTCGGCACAACCGCGCGAAATACGGCCTACCACTGGCGATCTGGGTGGCCTGCGAGGTTTGGGACTTCGGCACGCTTTCGACGCTGTTCAACGGCCTTCGCGAGGCCGAGCAAGACGCGATTGCCAGCCAGTACGGCGTGAGCAACGGCCGGGTATTCGCGACATGGCTGCGAAGCCTGAACTATCTGCGCAATGTCTGCGCGCACCACAGCCGCCTCTGGAATCGGAACATCGTCGACCAGCCGAAGCTGCCGTCGTCTGCAGAGCAGGCCTGGGTCACAACGTTTGAGACCGATGCGCACGCGGGCACGCTGCTTCTTGCTCTTGAAGATCACCCGACATCTGCTGGGCGTGGTCAATCCTCGGTCGAGCTGGCCTGATCGGATGAAAGCGCATCTGCTAGCCTTCCCCGATTTCTCTCACCTCGGCCTGAACCTGGCGGGCATGGGCGCCCCTGGTGGGTGGGAGGCAGACTGGTGAGAACAGGCAATAAAAAACCCCTCAGCAGCTTCCCTGCCGAAGCAGAGTCACCGAGAGGGGCCGTGTTGATGCGAATTCTAGGCTACCGGGCCGGTACCGTCAACGTCCGTACTTGTCCGCAGACGTGCGCCAAGGACTAGGAAAGCGCGCAATTAGGGAGGAAAAGATGGCAATTTGGTTGATTCGCGCTGGATCTCACGGTGAATACGAACAGAAGTTCATCCAAGAAGGTCGGGTCTATGTGACCTGGGATGAGCTGAACCTTGACCTATCCAAGCTGCAGCAGCGAGGCGAGTTGACCGCTGAAATGACCCAGCGCTACCCGGAGGCCAAGCCCAAGGCTGTGGTGAACTGGGTCAGTCAGGTCTGGCCCTTCGCCCACGAGATGCAGAAGGGCGACCTCGTGGTGTTGCCCCTGAAGACGCAGCCTGCGGTCTACATCGGTGAGATCACGGGGGACTACCACGCCGAGACGGCTGGTCCGAACCCCTTCTTCCACTGGCGAGCTGTGAAGTGGATCGGCGAAGCCATCCCCCGCACGCACTTTGGCAAGGACCTGTTGTTTTCCTTCGGGGCGTTTCTCACCATCTGCCGTATCCAGCGCAACAACGCCGAGCAGCGCATCGCTTCCATGCGCGCCCAGGGTTGGAAGGCAGAAACGCTGGCAGCGTCTGCCAAGGCAGCGACGGCAACGACCGCCGATGTTGAGGCCGCAGACGCCGACCTAGACGAGTTAGCACGCGACCAGATCGCCGCTCTGGTTTCTGCCCGCTTCAAGGGGCATGGCCTGACCCGACTGGTTGAGGGCATCCTGAAAGCACAGGGCTACACCACCTACCGCAGCCCGGAGGGAGCAGACGGCGGTGCAGACATCCTTGCAGGCTCTGGCCCCTTGGGGTTTTCCGCGCCGCGTCTGTGCGTGGAGGTGAAGTCTGAGGACTCGCCGATTGGCCGCGAGCCGGTGGACAAACTGCTGGGTGCCATGACCAAGTTCAATGCTGATCAGGGCCTGTTCGTAGCCTGGGGTGGCTTCAAGGGCAACGTGCAGAAGGAACTAGCCTCCCAGTTCTTCAGGCTGCGGCTCTGGACGCAAAAGGAGCTGCTCGAACAACTGTTCGAGCAGTACGGGCGTCTGGATGAAGACCTCAAGGCCGAGCTGCCATTGAAGCGGGTGTGGATGGTGGCATCGCAAGATGAGGTGCTTTGAAAACCAAGGCGGACGAGGTGTTCACACCTTGTTCGGCTGGATGTCACCACACTGTTCGCACAGTCCAAGGCACGCAGTCGCCAACGTCTTTGCACATTGCCCCCACCTGCTTCGCACAAGGCAGGCACCGGTCTTCGCGCAAGGGTTGGCACCGTCTGTCGCACATTCATGTTGGACGCACGTTCGCAAGCAGGCTGTCCCCACCGTATTCGGCACATTCTTTGAGTTCGCTTCTTCGAGCTCAAAGAATGTGGCCGCTGGACGCCAAGCCGACAGGTTTGGTGGGCAGCGGCAGTTGGGGACACGGCAGATGAAGGCTGCGTCCAGATCAAGCATCAGGCTGAATCCTCGCTGCGGCCACGGGCCGGTCTGCCGCCATACACGGTAGGGGGTGGCGACATGGCTTGGACTCGCAGACTGTTCTGCCGGCAGGCAGAGTGGCGATACGGCCGGCTACTGGCATAGGCCGATCGAGGTCGGCTCGAATGATGTTCCGATGCTGCATGCGGCGCGCTCGGGGAAAGAGTGGCTGGTTGCAGGTCAGGAGTGCACAATAACTTCACAAGGATGTGCGGGAGGCGTATGACGAAGAAAAATGCTTTCAAGGGAAGTGCCGCTATCGGCAATTCAGGCATCAAGAAGCACTTTGGGAACGATGAGCCGTGGGATCCCCTCTTTGAGCTGGCCTGGAATGGATTCGATTCCGGTGCGAGCTTCGTTGCCGTCACTGTGGTTGAGAACGAGATCCACGGGGTGGAGCGGGTCGTCGTTCAGGACAACGGAGAAGGTATCGAATTTGCCACGCTGGGCGACACGTTCGGCAACTTCAACGACTCTTCGAAGAAGGCGAACCTATCGTTAAAGGGGCAGCATGGTCGCGGGCGTCTCGCGTTCCATAAGCTATGCCGCAACGCATCCTGGTTCACCAGGTTCAAGAATGTCGATGCAGTAATCGAGGTCGCAGAGCCGACCATCAAAGACTTCGAGGCCTGGCTCATCGACGAAACTGACCAGAAGCATGAAATCCTGAAGCATGGTCACGGAACTCTGGTAGAGCTCACTCAATTCACAGGTGTTCTGCCGACGCATGATGAGCTTCTGGAGAAATTCGCCGTTGAGTTTGGCTGGTACCTCGCGGTGCACAAAGAGAAGCGGCTGTATCTGAATGGCCGCGCCGTGGATGTGCCGAAACACGAGGATTTCGTTCAGACCATTTCCGCAGACGACGAAGTCTTCGAGACTCAAATCATCCGCTGGGAGCAGCGCCCAACATCAGAAAAGTCATATCTCTACCTGCTGAATTCCAGCGGCGAGTTGGTCTACAAGGTGCTGAGCTCGCTTAATCTAAAGCCCAACTTCTTTACTAGCGTCTGTGTGAAATCATCATGGGCTGACACTTTCTCGCAGGAACAGGACCTATTTAATCCTGACGCGCATACGCCAGCGTCCCCCGTATGGAAAAAATTCAAGGCTCAGCTAGACCGACTTGGCCAGTCTGTCTACGACGAGTTCCTTCGCCTGCAAGCGGAAGAAGTTGTGCAGGGCTACGAGGATCAAGGCTACTTTCCGACCTACGCGGGGCTGGATGAGGCCGAGAAGGCATGGCGGCACCAGCACACCCGCGACCTAGTTCGGAACATCTACATTGCCGAGCCACGCGTCTTTCAAACCGCCAGCAAGAAGCAGGCGAAGCTCATCATTCGGCTGCTGGACAGGCTTGCTGTTTCAAATGAGAACGATGCTCTGTGTGACGTGCTTGAAGGTGCTCTTGACCTCGATGCGAAGTCGGTGCAGGACCTCGCAAACCAGCTCAAGAACGCGACTTTCGAGAACATCGTTGCGAGTATCGAAATACTGCAGCGACGGGCTACAGCTGTGGAGCAGCTACGCCACGTAATGAACGTGCACTACCGAGAGGTCCTCGAGACGCCCGACCTGCAGAGGGTCATCGAGAGCAACACTTGGCTGTTCGGGCCGCGCTACGAGATTCTCGGCGCAGAGGAGGACACCTTTACCGGGATTGCCAGGAAGATGCGCGACGAGGTCATGGCGCGGAACCCTGTCGACATGGACGATGTCGACGACGAAGAGGATCTGCCCGGTGCCAAGCGGCAAACGGACCTATTCCTGGCACGCAAGTTTCCGTCCCTCGACTCATTGGGAAATAGAATCTTCAAGTGCATCGTCGTGGAGATAAAGCGGCCGGCGATTTCGCTCAACAAAAAGCATCTTCGGCAGCTTGAGGACTACGCGGAAATCATCAAACGCCAGCCCCAGTTCAAGTCGGAAAAGATGCACTTCGAGCTCATACTCCTCGGGCGCCAGATTTCCTCTGCTGACACCATCATTACCAGTCGACTGAACGCCCATGTCTTGCGCAACGACCCCGGCCTCGTGACGGAGGACCCGCGTATGAAGCTGTACGTCATGAACTGGTATACGCTGCTTGACGGGTTCGAGCTGACGCACGGGTTCATGCTCGAAAAGCTGAAGCTCAAGCGGGACGATTACAGCGCGGCGACCAGACAGGAACTGGTGGCAGAACTACAGACCGAGCACTAAGACTTTTCGCTTTGGCAGCAATGTTCCCTCAACGACCTCAAGTGCACAAACTGAATCCGGGGCGATTCCAGAGCTGTCGTTGAGTGTCGGTGCGGGAATGACACAGGTCAGCCTAATCCAGTCCTTACCTGTACTGGCGGTTAGCGCGCTCGAAGTTCGCCCTCGTCACGTTCCTCCCGCACTTCAACCAAACTTGGCTTTGCCTGAACGAGGGAAGTCGTCTTCATCGAGACGCATCGTCTCGATCTTTAACGCCAATTGCGTGGGGCTCAACCCCCTGCGCATCGCACTGCGCAAGCTCACCTCCAAGATGCGCCAGCCCAACGAGTCGCCGTTCGTGAGCACGAAGTCCTGCCCTGGCGGCGCACCGAGGCGTTGCATAAAGCCATGGGCCAGTTCGCCAGTGGGGATCTCCTGCCCACCCTGCTCGGCGAGGCTCAAGAGCGCAGAAGCGGTCGCTTGCGGGTCTTGCGTGGGGATGCCCTCCAGCGCAACGGGTAGCACGATCATTCGGTCGGGGCTGACTATCGCGGCCAAATCGTCCTGCGCAGTCGGCCTCGGCGTGAGAGACAGCCGAACCCATGCCTCGCCCCACTGCAGGAATCTTGTATGGGACATGCCGGGATGCTCATCGAGAAACAAGCATCGGGGCGCCACTGGCGCCTGGAGCAGGTTGAAAACGGTGCGCAGGTGTGCCCATTCACCTTGGTCGCTCCAGGTGTGAACCATGTCTGACCGAAGCTGCCCACCTTGGACACCCAGGTGGTAAAGCAACGCAGTCACGCGCGCCGCAGAGATGACCTGCGGTTTGCCTTTCAGCCATGCAGACAGGTTGGCCGCGCGAATGCCCGTGGCGTCAAACACCGCTGCCAACGTGAGGCCTCGCAGACGCAAGAGCGCGCCGGCCAGTATGGGGAGTTGCTCGCTGCTCAAGGCAGACATGTCGGCCTCCAAAGGAATCACAGTAAATCACTATAACCAAGAGCAGCACGGCAAGTGAACACTGGATCATCGCGCCTTACATTGTTATAGTAAGTTATAGTGAATCAAAAGAGGCCGCCATGACTCGTCCTAACAGCCGTCGACCCATGAGCCGCGCCGCCTACCAAGCGAGCCTGGCGGCCTTGAAAGCCGAGCACCCATGGCTGGCCAAGCAGGTGGTGGAGCCCGCCCCTGGCCACTTGGCGGTGCTGGCCCACTTCGTGGGCCAGTGCGAGCTGCTGATGAAGCCGGCCGACTACCGCCACCTGCCGCTGTTTTGCGCCACCAACCAGCGCGACAAGCTCAGCCTGCGGGTGGAACTGGTGGGCGCCAGCATCAACAGAGACAGGGCTTTATTGGATCTGATTGCGGCCGCCCGACATGCCGCCCAACAACATTGCCCGGTTTGCTCGGCGCCCGTGATTGGCGGCGATGCGAACGCAGGCCAGGGAGTCCGCTGCAAGCAGCACGAGGCCACCATCGGCCTATTCGCCGAAGACCTCAAGCGCAATCACAAACTCGCGGTAGCGGCAGGGCTACTGCCGGCCGCCCCCAAGCCCGAGAAGTCGGTGCGTGGCGAGCCGCTCGATCCGTCCATCGACGATGCCGTACACGCGCTGGTGCAGTCGCTGCCCGACATGAAGCCACCGGCAGCGGCGCCGGATCAGCCCGCGCCGCAGGCCCCTCGGGCAACACGCCAAATCGCGCTTCTTGACGCCGCAGGCCTGCGCAGCTTTGTCGAGCGCCACCGCGCCAAGCCCGACGAAAAGGCCAAGCGGGCCCAGTACATCGCCGAGCGCATCCGGGCCGCTGGCCACGAACGCCGCCAGTTGGGTGAGCTGCCCGATGACTGGTCGCAGCTGATCGAAGACTTCCAGCGCGACTTCCCCAACTTCGCTGGGCTGGCCGAGGTACTGCACGACCACTTTGCCCTGCATGCGATGGGCGATGGACGTGTCGCATGGTCTCCCATCCTGCTGGTCGGCCCGGCCGGGATTGGCAAGACAGAGGCCGCCCGCTGGCTGGCTGCGCGGCTGAGCCTTCCCTTCCGTGTGATCGACATGGCCAGCACCCAGTCCAGCTCGCCGTTGGCCGGGTCGGAATCGTTCTGGTCAAATTCGGAGCCCGGTGTGGTGTTTGAGCTGCTGGCCTACCAGCCGTTGGCCAATCCGGTGATCGTGCTGGACGAGCTCGACAAGACCGACCAGCAACGTCAGTACGACCCGCTCGCGGCGCTCTATACCCTGCTGGAACCTCGCAGCGCGCGCGACTTCATCGATCTCTCGATCCGCGATTTCGCCATCGACGCCAGCCATGTGAACTGGATCGCCACGGCCAACAGCATCGAGAGCATCCCAGCACCGCTGCTGTCACGCATGACGGTGCTGCACGTGCAGGCCCCTATGCCAGCGCAGGTGGCTCACATCGCTCGACAGATTTATGGCCGCATGCGGGCCGAGAGCCCGTGGGGATCAGGTTTTGCGCCGACGCTGGACGACCAGGTGGTGGACAAGCTGAAGAACTTGCCACCCAGGACCTTGGGGCTGGCGTTGAAGCGCGCGCTGGGGCGTGCTGCGCGGGAGGAGCGGGATCACATCCGCGTCGGCGACCTGCCAGACCAAATCGCCTCAACTAGGAAGCCCATGGGGTTCTTGGCATAGCGGCCCCAAGAGTTGAACGCCCCGTACGTCTGTGAGCGTTTCAGCGTACCCTCTACCGCCGAGTGCAAAGTCGCGAGCGTAAATCCACAAAGTGCTGGCATCATTCAAGTCATGCGCGAACGCGTAGCTGATGAGGTCAACGCGCAGCTCGTGCCTGCAGACTGTCCCGGCGTATTCAGCCGCCGCACGATTGAGTACAAATCGGAGTACATTTTTTGCGGCGAGTAGGCGAAGCAAAGGAAAATCAATCGCTTGCCAATGATCTTCTGATTTAACGTCTGACCGTTTCGGCAACAACACTGCCCGCAGGCATTCGCTGCGTGCTGGCCGTCAGAACCCCCAAGCCCGCTGCAGGTCAGCGGGCTTTTTCGTGCTGCACTGCGCTCATGCGCATGTGGCAGCGCGATGGCAGAGCAACGCTGCAAGCCGTTATAAGATAGCCGCTGCTTGCGACGTAGCGCCCTCTTGGCTGGCACTGCAAGCGCCGCCCCGTCCATCGATTTTTGAAAGCCCCCCTTCGGTGACCCCACCTGCCGCGATCACAAAAACCACTGCTGCGGATGCGCCCCTTGCGCAAAACGCCGCCGAGCGCGAGCAGCATTCGGTGCAGGCCGATCTGGTGGCGGTGCTGGTGGCGGTGACGGGCGGGCAGCCGCGCATATTGACCACGCAAGCGGGCGAGACGCTGCCGGCCGGGCCTTTTACCGCCAACCACCGCTCGCTGCAGGCCAGCCTGCGCGCCTGGGTGGAGACGCAGACCCACCACCCGCTGGGCTTTGTAGAGCAGCTCTACACCTTTGCCGACCGCGACCGCTCGCAGGAGCTGGGCATGCGGGCGATCTCCATCAGCTACCTAGCATTGACGCGCGAGTTGGACGATGCCGGCCAGGCCCAGCCGGGCTGGCAGGACTGGTACCGCTATTTCCCCTGGGAGGACTGGCGCAGCGGCGCGCCGGCGATGCTGGGCCAGCGCATTGCGCCTGCCTTGCAGGCCTGGAGTGAGCAGGCGGCGGACAAGGCGGCAGCCAGCGCGCGCTGGGAGCGGGCCTGTGTGAGCTTTGGCCTCGAAGGCAGCGATTGGAACGAAGAGCTGGTGCTGCAGCGCTACGAGCTGCTGTTTGAAGCGGGCCTCGTGGCTGAGGCCTGGCGCGATGGCATGGCGGCCCCCCAAGGCCAGACTTTGCTGGGCACGGCGATGCGCAATGACCACCGCCGCATTCTGGCTACTGGCATGGCGCGGCTGCGGGCCAAGATCAAGTACCGCCCGGTGGTGTTCGAGCTGATGGCCGACAGTTTCTCGCTGCTGCAGCTGCAGCAGGCGGTGGAAGCGCTGGCCGGGCGCAGCCTGCACAAGCAGAATTTTCGCCGCCTGGTCGAGCAGCAGGCACTGGTCGAAGACACCGGCGAGATCAGCAGCCAGGGCGCAGGCCGCCCCGCCAAGCTGTTTCGCTTCCGCCGCAATGTGCTGGTGGAGCGGGCAGTGGCAGGCAACAAGCTGCCGCTGGCACGGGGCTGACTACCCCAACCCCTCTTTGAAGGTCTGAGCGCAGGTGACAGGCCCCAGGGCTTCAGCGCTTGACAGTATTTATGCTCATGTTTAGCATAAATACCCGTGCGACTGGTACAAGGCTGGCGCGCCCCTTTTTTTACTCTATAAATACTCAAAATGAGCATTAATCAAACTGCTGCGCTGCCCGTTCCTCCTCTGCCCGATGTGATGCTGGAGCCGCTGGTGCGCATGGCGCTGCTCGAAGACCTGGGCCGCGCCGGTGACCTGACGACCGACACGATAGTGCCAGCTGACGCCAGGGACAGCCTGCGCCTGGTGGCGCGGCAAGCGGGCGTGCTGGCGGGGCTGGATCTGGCGCGGCTGGCGTTCCATCTGCTCGACAGCGGCGTCGTGTTTGAGCCGCTGTGCGGCGACGGCACGGTGCTGGCGCCGGGCATGGAGATCGCCCGCATCCATGGCAAGAGCCGGGCGATCCTGACGGCCGAGCGCACGGCGCTGAACTACCTCTGCCATCTGAGCGGCGTGGCCAGCGCCACCTATGCGATTGCCCAGGCCATCCAGCCCTATGGCACGCGGGTGACCTGTACGCGCAAGACCATGCCGGGCCTGCGCGCGCTGCAAAAGTATGCCGTGCGCGTGGGTGGCGGCAGCAACCACCGCTTTGGCCTGGATGACGCCGTGCTGATCAAAGACAACCACATTGCGCTGGCTGGCGATGTGGCCACCGCCGTGGGCCGCGCCCGGGCGGGCGTCGGCCATATGGTCAAGATCGAGCTCGAGGTGGACACGCTCGCGCAGCTCGATGCCGCATTGCAGCTCGGGGTGGACGTGGTGCTGCTGGACAACATGGACCTGGAGACCCTGCGCACGGCGGTGGCCATGTGCCGGGGCAAGGCGGTGACCGAGGCCTCGGGCCGCATCACGCCCGAGACGGCGCCCCAGGTGGCCGCCACCGGGGTGGACCAGATCGCAGTGGGCTGGCTCACGCACAGCGCCAAGGTGCTCGATATTGGCCTGGATGCCTGAGCCTGCCCTCTATTCCCCGAACACCTGGCATAACCTGGAAGGAGGCCTGTGATGCCCCGAGTTTTCCAACGCTTTTCCTGGTGGTGGGTCGCAAGCGCCACTGTGGCCTGCATTGCAGCTGGCCTGTGGCTGGGCGGCAGCAGCATGGCGGCGGCCCGCTTTGACAAGCCCATCACCATCGTCGTGACCTTTCCGCCCGGCGGGGGCACCGACCTGCTCGCGCGCAAACTGGGCGCCGCCTTGCAGCAGCGCACCGGCCAGACCGTGGTGGTGGAAAACCGCCCCGGGGCCAGCGGCAACATTGGCGCGCGCCATGTGGCGCAGGCCCCGGGCGATGGCAGCAGCTGGCTGATGGTGAACAGCTCGTTCGCGATCAACCCCGCCGTCTACCGCCAGCTCGATTTTGACCCGCGCCAGGATTTCAAGGCCGTGTTCAATGTGGGCACGATCGCGTCGGTGCTGGTGGTGCCGCAGGGCAGCGCGCTGCACAACCTGGCCGATGTACGCGCTTCGGCGCAGCAGCTGCAGCTGCCGTTTGCCTCTTGCGGCAATGGCACGCCACAGCACCTGGCCGGCGAAATGCTGGCCCAGGCCGCGCAGCTGCATTTGCAGCATGTGCCCTACAAGGGCTGCGGGCCGGCCATCGCCGCCGTGGCCGCCGGCCAGGTCGCCATGGGCATGGTCACCGCCAGCAGCGCTGCGCCACTGATCGAGGCGGGCCGCGTGCGCGCCATTGCCATCACGGCGCCCCAGCGCCTGGCGCAGTGGCCCCAGGTTGCCACTGTGGCCGAGCAGGGCAGTGCCGGCTTCAGCGTGGAGCAGTGGCATGGTCTGTTGGCGCCTGCCGCCACCAGCGATGCCGTCGTGCAACACATGCATGCGGAGCTGGCGCAGATTCTGGCCGAGCCTGCGATGCAGCAATCGCTGCGCGAGCAAGGCTATACCCCGGTGCTGCAAAGTGCGGCGGCATTTGGCCGGGTGATTGCCAGCGACATCGACCGCTATGCGGCCGTGGCGCAGCAGCTGGGCCTGCGGGTGGATTAGTGCGGCAGAAGTGGGCATCAGCCTCAGCGCGACTTCACGAGGGCCAGAAATGCAAAATGGTGGCCGTCATCACCAGATAGCGCAAAAACTTGCCCACCGCCATATAGAACACGCAGGGCCAGAACGGCAGGCGCAGCCAGCCGGCCACGGCGCAGAGCGGATCACCGACGATGGGCAGCCAGCTGAGCAGGCAGGCCTTGGCGCCAAACTTGCGCAGCCAGATGCGGGCCATGCGCTGGTGGCGGCTTTGCTTGTTGGGTGGCGCAGGGGGCTGGCTGGGGTCGGCGAGGTCAAGCCCAACCTTACGCAGGCTGCGGGCCTTGTACCAGGCGGTGCGGGCCAGCGCGCCGGTCCACCAGCTGATGGCGCCGCCCAGGGTATTGCCGGCGGTAGCCACCAAGATGGCCTGCCAGAACAGATCGGGGTTCAGGTGTAGCAGGCCGGCCACAGCGGGCTCGGAGCCCAGCGGCAGCAAGGTGGCCGATATCAGGGCCACGATAAAGACCGTGCTGAGCCCGAACTGCGGCAGGGCCAGCCATGTCAGCAACTGTTGAATCCAAGCTTCCATGGCTGCCAGTGTAGCGGCTGGGGGGCGCCCGTCAGCGGCGCTGCGGGCCGCTGCCGTGTCAGCCAAGAGGCCGAAAAATCCCATCTGGACAAGCGCTTGCGGCAGCGGCGCTGGAGCGCCCACTGCGGCCGCCAAGTGCGTTGTTGGGACCTGGCCAGCGGGCGTCCCGTCGCCGATTTTTTGGGCATTCCCAAATGTCAAGCGGGTAGATTGGATGTTTGCTACTTTTTTAAGCAGTACAATCTGCCCCTTCCCCTCACCACAACAACCAGCACTTCGGTGGCGAAGTGCTCGCTTTTTGCATTCCATGTCCGTTCGCATCGGTCCCTACACTCTGGCCAACAACGTGTTTGTGGCGCCCATGGCGGGCGTGACGGACCGGCCTTTTCGCCAGCTGTGCAAAGCGCTGGGGGCGGGGTATGCGGTCAGCGAGATGGTGACCAGCCGCAAGGACTTGTGGGACAGCCTCAAGACCAGCCGCCGCGCCAACCATGCCGGCGAACCCGGCCCGATCTCCGTGCAGATCGCAGGAACCGACGCGCCGATGATGGCGGAGGCGGCGGTCTACAACATTGAGCGCGGCGCGCAGATCATCGACATCAACATGGGTTGCCCGGCCAAGAAGGTCTGCAACAAATGGGCCGGCTCGGCGCTGATGCAAAACGAGCCGCTGGCCGTCGAGATTGCTGCAGCCGTGGTGGCGGCTGCCGCCCCCTATGGCGTGCCGGTGACCTTGAAGATGCGCACCGGCTGGAGCGATGACCACAAGAATGCCGTGCAGCTGGCGCGCCAGTTCGAGCAGGCGGGCATCCAGATGCTTACCGTGCATGGCCGCACGCGCGAGCAGGGCTACCGGGGCCTGGCCGAGTACGACACGATCCGTGCCGTCAAGCAGGCGGTGTCGGTGCCGGTGGTTGCCAATGGCGATATCACCAGCCCGGCCAAGGCACGCGATGTGCTGGCCTTCACTGGTGCGGACGCGGTGATGGTGGGACGGGCGGCCCAGGGCCGCCCCTGGATTTTTCGCGAGATCGTGCATTTTCTGCAGACCGGCGAGCTGCTCGCGCCACCCTTGGTGGCCGAGCTGCGCCGCCATCTGCTCGAGCACCTGCAGGACCACTATGCGCTGTACGGCGAGAGCACGGGCGTGCGCTCGGCGCGCAAGCACATCGCCTGGTATGTGCGCGATCTGCCGGGGGGCGATGCGTTTCGGCGCGAGATGAATGTGATTGACAACAGTGCGGCGCAATGGCAGGCCGTAGCCGATTACCTGTTAGCCCTGGGGCAACAGATGGACCGGCTGCCTGGCATGGCTCCAGCACCAGAGGCCAGCGGGAGTGCGATGGCCCAAGCAACAACAATGAGTGATGACTTTGTATGAGTAAGACGACGATTGAGCAGTCCGTGCGGGACAGCCTGCAGACCTATTTTCAGGATCTGGAAGGCGAGGTGCCGGACCGCGTGTACGAGATGGTGGTGCGCATGGTGGAGCGCCCGATGCTGGAGGTGGTGATGAACCACGCCGACAACAACCAGTCGCGGGCCGCCGAGTGGCTGGGCCTGAACCGCAACACGCTGCGCAAGAAGCTGGTCGAGCACAAGATGCTCTGACTCGCGCCCTGATTTCAGTGCTGCTTGCGCCCGCTGCGCATGCGGCACAAGCCTGTTTCTATCTTTGAAGTGATTGACATGAAAGCCCTGATTTCCGTTTCCGACAAAACCGGTATTGTCGAGTTTGCCCAGGCCCTGCATGCGCTGGGTGTGCACCTGCTGTCCACCGGCGGCACCGCCAAGCTGCTGGCCGACAAGGGCCTGCCCGTGACCGAAGTGGCCGAGGTCACCCGCTTCCCCGAAATGCTCGACGGCCGCGTCAAGACCCTGCACCCCATGGTGCACGGCGGCCTGCTGGCCCGCCGCGACCTGCCCGAGCACATGGCTGCGCTCAAGGAACACGGCATCGAGACCATCGACCTGCTGGTGGTGAACCTCTACCCCTTTGAAGCGACCGTTGCCAAGGCCGGCTGCACCTTGGCCGATGCGATCGAGAACATCGACATTGGTGGCCCGGCGATGGTGCGCTCCGCTGCCAAGAACTGGAAGGATGTGGGCGTGATCACCGCCGCCGACCAGTACGACGCGGTGCTCGCCGAGCTGAAGGCCGGCGGCAAGCTGAGCAACCAACTTCGCTTTGCACTGTCGGTTGCCGCTTTCAACCGCATCAGCCAGTACGATGGCGCGATCAGCAACTACCTGTCGTCGGTTACCTTCGAAGACGAAAAGCTGTCGGAAGAATACGTGCCCGAGCGCGCCGCCTTCCCCGGCCAGAGCAACAGCCAGTTCATCAAGATCCAGGACCTACGCTATGGCGAAAACAGCCACCAGCAAGCGGCCTGGTACCGCGATCTGTACCCCGCACCCGGCTCGCTGGCCACGGGCGTGCAACTGCAAGGCAAGGAGCTGAGCTACAACAACATCGCCGATGCCGATGCCGCCTGGGAATGTGTCAAGAGCTTCGAAGTGCCCGCTTGTGTGATCGTCAAGCACGCCAACCCCTGCGGCGTGGCCGTGGGTGCCGATGCGTTCGAAGCGTACTCCAAGGCCTTCCAGACCGACCCGACCAGCGCTTTTGGCGGCATCATCGCCTTCAACCGCGCCGTCGACAAGGCTGCAGCCGAAGCCGTGTCCAAGCAGTTCGTCGAAGTGCTGATGGCCCCGGACTTCAGCGCCGAGGCGCTGGAGATCTTCAAGTCCAAGGTCAATGTGCGCCTGATGAAGATCGCACTGCCCGCTGGCGGCAACACCGACTGGGAGCAGGGCCGCAACGCCATTGAATCCAAGCGCGTGGGCTCGGGCATCCTGCTGCAATCGGCCGACAACCACGAGCTGCAACTGGCGGATCTGAAGGTCGTGACCGTCAAGCAGCCGACCCCGCAAGAACTGCAGGACCTGCTGTTTGCCTGGAAGGTGGCCAAGTTCGTCAAGTCCAATGCCATCGTGTTCTGCAAGAACGGCATGACCATGGGCGTGGGCGCGGGCCAGATGTCGCGCCTAGATTCGGCCCGTATCGCGTCGATCAAGGCGGAGGCGGCCAAGCTGTCGCTGCAGAACACCGTTGTGGCGTCCGATGCCTTCTTCCCCTTCCGTGATGGCCTGGATGTGGTGGTCGATGCCGGCGCCACCTGCGTGGCCCAGCCTGGTGGCTCGATGCGCGACCAGGAAGTGATCGATGCCGCCAACGAGCGCGGCGTGGCCATGGTGTTCACCGGCGTGCGCCACTTCCGCCATTGATGGCACGGGCGGCGCCTGTGAGGGCGCTGCCGCTTTTCACCCAGGGCCGCGAACCTGCGCGTTCGCCGGCCCGTTTCCAGCGCTGGCCCCCGGGCCGATTCCAGCATGAGCGATTCGCAGCAACCAGACCCGCACCTCCATCCCGATTCAGAGACCGAAGCCCCGCGCCGCTCGCGCTGGCTGGGCGTGCTGATCGTGGCATTTGCGCTGGTGGTGGGCCTGGGCATGTTCAATATCGGGCGGCTGATCATCCGGCCCAAGCCCGAGGTGACGGCCGCTGACCGCCTGATCGAGGCCAGCCCGCAGCTGCAAAAGGGGCGTGAGCTGGTCACCCGCAGCAGCGACTGCATGCGCTGCCACACGATGGAGCTTGACGTGGTGGGCCCCGGCTTTCGCAATATCGCCAAGCGCTATGCGGGCCGTGACGACGCCGTTCCCTACCTGGCCGGCAAGATCCGCGAAGGCAGCGTGGGCGAATGGGGCCGCATCGTGATGCCGCGCCACCCGCAGATCACGCAGGAGCAGGCCGAGCTGATGGCCGGCTGGCTGATGGCGCTCAGCCCCGCCAAGACGCCCGCTGCCAGCCCGCCTTGATGGCCTGCTGCACCCACGCTCTGGAGCCCGCTGTGACTGCGGGCTTTTTTGTGCCCGGCGGCAATGCCCGTAGGCAGGGCCTGGAAAGGCCCAGCTTTGTAAAGCAAATCTGCGATACTGCTCCGACATAGACCTGAAGGAGGACGCATGAACTTTCCCGAATACGCCGGACACGGCGGAGGCCTGGCCGAGGCAAACAGCCGTGGCCAATTTATCAAGGCGGCCTACAGCCATCTGGCCGTAGCCATCTTGGCTTTTGCCGTGCTGTCGTTTGGCCTCTACGCCAGCGGCGCATCGTTTGCGATGCTCAAGATGCTGGGTGTCAGCAAATGGGGCTGGCTTGCGGTGATGGGCGCGTTCATGGTGGTGGGCTGGCTCGCCACCAACGCGGCGGACAATTCGGAAAGCACCGGCGTGCAGTACCTGGCGCTGGGTGGCTTTGTGTTCGCCGAGTCGCTCATTTTCGCGCCGATGCTGGCGATGGCCAGCATCATTGCGCCGGGCTCCATCCAGGCGGCATCGATCGCCACCCTGGCACTGGTCGCGGGCCTGACCTTCACCGCTTTTACCAGCAAGAAGGACTTCTCCTTCCTGGGCGGCTTCTTGAAGATCGGCGGCCTGGTGGCGATCGGCATCATCCTGGCCGGTGTCGTGTTCGGCTTCAAGCTGGGCATCTGGTTCTCCGGCGCGATGGTGCTGTTTGCCGGCGCTTGCGTGCTGTATGACACCTCGCAGATCATGCGCCACTACCCCGCAGACCGCCCCGCTGGCGCGGCCCTGCACCTGTTCGCATCGGTGGCGCTGCTGTTCTGGTATGTGCTGCGTCTGATCATGCAACTGGGTGGCAGCGACGACTGATCGCCTGCGACAGACCACAAAAAAACCTCGGCATGCCGAGGTTTTTTTTATGCCCGCCAGAAGCGCTGGCAGAGGAGGGGGACGTGGCTTACAAGGTCTTGAAGACTTCGCGGGCCGCGTCGATGGTGGCTTCGATGTCGGCATCGGTGTGCGCGCTGCTGACAAAGCCGGCCTCGTACAGTGCCGGCGCAAAGTAGTGGCCGCGCGCGAGCATGCCGTGGAAGAACTTGTTGAACAGCGGCTTGTCGCTCTTCATCACTGCCTCGTAGTGGCTGGGCAGCTCGGGCAGCAGGAAGAAGCCGAACAGGCCGCCCTGGTGGTCCACGCTGAAGGGGATGCCGGCGGCATCGGCCTCGGCCTTGAGGCCGGCCATCAGCTGGCCGGTCTTGGCATGCAGCGCTTCATGGAAGCCCGGCTGGCTGATCAGCGCCAGGGTCTGCAGACCGCAGGCGGTGGCAATGGGGTTGCCCGACAAGGTGCCGGCCTGGTAGACCGGGCCCAGCGGCGAGAGCTTTTCCATGATCTCGCGGCGCGCGCCAAAGGCGGCCATCGGCATGCCGCCGCCAATCACCTTGCCCAGGACCGTAATGTCGGGTTGGAAGCCGGGGATCTGCTGCGCATACAGGCTCTGCGCGCTGCCCAGGGCCACGCGGAAACCGGTCATCACCTCGTCGTAGATCAGCAGCGCGCCATGTTCCTTGGTCAGCTCGCTGATGCGGCGGGTAAACGCGGTGCTGGCGCGCACAAAGTTCATGTTGCCGGCAATGGGCTCCATGATCACGCAGGCGATCTGGTCGTCGTACTTGGCAAAGGCCTCTTCCAACTGGCCGATGTCGTTGTACTCCAGCACGATGGTGTCCTGCACCACATGGCTGGGCACACCGGCCGAGGACGAGGCGCCAAAGGTCGCCAGGCCCGAGCCGGCCTTCACCAGCAGCGCATCGGCGTGGCCGTGGTAGCAGCCGTTGAACTTGATGATCTTGTTGCGGCCGGTAAAGCCGCGCGCCAGGCGGATCGCGCTCATGCCCGCTTCGGTGCCGGAGCTGACCAGGCGCACCATGTCCATCGAGGGCATCAGCTTCAAGATGGCTTCGGACAGCGCGATCTCGCGCTCGGTTGGCGCGCCGAAGGAGAAGCCTTCGAGCAGCGCGGCCTGCACGGCGCTCAGCACCTGCGGGTGGCCATGGCCCAAAATCATCGGGCCCCAGGAGCCGATGTAGTCCACATACTGCTTGTCATTGGCATCGAACAGGTGCGCGCCCTGGGCGCGGGCAATGAAGGCCGGCGTGCCGCCCACCGCATTGAAGGCCCGCACGGGCGAGTTCACGCCACCGGGGATCACCTGGCGGGCACGTTCAAACAACTGGGCGTTTTTATCGATCGTCATAAGGGGCTCACATCTACACTGGCCTTGGATTGTCGGCCAAGCGGGCGCTTGGGGCTGTCAATCCGGTATTCACTGCACTGGAATGCGCAGGCTTTTGAACAGGTTTTAGAGCGGGCGGGTATCGATACCGCCACCCTCATCGGCCGCTTCGCTCTCGTCTTCTTCTTCGTCATCGGCATGCACCCAGAAGAGGCGGTCGGGCACAGTCTTGCCCATGCCGGGGCGCAGGCCGCCTTCGAGGCACTTGTCCAGGTAGGTCATCGCTTCGGCGGTGGCGTCGCTCAGCGGCACCTCGGTGGCCAGCAAGGCGGTGAGGGCGGCGCTCAAGGTGTCGCCCGCACCGATGTATTCGGTCTCGAACAGTTCGAACTCGCCGCTGCCGTAGATGGTGTCGGCCGAGGCGAGGACGTTTTCCACATGCTGGTCGTGGGCGGGGATGCCGGTGACTAGCACAAAGGGCACGCCGTGGTCGGCGGCGGCTTTGGCAATGTCCCGGGGGCTGGGGCGGTGCTCGGAAGTGCGATCGGGCAAAAGCCAGCGCCACAGCAGGCCATAGGCACCCACCAGTACGGTCACCTGGGGCAGCAGCAGCTCCTGGTAGGCGTCCAGGTAGTCGTCGATCAGTTCGCTGTCCCACCAGGCCATGCCGGCCACATAGGCCACCACCGGGACATCCGGGTAGTCGTTCGTTACTTCTGCACACACCCTGATGTTTTCGATCGAGCCCAGGAAGCCCAATTTGATCGCGCGGATGGGAATATCCTGCAATACGGTCTGCGCCTGTTGTTGTACCGCATCATCAGAGAGCGGATAAAAGTCGATGGTGTCGAGGGTGTCACGGATCAAGGCACCGGTGACCACGGTGCAGGGGTGGCCGCCCATGGAGGCCACGGCCAGCGCATCGGCATTGGTGCCGCCTGCGCCACTGGGGTCATTGGCGTTGATGCACAGGATACTGGCGGTATCGATCGTGGCGGCCAACGTGCTCTCACTCGGGCTGGATTCTGGCTGGTTTGTCAAGGAGGATGTCATAGGTCAACGAGATAAGGCACATTGGTACGGGAATCACCGTTAAATCTGTGTTGAAAAGCTACAATCGTTGCATTCTATGTAAAGCCTCTGTAAGCTTTTCAAAATTAGGAGCAGGAACGACGGATGCAGTGTACGCGCTGTGGTGCAAAATGCATCTCCAGCACATGCGGATTCGTCGAAAGAAAAATTGCCATAGGGCGTATGTGTTCAATGCAAACGGGTGGGAGGGGCTTTGTCAGCCTTGGCTGCCGCGTGCATTCACATTTCATGACATGCAATGAGGAGGGTGGCCGGTGACAGTTTCCGCAGACAACTTCAAGGTATTGGTGGTCGACGATAGCAATACCATTCGCAGAAGTGCTGAGATTTTTCTCAAGCAGGGCGGCTATGAGGTGCTGCTTGCCGAAGACGGCTTCGACGCCCTCTCCAAAATCAACGATTTCAAGCCGGACATGGTGTTTTGCGACATCCTGATGCCAAAACTGGACGGCTACCAAACCTGCGCCATCGTCAAGCGCAATGATGCTTTTGCATCGACACCCGTGGTCATGCTGTCGTCCAAGGACGGCGTCTTTGACAAGGCCCGGGGACGAATGGTGGGGTGTGAAGACTACCTCACCAAGCCATTTACCAAAGATCAATTACTGGAAACCGTCGGACGTTTCGTTGCCGAGCGTTAAGGAGGGGTCGTGCCTATTCAAAAAGTTCTTATCGTTGATGACTCAAAAACTGAATTGATGTTTTTGAGCGATCTGCTTGTACGCCAGGGTATGGTGGTGCGCACTGCGCAAAACTCGGACGAGGCGATGCTGCGCCTGTCGGAAGACCGCCCTGACCTGATTCTGATGGACGTGGTGATGCCCGGACAGAACGGCTTTCAGCTGACCCGTCTGATCACCCGCAGCCCCGAGTATGCGGATATCCCGATCATCATGTGCACCAGCAAGAACCAGGAAACCGACCGGGTCTGGGGCATGCGCCAGGGCGCGCGTGGCTATGTGACCAAACCGGTGGATCCGGCCGAACTCAAGGCCAAGATCGAGGCACTGGGATAAGGCATGGCACAGCGCGAAGACTTGCGAGAGCTGCAAACCCGGCTGGCCGATCGTCTGAGCCAGGCACGCAACCAGACCGCAGTAGGTGCCTCGTGGTTGGCCGTCAAGATCAGTGGCAAGAACTTTCTGCTGCCTTTGAGCCAGTCTGGCGAAGTGCTGGGCTGGAGCGGGGTGGAGCCTGTACCCTACACCAAACCCTGGATGCTCGGCGTGACCAGCATTCGGGGTATTTTGTTGACGGTGGTGGATTTGGCCCGCATGCTGGGCCTGCCCGTCGCGCGCAGTGAGCAGGTGTTTGCCGGGGCCTCGGTGGTCGCGCTCAATCCCATGATGGGCGTCAATGCCGCACTGTTTGTCGAGCAGCTCGAAGGCTTGCGCGGCAGCAATGATTTTTCGCAATCCAAAGACAAACCGGCCGATGCGCCGGAATTTTTTGGTGCGTTGTACCTATCCGCCAATGGCGAGCAGTGGCAGGAACTCAACCTGCAGCTGCTGGCCAATGCGCCCGATTTTCTCGATATCACGGTTTAGTGCGGGGCTTCCGCGGCTTCATCCTTTTCGGTATTTGTATGTTCAACAAATTATTCAAACGCAAAGAAGACGTGGCAGACCCAGGTGTCAGCATCTTCCCAGATGGTGACCAGGTAATGCTCTCCGAAGGCTCGACCGGTGACGGCGTGCCGCCCGCCAAGACGGCGGCAAGCGCCTCGGGCGCTGCGGTGCAGGATGACTACATGGCCCAGCTGGTCGAAGGCGATACCGCCAGCGAAGACCTGGTGACCTTGCCCATTCTGGGCGCCGCGCCGGCTGCCAAGCACCAGAAGACCTTGCTGACCATCGTGGTCGTCGGTCTGGTGGTGTTCTTTGGCCTGGCGGTGTGGGCGATTTTGCAGTCGCGCACCACTGGTGGCCAGCTGGCCGCGACCGGCCAGGCTCTGACCCAGTCGCAGCGTCTGGCCAAATCGGTGGGCCAGGCCGTCAACGGTAACGAGCAGGCGTTTGCCGAAGTGGCAGAAGCCTCGTCGATTCTGAAAAAGAACATCGACGGCCTGAACATGGGCTCGGACGACCCGGCCATCAAGGCGCTGGGCAGCTCCTACGCCGATGTGCTGGCGCCGCTGGTGGAAGCCTCTGACCGTACCGCAAGCAAGAGCGATGCCGTGGTCAAGCAAAAGGCCTCGCTGGTCGCGATGAACAAGGACTTGCAGGCGATTCACAAGAACACCCAGACCCTGCTGGAGCTGAGCGAGGCGGTGGTGAGCCTGAAGCTGCAGCAAGCAGCACCGACCGCTGAAATTGCCGCCGCCAGCCAGCTGGCCATGCTGACCCAGCGTATCGGCAAGTCGGCCAACGACTTCCAAAGCGCCTCCGGTGCCAATGCCGAAGCGGTGTTCCTGCTGGGCAAGGACTTGAACACCTTCAAGGAAATCGTCGCCGGCCTGCTCAACGGCAGTGCCGAGCTGCGCCTGAGCCCCGCCCGTGACGGCGCCGTGCGCGACAAGCTGCTGGAGCTGTCGACCCAGTACGACATCACCTTGAAGGACGGCTCCTCGGTGCTGAGCAACCTCAAGGGCATCTCGGAGGCCCGTGAGGCCGAAGTCTCGATCCAGTCGGCCAGCGATCCGCTGCGCAAGGGCCTGGAAGTGTTGCAGGCAGATCTGAACAGCTGGTCCGACCGCGTCTGGCTGTACCTGGTGGGCATTGTGCTGGCCGCCTTGCTGGTGGGCCTGGGTGTCTGGGGCCTGGTGCGTCTGCAGCTGGCAGACAGCTTGAACCGCCGCCGCTCTGCCGAATCGCTGCAGCAAGAAGCAACCCGCCAGGAGCAGGAGGCCAAGCGCCTCAACGACGCCAACCAGGCGGCTATTTTGCGCCTGATGAACGAGTTGCAGTCCGTCGCTGAAGGGGATCTGACCCAGGAAGCGACCGTGACCGAGGACATCACCGGCGCGATTGCCGACTCGGTGAACTACACGGTGGAAGAGCTGCGCATGCTGGTGGGCAGCGTGCAGAACACGGCGACCCGCGTGGCGCAAACCACGTCGACGGTGGATGCCACCTCGACCGAACTGCTGGCCGCCTCGACCGAGCAGCTGCGCGAGATTCGCGAAACCGGCAAGTCCATTTTGGACATGGCAACCCGTATTAACCTCGTGTCCTCGCAGGCGCAGGAATCGGCCTCGGTGGCGCGCAAATCGCTGATGGCTGCCGAGTCCGGTCTGCAGGCCGTGGAAAACGCGATCGGTGGTATGAACTCTATCCGTGACCAGATCCAGGACACCTCCAAGCGTATCAAGCGCCTGGGCGAGTCCTCGCAAGAGATTGGTGAAATTACCGACCTGATCTCGGACATTACCGAACAGACCAACGTGCTGGCGTTGAACGCGGCCATTCAGGCTGCGTCCGCAGGTGAAGCCGGTCGCGGCTTCTCGGTGGTGGCCGAAGAAGTGCAGCGCCTGGCTGAACGCTCTGCGGATGCAACGCGCCAGATCTCGGTGCTGGTGAAGGCGATTCAGACCGACACCCAGGACGCGGTGGCCGCTATGGAACGCTCGACCCAGGGTGTGGTGGAAGGGGCCCGTCTGTCAGACAGCGCCGGTACGGCACTGGCGGAGATTGACCGTGTGTCGCGTGAGCTGGCAGATCTGATTCAACAGATTTCGCGTTCCGCGTCCGATGAAGCCGTTCAGGCCAATGATGTGGCGGAGAATATCCAGCATATTTTTGCGGTGACGGAGCAGACCAGTGATGGCACCCGTACCACGGCGCAGCAGGTGCGTGAGCTGTCGCAAATGGCCGAGGAGCTGCGCCAGTCGGTGTCTCGGTTCAAGATTGCCTGACCCCATGCCTGCTGTTTAATTTTGACCCGCAATCGGGGACTGTTGCATGTCTATAGCTATTGAAAATAAAGCGGAAAACGCACAGCCAACAGAAGAGAGGGATCTCGGGCCATTGGCGTGGATCAATGACGAGGTACGCCGGTCATTGGAATCCACGGTCAAGGCATTGCTTCGCTACAGCCGGGATGTGGAAGCGGCCAAGGTATCGGATCTGGAGGCTATCGACACCACCGGTATCCGCGTGGCCAAGCAGTACCTGCACCAGGTCAAGGGTGCCTTGCAAATGGTGGGTGTCGACCAGGCCGCCGAGCTGGTGGGTTTGATGGAGGTGGCCGCGCAGCGCTTTGCGGCCAAGCCCCATCTGTGCACCGAGAAATCGGTGGCGCTGATGGAGAAGACCTCGTTTGCGCTGTTGGAGTACCTGAGCCATGTGCTCAAGGGCCGCAACGTCTCCTTTGTGGCCTTGTTTCCGCAGTACAAAGAGATGCAGGCCTTTGCCGGCGTGGAGCGCGTCCACCCGGCCGACCTGTGGCATGGCGACCAAGCGCAGCAGGAGCCGCTGACCCCGGCCGTGGCCGCGCTGCCGCTGGACCGCAGCGCGCGTGAGCGCCTGGACTCGGACATGCTGCAGATCATCAAGTCTGCCGACAGCCGCGCTGCGCAGGATTTGACAGCCGTCTGCCTGGGCCTGGCCCAGGGCCAGACGCAAAAACCCCTGAAGCTGTTCTGGAAGGTGGCCGCAGGCTTCTTTGACGCGCTCGCGTACAAGTTGCTCGACCCCGACCTCTATGTGAAGCGCTCGGCGTCGCGGGTCATCATGCAGTTCGCAGCGCACGCCAAGGGTAGCAGCGATGTGGACCAGGGCCTGCAGCATGAGCTGAATTTCTTCTGTGCCGTGGCCCAGGGCCCCGATGAGGCCAAGGCGGCGGTGCTCCAAGCGGTGCGCGTCAGCCTGCAGACGGAAGCACTGCAAGGCGTCAACTACGGCCAGGAGCGGTTTGGCCAGTATGACCCGGCCGTGCTGGCGCAGGCGCGCAAGCGCCTGGAGTCCGCTGCCGAGCTGTGGTCGTCGCTTGCCGATGGCGACCGCTACAAGATCAAGCCGGTGGCCGACCAGTTCCACCTGATCCGCGAATCGCTGCACAAGCTGCATATCGGTGCCGACGAGCTGGGTGCAGCGCTGGGCCGCGTCACCGAGCGGCTGGTGAGTACCAGCACGCCACCGTCGACGCCGATGGCCATGGAAGTGGCCACGGCCGTGCTGTACCTGCAGGCCAATCTGGAGTCGCTCGATGTCAAGCCCGCGCTGATGCGCGAGCGCGCCGACCGCCTGGCGCAGCGCCTGGACCATGTGCTGGCCGACCAGCCACCCGAGCCGCTGGAGACCTGGGTCGAGGAGCTGTACCGCCGCGTCAGCGACCACCAGACCATGGGCAGCGTGGTCGATGAACTGCACTCCACCTTGGCCGAGGCCGAAAAGCACCTGGACCAGTATTTCCGCAACCCCGACGATGTCTCGATGCTGGGCACCGTCACCGGTTCGCTGTCGCAGATGCGCGGCGTGCTGTCGGTGCTGGGCCTGGACCAGGCCGTTGCTGCCACGCAGCACCTGCGCACCGTGGTGGACCAGCTCGCGGCCGGCCAGGTGGCCGACGAGGACAAGCCGGTCGTGTTCGAAAAGCTGGGCAACAGCCTGGGCGCGCTGGGCTTCCTGCTCGACATGCTGGGCTACCAGCGCACCTTGGCGCGCAAGCTCTTTGTGTTTGATGCGACCAGCGGCGAGCTGCGCATTGTGATGGGCACGCAAAAGGCCGGCGATGTCGCACCTGCCCCTGTGCCTGTGGCAGCAGCGCCGGTCGCAGCGCCTGCGGTGCCTGAAGAGCCGGAAGACGATTCCGTCTACTTTGCGCCCACCATTCCGGCGCCGCTGTTCGATGCCAGCCCCGCTCCGGCGCCCAAGGCGCCTGCGGTGCTCGCGCCCGATCTGCAGTTTTTTGCGCCCACGCCGGTGCATGCACCAGCGCCGGCGCCCGCGCCGGTGGTGGTCGCTGCAGCACAGCCAGAGGCATCGGATGAATCGCTGGACGAAGAGCTGCTGGAAATCTTTTTGGAAGAAGCCCAGTCGGTCGTGCAGACCGGCGGCCAGGCGCTGCAGTCCTTGCGCCGTAACGCGGCCGATGCCGAGGCGCTGACGACCCTGCGCCGCGCCTTCCACACGCTCAAGGGCAGCTCGCGCATGGTCGGGCTGGTCCAGTATGGCGATGCCGCCTGGTCGATGGAGCAGGTGCTCAACAGCTGGCTGGCCGAGCACAAGCCGGCCAATGCGCCGCTGCTGGCGCTGAGCGCCGAGGCACTGACCGGCTTTGGCCGCTGGGCCGAGGACATTGGCGCGCAGCGCCAGTCCACCTGGAACCCCGAGATCTTCCGCATCTCGGCCGATGCCATGCGCATCGATGGCCTGCACCTGCCACTGGTGGTGCCCGCCGAGCCAGGCCAGGCCCCCGAGGCCGAGGAATGGCCCCACGATACGCAGCAAATGGCGCTGGAGGCCGATGCCCCTGACGCGGTAGAGACTGCCCAGGCCCTGGCCGAGCTGGAGCTGCCGGTGGAGGACGATGCCCCCGCGCTTGTGGCCCAGGCCGAGGCAACGCCCGCGCTGGTATGGCCGCTCGACGGCATCGACCTGGAGCTCAATCCACCCGCTGCACTGGCGCCCGCGCCGGAACTCACCACGCCTTCGGGTCTGGTGCCGCTGGCCATGGCGCCCGAAAGCGCCGAGGAAGTGGACTTCTCCGAGTTCGCGCAGGCCATGGCCAGTGCCGAGGCCAAGACTGCCCCTGTGCAGGCCCCCGAGTCGCTGCAGCCCCATGACAGCGCGCTGGACTTTGTCTCGATGGATGCCGGCCTGGAGTTTGTGGCCGAGGACGAGGCAGCCAAGCTCGATCCCGCACCGACCCGCTTGCCGCTGGAGCTGCCTTCGCTGGATTTGACGGAGCTGCCCCTTGCCCCTGAGTCATCTGCGCCCTCCGCGCAGCCTGCCGCCACCGCTTTCGACTCCATAGAGTTTGCAGACACCATGCTGCCCGAGCTGGAAGCGCTGCCCGAAGAACCTGTGGCCGAGCCCCAGACCTGGCTGGAAGTGCCCGCCGACCTGGTGCTGCCTGCAGTGGCCACGGGCGCGGTGGAAACCCCGCTCGTTGCACAGCCCGAGCAAGCGCAGCACGTGGACACCGCGGCAGAAAGCCTGGGCGAAGCGCTGGCCCCTGCCGCTGTGCCGGAGCCTGAGGCGGTGCTGCAGCCCGAAGCCGTCGCCGAGCTGGAAGCACCCGCCGAACCGGAAGCCCCTGCCGAAGTGCCTGCAGCGCAGGAAGCACCCGAAGTGCCTGTGCAGCCAGAGGCTTTGGTAGAAGCGCTGGCGCCGGATGCCGCTCCGACAGCCCCGGCCGTGGCGGACAACGAGGAGCCTGCCGAGGTGGCCAATGTGCTGGGTGTCAGTACCGCGCTCTTCAATGTCTACCTGGCAGAGGCGGAGAACTGGTCGCACAACCTGGAGAAGGTGCTGTACGCCTGGGCCCAGGCGCCCAACCGCAACTTCCCCGAAGATGCGATTGCCTATGCCCATTCGCTGGCGGGCAGCTCGTCCACGGTGGGCTTTGGCTCGCTGTCCGAGCTGGCACGCGCGCTCGAGCATGCGCTCTCCCATATCCACAACTTCTCCAACCCGGAGGTCTCCTGGCTCAATACCTGTCAGGCGGCGGGCTCGGAGATTCGCAAGCTGCTGCACCAACTGGCAGCCGGTTTTGTCAAACCTGCCAGCGAGATCGTCGTGCAGGACCTGGTCGATATCGCCAACCAGGAAGTCAACTCGCAGCTGCATCCTCCTTACGGCATGGCCGAGTTCGACGCCGAGCCCTCGGGCCTGGCCGAGCTGCGCGAGCACGCACCTGCGGCGGCCGAGCCGGTGCGCACGTTTGCGCCTGCAGCGGTATCCTCAGCCGCCTTGCCCGATATGCTGGAGCTGCGCAACGACGATGCGATCGAAGTGGTCGACGTCATCGACCCGGACCTGTTCCTGATCTTCGAGGAAGAAGCGCAGGAGTTGCTGCCCAAGCTAGGCGCGGCCTTGCGGGAATGGTCGGCCGACGCGCAGTACCTGCCCCCGCGCGGCGAAGTGCTGCGTCATCTGCACACCCTCAAGGGCAGTGCACGGCTGGCGGGCGCGATGCGCCTGGGCGAGATGTCGCACCGCATGGAGTCCGAGGTCGAGGACATTGGCACGGAAAACCTGACCAGCCAGGACATCGAGATTCTGTTGGCGCGCTATGACGGCCTGCAGCACGAGTTTGTCGGCCTGCAAGAGCGTGGCAACCAGGTGCTGGCAGAAGGCGCCTTGCCCCAGCAGGTACCACCCGCGACCGAGATGGGCGAAGTGGTGGCCGAAGTGGCCGCCAGCACGCCAGCCGCCCAGGAAAGCGCTGGTGCCGAGCAGGCTGCGCACGCGGCAGATACGGCCGACGCAGGCGCTGGTGTCCAGCACAAGCCGCTGATGCTGCGCATGGCGCCGGTGCGCGCCGCGGCCGGCCAGTCGGTGCGTGTGCGCTCGCAGCTGCTCGACCGCCTGGTCAACGAGGCAGGCGAGGTGCTGATTGCACGCTCGCGCCTCGATATGCGCCTGAGCAACATCCGCTCGTCCATCAAGGACATGTCGAGCAACCTGGAGCGCTTGCGCACCTTGCTGCGCGATGTGGAGATGCAGGCCGAGTCGCAGATGCAGTCGCGCATGGCGCTGGCAAAGGATTCGGACTCGGGCTTTGACCCGCTGGAGTTCGACCGCTTCACCCGCGTGCAGGAACTCACCCGCATGATGGCCGAGTCGGTCAACGACGTGGGCACCGTGCAGCGCAATCTGCAGCGTACGGCCGAAGGCGCCGAAGACGATCTGATTGCCCAGGGCCGCCAAGCCCGTGAGCTGCAGCGCGACCTGCTGCGCACGCGCATGGTGGAGTTCGACTCCATCTCCGAGCGCCTGTATGCGATCGTGCGCCAGATCTCCAAGGAGCTGGGCAAGCAGGTCAAGCTCGACATCACCGGCGCCTCGATCGAGATCGACCGGGGCGTTCTGGACCGGGTGACCCCGGCGTTCGAGCACTTGCTGCGCAACAGCGTGGCGCACGGTATTGAGTCGCCCGAGGAGCGCAAGGCCCAGGGCAAGCAGCCGGTGGGCACCATCGCCATCGATGTGCGCCAGGAAGGCAACGATATCGCCGTGTCCATCCACGACGACGGCGCCGGCCTGCAGCTCGATGCCATTCGCCGCAAGGCGGTGCAGTCGGGCCTGATCACGGCCGACGAGCCGCTCGATGTGGACCAGGCCGCGCAGCTGATTTTTGCGCCCGGCTTCTCCACCGCCTCCGAGGTGTCCGAGCTGTCGGGCCGGGGTATCGGCATGGACGTGGTGCGCACCGAGATCCAGTCGCTGGGTGGCCACATCGTGACCACCTCGGAGACGGGCAAGGGCACGCGCTTCCAGATGGTGATGCCGCTGACCACCGCCGTCACCCAGGTGGTGATGATGCGAGCGGGCGACATCAAGTTCGGCGTGCCGGCCAACCTGGTGGAGTATGTGCGACGCGTGCCCAAGGCCCTGATCGAGCAGGCCCATGCCAACAGTATCTACACCGACAACGAGCAGGAGCTGCCGTTCTACTTTGCCGGCGCGCTGCTGCAGGGCAACCTGCGCAGCAACGAGGAGCCGGAGAAGACCAGTGCGGTGGTGATCCTGCGCTCAGCGACCAAGCGGGTGGCGGTCCACGTCGATGAAGTGCTGGGCAACCAGGAAGTCGTGGTCAAGAACCTGGGCCCGCAGCTTGCGCGTTTGCCAGGCCTGGCAGGCATGTCGGTGCTGGCATCGGGCGCGATTGTGCTGATCTACAACCCGGTGGCTTTGTACACCGTCTATGGCGATCAGATCGCCGAGCGCATTGCCCAGGCGGCCGTGCACCCCGAGGTGGCCAAGGCACCGGTGCGCGAGCTGGCCGAGCAAGTGGTGCAGACGCCGTTGGTGCTGGTGGTCGACGACTCCATCACCGTGCGCCGCGTGACGCAGCGCCTGCTGCAGCGCGAAGGCTACCGGGTGGCACTGGCTGCCGATGGCCTGCAGGCACTGGACCGTCTGCGCGAAGAGCGCCCGGTCATGGTGCTGTCGGACATCGAGATGCCGCGCATGGACGGCTTCGAGCTGGTGCGCGAGATCCGTGCCGATGCGGCGATGAAGGACCTGCCGGTGGTGATGATCACCTCGCGCATTGCCGACAAGCACCGCGAGCATGCCGCCAGCCTGGGCGTGGACCACTACCTGGGCAAGCCCTATGCCGATGAGGTGCTGCTGTCGCTGGTACGCCAGTGCGTGCTGGACGATGAGATCAAGGCGGCCGACGCCGGTTCGCTGCACTGATCGGTTGCATGGCTCCGGCCAAAAGGGCTGCCTGCGGGCAGCCCTTTTTTATGGCACGTCCCGCAGCCCATGCAGACAGCCGTGCCGGTAAAAGGTCGGCAGCCTGCCCGTACAATGGTTCCCATGAGCGCTGAGATCGACACTTCCGGGACCATGAACCTCACCCACCACTTTCTGATTGCGATGCCTGGCATGCAAGACGAGATGTTTGGCCGCAGCGTGGTCTATGTGTGTGAGCACAGCGAAAAAGGCGCGCTGGGCATCATCATCAACAAGCCCTCGGACATCACGATGGGCAAGCTGTTTGACAAGGTCGACCTGCCGCTGCGCCGTGAGGACCTGGAGCTCGAGCCCGTGTTCCAGGGCGGCCCGGTGCACACCGAGCGCGGCTTTGTGCTGCACGACCGGATCGTGATCGAGTCGGGCGCCGCCGATGAGTCGGCGTACTCGGCCACCCTGACCATTCCTGGCGGGCTGGAGATGACCACCTCGCGCGATGTGCTCGAAGCGCTGTCCACCGGCGCCGGCCCGCACCGGGTGCTGGTCTCGCTGGGCTATTCGACCTGGGGCGAAGGCCAGCTGGAGTCGGAGATCACCGAAAACGCCTGGCTCACGGTGCATGCCGATGCCGGCGTGATTTTTGACACGCCCGTGGCCGAGCGCTATGACACCGCGCTGGCGCTTTTGGGCGTGCAGCCCTGGGCGCTGTCTGCCGCCGCAGGCCGCGCATGACGGACGCGGCCACCAAGCCTTTGCTCGCCGAGGCGGCGCGCATGCAAAGCTTTATCGCCTTTGACTTTGGCATGAAGCGCACCGGCGCTGCCTTTGGCACCCGCATGCTGGGCACGGCCCGGCCGCTACCGACGATCCATGCCGAAGGAAAAGCCCGCTTCACCCCGATGGAGAGCCTGATTGCGCAGTGGCAGCCCGATGCGCTGGTGGTCGGCATTCCCTTTCACCCCGATGGCGCCGCCCATGAGAACACGGCGCTGGCGCTGCGTTTTGCGCGCCAGCTGCGGGGGCGCTTTGGCCTGCTGGTGTTCGAGGTGGACGAGCGCTACAGCACCACCGAAGCGCTGGCCAACGGCGCGCGCGACGCCGATGCGGCCTCGGCCTGCATCATTCTTGAACAGTTCATGCGCAGTCTGGATGTGCCTGACGTGGGCCACCCGAACTGAGCCGCTATAGACCCTCCATGCCCGTACTGACTCGCTCCCTCATCGGCCTGTGGCGTCTTGCGCGCATGGGCGGGCATATCACCACCGGGGTCATCACGATCTGGCTGAAATTTGGCCGCATGGGCCATGAGGAGCGCAACCGCGCGGTGGAGCGCTGGGCCGGCAAGCTCATGCAGCTTTGCGGCATCGAGCTGCGCGTGCTGGGCGCCGTGCCCCAGCAGGGCCCCTTGCTGATTGTTGCCAACCACCTGTCCTGGCTCGATATTCCGGCCATCCATGCGGCCCGGCACTGCCGCTTTGTCTCCAAGTCCGACGTCAAGGCCTGGCCGGTGATTGGCGGGCTCGCCAGCGCTGCGGGCACCTTGTTCATCGAGCGCAACTCCCGGCGCGATGCGATGCGCACCGTCAGCCGCATGGAAGAGACCATGCGCAACGGCGATATGGTCGCCGTGTTTCCCGAAGGCACGACCGGTGATGGCCAGCAGCTGCTACCCTTCCATGCGAACCTGCTGCAATCGGCGATTGCGGCCGAAGCTCCAGTGCTGCCCTTGGGCCTGTGCTTTTACGACAAGCACAGCGGCCGCATGAGCAGCGCCCCCAGCTATGTCGGCGATGAGAGCCTGCTGGGCTCCATCTGGCGCACGGTGACGGCCCCGCCGTTGGTGGCCCAGCTCAACTATGGCGAGCCGCAAAGCAGCGCAGGCCGTAACCGGCGCGACTGGTCGGCCGAGCTGCAGGAGGCGGTGGACCAGTTGCGCCAGGTGCAGCGCTGATACGGACGAGATTTGTTGGGCTTGAGACCCGCGCGTAACGGGGCTTGAGTCATTGAACAGGTTCTCAGTGCTCGGGCGCAAAGCAGACCAGGTGCTCGGGCTGGGCGCGCAGGCCAATGCTCTCGCCCACTTTGTGCTGCAGCTGGCTGGAGACCTGGGCGTAGACCAGCTGCTGGCTGGGCAACTGCAAGGTGTACAAAAACTGTGATCCCCGAAACGACTTGCGCAGCAGGGTTGCCCGGTAGGGCGACGCCGCGTCAAACACCACCTCGCTGGCGCGCAGCAGCACATCGCAGGCCTCTGGGGCCCCAGGCGTGGCAATGGCACCGAGGGGGGTGTCCAGCTGCCAGCCCTGTGCAGAAGGCAGCGGGCTGGCCGGCAGCAGGCTGCCATGGCCAATAAAGTTGGCCACAAAGCGGCTCGCCGGCTTTTGGAACAGGGTCGTGGCATCGGCCCATTGGTGCAGATGGCCGCTTTCCATCACGCCGATCTGGTCGCCAATGGCAAAGGCTTCGAGCTGGTCATGGGTGACGAAGAGGGCGGTCGCCCGTGCGGCCTTGAGGATGTCGCGCAGCTCATGGGCCAGGCGCTCGCGCAGATCCACATCGAGGTTGGAGAAGGGTTCATCGAGCAGCATCAGCTGCGGCTCGGGTGCCAGCGCCCGGGCCAGCGCCACGCGTTGCTGCTGGCCGCCCGAGAGCTCATGCGGGTAGCGCGCAGCGCTGTTCTCCAGCCCCACCAGGCGCAGCACCTCTTGCACGCGCGCTTGTTGCTCGGCCTTGGGCCGCTGGTGGATGCCAAAGGCCACATTCTTGCCGACGCTCAAATGCGGGAAGAGGGCGTAGTCCTGGAACACCATGCCGATGCGGCGCTTCTCAGGCGGCAGGCTGGTGCTGGTGCTGCTGACCACCTGGCCTTGCAGCCGGATCTCGCCGCCGCTGATGGGCTCCAGCCCGGCCACGGCGCGCAGCAAGGTGGTCTTGCCGCAGCCCGAGGGACCAATCAGCACCCCGATATCGCCAGCTTGCAGCTGCAAGGACACCTGCGCCACGGCAGGCTGGGGGCGCCCGGCGTAGCGCACATTCAGTTGGGAGACCTCAAGAAACATGGCGGCATTGTAGAGGGCCGCCCAATGGCAAGGGCATAAGGATGCTTTGCATAACCCTCGCCCGATGGAATGGACGCGGATCGGGATGAGCCGCAAGGCGTCTTTCGCAGTGAATAGCCGTAGATATTGACAAGGGAGACAACGCAGCGGATCGCCCGAGACCGCGTTCAGGCCATGGCAGGGATTTATGCAGAGGATCCTTCGCAAGGGCGCAGGTAGAATCGCCAGCTTTTGGCCCGTCAGTGATTCGCATTTGCAAAACCTTGCCCGCTTCCGTCGTCAGCTGCTGCTCGTAGCCATTGCCCTGGTGTTGGTGTTGCCAGTGCTCACGGTCTTTAGCGCCTGGCTGCCCGGGGCGGGCAATGACGCCGATGCCTTTGCCGTGGTGCGGGAGATGTTTGCCACGGTGCTGCCCGGCTATATCCGCACAACGGTGGCGCTGGGCCTGATGGTGGCGCTGGGCGCGGCGGTGCTGGGCAGCTTGTGCGCGGCGGCTGTGACCTTGTTCGATTTTCGCGGCCGCAAGACCCTGGAGTGGCTGCTGCTGCTGCCGCTGGCGATGCCGGCCTACGTGACGGCCTATGCCTATACCGACTTTCTGCAGTTCAGCGGGCCGCTGCAGGTGTGGATGCGTGCCAGCTTTGGCTGGGAAGGGCGCTTGCTGCCGGAGGTGCGGTCGCTGGGCGGCGCCGTGCTGGTGTTTGTGGTCTCGCTCTACCCCTATGTCTACCTGCTGGCGCGCACGGCGCTGAGCGAGCGCGCCGCGCACCTGATGGAGGCCGCGCGCCTGCTGGGCGCGTCGATGCCGCGCCGCATCTGGACGGTGGCCTTGCCGATGGCGCGACCTGCCGTGGTGGCCGGGGTGGCGCTGGTGATGATGGAGACCCTGGCCGATTTTGGCGTGGTGAGCTACTTTGGCATCCAGACCTTTACCACCGGCATCTACAAGGCCTGGTTGGCGATGGAAAACCGCAGTGCTGCCGCCCAGCTGGCCACGATGCTGCTGGTCCTGGTGCTGGTGGTGCTGCAGCTGGAGCTGCGCGCGCAGCGGCGCATGCGCTTTGTCACCAGCGGGGTGGGGCGCGCCTCATCGGCCGAGGCCCAGCCCTACCGCCTGCAAGGCGCGCGCTGCCTGGCTGCCTGGCTGGTCTGTGGTCTGCCGGTGCTGCTGGGCTTTGTGCTGCCGGTCCTGTTCATGCTGCGGCCTCTGGCGGCCGATTGGTCGGTGATTCCGCTGGACCGCTTTGTGCAGTGGGCGGGCAACAGCATCCGCTTTGGCGCCATCACCGCCGTGCTGGCGGTGGCCATTGCGATGCTGGCCGCCTACGCTGCACGCCGCAGCCAGGACTGGGTCACACGCAGCACCGTGGGCCTTATCAGCCTGGGCTATGCGGTGCCTGGCGCGGTGATTGTGGTGGGCTTGCTGCTGCCCGTTGGCTGGGTGCAGCAGGCGTTTCCGCAATGGGGCTTTCCGGCGCTGATCACCGCCACCTCGACCGGCATCATCTGGGCCTACCTGGTGCGCTTTACCGCCATTGCGCTGCAGGCCTTGCAAAGCGGCTACACCCGCATTCCCAAGAGCCTCGATGAATCGGCGCGCATGCTGGGCGTGGGCAGCGCCGGCCTGCTGGCCCGCGTGCATGGTCCGCTGCTGCGCCGCTCGGCCTTGACCGCTGCCTTGCTGGTGTTTGTCGATGTGATGAAGGAGCTGCCCGCGACGATGGTGCTGCGGCCCTTCAACAGCGACACCTTGGCCGTCGTCGCCTACCAGCTGGCACGCGATGAGCGCCTGGGAGAGGCGGCGCTGCCATCGCTGGCACTGGTGCTGGTGGGGCTGGTGCCGGTCATCTTGCTGATCCGCACCATGCGCAGCTCGGCTGCGCGCTGAGAGTCCTCGGCTCCTGGGTCTTTGCCTGTCTGTTGACGCAGCGGGCAGGTCCGGCTATACGCTTGCCATGTGCTGTCGACCCACAGCGCGCTGTGGCCGCAATAATTGGCAATTCTGTGGTGTTCTCGCCGGATCCATAGCGGACCTATATCGCATTTGATCTGGATCAAACAATCACTTCGGGTTTCCCCCTAAACTGCATTTTTGAAACATTAATTGACTATTGGTGTTTCGTTTTTTGAATCACCGGGATGGTCACCATCCGCTCGGTCGGATGGCAGGCGCGCTGAGGTCGTGCCCGGCTTGGCTCCCTGTCCACCTCCCACTGCCGCCCAGCGGCTCCCATCGCGTGCAAACACCAACACCCGTTCTGGAAACAGACAACTGGGGCGTGGCCTATGGCGACAAGGTCATCCTCTCCGGCTTGCAACTGCAGATTGCGCCCTGCGCCGTGACAGCCCTTATGGGGCCGGTGGGCGGGGGCAAGTCCACCGCGCTGCGCAGCCTGGCCGGTCTCAATGACGAGAACCCGCGCTTTGTGCAATGGGGGCAGCTGCGCTATGCCGGCCAGCCGCTGGCAGGCACGCACCGGCCCCAGCTGGTGCGCCAGCATGTGCGCCTGATGCAATCGAGCGTGCTCGATTCGCTGACCGAACTGCTGCAACACAGCCATCCGCGCTCCGGCCTGGACCGGCGTGCCTGGTGCGAGGCCTATCTGGAGCGCATGGGCTTTGCCGATATCCAGCCGCTGCTGGCGCGCACGACGATCGAGCTGTCGGCAATGCACCAGCGCGCCATTGCCATCTTGCGCGAGGCCGCGGCCGAGCCTGCGCTGCTGATGTGTGACGAGCCCACCGCCGACCTGCAGGACTACGACAGCTACCTGCTGCTGGAGCTGCTCAAGCGCATTTCCCAGGAGCGCGCCGTGCTGCTGGTGACCCACAACCAGCGCCACGCCCAGCGCGTGGCCGACCATGTGCTGCTGCTGGCCGGCGGCGCGGTGCAGGAGACGAGCCGCGCCGAGCGCTTTTTCTCTGCGCCTTATTCACCCGCCGGCCAGCAGTTTGTGCGCAGCGGCAGCTGCGCGGTGGTGGCCCCGCAGCGAACGGTGCAAGAGGCCATGCAGGCCGAGCCAGCCCCTGTCACTGTTGCCGCGCCGGCGCCCACCGCTGCGCAGGCCGCACGCCAAAGCCAGCGCGCGGTATTGCCCGATCTGGTGCTGGCCAATCCGGTGCTGGCGGCCGAACATTTTGTGCCTGGCGCACGCGGGCCGCGCGGCTTTGCCTGGCTGGTGCCCGGCAAACTGGCGGGCACGCCGCTGCCAGGGGTGGTCAACGACACCGATGTGGACATGCAGGCCTTGAAGCGCTGCGGCATCACCGTGCTGGTGTCGCTCACCGAAAACGACATCGACCAGGCGGCGCTGGCGCGCAACGGCCTGCGCAATGTGCATCTGCCCGTGCATGACCGCGAGCCGCCCTCGGTGTCGCAGCTGCAGATGCTGATGCTCAAGATGAAACGCCTGCTGCTGGCCGGTGACGTGCTGGCCGTGCACTGCCTGGCAGGCCTGGGCCGCACCGGCACCGTGCTGGCCGCCTGGCTGGTATTTGAAGGCGTCACCGCCGAAGAAGCGCTGCGCCGTGTGCGCGAGATCGAGCCGCAGTACGTGCAGTCCGAGCAGCAGGAGAGAGCGCTGCTGGCGTACGAGGAAATGCTGCTGGAAAAAATGGGCTGATCGCCGTTTGGCGTCGGCCCTTGACCTACCCACTTTGAAGGAACACAACTCATGTCCATGGATACCGTTTTACAGAAAGTCGCCACCTTTGTGCCCGAATGCCTGGCTGCCGGCTATGTCGACGTGGCCACCGGCATGCTGCTGGCCATTCGCACGGTGGATTCGCACCCGCGCGAGGTGATCGACCTGGTGGCCGCTGCAACGGCCGACCTTTTCAACGGCCCCAATGTCTCGATGATCGAGCGCATGTTCAAGAAGTCGCGTGGCCTGCAGGACGACGGCCACCACTACTTCCAGGAGATCATCGTCAACAGCGACAACCTGATCCACATCTTCATGCGCGGCAAGACCAACCCCGAGTATGTGGCCGTGCTGGTCTGCCGACGCACTGCCAATCTGGGCATGGCGCTGACCAAGGCGCGCATCATCATGCCCGAGCTCGAAGCCTCTCTGTAATAAGATCGGGGCCATGGCCCCAGAAGACACGATCACCATCTACCACAACCCGCGCTGCAGCAATTCGCGCGGCGCGCTGGCGCTGATTGAGGCGCGCGGCATCCAGCCCCGGGTTGTTGACTACCTCCATGCCCAGCTCGATGCCGCCCATCTGGCGGCGCTGATCGCCCAACTGGGTTTGCCAGTGCGCGAGGTGATGCGTAGCAAGGAAGCCATTTACCAGGAACTGGACCTGGGCCTCGAAGGCCTGAGCGATGCCGAGCTGATCGCGCAGATTGCCGCCCACCCCGAGCTCCTCAACCGGCCGATTGTGGTGAGCGCCAAGGGCGCCCGTTTGTGCCGCCCGCCCGAGCGGGTGCTCGATCTGCTCTGATGGGCCCGGCCACCTGCCTGCCAAGCCGCAGCCCTGCACCAGCAGACGGGGGCTAGCAGATGCTGCGCGTGACCGTCCTGTCCGGCCTGGGCCACACGATTGCGGTGATGGTGGCGCTTTTGGTCTACACGCTGGTCACACGCGCCGGCCACCAGCGCCGCCACCCGGCATCGGCCATTGGCTGGGTGCTGGGCATGGTCACCTTTCCCTATCTCTTTTTGCCGCTGTTTCTGGTGTTCGGGCCGCGCAAGGCGGTGCGGCCCCCGGCGCATGCGGTCATCCCCAACAGCGGGCAGCGCCGCAGCAGCGTGCCCAAGCAGGTGCCGGCCTGGGCCGGCCAGCTGCTGGCGAGCATGGAGCTCGATGCCGCCCAGCCCAATGCCAAGGTGGTGTTTCACCAGGATGGTTTGCAGGCCCTGCAGCAGTTGCTGCGGCTGATCGAGCATGCCCAGCGCAATCTGGACCTGTGCACCTATGTGTTTGCCGACGATGTGGTGGGGCGCCAGATTGGCACGGCGCTGCAGCAGGCAGCGGCGCGCGGCGTCAAGGTGCGCTTGCTGCTCGATGGCGTGGGCTGCTGGCGCCTGCTGCCGTCGCGGCTGCGCCAGTTGCGGCGCTCGGGCGTGCTGGTGCGCCGTTTCATGGTGCCGATGCTCCAGCCCATTCGCGGCGGCAGCAACCTGCGCAACCACCGCAAGCTGGCCGTGGCCGATGGCGTGCATGTCTGGAGCGGTGGGCGCAATCTGGCCGATGAGTATTTTTTGCCCAGCAGCGCCGGGCACCCGGCCTGGGTGGACCTGAGCTTCAACGTGCAAGGGGCCTTGGCCGGTGTGGTGACGGCGCAGTTCGAGGCGGACTGGCGTGCAGCCCGAGGGCGGCGCCGCCCGGTGTGGCTGTCGCCGGCGATGGCGCTGGGTGGCGGGGACCAGGCCTGGGCGCAGTGGCTGCCCAGCGGGCCCGACCATGCCGACGACACCTTGCATGCGCTCTACCTGGCCAGCGCCTTCCATGCGCAGACCTCCATCACCTTGGTGAGCCCGTATTTTGTGCCCGATGACGCGCTGCTCGAAGCCTGGTGCCTGGCCTGCCGGCGCGGCGTGCACCTGCGCGTGGTGGTGCCCCAGCGCTCCAACCACCGCCTGGCCGACTGGGCGCGCGAGCGCGCGTTGCGCGCCTTGGTGCTGGCGGGGGCCGAGGTATTTTGCTCCCCCCACATGGTGCATGCCAAGGTGGTGGTGGTGGACGACCGCATGGGGCTGTGCGGATCGGCCAACCTCGACGGGCGCAGCCTGTTCTTGAACTACGAGGCGATGACCGCCTTCTACAGCGCCCCCGACATCGCCTGGCTGCAGCAGTGGTCTGAGCAGCAGATGGCGCAAAGCTCCCCCTACGCCTACCGCGCCCCTGGCTGGTGGCGCGATGTAGGGGAGGGGCTGGTGCGCGCAGTCGCCTTTCAGCTCTGAGGCGCAACGCAGCGCCAGCGCCACCACAAAGCCACCCGCAGGTGGCTGGCATCAGGCCTGCGGTCGTTTGCGTGCACGCGCCAGGCCCCATCCGGCAACCAGGCCCGACAGACCGAGCAAGGCCCAGATATCGAGCAGCGGAACTGCCTTGGGCGTGGCCGGTTGCGGCGGCGTCGTGGTCTTGATCGGCCCAAAGGCGGCACTGCAGACCTCGGCACCCACCAGGGTGCCACGCTGGGCCACGGGGGTGACGCAGTAGTACAGATAGGCCTTGTCGTCGGCCGCTTGCGTGGTGTAGGTCACCGTGCCCGATGCGCCCATCGTGTTGCCTGACTGCAGCACCGTACCCTGGGCCGCCTGGGTCAGGTCGGCATTGGCACTGCGCACCCATTGGTAGCGCGTACCTGCCGTGCTGCCATCTTCAGGGTCGGTTTCGGTGTCGGCATAGCTGTAGCTGCCGGTCAGCGTCTGGCCGACCTCGGGCTGGCCATTGACGGCAGGGATGGCGCTGGGCGCCTCATTGGCGGTACAGGCATTGGCCCCTGCGATGGCGGCGGCAAAGCCCATGGCGGGGTTGCCACTTTTGACATAGACCGTGATGGTGTTGGCCCCTGCCTGCCAATCGGGCGAGGCCATCGCAATGGTGAGCCAGCGAGAGCTGCCAAAGCCGTTGTAGCCAAACTGGTTGGCGCTGCCCGCTTGGGGCAGACCCCAGGTTCCCGCACCGCGTGCCAGCTGCGATTGGCCGTTGATGAAGATATCCACCACCGAGTTGTCGGCGCTGTAGGTCATCGAGGGCTGAAAGCTACCCAGAGACACGCTGGGGTCGAGGTTGAACTGCACCTGGAACAGCCCATCGATATTGCCAAAGTTGGCGCCATCGATGTAGGGCTGGCCGCCCCAGGCATTGAGGCCAATCCACTGCGCGGTGCTGCTGTTGGCTGGCGTGCTGGTCCAGCTCGCGTTGCGGCTGGTGACGATGGCTGCATCACCAAAACTGCCCCAGTTGGCAGGCGAGCTGCCCGCGTAGGCCGCCAGGTACTGGAAGCGCCAACGTCCGTCGATGGCTGGGTTGGATGCACTGGGCTGGCCGGTGTTGAGCTGCGCCAGCGAGTTGGGGCTGCAGTCGATGGTGACGGGGCTCTGGGCTTGCGCCGGCAGGGCACAGACGGCCATGGCTGTCGCCAGCAGCGAGCTGGCAAGCCAGGCTTGGGGCTGTGGTGTGGACCGGAAAAACATCGTAAATGGCATCCAAGAATTCAATTGATTTTTTATTATTCCAAATCGAATTGTCCGCGTCTGTTACCAACGCTGCCCAGGGATGCCTTTTGATAATTGTCCACAGAGTTGTGGCATTTTGCTGCTGCTCCGGTGCGGGCAGGCTGCCTGCAGTGGCCTTGTCAACGGTGGAGGGTGGGGTGGGCGTGGCTTGCGGCTGCACCGAAGGTGTGGTCTGCGATGCAGGCAGCCATTGACAAGTAAACCTGACATTTGCTAAAGTCAGGTTTACTTTACATCTCGCTTTATCCTGACCATGCATAACGCTCTTCCTCCCCCTTACCCCAGCCCCAGCATGCGCGCCTACTTCCTCCGCACAGCGCTGTGGATGGGCCTGTACTGCGCCCTCCATGCGCTGGTCATCGTGGGCGTTTTTGATGCCATCCTTGGCACGCCCGCGGCCTGGCTGCTGGCGCTGGCCGTTGCGCTGCCGATTGCCGCGCAGCTGCGTGCGTCCTTGCAGTGGATACAGGCAGCGGACGAGTACCAGCGCGCGCAGGCCGTCCGCAGCGTGGTGATCGCCTGCGGCCTGGTGCTGATACTGTGCAGCGTCTGGGGCTTTGGCGAGAGCTATGCCGCAGCGCCCCATGCACCGGCCTGGCTGGTGGTGCCGCTGTTCTGGCTGGTCTGGGGGCTCGTCACTGGCGTGATGCGGCTGCGCAGCTGAGATGGACAACCATCTGCGTACGCTGCGCGCCCAGGCCCAATGGACCCAGGCCGATCTGGCGCAGCGCCTGGGGGTATCGCGCCAGGCCGTCAACGCGCTGGAGACGGGCAAGCACGACCCGTCGCTGGACCTGGCCTACCGCATCAGCGTGGTGTTTGAGCTGCCGGTCGAGGCGATCTTTCAGAACCCTTACCGCAGCGCGCCGGGCTTCGATCGCTGATCTGTGTCAAGCATGGGCGTGCATAGCCCCCTATCGTCGGCATTGGCTGACAGGGTTTTCTCTGCTTTGGTATGAAGCTAGTGGCTCTCTGAATAAGAGAGCTGAACAACATGCGCGCCGCCATCTGGCTGCCATCATCGGGCCAGATACTGGCCGCTGGCGCCACTCGCTCTCGCTTCGTTTGTCTTCAATGCTTGTTTGAAAGGTACACCATGGCCAAATCTGAACGCAGCACGAAAACGGATATTAAAGCCCGCCGCAAGGCCCCGCTGGCAACGCCCAGCGATCTGGATGCCGGGGCCACCAAGGACATCAGCGCGGCCCTCAACGGCATCCTGGCCGATGTGTTTGCGCTCTACCTGAAGACCAAGAATTTCCACTGGCACATGAGCGGCCCGCACTTCCGTGACTACCACCTGCTGCTCGATGAACAGGCCGACCAGCTCTATGCGATGACCGACGCGATTGCCGAGCGCATCCGCAAAGTGGGCGGCACGACCTTGCGCTCCATTGGCCACATCGCGCGACTGCAGCGCATCAGCGACAACGATGCCGACTATGTCGATCCGCTCGATATGCTGGCCGAGCTGCGTGAGGACAACCAGCAGCTCGCCGCCCGCCTGCGCGAAGCCCACAACGTGACCGACGCGCACCGCGACATTGCCTCGTCCAGCCTGCTGGAAAACTGGATTGACGAGACCGAGCGCCGCACCTGGTTCCTGTTTGAATCCAGCCGCAACGCCGGCTAAGCGCCCCAGGCTATCCCCGTTGCAGTAGCCGGGGACCGTGCCTGGCTCAGCGCCGCGCTGGCTTTGCCACTGCGCGTTGGCGGCGTTGCTGCATCCAGGCGATGGGTGCCAGCACCAGCGACAGCAAGGCCAGGCTCCATGGGGCCAGGGTGGGCACCGGGGTGGGAGCCACGGCAGGCACTACCACCGCACGACCGACCACCTCACCCGAGGCGATAAATCGCATGGCGCCTGGGCCTGAACAGGTGGCATCGGGGCAGAAGGTGGAAAAGGCCTTGTTCCGTAGTGCCACCGTGACTGCCGCTTCTGCTTCAGGCGGCTTGATCGCAATCGTGCCACCGGCATCCGTCATCGGGCTTTGCAGGTCCAGCAAAATGACTTGCTTGCCCGTCAGATCGCTGGTGTCAGCAGGCACAAAGATCATGTTTTGTGCCGGGTCGGGCAGGTAGGCGTCGCAGTTGGAGCCATCGCAGGTATTGCTGAAGCTGGCAGCCGGTATGCCCTCCGTGCCCGTGGCGGTCACATTGATGGCGCTAAAGGTCTGGGTGGTGGCATCAAACACATAGGAGCCAGAGGCGGTGCCGCCATCGACAAACTTCACGTCTGTCAGGGTCCACTGCACCAACGCCGCATTCGCGGCCGAGGCAAAGCCCCCGACGGCCAGGGCCAGGGCGCCGGCGCACAGCAATGTTTTCATCGCAATCTCCATGTGTGTGGAATGCAAACAAATGTATCGCATTTGCAAGTATTTACTATCCCGTATTCTGGGGATTTCATGGGCGTTGAAGCTGTGTTAGACGCTATTGTCAGACGCCACGCCTTTTTGCTGAGAGTTGGCCTGGCGAGGGCACAAGTGCACGTAAAGATTGCTACAGTTTGAGCCTGCATCAATTTTTGTGGTGGATCTATGGATAACCAAGAAACAGTCACCATCCATACACCTTTTGCGATCTCGCCCCGGGGGGCTGAGGTTCTGGCAACGGGTTGGAGCGTCAGGAAAGAGTTCATCGGCGAGCCGGTGCACGATACCAACGGCCAGGAAATTGGTACCGTGGATGATGTGATCGTCGGCAAGGAAGACAATCTTATTTTTGCCATTGTCGGCATTGGCGGCTTTATGGGCCTGGGCACCTACGATGTCGCCATTGAGTTCTCGCGTTTCAAAGTGGGCAAGTACGGCTTGCTGCTCCCCGATGCGAGCAAGGAGACCTTGCAGGGCCTGCCCCAGTTTGTGTATCCGAAGGCCACTGCTTAAGGTCGATCATGTCGCGCAGAGCGCCGTGTGCTGTGCAACACAGCTCCGGCGCTTTTGCCTTGGTGGTCTTTGGGTCAAGGTGCCTGCACCCGACCATAAACTACCCGCAAAGGAACATGCGGGCTGAGCCAGCCGCCGGCACATCTGCCCAGCATGCGTGGACATGAAAAAGCCACCTTGCGGTGGCTATCCGTGATCGGCGATGGTATTTAGCCGATGTGCTTGCGCTGGCGCCGGATCCCCAGCAGGGCGATCAGCGGTGTCAAGCCCATGAGCGCCCAGGGGCCCAAGCCTGGCACCGGTGTAGGCGCCTGCTGCACCACGCGGGTGGTGACCGGCCCTACAGGGCTGGTGCACACCTCCAGCCCAGGGCTTGCACCGGTTTGCGCGGCAGGCTTGACGCAGAAGAAGACATATTGGTTCAGGTCTGCGGCTTGCAGGGTATAGGTAGGCGTCTGGCCTGCCCCCCCGGTGGTGCCGCTCGCTACTACTGTGCCGTCGCTGGAGCTGCTGATGCTGGGGTTGGGGCTGGTCACAAACTGGTAGGTGGTGCCGCTGGGGTTTTCAACGTCGCTGTTGTTGTCCGCATAGGTGTAGCTGCCGGTCACGGTGGAGCCGACCTGGGGTGTGCCGGTGATCGACGGGACGGCCGTGGGCACCACATTGGGTGGCAGCTCGGTCACCGGGCCCAGCGCGGTAGTGCAGACCTCCAGCCCGGGGGTTGCGCCGGTTTGTGCATCTGGCCTGACGCAGAAAAAGATATTTTTATCCTGGTCCGCTGGCTGCAAGGTGTAGGTGGGCGTCTGGCTTGCACCTCCGGTTGTTCCGCTCGCCACTACCGTGCCGTCGCTGGAGCTGCTGATGCTGGGACTGGCGCTGGTCACAAACTGGTAGGTGGTACCGCTGGGGTTTTCAACGTCGTTGTTGTTGTCCGCATAGGTGTAGCTGCCGGTCACGGTGGAGCCGACCTGCGAGGTGCCGGTGATCGTCGGCTCGGCAATCGGTACGGTGTTCGGTGGTGCGCGTTCGATCAAGGCCACCATGTGCTGGTAGGCAGGATCGCGATTGCGAAACAGGTCCATCGTGTAGGTGCCGGACCGGTAGGAGGTACGCAGCGTCGGCAGACTGGCCTTCATGGCGTCGTACAAGGAGTTGTACGCGCTTACAAATGCGGCTTGGTCCGAGCCGCCATACTCAATGACGTTCTCTGAAGCAGGACGGGATGCGCCTGCACTGATGTTGATGCTGGCGGCGCTTCCGTCGTAGTCGTTGCCAAGCTCCCACAGTGCATACTGGAGGGCTCGCCGCTGCTCCACGCTCCCATTCTTGTAATAGCTGAGGTAGTACTGGTCGAGCAGCCAGTAAATCGCTGCCTCACCCGCCGCTCCTGAGGCGCCCTTGATGGCGCTGGCGCCCGCTTCCGTGTCAAATTGGGCTTGGGGGACGGGTGTGGCGGCGTTGGCAAAAGGCGGTTGTGTGGAATGGTCAATGCAAATCAGCAGTACTGGCTCATCGCTATACAGCGCCCCATTGGCATCGTATCTGAGCTCTTCCGAGGTCCCGGAATAGATCGAACTGAAGTTGTAATTCACCGCACCAGAAACGAACGCGGCGCTGGACAAGCCAGGCACCGCCATCGCAAGCGCTGCAGCAAGGGTCTGCATTTGTTGTCGCATGATTCAATTCCATTCTCTAGGGGAGGCGAAAATATGCCTCGGTTGAGAAAAATACCCACCATTCATTCAATGCGGCAGGGTATGGGGCTGCCTCTATGGCCGCACAACCAGATAACCCGGGTGGAGATAATTGCCTGATAACTGCTGGCTAATAGGTCAAGATCCATATATTTGACATGAATGTGCAGAAAGTTATGGGTTCATGTCTCTTAAGGGCTTGGCGGCAAAACAAAAACTTACAGTTGGAACTGTACAACGCAATACCATACAGGCATCTTTGGTTTTATTTAAAGAAGTTTGTTATTTGTATTTTTTGGCGGGCGAAGGGGTAAATAGCGATGGAAATTAATATTGTTCACAATCAACGCAGCTTTTATTCAATGGCAAGATAAACCAAAACAATTAATAATGGTTGTTTAATAATTGTCTGACCGTGGGTATGAATAAGGTCCTGAACCGGTTGCCCATCGATAGAGCCCGCGCGTGCTCACTGAGGATGCTGCTTGAGCAGGTGGCCATCACGAAGATGGCCGTAGGTGTGACCTTGGGGCTGCGCCGTCCGTCCCATTGTTTGGCAGGCCGCCAGCCCGCTCTAGCGGTGTCAGCCGCTGATCGGGCCAAAGCGATGTGCGGCCATCGTGGCTGTGCGCAGCCCATAACCCCAGGCGCTCGCGCAATACAAAGCGCAGCTGGCACCTGTGCATGACCTGGCGCGGGTCACAGTGACGCTGGAGCGCGGCAGTGGCAATGGCGCCACCGGGATGGACAGCGCTACCTACGGGCCTGGGCCAGGGCGATCTGGATGATCAGGATGAAGCGGCTGGCTTTTGCACGGCCTGCTCCGCTGGCGTGGGCGCTGCGCTCTGCACCTGGCTGAGCATGTAGTTGGCCAGCGTCTCATACAGCGGCCTGGCGATCATGCGTGAGACCAGGCTGGCCAGCATCGCGGCGGCCATCAGACTCAGCACCATCGAGTGCCCATCGACCATCTCCATCACGATGATGAAGGCCGTGAGCGGGGCTTGTGTGACGGCGGCCAGGAAAGCGGCCATGCCCATCGCAATCAACGCGGGGGCGATGTCGCTGCCCAGCATCAGCGAGACGTTGTGGCCCACACCTGCGCCAATCGACAGCGAGGGCGCGAAGATCCCGCCAGGCACGCCCACCCAGGCAGACAGCCAGGTGGCGATGAATTTGAGCGTCACATACAGCGCAGGCAACTCGGCCTCTCCCGCCAGCATGTGCTTGACTTCTTCCGAACCGGCGCCAAAGGTGGCGCCGCTGGTGGACAGGCCGATGACGGCAATCAGCAAGCCGCCAGCAGCTGCAAAGCGGATGGGATACTGCGCGCGCAGGCGGTTGAGGCGCTCTGGCGCGCCGGTCAGGGACGCAGCCATGAGCTTGGCAAACAGGCCCCCCAATACGCCGCAGCTCAAGGCCACACAGATGCCGGGCAGCAGTGCGTGCCAGTTGAGGCTGGGCACCTGGATGCGCCCAAAATAGTTCAGGTTGCCAAATGCGGAAACGCCCATCAGACCGGCCAGCACGATGGCGGCAATGATCAGGCCGCTGGCGCGAGATTCCAGCTTGCGGGACAGCTCCTCAATGGCGAAAACGATCCCTGCCAGCGGCGCATTGAAGGCGGCTGCAATGCCCGCTGCACCGCCTGCCACCAGCAGCGCATGGCTGGTAATGCCTGAGCGCGGACCAAACCAGCGCTTGGCATGGTGCATGACGCCGGCGGCCACCTGCACGGACGGCCCCTCGCGGCCAATCGACAGCCCCGCCAGAAACCCGAGTCCGGCCAGTGCAATCTTGCAGGCAGACAACCACAGCGAGACAAAGCGGCTGCGCTGCGGGTCGTTGAGCGCCGTCTCTTGCGCGGCCATGACCTGTGGAATGCCCGAGCCCGCAGCGCCAGGCGCCCAGCGGCGTGTGGCCCACACAATGGCTGCTGTCAGGCACGGAGTCCAGACCAGCACCGCCCAGCCACCTTGCCAGTGGTAGATGTGCATGAACCAGTCAAAGGCCTTCTCGGCCACCATCGTGAAACCGACCACGCACAGGCCCGCTGCCGCAGCGTAGGCCAGCACAATGCAACGCTCCACCCAGCGCCATCCATCCCCGAATTCTTGCCTCAGGTTCTGTACGAAATCGGGTTCTTGCTGCATTGCGCCCTCATGGAGTGAGGGTGCCAGTCTAGTCAATTCGACTGTGGCCAGTCAGGCCGCCTTCCAACCCGTGACCATAACGCTCAGGTTTTTGGGGCGAAAACGGATGTGTATGTAAAGGAAGCCTGACATGCGTCATTCAGTCCCTGACTCCCATCGCGCTTCGGATGCGCTGGTCGGCACAACGCGCCGCGATCCAGGCATGAAGTGGGGCGCAATGTACGCCACCGCGGTTGCAGGCGCGCTGAGCGTGCAGCGAACAAACCTTTGGGGAGGCGGCAGCGGCAGCCCGCGCGCTGAACTGCAGCAAAGGTGCCTGTCGCTCTGTGGCTGTTTAACAGCAACTATTAAAAGTATTTCCACATAGCTTGTTTTTTGTTACATTGCGGGTGCTCATTACAGAGAAACATTTATGTACATAAAACGCCTTCTGTTTCCTTTGGTCATTGCGGCAGTAGCCGCCACCAGCAGCTTCGCCCAAACAGGCATTTTTACCAATGGCACGCTGAGCTCTGACCTGTCATTCAAAGACGAACTGGCCAGCACCTCGATGACGCTGGCGTATGACGGTAGCCATTACTGGTCTTCTTCAGGCGGCAGCGCAAGTGGCGAACGGCTGGCGCAGTACAGCAGTGCCGGTGCACTGGTCGCCAAGTTTGCCTCCGGACTGGACTTTCGGTCGGTGTTCACGCAAGGCGCAAACCTGTACGCGAGGCAATTCAACGACGCGACTATTTACCAGCAGGCGGCTGCCGGCACATTTGCACCACTTGTCACTCTGACGGATCTGACGGAGCAGCAGGTGGGGGTGGTGCTGAACGGCGCCGGCAACGAATACATTGCACTGGTAGAAGGAAACGTCTATCGTTGGAGCCTCGCGGGTAGTCCGTTGGGCAGCGTTGCCTTGGTTGGCTTTGGCACCCAACCGGGCGAGAACGACTATCCCCAGAATCGAGGCATCAGTGCATCGGGGAGTTACTGGTTTACCTATTCCCAGGGCGTTGTATCGGCTTGGGATGCTGCGGGGCAGCGGGTTGGCCAGACTTCCCTGGCTGGTGCGGGCACCTCTTTTGATTCCCATTTCAGCTTTAGTTTTGCCAATGGTCGCTTCTGGGTCGTAGACCAAGCCGGTGCGGCCTGGCGTGGCTATCCCCTGGTGGTGTTGGCGATTTCACCGGCGAGTTTGCCCGCCGGCAAGATCGGCGTGGCCTATAGCAGCACGATGACTGCAGGTGGGGGGACTGCTCCTTATACCTGGTCGGCCAGCGGATTGCCGGCAGGGTTGAGCATCGGCGCCGAGACGGGAGTTATCAATGGTGTGCCGTCGGAGGCGACCACTGCGGAGGTCACCATTTCGGTGGTTGACAGTGAGAACCGGGACAAGAGCACAAATATCACGCTCGTCATTGATCCACTGGATCTGACCGTCAACCCCAGCTTGCCCAATGGTCAAGTCGGCAAGACGTACACCGCCAGTATTGGGGTTTCAGGGGGCGTGGCGCCCTACCACCTGGTGCTCGATGGTGAACTGCCAGAGGGCTTGAGCCTGGATCTGACAACGGGAGCGATCACAGGCACACCCACAAAGACCCAGATCAGTACCTTTAGTGTCACGGTGTCGGATAGCACGGCCATCAGCTTGGCTAGCGCGACCAAGGCTGCCGTCAACAGCGTGACGCAGAGCTATACGATCACCATTTCCGCGCAGGCTGCCCCTGCTCCGGTGCCAACACTGGGCGCATGGGGCTTGGTGTGCCTGTCGTTGCTCTTAGGGGTGGTGGGCAGGGGCCGAAGCAGCAAGCGCACCGCGTAGGTTAACGGCAAGCTGGGAGCTTCCAAGGTCCGCAAGACCGAGTGGCGGCTCTTTTCGCATTCTGCATTGCGCGGGCCTACAACATGGCTCGCTGCAGGCGCCCATGCAGCAAGATATGGCCCGTACCGGGGCACAAACCGCGTCCACCGAGCGGAAAGCTATGAACTTCAGGTCGTGTCTGCGTTAGCGCCTTTTCGCGATCTCGGCGCCCATGTACTCGTTCAAGTCCCGCAAATCCTTCACCCGCCAGGCAAAGGCTGGCAGCTTGACGCCGTTCTCGCGCAAGGTTTTCGGAATCAGATCGCCGTTGGGCCGGAGCACCACCGGTGAGACGATGACACCTGGGTAATCGTGCAGGCGCTTTTTGAAAGCTGCCGTGGTGAGATCGGGTGTGGGCGGGTTGCTTTTGCGCGCCAGCGGCCCGCTGCCTTGGAGGTCAGCGCCATGGCACATGGCGCAGCGCTGCACAAAGATATTTTTGCCATTGCTGTTGTCTGCCTGTGAGCAGGTGGCGTGTGCCAGGAGCAGAAGGCCGAGCGAGGCGAGGACGGTTTTATTCATGGGGTGTTATCGAATTTGTAGCCCGCGATATTGTGTCGCAGGCCGCAGGCGTTCTGCTGTCACTGGGCGGTGCCCGGCGGATTTTCGTTGCCAGATGACGCGGCCCGCATAAAGCCACTGGGCACCCTCCCCAAGCGCTTGCGAAACATGGTCGAGAAGGCGCTGGGGCTGTCATAGCCCAGATCAAGCGCGACCTGGGTGACCGACTGACCGCCCGCCAGGCGGGGCAGGGCCGCGAGCAAGCAGGCTTGCTGCCGCCAGGCGCCAAAACTCATGCCGGTCTGCTGCCGAAAATGCCGGTTAAAGCTGCGCAGGCTTTTGTGCAACTGAGCAGCCCATGCCTCAGGCGCGGCCTGGATCTGTGGCGCCTTCAAGAAGGCCTTGCACCGCGCAGCCAGCAGCGGGTCCTGCGGGATCGGCGCGAACAAGGGCATGGTGGGCGCCTGGCGCACTTCGTGCATCAGCAGCTGGGCCAAGGCGCCATCACGCCCTTGTTCGTCATACAGCGCCTCCATCGTGATCGAGGCCAGCAGCAGCTGGTGCAGCAGTGCGCTGACCACCAGCGCTTCGCAATGCCGGCCCTGGCGGGGCGCAGCAGCGGGCTCGATATACAGGCTGCGTGTGCTCACGCCCTGCATGCGCACCCGGTGGGGCTTGCCAGCGGGGATCCAGACACCGCTAAAGGGCGGGATCACCCAGGCGCCATCGTCCGTTTCCACTTCCATCAGGCCGCTCATGCCGTACAGCACCTGCGCGCGCCGGTGGCTGTGCGTGTCCAGCAGGGTGCCGGGTGCATAGTCGGTGCTGATGGCCAGGAGCGGCCGGGCCACGGCATCTACCGATGCAAGAGGGATGTTGTGCATCGGCCGATTTTGGCCTAAATGCAAGGATGCTTGGCTTTTTATCGAAAGCCAGCCGCAGCTTGGCGCTCTATCGTGGCGTTTTGCAACCGTTGATGGTCCCTGTCCATGTATTTGCTGCTGCTGTGTTTTGGGGTTCTGGCTGGTGTGACCACCGTGCTGTTTGGTTTTGGCGGCGGCTTTGTCGTCGTTCCGGTGCTGTATGCGGTGCTGGTGGGGGTGTATGGCGCAGACAGTGCGCAGGGGCTTGCCGCCATGCACATCGCGGTGGCCACATCCACCTGTGTGATGGTCTTTGGCGCCGGGCTGGCCAGCTGGCGGCACCACCAGGCCGGCACGGTGCCCTGGGGCCAGGTGCGGCCGCTGCTGGGCTATGTGGCGCTCGGGGCCATCCCTGGGGCGATGGCTGCGCTGGTGCTGAGCGGCGGCTGGATCCGCTGGGCGTTCGTCGGCTATCTCGCGTTGACGATTCTCGACAGCCTGCTGCGGCCCGGTTTTACCCAAGAGCGCGGCAGCCGGATGCGCCCTCTGGCCAAGCCAGCGGCCGCTGCGCTGGGGCTTTTTATCGGCGCAATCGCCGCCTGCCTGGGAGTCGGCGGCAGTGTCATGACCGTCCCGCTGATGCGCCGGCGCGGCGCCAGCATGACGGCCGCTACCGCTGCAGCCAATCCGCTGTCATTGCCGATGGCCATCGTGGGCACCGCCACCTACGCGCTGCTGGCGTCCAACACGGCCCCGTTGGGCCCATGGCATCTGGGCTACATCGATGTGCGCGCCTGCCTGGTGCTGGTGGCGGGCTCCTGGTTGGGTATCCGGGTCGCGTCGCGCTGGATCGGCAAGATCCCCGACCGTATCCATGCCAAGGTCTATATCGCCTTGCTGTGTGCGGTGCTCTTGGCCATGGTGGTGCATTGACGGCCGCTGGATGATGGGCGCCGGGGGAGGGGTTGCTCAGCCATGGGGCTGCGCAAACCAGCGTAAAAAGCCAGCGGGAAAGCTCTTCATACCTTGGGATCCTTTGCCTCACCCGCGCCTGCGTTTAGACCACAGCAGACTGTGTTGCAAAGGGTTCCTAGACCTTGCGGCGCCTCGAGAATCCCAAGAAGCCAGCCAGACCCATGATGGGCGAGAGCGCGAGCAGGCCCCAGGCTGTCATCGTGGGCACGGGGGTGGGCTCCACGGGCGTTGTCGGTGGATCCGGCTCCACGACAAAAGTCATGCGGACCATACCGGCCTGCCCCGGTTGCCCACCGTCGCCGCCAGCGCCGGCCCCGACGTTGACTCCTCCGGCAGCGCCGCCGCTTGCCCCCGATCCATTGGCGCCTGCGATGCTTTCTCCTTCGCATGCTGCCACGGCCAATGGGCCTGTCAGGATCAGGCCGTCTGCTCCCGGCATGCCGGGCACTCCAGGTACGCCATTGGTACCTATGTTTCCGTACCCATAGCCGGGAGAGCCCGAGCCACCGTTTCCACCATGGCCTTCGTAGCCCGCCTGTCCGCCAGCGCCGCCTATCCCAGCTATGGCACCGTCGCCGCCGTTACCGCCATCCCCGCCATTGCCGCCGTCCGTCCCATTTCCTCCGGGTATGCCGGGCCCTTCCCAGCTGCCATCCCAATCAGGTGCGCTACTTCCGTCCACTCCATTGGCGCCATTGCCACCTGCGCCACCCGAGCCTCCGATGGAGCCAGCGCCTCCGCCTCCGCCCAGTCCGCCAGGGCGCCCCAGGAAATTGGCACCTCCAGCACCACCGGTGCCGCCACGGATTGCGGTCGCACCTTCCCCCGGTAAGCCGCGTGCGCCATCGTAATAGTTGAGGTCCACGGTGCTGCCGCCGCCACCGCCGCCGCCATTGGCAGTCACACCGACCACACCGGGCCCCGTCACTGCAGAGAACCCGCCTCCTGTGCTGTGCGTTCCGGTGGCTGTCCAATCTGCGCTGTTGACCAAGCCAGGCGTGCCGCCGGCAGCGATGATGACCAGCAGCTCGTTGCCTGCAGTCACTGCAAGACGGGCTTTGCAATAAGCCCCGCCGCCGCCGCCGCTGCCGCCCCCTGCGATGCCGTTCCAGCCCTGGTCATTCGAGCCCCCGCCACCGCCGCCACCCCAGGCCTCAAAGCTGATGTGGGTTACCCCTGCAGGCACCGTGCAGGTGCCCGCCGCATTGACGCCATTGACGCAATCTGCGGCTATGGCGTGGCCTGCAACCCCGAAGCAGGCCACGGTTGCTAACTTTGCGAGTATTGGATTTTTCATTTTTTTCCAGTGAAAGCATGGGAGAGGGCTGGCCCATTGAGCGAGGGTGATGCAGAGAATCCCTCAGGGGTGTTGCTGCGTGATCGAAGGCCTTGAAGCTTTCCGCTGCACGAGCTCCAAAAAAAAGAGCCTCGCTGGGGCCAATAAGGCACTTACGAAGCTCTTTTGTCGCAGCTGGGCTCAGCGTGTACGTCCGTATGCGGAGGTCAGACCTTGCGGCGACGAGACATGCCCATCAAGCCCGCCAAACCCATCAATGGAGACAGCACGAGCAGGCCCAGCGCGGTCATCGTGGGTACCGGGGTAGGTGCCGCAACGGGGGGAACGGTGGCAGGGGTATCGGTGTCCGTTGCCGTGTCGTTGGAGGGGTCCGGGTCGGGATTGGTATTGACTGCGCTGGCGCTGGAGCCATCGGCTTCGACTGTGGCGGTGTTCACCAGATTGCCCGTGAAACTGGCTGGGATGGCCATCGTCAGCGTATAGGTCGCGGTCGCATTCACCGCCAGATTGATGGTGTCATCAATGCCGCCTGCGCCACTGGCGGTGCAGCTTCCACCGGCCGAAGCGCTGCAGGACCAGTTGGCGGTGCTGATGCCGCTGGGCAATACATCCGTCACCTTGGCGCCGACGGCGGTGAACGGACCGTTGTTGCGCACGGTAATGGTGTAGACGACATTGGTGCCCGGCACATAGGTGGTTTGGCCGTTGGTTTTGGTGATGCTCAAATCCGCAGGAAACCGGATGGGCGCATTCGGGCAGTTGGCGCCATCGTTGGTGCCCGATCCGGGCGAGCCGGCAATGAGCGTTTTGACGCCGGTGAGCAGGTTGATCTGGTAAAAACCGCTGCCATTGTTGGCCGAGCCAAACATGCCGTTGGTGGCACCGAATTGCGCGCCAAGCACACCACCGGTGCCGTCTGGCGTACCCATGGCCGAGACGGCTCCAGTACCCACATCGATGGCATAGAGCTGGCCTGCGTCAGACACTGAATATAAGCCCCCGGAAGCGCCACCGACCCAGGCGATGTCCGAGGCCGTGAATGCCGTATCCAAGGTGATGGTGGTAGCCGTCAGTGCGCTCGTATCAATGGCATAAATCACCGAGGTGTTGCCAAAGGGTTTGACATAGTAGGTGCCATCGCTGCCCACCGTGCCCGAGTTGTAAGCGGGACTCGCTGGCAGCCCCGTCACAGCGCCCACAACGGTGACAGCGCCAGTGCTCTGGTTGACGCTCAGCAGATTATTGCCATTGGCATCGGTGCGCATGGCATAGATTTGGCCATCGGTGGGGGAATAGCCCAAGGCATTGTAGGAAACCGCAGAAGCCCCCCCAATGCCGGTAAACACCATCGGATTGGTATCCGTAGACACGCTGTTTAACGAGGTCGGTGCGTTTTGCGACAGAAAAAGCCGGCTATCGCAGGCGACTTGTGCCATCGATACGGCTGGTAATAGCAAAGCGGCCGAGATAAGCAGCTGCTTGAATGTCTTTTTAAGGTCGGGAGAATTCGTCAGTGGCGACGAAAATGCTGGAAAGGCTGAGCCAGGCGGCATTTTTTTAGAATCGGTCATATTCACCCTTTACTGAATTGAAGCGAATGCAGTAATAAAACAAAAATGCAAGTTCTCTTGGCTTTGAATGATGGAAGGATCACGATAGCGGAATCCTATGCCCTTCTATTCACTCGGTCACGCTGTTTACAATGCCACACACCTAAATCATGGTCAAGGCGCAGGTGGACATGGGTAGCATTTTTTTTGTGAGCTGTTTCAAATCGGATGGTGTGCAAATTCAAAACCTTTGCTTTTTATCCATTTTCTTTGTTTTTATTTAATTCCCTTTGATTTTTTGATTTTTGTAGATAACTTGGGATTGGCCATTGTCAATACCCCTTTTCAACCAAGCGGGTGCGAATGATGGGGCGGTACGGTTTAACAGTGCAGCGGGAATGGGGTTATCCAGCTATTTTTTGAGGCAGATGGATGGTCCGCTGCGTGATGCGTGCCGAATACCGGTTCACGGCAGGGATGTGATATAGGCTGTGAGCCTTGGGAACTTCTGCACAACTCCCCGCCATGGTCTGAACGTGCTCTCGGACGATCCAATCCCATGTCTTTCTCGGCAATACCTCCGGTTCGCCTTTAAGGGGCGCGTTGAGCGTTTTAACCCGATCGGTGTCCGTCGCGCTTGGTGAGGCTTGTGCAGAGGCAGCCCAAAGAGGGCGGTGTCTTGTCTGGCTAAAGCGCTTGGTCAATGTCTTGGCAAATGCCGCTCGTCATACCGGTTTGTGGGGGCGGCCTGTCAGCAATGGCCGAGTCGGCTGTTGGTATTGCATTGTCGAAAGGTCTTGGAATAAAAAAATCGCCTCCAGCTGGAGGCGATCAGTAGTAACTCGCTCAGTCTTCAGGCCCTGAGACTTCTAGCCCTCACTGGCTGCGTTGGCGGCGGCGCAGTGCCAAGGCACCGATACCGACACTCAATCCGCCCAGCAGTGCCAAGCCAGCCAGGTCCAATGCGGGGACTGGGGTGGCAGAGCCAGGGGTGGCGATAACGCTGTTGGCGGTTGCACTGTTGTTGGCCGGAGTGGGGTCATCCATGCCCGCTGGAGCCGCGATGCTTGCCGTACTGGCCAGCGAACCGGTGGCATTTGCAGCGACCTTGGCGGTGACGGTGTAGGTCACGCTGGCGCCGACGGGCAGGTTGACCGTGTCGCTGATATTGCCGCTGCCCGATGCACTGCAGGTGCCGCCGCCTGCGCCCACACAGGTCCAGGCGGCATCTGTCAATGCGGCAGGCAGGGTGTTGGTGACCGTGGCGCCCGTGGCTTCCACCGGGCCGGCATTGCTGGCGGTGACAGTGTAGGTCACCGTTGCACCAGGTGCTACGCTGGTCGCGGCACTGGCGTTGGTGATGGACAGGTCGGCACTTGGAGGCTCACCCGTGCAGGCTGCGGTGACATAGAAGTCAGCAATGGCACCCAACGCACAAGTGCCGCCGGCGCAATCGTTGGTTTTTTGACCGCCATCCAGGCGGAAGCCCACGGTGTTATTGCCGCGTGCAAAACCAAGCGCTGCGGACGTTGTATAGGTCGAGAATGCACCGTAGCCATTGGGCAGATACACGGGTCCCGCAGCAGATTCCGCACCAGCTGCAGGCTTCACATAGACGGAGCTTCCATAGTCATCAAAGGCAAACCGCCCGGTGAGCTTGATGCTGGCCAAATCGACATTGCTGCCAATATTGACAGGCTGGTTCATCACGAACGTGGAGCCGTCCTGGATGCCCCGAGACTGGCCGGTAGCCACTGGGTAAGGCACACCAGGAATGTCGCTGCTCGCAGGGTTTGTCGTTCCCGGGCTGATCCAGCGGGCGTCGGTAGCCGTTGCCAGCGATGCTGGATCGAAATAGCTGCGATACCGGTAGCTGTCAAACAAAGGCTGCTCGACGTTCTCCAGGGCGGTTCCTGCCGCATTCATGCGCTGCGTCCATTTCCAGTCTCTGGCGTTGGTGGTGAATGGGCCAACACGGACTTCATCACCAGCTTGGCTGCCGGCGGGGCAAGCCAGAATGGTGGCGGGCTGGGCGGGAGGCTCATCCTGGCAATCGGCCGTGATTTCAAAATCTGCAATGAGGCCAGTTGGATTTCCAGAACTGGCGGTGGTCGATGCAGTGTTATACACCACAAAACCGATGGTGTTGTCTCCATAATAGAAACCCAGACCGTTGTCATTACCGTCCAGATTAATAGTTCCTGGAGAACCATAACTCATTCCCAGATTCTGCATCTGCAACCAGGTCGTGCTGCCAGAAGGCGGGCTAGCGGGGCGAACAACAAATTCCGAGCTGTCATCTACTCCGCCACTACCGATGATCTTGATACTGGAAAGCTTGATATTGCTGGGAATGGTGATAGGCTCGTTGTAGTAGAAAGTAATTCTGTTTTCAACCCAGGCACCATTTGCCACCACACCGCGCGCATTCACTTCCGGATAGGGGCCGACACCCGTTGTCGCACCTGCGCCCGTTGGGTATTGGGCATCGCCAAAAGAAATCCAATCCCCTTGGAGCGGAGTGCCGGCAAGATCGCCTGCTCCGCTGGTATGCACCGCAGTCGTTTTATCAAACCAGCCGCGCCATTTGTAGTCGTCCACAATGGCTGCTGCACCTGTGGCGGTGCCGCTTGGAGGAGGTACGTATTGGGCATCCGTTGACCAGGTCGCCTTAGCGGTGTGAATGCGTAAGGGCGCACCACAAGCCAATGTCGCAGCCTGTACGCCAGCAGCAGCCGTCAGCCCTGCAAGCGACACTGCAAAAAGAGCAGCCTGTCTGTGAATTAGTCTCATCTTGAAAACTCCATCCCAATTGAAAAATATCCCATATGCACCTGCAAGATAAACTAAATCAATTGAATATTATCTAGCATAACTTACATCTATCGTGTATATGCGAGCCGCAAAACAGGGAGAAATCTAGCAGATGGTTTCAAACTGCATCTTTGCTTAATTTAAATATTTTTTGGATTTATTGAGATTTCTTTAAATCCTCCATTATTTCGTTTGATAGCTTTGTGTTTCTGATTGTAATTTTTAAAAATTAACATATCCCGATGGCGAACCCACTACATTGCATGTAGATTTTCTTGATTCATTTTTCGTTGTTGAAGAATGAATATCAAAAGTTCGTTGAGGGGTTCAATATGTTGCATCGAAGAATAAGCGTCACCGTCCTGGGTTTGCTTGGCGCCTTGTTCATGGGCAGCGCCACTGCCGCGCCGGTGGAATGGGACTACACCGTCTCGGCCCGGTTTGTGACGACTACGGGTGCCACCACATTCAATGGCGCGGGCCCAGGTTCCGCCAATGGCTGCGAACTGGTCTTACCCACTGATATCACCTGGGGAGCATGTCCCAGCGGGCCTGCTGGGACCGGGCGCAGTGGTATCGGTGTCTCAGCCAGTGAGCAGACGGGTACCTTGGTGGCCAATGGCGCCGCGCAATATGCCAATGTCTACACCCATACCAACAATATCGTGGCTTCAAGCTATGCCACCTTGGCCAGTGCCACGATCAGTACCACGCTCGGTCTGAGAGCCAAAGGCAGCAGTGATCCCTACACCTATGAGAACTTCATCTACACCATCAAGTTCTCTGAAACTCCTAACGGCAGCGACCCGACCCTCTGTGTGGTGCCAGGCGGCGTGCCCTGCAGCGACATCTGGGTGCTCGACGGTTCGGTCAACCGCACCGTGGTGATGAACGGCCAGGAGTTTACTTTCAGCTTTTTCCCTGAGCCTGCAGCCATTCCGCTGGATCCGGAGATTTGCGAGGCGGCAGGCGCGGAGGTCGGCTGCATCGGCTTTACCACGCAGGAGAACATGGTCAACGCGATCCCCTTCATGATGAACCTGACCCAGGTGGCCAATGTCTCGGGCCGGGTATATGCAGAGGGTAGCGACCCCGCCAACACGCAAGACGATGGCAACGGCCTGGATGCCGGTATGGCCGTGGCCGTGTCTTTGCTGTGCACCGGGCCGGATTACAGCGCAGGCCCGGTGGATGCGGCAGCCGATGGCAGCTTCAGTTTTGAGAATGTACCGACCGGTGCAGACTGCGCCATCACGACGACGCCGCCCGCTGGTTACCAGATGGCCTATACCCAACAGGGCACGACCGGAGAGAGTGGCGCGCCAGGCGCGCTCAACACCAGCGTGGCGGGTAGCACGGGTGTGCAAAGCATTGCGATCAGCGTGCCGCCCGATGGATCGAGTGGCAATCTGTTTGCGCTGCGCGCTGTGACCGATATGCTCAGCACCACGGTATGCACCCCGGGCACGGCAGCGGCCGGTGCCGCTGTCAGCTGCACAACCACCTGTACCAATGCCGGCAGCGCCGCTGCACTGCAGGCTTTTTGCGCCATCCCCAACGCCGCCAGCTTGCCCGGCAGCCCCACGCCTGTCTGCAGTGCGCCCGCTGATCTGCCGCCCAATGGCACGCTCAGCTGCACCCTGAGCTTTACAATGGCCGGCAACGCCAGCATCACGGTCGTGGGCGGGGCTGGTGCGGACAATGACAGCAATGGCGGGGGCGATGCAGCGGCGGGCAACAATGCATCGAGCGCGGCGGTTGCCCCGCAGGTCACGACGCCGACCAACCCTACGAATCCCAGCAACCCCACCCCCGTGCCTGGTCTCGGAGGGTTTGCGCTGGCGGTGCTGGCGGCCTTGATGGGGCTTGTGGTGTGGCGCCGACCACGGCTTGTGGCAGGCGGCCGCATGCGATGAGCGCGGCAGGGCAGTGCGCGAGGCTGCCTCCGTGCTATGCGCTCGCGGTTCGGGCCCTGATGATGGGTCTAGAGCCATGGCAATGGGTCTGTCTACGACAGTCGCCGGTTGGCCAGGAGCAGTCGCTGGATGAACGCTGTCCAGACCGATTCACCAACCCCAATGGCAGTTCAAATGGACGATGTGCAGCGCAGCACTTGAGGGTTGCTTTTGCGGGCCCTAACCGGCTTATTTCGATGAAGTCTGACGCCATTTGAGCCATGACTTGGCTGGGTAGACCGAAGCAGGTGTTCTATCGCTGTCTATGGATGCGTTGCATTCTCGACACCCCGCGATGCCAGCGTATGTATGCCGGAAAAATCGAAATTCTCCAGCATGTCTTTGACGAGGACCGTCATGGCTCCTGGCGAACCTCAAGACAGGCGTTGATTTTGATGAGCGTGCTAGGCTTGCGCGTGCTGAGCGCCTGCACCGCAACACCGACAGTCGAGCCGCCACTTATCGCGCGCAAGCCCAAGCCGACGCCGCTGCCCGCGGCGATCTTGCAGATAAAGCCGCAGCCCTCGACCGACAGCTTGCAGAAGGCCTCGGTGTGGTCGCAAGCCTCGGAGGCGACCTTAAGCGACGAGACGCCGAAGTAGCCGCGCTGTGCGACCAGGTGCAGTTTCTGCCTCGTACAAGCGCATCAAGAGCGAGGCACTCTTGGCACAAACCATCGCTGAAATGGAGCGAGCAACGTTGTCGCCAGGATAGCAAGCGTGGCCGTGGAAGGTCCAAAATCTAGACCTGGTGCCGTGTCGCCAGGAGAGTCGTCCTGCCAATCATCTGCTGTCACCCGATATATTTGGCCCACAGTCAACCCAGACATGTTGCGGCGCATCTCACCTCTGGCGCGAGACGTAGCCGTAACACTGTCAAAAGAGGCTTCATTTAGCCAAGCCGCTTTAATGCGCCACCTGGAAACACAGTGGCTCCATGTGGTGTGACAAGGTAGGAAGCGCCATCGAACGCCCAGGTGCCTCCGCATGTCGGCTGTCCATACTCTGCCGCTGGCTCAGCACGAGGGTAGAACATGTTCGCGGGGCCGATACCAGTTGCCATGGGAGATGCGCGGTTCAATCCCACAGTGCAGAATTGCAGCTGATCTAAGAAGGCGAGCGTTTGCGCTTTGACTGGCTGGATGGAACCGATTGCTGCAAAAAACATAACACACAGCAGCTGGCGCATTGGCCGAAGAAATCTTGAGGGCATAAATCACTAACTTTGTTCTTACGCGTTTACGCACAATCAACACGAAATCATCAATCTTAAACAACTGATCTTTTACGTAAATTTGGAGGATTGTGTTCCCTCAACTGAGTGTTCCAATTTGTATTATTCATTCGCCTGCAGTTGCATTAGAGGTTACACCTTCCAACCTACTTATGTAGCCTCCTACTAACCAGGTTTTGAGCAAAGTCAGCCTGTTGCAATAGCACCCGTGATCTGCTTATAGCGTGGTTGAACGGTGGCTGCGGCAACCAGGCCTGCAGCCAAAAATAGAAATAGCCTCCCCGGCGCCACTACGGCACTGGCGAGGCTATTTTTTTGTTTGGGAGCCATTGCACCTTGGCTAAACTGTATTTTATCCAGTGATAAGGATGACCCTATGCAGATCGATCCGGTTGCCATCGCGGTGCTAGGTACAAGTGCCGCTTGGCTGTCGCAAGCCCGCGCTGAGAGCTTCCCGCGCTGGGCGTGCATCTTCGCATGCCGGGCCAGCCGTTCTGGTTCTACGGCTCTTGGAAGTCCGAGCAATAGGGAATTTTCGCAGTCAGTGTGCTCTATGCGCTGGCCTGGATGAAGGGGCTGTGGATCCATTGGATTTGGCCTACAGCCAGCACCGTGGCGGTGGAGAAAATAAGCTCCGTTGATCCAATCCGGAGTAACAAATGATCCAGAGCCTGCACATCGAAAAAAGCGCGCCCGGTCAGTATCTGGCCAGGGTCATGAATGAGTATTCAGAGGCCTTGAGTTTCACCGCCAGCTCAATCGCTGGAGCGATAAGGGACACCGCTCAGATGCTGCCCAAGGCCCGCGCCTTCCACATTTGGTATGAGCATGTGAGCATTGGCACAACCCCTGTGCTGCACATGCAGCATGATCCCGAAACGCTGGCCTCCCGGCTGAAGCTGTTGCATGTGCAGTTCTGGGGCTGAACATTGACAAACCCGCATTCTAGATTGACAAAGCCCTGTTCTGGGTTGACACACTGAGGTTCGTACAGGGTTGTCCTCAACCGGTGGTTTGCACAGAATCGCAAACCGGCACTATCGAGCCTGACTCGACACCCCCATGTTGCTTTTTCCCGCCTACACTGGAGGTCAAGGAAATCAATATCCGGCTGCAAACGGACAACACCAGTTCTTGAATGCAACCTTTCCTGAGGTTCCATTTCAGCACCCTTGCTGACTGATAATTGAAAGGCCTAGCACTTCGACGACCGCTTTGCGCGTAGCTCGTTCATCTCGATAGAGCCGGTCGAGGCTTGAGCAATGGCAGTCTGGATGACCAGGGCTTTAAATTGCAGATGCGCTATGGCTGTCTTTGAGTGCATTCCTGGACTCGCAATGCCAGCGTATGTATACCGGAGAAATCGAAATTTTCCAACATTCCTCTGAGCTGGGTTATTAATGGGGCGCAGCTAGGATCTTGGCTATGGAATTCGACCCAGTTTTCAATATCCGTTAGACGGCCATGCAATGCTAGGCTGGCGAGCTCATCCAGGGCTGCATCCTCCGGTAGAGCCTGCTTGGACCAGTCCATATCTTGCAGCACGTCGCTATAGCCTGTCTTGCTTGGTGGGACAACAGACCAACTCGATTCAGTGTCTTCTATCTCAAGCATGGGCAATGCAAATGAAAACGTGGAACCTTTACCAACGCGGCTGGACACACGCAAGGTACTGCCCATGGCCGAAAGAATGCGCTGCGCAATGAACAAGCCCAACCCTGTGCTTCCGCTTGCTGCTTGGATCTGCTGAAAAGCCCCAAATATATCGATGTTTGAAGTCAAATCAATCCCAATTCCTGTGTCGCTTACCGCGAAATGCAGATAGCGACCTCCTTCATTAGAATCCAGAGTTACCGATAGCGTTACGACCCCATCATGCGTAAATTTCGCTGAGTTAGAAAGTAAATTAAGGAGTACTTGACGCAGTCGATTGCCGTCCACATCAATCAATGTCGGAACTCTTGATGGAAGTTGACAATGGAAGCAGTTCTTCTGTCTTAAACATAAAGCAGTAGCATATTCTGAAATATCTTCCAACAAAGGAAGTAAATAGGTTAATTCGGATATCAGGGCTAGTGGCTGCAATTCAAGCTTCGAGTAGTCCTGTAGCTCATTGATCAAACTTAATTGATATTTAATATTATTTTGAATAGATATCAGAGATTTTCTTTGTGCATCGGTAGCATCATTGAGTAGTAGCTCGGTATATCCAGAAATAGTAGCCAGGGGCGCACGAAGATCGTGACTGATAAAACCTAAAGTTTCTGTTTTTTGTTGATTTTTAACTTTGGCATCAACAATAGTTTTTTGCTGAAGTAAATAGTTCCCGTTGATCATCAAGCAGATGGCGGTGATTGGCATCACTGCGCAAAAAACAAAAACGTAAACAATTTGAATATAAGAAGATTCCCTTGGATTAGAGGGTATTAGGTCAGGTATAAATAAAGTGACAAATCGAATCAAATAAACCAAGCTTTCGATGGCAAGCGAGGTGGTAAGTAAGCGGTTAACGAAAGACTTTTCACCATATCTAATAACGGTGAGGAATTGAATGAAAACAAATACAAACAAAAAAGAAGTAAAGCTCATCAGTCTATACTGATAATTTGCATTACCCCACATAAACCAAAGAACCAAGACCTCGGAAATTAGCATGCAGGGTATGATAAAATACCCTATCAAAGGCCGGTCATAAAACCTCCTGATACCAAGGGTTTGCACGGCCACACCTAGCGTCAACAAGCCATTTCCAGCAGAAGAGTAAATTGTTGGATTATCACCAAACCAGCCGACATACAAGCACACTGCTAAAGTAGCAATTAAAAAACCAAGTGTGTATAGTCCAATTCTCTTAACACCAATTTGGCGAGTATGGTTGGACAAAACCAGAGGAATAAGTGCGAGCCCTGAAACGAAGGCGGACGTGGCAAAGAATAAATTGTAGTTAATCGCGATCATCTTGAGCTCGTTATCAGACCACCCTCAACACAACTTAATAATGCCAATAGTCATCAACGGGCGCATGGAGTCCATGCCAAGTATGAAATTGACACCGACTATGCGTCGTCACCAGACATGCACAGGGGCTGCCACACATCGGCTTTGGATGCTCTCATCAAGACTTCTGATGGAAACAATAGGAATCCTTGCCATTGGTGCAGTTGGATGGATGGCTGCTTAGCGATCACGAGGGTCACAACTGTTCTTATTGCTAGCAGCATCACATTGTGGCTTGGACGATGCAGCCTGCATAAATGGGCATTCCCTTACTGAGCTTGTAGTGACAGACATACAACGCGGGTGGGTATCGCTAAGCCCGCTGATGAAGGCTCCGTGGTGGCGTGTCATGCCATGACTATGGAACGGTCACGCGTCAGGGAAGTGAGATGTGAGTTACATCTAGAAGGCGACCGTTCAACGCAAGTCATGTCCCTGATAGCCGTAGGGGCTATGCATCAAGGATGCATTCAGGAATCGACTGCCACTTGCAGGTAACGATGCAAAGCAAGCATTGACTAGCGAGCCGCGAACGATAGCAACGTTTCGGTAGCGCCTGCACGGCGATAGCGGCATCTAGCAGACACTTGGAGTGCCCTGATGGCCAGCGTCGGCTACTTCGCTGAAAGCAGTCACTGGTTCGGCTCGAACCTCGGTACTCGGATGACCGCTATGAGTTTATGACCGAACGCACACGATGCGGCCATGGGAGGCAGCAACCGCTGCGCATCAGACATTGGCATCAAAGGTGTGAACGAGAGCAGCGGGTCGATAGCCGTCATCCTTAACTTCAGTGGCTCGGTCCAAGATACAAAAAATCCGCAAAAAGCCGGATAACGCAGGTCAGATCTTTCAAGCAATTTGGCCCAGGTCAGCCAATCAATGCAAAGGGTGGGGGCTCGCCGGGTTTGGGCAACAGGCGCGCCTCGCTCTAGAGCCGCGCCGGAGCGACTATAGCCTTGCGCTGGAGCCAGTAGTGGGTGGCAGCGAACAATGGTCTGCGCCGGCCGGCTTTCGCCGCCACAGACAAAGACGAGCGCAGGAATGCAGTACGCACCAATGAAAAAAACCAGCTAACGACCTGCCGAAATAGGTCTAATTAGTCTGGTTTTGTCCCGGTCTTGTCCCGTTGGTGTTTTTATAGCACTTCTGTGCTTGATTCCATTGCAGAATCTTGGTCCCCCCGACAGGAATCGAACCTGTATCTAGCGCTTAGGAGGCACTCGTTCTATCCATTGAACTACGGAGAGGGACAGCGGTGTATTGTAGAGGACTTGCAAAGCTCCCAAGCCAATCTGCGACGTCCCGACGCTGGTGCCTTCCGTTTCGACATGGTTGGGGCGCAGGGGCTCAGCGCCGCCTGCCGCGAGAGCGTCTCTGCACCGCTGGCCATTCCCAGCATGGGAAGCGCAAAATGGCAGCGCATGTTCCCCGTTCATCCCATCCCACTTCCCTCCTTGGCCGACCTCCAAGACAGCTGGCAGCCCATGGGTACGCTGCAGGCGCTCTACGTCAGAGTGGCCCAGGAGCCTGAACCCCGTTCAGTGGCCGAAGTCCAGGCCCTGGGAGGTTATGGGCTGGCGGGAGACCGGCATGCTTCCTCGTTATCCCCCCGGCAGTTGCTCGTCGCCGGCACCGATGCCTACCAGCGCTGGGGCTTGGCGGAAGGCTCGCTCCGAGAGAATATACGGGTGGATTTCTCCACCAGCGAGCTGGCCTCCGGTGATCTGTTGCGCATGGGCAGCGAGGTCGTCATCGCGATCACCTTCCTCTGTGAACCTTGCCGGTTGCTGGAGCGCAGGTGCTCGGGGACGCTGGCTTCGATCGGCCGAGACAGAGGCATGCTCGCTCGCGTGTTGAGAGGCGGAACCATTCGCCGTGGTGCCGGGGTATCGCTGTGCCGAGCCAAGGGGCCAGCCTTTAGCGACCAGTGGCAGGAGAGGGTTCAACACGTGGCCTGCGCGGTGCCGGAGGGTTCCTGGATCAGCTATCGGCAGCTCGCTGAGATGGCAGGCGTGCAAACGGCCTACTGCAGAGCTTTCCCCAAGGTACTGTCCCAGCTCCCAGAGCGCATGGCCGCCAGAGTGAGGAGCCAGCGCGATGCGCCGGGCGTTGCGCCGTGGTCCGGTGCTGGATTCTTCGATATGGGCATGGATTGATGCCTACGCTGCCAGCGCAACGCTGAGCCTAACGTCTGCGGAACCCCTGGCAAACAGGCCCCCGCCGTTTGGCAACTGCAGGGGCCTGTCATAGGTCACATCGCGCATGGCACGCGCTCATGGGCTCCATCAGTCATAGCGCAAGGTATAGATCAGGTCCAGCGCGCTGGTCGTACCGGCTGAGCCGCGCAGCTGCAGGTTGCGTGTGAAGTCGTAGAAGATGTACAGCGCACCCAAGGTCCCGGCCAGGCCCGCTTCGTAGGTCACGTACAGGTCTTGCGACAGGCGCTTGCCGACGGACAGGCTGGCGGAATCGCGGTCGGTGCCGCCAATGCCGATCTCGTCAAAGCCCAGGCTCTTGGCGATATTGCCGGTCACGCTCTCGCCCGAGCCTCCGCTCAGCAAAGCCAGTGCGGCCTGCTGTATCAGCGCACTGCTGGCGCCACCTTGGCCAGGATCACGGCCCATGACCACCCAAGAGATCTTTTCCGCATCGGGCATCTCCGGGTTGGAATACAGGCTCACGCGCGGCGCCTGCGCCGAGCCGCTGACCTGCACGCCGGCCTTGACGGCGATATTGGGGCGCAGCGCCAGAATATCGAGTGAGGGGTTGTTGTAGGGGCCGTTGAAGCGGATCAGGCCGGTTTCCACATTCAGCACCTGGCCCCAGGCGCGGTAGCGGCCTTCTTCGGTGCTGATGACGCCGGTGATGCGCGGCATGCCGATGCCGGCGCTGCCGCTGCTTTGCACATTGAGTGTGCCAGTGAGGCGCGTGGTGATGCCATAGCCTTGCAGCGCAAAGTCACGGCCCATGTCCAGCTTGATATTCAGGATCAGCGGCTTGGCGGGCTCGACCCGGCCGGCGGGGGCATCGAGCTTGGCCTGTGCGGCCTTGGCCGCTTCTTGCTTGGCTTTTTCTGCGGCGGCTGCGCGGCTGGCCTTGGTGCTGACCACCACATCGCTGCCCAGCTTGGGCGAGGATTCATCGGCCAGCATGATGCTGGCGCGGTCCACCTTCAGGTCGCCAGTGATGCTGAGCTGGCCCTGCTGCAGCTGGCTGCGCACCTGGCCCGAGACGCTGACCTGGCGGTCGGCGCGCACCAGCACCTGCAGCGCCTTGGCCTGGGTGCGGATGTCCATGCGGATATCGGGCGCGGCGCCGTTTTGCGGCATGGTCCAGCTGATGGTGCCGGTGGCATCGAGCGTGCCGCCGCTGGTGGGCGCGGCCGTCAGGTTGCCGCTGTAGCCGGCAATGCGCGCGCGGCTGCCTTCGCCGCCGTCAAAGTGCAGGCTTTGCAGCTCCAGCGTATTGCCGTTAAGCTGGGCGCGCAGGCTTCCGTTGCGCAGGTCCACGCCATCCAGTTGCGACTGGATATGCATCTTGTCTGCGGTGATGGTGCCGCTCCAGCGTGGGTCTTGCAGGTTGCCCGCCAGCTGCACATTGGCCGCCAGGCTGCCGGCCACGCGCCAGCCCGGTGGGGCAAAGCTGGCCCAGATGCCCAGGTCAGGCATTTGGGCCTGCACGTTGCCGGACAGCGGTGCATCGGGGGCCACGGTGGCGCCCAGGTAGTTCTTGCCTTCGTACTGCAGCGCGGTTTGCACATCGGCCGTGAGCTGGCCGGCGTTGACCGAATCCCATTGCACGCGGCTGCGCACCTGGCGGTCCTGCACGGTTAGCTCGACCTTGGCGGTGCGGATGCGGGCGATGATCGTCTGGCCTTCGGCCGAGAAGGCCTTGGAGACCGCGCCTTCCTTGCCGCTCGAGTGGAAGGTGACGTTTGTGGGCGCGCTGCCCTGGGTGTGCAGCTGCAGATCGCCGCTGGCGCGCTCGATCTCGACCTTGGCGTTGAGGCCGTTTTGTGTGTTGACATCCCAGCGGCCCTGGACCACCAGGTCAGAGTCAAAAGGGCTGTGCTTTTGCGCCTGGCTGGGATCGGGCTTTTGGAAAGCACGGATCCAGCGCAGGGGCAGGCCTTGCAGGCTGCCGGTGCTTTGCAGTTGTACCGCTTTGTCTGCCCCTTGGCTGAACTGCAGGGGGTTCCATTGCAGGGTGACCGTGCCGGGCTCGGGCCCGGTCAGCTGCAACTGGCTGGCGCCGGTGCTGGCGCGCAGTGGCTGGTTGCCGGCGGGCAGCTGCAGTTTGAAGTCCAGCGGCTGCTGCAGCTGCACCTGCCACGGCGCCTTATTGGGCGGCAGCGTGGCGCGCGCCTGCAGCTTGCTCAAGGCGCCGCTCCACTGTTTGGCCGCCGTGCTGTTGGCGGCCATGCTGACCTGGGCGGCCATCTGCTGCTCGCCATGCTGGGCTTGGGCACGCAGATCAAGCTGCACTTTTTTGAGGTTGCCGACCAGCGCCAGCTCGGTATCGCGCAGCTGCCACAGGTCCGCGGCATCGGCGCTGGTGCGCACGCTTAGCTGCGGGGTGGTGATGTTGGCATCGAGCGCAAAGGGCTGGCCGCCGGTGGGAATGCCCGCAGGCAGCTGGGCCAGCAGCCCCGCTTGCTGCAGCTGGCGCAGCGCATCGCCATAGCCGCCGCTAAAGCGCAGCTTGGCGTCGAGGCTGCCCTGGGCCAGCATGCCCTCGGGCAGCGTCTGGGCCATGCCGGGCAGCTTGCGCAGCCATTGCAGCAGTTGCTCGGCACTGCTCAGACGCAGTGCGATGGTGCCCTGGCCTTGCTGGGGCGCGGCCTGGGCCTTGGCGTCCAGGTTGGCACCGGGCGCCTGCACCGACAGCTCGCCCGCGCCACTGCGCTGGTCGATGTTGGCGGTCAGCTGCTTGGCGCTAATATGCGCGCCCATCGCATCGATCTGCGCGCTTTGCAGCTGCAGCTCGGGCGCTTTCCACTGGCCCTTGGCGATCACGCGGTCGATCGGCAAGCTGGTGCTCGCTGCTGTGGCCTTGGCCGGTGTGCGGCGGTCGGACGTGATGTTGGCGTCAAACACAATGGCGTCATTCTGTGACTGGGCCGACAGGCTGCCAGACAGCGGTGCACTGTCGATGCGGGTGTCGACCAGCGCCGGGTTGATCGCGCGCAGCGCCGCCTGGATGCCGGCATGGTGGTCCGCCAGGCGGTAGTGGCCTTGGGCACTCAGGCTGCCGCTGCCCAGTTGCACCTGGCTGCCGCCTAGCACATCAACACGCTGGCCATCAAACAGCGCATGGGTCTGCACGGCGCTAACGGGCAGGTGCTGGTGGTTGATAGGGCCGGGCAGGGCGTTGCTGAGGTCGATCTGGATATCGAGCGGCACCGGCAGCAGCGCAGGGGGCGCGGCGGGCTTGGTATCTGAGGTGTCTGAACCTGCTGGTGCAGCGCTGCTGGTGGCCATGGGGTCCACCGGCACATCCAACAGTGCGGGCGCTGGATGGGCGGCATGGGTGCTGCTGAGCAGATCAGCGGCCGCCTCCGTCACAGTCAGCTGGCCATTGAGCAAGGTGGTGGGCAGGCTGGGCAAAAAGGCAGCCAGGTTGACGCTTTGCAGCTGGGCTTGCGCGGGGCCCAGCGGCCAGGGGCGCCAGGGGTAGACGGTGGCATCGACGTTGGCCTGCATCGGCGCGGCGCCCGCCAGCGCCTGGGCGGAACGGGCGGCCTGGGCCTTGGCGGCTTTCTCTTGTGCCGACGGCGCCTTGGCGGCCGTATTTTTGCGGGCGGCGGTGGACGCTGGTGCATCGGCCGCTGTGGTCTTGGGGGCCGCTGCCTCAAACTGCGGCTTGACCTGGGCCTGCACGCGCAAGGCGGCATCCAGGCCGGACAAGGTGCCGGTCACCTGCACACCGGCATCGGCCAGGATGGCGGGCAGGGTGTCGGTGGCCGGCTGGTCCAGCTGGGCTTTCAGATCGGCAGCGATCTGCATGGGCGCCAATGCATCCACATCGGCTTTGAGCTGCAGGCGGCTGTTGAAGGCCTCGACCTTGTCGATCTGCAGCTGGTGCTTGTCAGCGGCATAGCGGTAGTGGCCCTGCAGTTGCGTGACGGTGATGGGTTTGGGCGCAGCCCAGACGATTTCGTCCACGGTAAAAGGCACCTCCAGCACGCGCAGAGGCAGGGGCAACTGCTCCAGAGGCTGGCTGGGTTCCTTGGGCTTGTCGATGCCCGAAGGGGTGATGGTGACCTTGGCGATATGGAAGGGCGCCAGGCGCAGCTCGCGGTCCCAGATCTTGTCCAGGCTCCAGCCGATGGTGGCTTGGTCCACCTGTACGCTGATCGACGGGTTGCTCCACTGCAGCTGGCCAATGCTGCCGCCGCCGCGCAGGCTGCCTTGTACATCCTGGGCTTGCAGCTGCATGTCGGCCGGCAAAAAGCGCTGGGCCAGGGTGATAGTGCGGGCGAGCGAGTCGTTCTGCCCGCTCCACCACCAGGCGCCGCCCACGAGGGCGGCCAGCAGCACGATGAGGGCAATGAGCAACCACAGCAGTGCGCGCGCGGCGCGCCGCAGGGCGCTGCGCTTTTTCGGAGAGGAAGGGCCGCTGGGAGGCGACGCCGCCGGCTGCGCTGCGCTGGCGGTGGGTGCGGTTGCGTGTGTATCTGCCATGTTTTAGAAGCTGTATCCCAGACGCAAATGCAAGCGGAAGCGTTCGTCTTTCAAGCCATAGGCCACATCGGCCTGCAGCGCGCCCACGGGGCTGCGCCAGCGCAGGCCCGTGCCAATGCCCCAGTAGGGCGACAGATCACCGGCCTTGTCGGCGACCGAGCCCACATCGGCAAACACGGCCGATTCCCAGGCGCTGATCTCGCCATTGCGCACCAGGGGGCGCTGGTACTCGACACTGCCCACATACATGTAGCGGCCGCCATAGACCTGGTCATCGGCCACGCGGGTGCCGATCTTCTTGTAGCCGTAGCCGCGCACGGTGGTGTCACCACCGGTGATGAACAGCTGGGTGGCCGGGATCACCGCCGAGTCCTTGGCGAGGATGGCGCCGCCTTCGGCCCGCAGCGCAATGCGGGCGCTGCGCGAGCTGCCGTTGGGCGCGGTGACCTTGCCCGCTGGCACAAAGCCTTGCCAGCGCAGCAAGCTGCGCACAAAGGGGTCGCGGTCCGGCGTGATGGTGTAGCCCGCGCCCAGCTCGGCGGCAATGCCGTAGCCGCGCGTGGGGTCGGTGTTGTTGTTGAAATAGCGGCCCGTCCAGCCGTAGTTGACGCTCAGGGCGCTACTGGACGGAATCTTTTCCTGGCCCTGCACCGACGAGAAGTCGTACTGCAAGAACGCGCTGCGGTCGATATGGTCGCTGCTTTTTTTGTGGCCGCCGCGCAGCTGCATGGAGTTGACGGTGAAGTCGCCATTGAGCTCGCGCTTGACCTCGCCCGCGCCAAAGTAGGCCCAGCCACTTTCCTTGGGCAGATCGGTCCATTCGGTGGACAGCAGCTTCTTGTCACGCTCGAAAGAGAACTTGCTCACCGCCCGCCAGCCCAGTCCGGGCATCTTGTTGTGCGTGTGGTCCAGACTCAGGCGCGGCCCGGTGTCGGTAGACATACCGATACCGAACACCACCTTTTGCATCTTGGCCTCGCGCACCTGGGCGATCACCGGTGCTTCCTTGGGGTTGGCGGTGTCCGTGTCCAGCGTCAAAAACACCGAGTCGTAGTAGCCGCTGCCCGCCAGCCGGGTCTGGGCGTCGAGCATGTCGGCCTCACTGTAGTTCTGGCCGCTGGGCAGGCGCGCAATGCGGGCTATGCCTTGGGCGTCGTAGCGCTCGGCGCCTTCGATGCGCAGCGGACCAAACTTGTAGAGCGGGCCGCTGTCGTAGCCCACCGAGAGCTTGGCCTCGTTGGTATCACCATCGATATTGGCCTGGCTGTTGCTGATCTTGGCCGTGGGGTAGCGGTTGCGCTGCAGGCTGCGCAGGCCCTCGGACTTGGCGCTGCTCCATTCTTTCTGGGTAAAGCCCTCGCCGGGCTGCAGATCCCAGTTGCGCTCAAAGCGCGCGCGGCGCGCGGGAAAGTTCTTCTCCTGGGTCACTTCGCCGCTGTAGTCCAGTTCCACCTCGGTCACCTTGGTCTGCGGGCCGGGTTCGACCTCGATGACCAGCTGCGGGCGCGCCTGGCTGTTTTCTGCCGATATGCCGCTGTCGGCGGGAGCCGCTCCGGTGTCATAGGCATCGATCTTGATCTCGGGGCTGAAGTAGCCCAAGGTGCCCATCAGCTCTCGCACATCTTCATCGGCGCCGCCCAGCAGGCGCGTCATCTCCGTCATTTGCAGGCCGGGAAAGTTGCGGTAGCGCTTGAGCTCCACATACTGCTCCAGGTACTCGCGCACCTTCTTGGGGGCCTTGACGGTGATATCAAACGCGGGCTCGCTGCTGGCATGCGTCGCGGAGTCGTCCGCGTCATCGGCCTTGGGAGTGCTGCTGCAGCCTGCGAGCAGGGCAGCAGTAAGAATAAAAAACGCCGGCAGAACCGGCGTTGTCAGACGGTGTCGCATGGTCACTTTGACAGCAAGCGCATGGTGTCCTCCAGCCCTTTGAGTGACAGAGGGAACATACGATCGCCTACGAGTTGTTGTATCAGGCTGATGCTTTGGCGATATTGCCACACGCCTTGCGGCTCCGGATTGATCCAGGCGTGTTTCGGAAAGGCATGGGTCAATCGCTTCAGCCACTCGGCCCCAGGTTCCTCATTGTTGTACTCAACAGAGCCCCCGGCTTGTAGGACTTCGTATGGACTCATTGTGGCATCGCCCACAAAGATGAGTTTGTAATCTTTGTTATATTTTCTGATGATGTCCCAGGTGGGGAATTTCTCAGCGTAGCGGCGTTTATTGTTCTTCCACATATAGTCGTAGACGCAATTGTGAAAATAATAAAACTCGAGGTGCTTGAACTCGCTTTTGACGGCGCTGAATAATTCCTCGACGCGTTGAATATGGTCGTCCATGGTGCCGCCCACATCCATCAGCAGCAGTACCTTCACATGGTTATGGCGCTCGGGCACCATCTTGATATCGAGGTAGCCGGCATTGGCGGCGGTCGCGCGGATGGTGTCTGGCAGGTCCAGCTCCAGTTCATTACCTTCACGGGCAAAGCGGCGCAGGCGGCGCAGTGCCACCTTGATATTGCGGGTGCCCAGCTCCTGGGTGTCGTCGTAATCGCGGTAGGCGCGCTGCTCCCAGACCTTGACGGCGCTGCGGCTCTTGCCCGGGCCGCCAATGCGCACGCCTGCCGGGTTATAGCCACCATGGCCAAAGGGGCTGGTGCCGTTGGTGCCAATCCATTTGTTGCCGCCTTCGTGCCGGCCTTTTTGCTCTTCCAGGCGTTTTTTGAGCGTCTCCATCAGCTCGTCCCAGCCCATCGCCTCGATGGCAGCCTTTTGCTCGGCGCTGAGCTCTTTTTCCAGCACCTGCTTGAGCCAGTCCTCGGGCAGCTCCTTCTTCCAGTCGGTGAGCATCTCCATGCCCTTGAAGTAGGCGCCAAAGGCCTGGTCGAACTTGTCGAACAGCTTTTCATCCTTGACCAGGCATAGCCGGGCCAGAAAATAAAAATCGTCCAGGCTCCAGGCGTCCTCGGAGCGGGGCCCGGCCAGGCCCTTGTCCAGGGCTTCGAGCAAGGTGAGCAGCTCCTTGACCGACACTGGCAACTTGGCCGCGCGCAAGGTGTAGAAAAAGTCTATCAACATGGTCTTGTAAACAATCCGTAACAGTTTGGCGCTAGCCTCTCCAGTCTAACGGGTACTCAAAAGGCAAGCTGTCATGGTGATGATCAAAACGGACAAGGCACGCCAGGCGTTGCGTGACCGCGGCAGCCTGTCCGTGCAGGAGCGCCAGATTCTGATCTTGTGCGATGGCAACCGCTCGCGTCAAGAGATCGCGCGTTGGGTCGGGGACAGCGCTGGCAGCGTGCTCGATGCCTTGGTCACGGCAGGTTATCTGGCGATGCAGCAGCCACCCGCTCCACCACCTCCGGCTCCCGCACCGCCACCACCTCCGGCTCCCGCACCGCCACCGCCACCGTCTCCCGTCGCAGCACCTGCGCCCGTGCCTGCGCCAGTGCAGGTGGCACCCAGCCCGGCCGCCGCGCCCGTGTATGTCGAGCAAACGCGAGCCAGCCAGGGCAGCAAACGCTCGCTGGCGGGCTGCAAGATGTATGCGGTGGGGATTTTGCAGATGCAGCGCAGTGCCGATGCAATGGCGCTTGCCGTGCGGGTGCAGCAGGCCAGCGACGAGACAGAGCTGCTCCTGGGCCTGGTGGACATGGTCACCTTCCTCGAGCAGATGACCAACACCGGCTATGCCGACAATGTCAAAACCCATCTGCGCCAGATTCTGCCGGAGCAGTACCTGGGCGTGCTGAACCTGCAGACGGCTTAAATCAGCCGTTTCTTTAATCTCAGCGCGGCTGGTTCAGCAGGTACAGCAGCTGCGCCTTGGCCTCGGGCCATTCACCGGCGAGCATGCTGTAGAGCACGGTGTCGCGCACGGTGCCATCGCGGCGCGGTGCATGGTGGCGGATGACGCCGTCCTTCTTGGCGCCCAGGCGCTCAATCGCCCGCTGGCTGGCAAAGTTGTAGTTGTCGGTGCGCCAGCCCACGACGGCGGCGCCCAGCGTCTCAAAGGCATGGGTCAGCAGCAGCAGCTTGCAGGTGGTGTTGACATGGCTGCGCTGCACGCTGCGGGCGTACCAGGTGTAGCCAATCTCCACGCGTTTGAGCGCCGGCACGATGTCGTGGTAGCTGCTGGTGCCCAGCAGCTGGCCGCTGGCCTCGTCCACCACCGCAAAGGGCATGCGGCTGCCCGCTTCGCGCATCGCCAGTGCCTGCTCGATGTAGGCGCGGGTGTTCTCGGGCTCGGGCACCGAGGTGACGCGGATGTTCCACAGCTCACCGTCTTGCGCGGCGGCGCGCAGGCCCGCCTCATGCGCCAAGGTCAGCGGGGTCAGCAGCACGCCACGGGCGCGCAGTTCGGTGGGTTCTACAAAGGCCATTGCCTCGTCCTATTCAGTGTGGTTGTTGCGGCGGATGCGCCAGCGCCGGGCCAGTTGCAGGCCGGCGCCGCCGCCCAGGCCCACCAGCGCAATGGCGGCGATGCTGCTGGCGCCATAGCCTTCGGAGAACAGCTGCCAGCCCAGCAGCGTGCCAATGCCCCAGCCCAGCAGTGCGCCGGCGAGAAAACCCGCCGCGTCGCTCAGCCCTTCGATCAGCAGTTGCTGTGGCGTTGCCATGGCGGCTTTAGCGGTTGCGCTGGTTCATGAACACCAGCTTTTCAAACAGGCTCACATCCTGCTCGTTTTTCAGCAATGCGCCCACCAGCGGCGGGATGGCGATTTTCTGGTCGGCCGTCTGCAGCACTTCGGGCGGAATGTCCTCGGCCAGCAGCAGTTTGAGCCAGTCGATCAGCTCGCTGGTGGAGGGCTTTTTCTTCAGGCCCGGCAGGTTGCGGATGTCAAAGAACACCTTCATCGCCGCCGACAGCAGCTCCTGCTTGAGCGCAGGAAAGTGCACGGCCACGATCTGCTGCATGGTCTCGGCATCGGGGAACTTGATGTAGTGGAAAAAGCAGCGGCGCAGGAAAGCGTCCGGCAGCTCCTTTTCGTTGTTCGAGGTGATGACCACCAGCGGGCGGTGCTTGGCGCGGATCATCTGGCGCGTCTCGTAGCAGTAGAACTCCATGCGATCGATTTCGCGCAAGAGGTCATTGGGGAATTCGATATCCGCCTTGTCGATCTCGTCGATCAGCAGCGCCACCGGCGCGTCGGCCGTGAAGGCCTGCCACAGCACGCCTTTGAGGATGTAGTTGTTGATGTCCTTGACGCGGGCTGCGCTCTGGGGGTCGGCGAGCTGGCTGTCACGCAGACGACTGACCGCATCGTACTCATACAAACCCTGCTGGGCCTTGGTGGTGGACTTGATATGCCACTGCAGCAGCGGCATGCCTAGCGCCTGTGCAACCTCCTCCGCCAGCATGGTTTTCCCTGTCCCTGGTTCCCCCTTGACGAGAAGCGGTCTTTGAAGGGTAATTGCCGCATTGACCGCCAGCATGAGGTCATTGGTCGCGACGTAGTTCTGTGTGCCTTGGAATTTCATGGAAGTGGATGCAGAATCGTGATGACGGGGCCAGTACAGCGTTGACTATAAACCCAGATCTCCGCATCACTGCGGCGGCCTGAACCACACGATTGTGCGCACAATGAATAAAAGATGGACCACGATATTTGCCTTGCTTGTCGCGTCAGCGACGGGCGCAGTCTGCGCGCAGGAGATCAAGGGCAATGCCAAGGCGGCTGAGGGCAAGGTGGCGATGTGCATCGGCTGCCACGGCATTGTGGGCTACAAGGCCAGCTTCCCCGAGGTCTACCAGGTGCCCAAGATTTCGGGACAGAGCGAAAAATACATCGACGCGGCCCTGCATGCCTACAAGAAGGGCGACCGCAAACACCCGACGATGCGCGCCATTGCCGATTCGCTGAGCGAGCAAGATATTGCCGATCTGGCCGCCTACTACGCGCAGCACACGGTGGGCGCGACCCAGCTGGCGGATAAACCGTCCAAGGTGCCCAGCGCCGAGGTGGCCGAATTGCTGAAAAAAGGCACCTGCGTGAGCTGCCATGGCGACAACTTCTCCAAGCCGCTCGATCCTTCGTACGCCAAGCTCGGCGGCCAGCATCCCGACTACCTCTACGCGGCGCTCAAGTCCTACACCATCGAGAAAAACGCCCGCATCGGCCGCAACCACCCGATCATGGTGGGCATGGCCAAGCAGCTGACCCACGCCGAGATGAAGGCGCTGGCCAACTACATTGGCAGCCTGGATGGTCCGCTGCAAATCGTGCCCGAGTCGCGTTTTCGCAGCAAGCAGGCCTCCAACTGACACCTGAGTCTGGCCAGTGGTTGGCCGCTCAGTCTTTGGTGGCCTGGCGCTGCACGGCCGCCACATAGGCATTGCCGTCCGGTGGGCGGCCCGAGCGCTGGCTCTCCCACAGCATCGTGCCCAGGCATTCCATGGCCACATGGTGGGCGTCGTGCAACGAACCCAGGCGCTTGGCCAGCAGCTCCACCGCCTGGCGAATGCCGCGCGGCTGGTCAATGCTGCACTGCTCGCTGATCGACAGGTGCATCGACAGGTGCAGGAAGGGATTGGTCTTTTCCGGCGTGAGGTCGTAGTTGCGGGCAATGGCCGCGTCCACATCGCTCAGGTCTTCGCGGTATTCCGGGTGCTCATCGATCCACAGGCTGGCCAGGGTTTCGATGGCCTCCATCGGCTGGCCCGCCTGGTGCTTGGCATAGGCGGCGCAGAAAAATCGCCGGACATCGGCTTGGGAGGGGTTGAACATAGGGCGCACAGCGTAGCATGCGCTTGGCAGCGACGCTGGGCTGTGGTTAAGGCGGTGGAGGGATGGCCGGCGCTCAGATCTGGCTGTGCGGGTCTTCGGGCGGCGGCGGGTAGGGGCTGCTCGGTGCGTCCTTGGCTTCCTGCACCTGCTCTTGCCTTTCCTGCCGCTCGCGCGCCATTTGCTCGACCAGTTGTTCACGTCCCTGCTTGGCAACGGCGAGCATGGTTTCGCGGTCATGGTGGTGTTCGTACATCTTGTCCGACAGCTCGATGTTGTGCGCGCGGAACACCGTCACCACGTACTGGGCGTCTTCGGCGCTGTAGCCCATCAGCTCCAGCGCCTTCTCGGCCGTCTGCAGGCTGGAGTCAAACACCTCGCGGTCGACATGGTGCACGCCCATGTCGCGCAGCGCATACCAGTGCGCCACATCCTTGGCCCGGGCGACGATCTTGAGGTGCGGAAAATGCTGCTGCACCAGGCGCACGATCTGGTTGGTCTGCAGCTCGTCATCCACGGCAATCACCATGACTTCGGCCTTCTCGGCGCCGGCAATACGCAGCAGGTCCTGGCGCGTGGCATCGCCGTAGAACACCCGGTAGCCAAAGTTCTGCGCCACTTCCAGCATCTCCACGCTGTGGTCGAGGATCACCGCCTTGATGCCCTGGCTCAGCAGCACGCGGGTGACGATCTGGCCGTAGCGGCCAAAACCGGCGATCAGCACGGTGGCCTCCTGCTGCTCACTCAGCTCAGGCGGCACATCGTCGCCCTTGGCCAGGTTGGCAAAGCGGGGCATCAGCCAGCGGTCCATCGCCGCCACGATCAGCGGCGTGGCCACCATCGAGATGGCGACTGAGCCGATCAGCAGGGACGACTGCTGGGGCGTCAGGATGCGTTGCGCCTGGGCGGCGCTGAACACCACAAAGGCAAACTCCCCGCCTTGGGCCAGCAGCAGGGTAAACAGCGGGCGCTCCTGCACCGGCATGCGCAAGAGCTTGGCCAGGCCATAGATGACCACCGATTTGATGAGCAGAAACAGCAGCACCAGCACCAGCATGGTGAGCGGCGCCTGCACGATGACCGTGAAATCGATGCTCATGCCCACGGCGATGAAGAACAGGCCCAGAAGCAGTCCCTTGAAGGGCTCGATATCGGTCTCGAGCTCGGCGCGGAACTCGCTGTCGGCCAGCAGCACACCGGCGAGAAAGGCGCCCAGCGCCATCGACAGGCCAATTTGCAACATCAAAAAGGCAATGCCCACGACCAGTAGCAAGGCGGTGGCGGTCGATATCTCGCGCGACTCGCTTTGCGCAATCCAGCGCAGCACCGGGCGCAGCAGGTAGCGGCCCACCAGAATCACGGCCACGATGATGGCCAGGGTCTTGCCGATCTCCAGCAGGATGTTGCCGTCGTTCTGCGCGGCCTGGTGGCCCACGGCCAGCAGCGGAATCATGGCCAGGATCGGGATGGCGGCGACGTCCTGGAACAGCAAAATCGCAAAGCTGGTCTTGCCGCTAGTGGTGGACATCAGGTTGCGCTCGGCAATGCTTTGCAGTGCGATCGCGGTCGATGACAGCGCCAGGCCCAGCGCGGCAATCAGCGCCAGATGCCAGTCATAGCCAAAAGCCAGGCCCGCAGCAAAGAGCCCGGCGGTGCACAGCAGCACCTGGGCGGTGCCCACGCCGAAGATGGGCCGGCGCATGCTCCACAAGCGGCTGGGCTGCAGCTCCAGCCCGATCAGGAACAGCATCAGCACGACGCCGAATTCGGAGAAATGCAGGATGTCCTGCACATTGCTGACCAGCTGCAGGCCGCTGGGGCCGATGATGATGCCCGCGACCAGGTAGCCGATGATGGTGCCCAGGCCCAGCGCGCGGGAGATCGGCACCGCGATGACGGCTGCGGCCAGGTAGAGAAAGGTATAGGTAAGCCAGGCGGGAGCGTGTTCCATGCTTGCGTTTTGTTATCGGTGTTTTGTCGTTGCGGTGCACAGATTACTTTTATTTGCCGGGTCACGGTAATTTATTGCAATGTTTTGCGGTTGGCGCAGGTGGGTATTGCCGCCTTAGTTATCAAAAAGAGATGTGCGGATGCTCGGCAATGGCAGCGGCGCCCACGGGCCTGGCCAGGCCGCGCGATAATCGCCGCTTTGCCCCGCAGGGGCTGCGTTGGTGGCAGACGGCTCTGCTGCCTCAGGATGGACCATGGATTTGCATACTTGGATGGCGTATCTCGTTGCGGCTTGCATCATTGCCGTATCTCCCGGATCGGGCGCCGTGTTGTCAATGAGCCACGGGCTCTCTTACGGCGTGCGCAAGACCAGCGCCACCATCCTGGGCCTGCAATTGGGCCTGCTCCTGATCCTGCTGATTGCCGGGGCCGGTGTCGGCTCGCTGTTGATTGCTTCGGAGACGGCTTTCAATGTCGTCAAGATCGTCGGGGCCTGCTACCTGATCTATATCGGCTTTTCCCAGTGGCGCGCCAAGGGCGGCATCATGGACACCCAGGCCGAGCAGCCCGCCAGCGGCAGCTGGCAAAAACGGGCGCTGAGCGGCTTTTTGACCAATGCCACCAACCCCAAGGGCATCATCTTCATGGTGGCGGTGCTGCCCCAGTTCATGACCTCCGAGCGGCCGCTGTGGTTGCAGTTGCTGATTCTGGCGGCCACCACCTTGGCCGTCGACACCGTGGTGATGCATGGCTACGCGGGCAGCGCCAGCGTGCTGCGCCGCCTGCTGCGCGACAGCCGCGCCATGCGTATCCAGAATAAGGTGTTTGGCGGCCTGCTGATGCTGGTGGGCATGGGCCTGTTTTTCGTCAAGCGCTCGCAAAGCGCGGCTTGAGCCTAAGAACCTGTTTAAAGTCTCCTCGCGCCGCGACAGTGTCTTTGCGAGATGGGATGCGAGGCACAGCGCGCAGCCAATAGCCAGCTATTGGCAAGCGCTGCAACGAAGCAGACCGCTCGCAAAGCCACTGTCCCTACGGGTTGGAGTGAAATCGGGCGATTTCTGCGCGCTGGCCCTTGCTTGCACCCCGGTGCAAGCTGCGTTCCATCCCTTCGAACTCATCCCGATTGCACTCCAACGCGGCTGCGTAGAGACTTTGAACAGGTTCTCAGACATGCCCCGCTGAGGTTGTGGGGCAGGTGGGTAGTTAGTGCGCTGGCGTGCCGTCCGGCATCGCAAAGCCATTCTGGCGCCAGGCCTCGAACACCGTCACCGCCACCGCATTGGACAAGTTCAGGCTGCGCTGGCCCGCCACCATCGGCAGGCGCACGCGCTGGCTGGTGGGAAAACCCTCGCGCAGCGCCACCGGCAAGCCCCGGGTTTCACAGCCAAACACCAGCCAGTCGCCGGGCTGAAAGCGCACATCAAACGCCGGGCTGCTGCCATGGGTGGTCATCGCAAACATGCGGTCGGCGGCAGGCTGCATGCGCTCGATAAAGGCGTCCCAATGGGCATGGCGCTGGGTGGCGGCGTACTCGTGGTAGTCCAGGCCGGCGCGGCGCATCAAGCGGTCTTCCATCGAAAAGCCCAGCGGCTCGATCAGGTGCAAGCGGCTGCCGGTATTGGCACACAGGCGGATCACATTACCGGTGTTGGGAGGGATTTCGGGTTCGACCAGGACGACGTTGAACATGGCAAATGCGCAAAAACAAGGGCGCCAGTGTAGCGGCCCCGCCAAACAAGGGTGGACCGCTGCGCTATTGGCCGGGCGCCGGCGTTCTGGCAAACACCAGCGCCTGCACCGCTGGCGCGCCTTGCGCCTGCAGCAGCTGCGCCACCGCGCCCAAGGTGGCGCCGGTGGTCATCACATCATCGATCAGCAATGGGCACGCACCCAGATCCTGCGCTTGCAGGCCCGGGCGCAGCGCAAAGGCATGGCGCAGGTTGCGCAGCCGGGCAGCGCGCCCCAGGCCGGCCTGGGCGGGCGTGTCCACCAGCCGCTGCAGGTAGCGCGGCTGCACGGTTGCCAGTCGCAGCGAGACAGGGGCCTGGCGGCGCAGTGCCTTGGCCAGCAGCAGTGCCTGGTTGTAGCCGCGCTCGCGCATGCGGGCAGCAGACAGCGGCACGGGCAGGATGACGCTGGCGTGCTGCAGACTGGCCAGCACCCCCGGCGTGTGCAGCAGCAACTGCGCCATGCGGTTTGCCCATGCCAGCTGCTGGTGAAATTTGAGCCGCAGCACCAGGGCATCCCAAGGCGGGCTATAGTCCACGGCGGCATGGCAGCGCTGCAACAGCGGCGCATCGCGCAGGCAGCCGGCGCAGACCTCGGTGCTGGCCGGCAGCGGCAGTGCGCAGCGGCTGCAGCGGCGCAGACCCGGCTGCCAGCAGACGCTGGCGCAGGCCGTGCAGATCCAGTCACTGGGCCAGCTGCGGCAGACTAGGCACTGGCTGGGCCAGTGGCCCAGCACCTGGGCCGCACGCTGCCACAGGCTGGGCCGGTGTTTCTCGGGTGTGGCTGCTGTCATCGCTTTAATACCAATCAATAATCTGCGCGCCAAAGCGCAGGTGTTCCCCCATGGCTGAATTTACCGCACCTCCGTCGATCGACCCCAACGCCGCCCATGCCTGGCAGCGGCGCGCGCCTGCGCACAGCCCCTGGCTGCACGAAGAGGTGGGCCGTCGCATGCAGGACCGGCTGCAGTGGATCGTGCAAAAGCCCGAGGCCTGGTGCAGCTGGGAGCCCGTATACGGCGGGCTGGAGGCGCACCAGCAGGTGGCAGAGCGCTACCCGGCGGCCGATATCCATATCGTGGAAAGCCGCCCGGCCCATGCCGCGCTGCTGCGCAGCCAGCTGGACAAGCCCTGGTGGGCGCTGAGCCGCTGGCGTCAGGCCAAGCTGCACTGGGGCCTGCCGGCGCCCGGAAGTGTGCAGATGCTCTGGGCCAATATGGCGCTGCACCAGCATCCCAACCCCCAGCAGCTGCTGCAGACCTGGCACCAGAGCCTGGCGGTCAACGGTTTTGTGATGTTTTCCTGCTTCGGGCCCGATACGCTCAAGGAGCTGCGTGCGGCCTATGCCAGCCAGGGCTGGCCCGCTGCCAGCCATGAGTTTACCGATATGCACGACTGGGGCGATATGCTGGTGCAGGCCGGCTTTGCCGAGCCGGTGATGGACATGGAGCGCATCACCCTGTCGTACTCAGGCGCCGCCCAGTTGCGCGCCGAGCTGCGCGAGCTGGGCCGCAACCTGCACCCGGCCCGCTTTGGCGGCCTGCGTGGCCGCCAGTGGCGCAACGAGCTCGATGCCCTGCTGACGGCCAAGCTGGCCGATGCCCAGGAGCAGGGGCGCCTGGTGGTCTCGTTCGAGATCATCTACGGCCATGCCTTCAAGCCCACGCCACGCATGAAAGTGCAGGGCGAAAGCAGCATCAGCGTACAGGACATGCAGCAGATGCTGCGCCAGGGGCGCCCAGGTGGCGCCTGATGGCTGTGGCCGCTGCCGGCTCTGCTGATGTGTTGTGCGCAGGCGATTGGGTGATTCAGCAAACCACCTAACATATGGGCGCGCTGTCCAGTGGTGGACAGCTGCTGTTGTCAATCTCCTATGATCCCGGGATTGCATGGGTTGCAATCTTGCGCGGTTGCGGCCATGCTCGCTGTAATGACCAAGTGGCATGGGTGCAAGCGGAGATGCACCCGGCGGTGTCTGCACCACGCGGCTGGATGTCTTCCCCCCACAGGACACCCCAGCCTGCCCTACATAACGATGAGAAGATGAGAAGTAAGTGACAACTATGAAAAGTGATTCTCATAAGCTGGCTTCTTGGCTGCTGCTGGTGGCATCTGGCCTCACCTCGGCAGCACATGCGGTGCAAAGTCTTCCCGGCGGCCCGGCCGTTGGGCAGATGAACCTGGCGCCCCCCGTCACCCGAATTGCCCAGGAGCAGCACACGCTGCACTGGATGATGCTCTGGATCTGCACCATCATCTTTGTCGGTGTGTTCGCGGTGATGTTCTATTCCATCTGGAAGCACCGCAAATCCAAGGGGGCGGTGCCCGCCACCTTCCATGAATCGGTCACGGTCGAGGTCACCTGGACGGTGCTGCCCTTCATCATAGTGATCCTGATGGCCTTGCCGGCGACCAAGGTGCTGGTCGCACAAAAGGACACCACCAATGCCGACCTGACGGTGAAGGTGACTGGCTACCAGTGGAAATGGGGCTACGACTACCTGACCGGCGAAGGCGAGGGCCTGAGCTTTATCTCTACGCTGGACAGCGGCCAGCGCGCGATGTCCAACAGCGGCGATGTCTCCAAGGCGCCCAATGACTACCTGCTGCGCGTCGACAAACCTTTGGTCGTGCCCGTTGACAAGAAGGTGCGCATCATCACCACCGCTGCCGATGTGATCCACTCCTTCATGGTGCCGGCCTTTGGCATCAAGCAGGATGCGATCCCCGGCTTTGTGCGCGACACCTGGTTCCGCGCCGAGAAAACCGGCGACTACTATGGCCAGTGCGCCGAGCTGTGCGGCAAGGAGCATGCCTACATGCCCATCCATGTGAAGGTGCTGTCGGCCAGCGATTACTCCGCATGGGTCGCCGAGCAAAAGAAACTGCTGGCCGCGCAGGCCGATGACCCCAACAAGGTCTGGGAGCTGGCCGCACTGGTGGCCCGGGGCGAGAAGGTCTATGCCGCCAACTGCGCCGCCTGCCACCAGGCCAATGGCAAGGGGGCCGGCCCCATCAAGGCCTTGGATGGCAGCCCGGTGGTGCTGGGCCCCACGGCCGACATGATGCACACGGTGCTCGAAGGCCGCGCCAATGGCGCCATGCCGTCCTGGAAACAGCTGAGCGATACCGACCTGGCAGCGGTCGTCACCTTTACCAAGAACCACTGGAGCAACAAGACCGGCACCATGGTGCAGCCAGCCCAGTTTGTCGCGGCACGTACCGGAAAATTCCCGGAAGGCGGAGGCTTAGCAGGTGCTGCGCCGGCTGCAGCCCCCGCCGCGGCCCCTGCGGCGTCTGATGCCGGCGCTGCTGCAACCGCTGCGCCTGCTGCGCCTGCTGCGGCATCGGCATCGGCCACCGCAGAGGAGCCGATCTCCCAGGTGCTGTTTGCCAGTGGCAAGAGTGAGCTCGACAGCCAGGCCCAGGAGGCCGTGAAGAAAGCCGCCACCACGCTGGCCGGCCAAAGCGGCAAGGTGGCGTTGTCCGGTTTTGTCGATGGCACCGGCAATGCCGACCAGAATGCCGAGCTGGCCAAGAAGCGCGCGCAGGCCGTGGCCGAGCTGCTGGTGGCCCAAGGCGTGGCAGAGGCGCGTATCGAGATGCGCAAGCCGCAGACCATAACCGCAGGTGAGGGCGCTGACAGCCAGGCGCGCCGTGTCGATATTGTTGCTGCACCCTAAGGCGTGCAAGCCCTAGAAGAGCCATCGGAGTCAAGATTTATGAGCGCTGTTCTCCCCACAGACCCCAGCCATAGCGACCACGGCCACGCCGACCATGCCCACGACGACCACCACCATGGTGCGCCCACGGGCTGGCGGCGCTGGGTGTTTGCCACCAACCACAAGGACATCGGTACGCTCTACCTGCTGTTCTCGTTCACCATGCTGATGGTGGGTGGCGTGCTGGCGCTGCTGATCCGTGCCGAGCTGTTCCAGCCTGGGCTGCAGCTGGTCAACCCCGAGCTGTTCAACCAGCTGACGACGATGCACGGGCTGATCATGGTGTTTGGCGCGATCATGCCGGCCTTTGTCGGCTTTGCGAACTGGATGCTGCCGCTGCAGATTGGCGCGAGCGACATGGCCTTTGCGCGCATGAACAACTTCAGCTTCTGGCTGATGATCCCGGCCGGCCTGATGCTGGTGGGCTCGTTCTTCATGCCCGGCGGCGCGCCCGCTGCCGGCTGGACCTTGTACGCGCCATTGACCCTGCAAATGGGTCCGTCGATGGACACCAGCATATTTGCGATGCATATCATGGGCGCCTCGTCCATCATGGGCTCGATCAACATCATCGTCACTATTTTGAACATGCGCGCGCCAGGCATGACCTTGATGAAGATGCCGATGTTCGCCTGGACCTGGCTGATCACCGCCTACTTGCTGATTGCCGTGATGCCGGTGCTCGCTGGCGCAATCACGATGACCCTGACCGACCGCCACTTCGGCACCAGCTTCTTCAATCCCGCTGGCGGTGGTGATCCAGTGATGTACCAGCATATCTTCTGGTTCTTCGGCCACCCCGAGGTCTACATCATGATCTTGCCGGCCTTTGGCATCATCAGCCAGATCGTGCCGGCCTTCAGCCGCAAGAAGCTGTTTGGCTATGCCTCGATGGTCTATGCGGTGGCAGCGATTGCGATCCTGTCCTTTATCGTCTGGGCGCACCATATGTTCACCACCGGCATGCCGGTGACCGGCCAGCTGTTCTTCATGTATGCGACCATGCTGATCTCGGTGCCCACAGCGGTGAAGATCTTCAACTGGGTGGCGACGATGTGGCGCGGCTCGATGACCTTCGAGACGCCGATGCTGTTCTCGGTGGGCTTTATCTTTGTGTTCACGATGGGGGGCTTCACCGGCCTGATCCTGTCGATGGCGCCCATCGATATCCAGCTGCAGGATACCTACTACGTGGTGGCGCACTTCCACTATGTGCTGGTGGCCGGTTCGCTGTTCTCGATGTTCGCTGGCTACTACTACTGGGCACCCAAGTGGACAGGCGTGATGTATTCGGAGTCGCGCGGCCGCATCCACTTCTGGGGCTCGCTGATCTTCTTCAACATCACCTTCTTCCCGATGCACTTTCTGGGTCTGGCCGGCATGCCACGCCGCTATGCCGACTACCCGATGCAGTTTGCCGACTTCAACATGATCGCCTCGATCGGCGCCTTCGGCTTTGGTCTGATGCAGGTGTATTTCTTCGCCTTTGTGGTCTGGCCCGGCATGCGCCACCGCGGCGAGAAGGCTCCCCAAAAGCCCTGGGAAGGTGCCGAAGGCCTGGAGTGGGAGGTGCCATCGCCCGCGCCATTCCACACCTTTGAGACCCCGCCCAAGCTGGATGCGACTGCGACCAAGGTGATTGGATGATCACGCCGGCGCAGCGCAAGGCCAACCGGCGACTGGCATGGATTCTGGCGTCGATCGCGCTGGCGTTCTTCATCGGATTTCTCGTAAAAATGACGGTGCTCTAGCAGCACAGGGAGCAGCAGGTGAGCAGACACGCAGACAACGCGAAGATGGTGGGCAAGCTGGCCGTGGTCGCCTTTGGCATGTTTGCCTTCGGCTACGCGCTGATCCCGCTGTACAAGCGCATCTGCGAGGTCACCGGCATCAACATCCTGGCGCTGACTGAGCGCGATGTGCCGGGCAACGGCACGGCCGGCAAGAACGTCAAGCTCAACAGCCAGGTCGACGAGAGCCGCACCATCACCGTCGAGTTCGACGCGAATGCGCGCGGGCCCTGGAGCTTCAAGCCGGCGGTGCGCTCGATGCAGGTGCACCCCGGCGCGCTGAGCACGGTGATGTACGAGTTCCGCAACGAGCAGGACCACCGCATGTCGGCCCAGGCAATTCCCAGCTATGCGCCCAAGCAGGCCGCACCGTATTTCAACAAGCTCGAATGCTTCTGCTTCAACCAGTACACCTTGGAGCCGGGCGAGCGCAAGGAATGGCCGGTGGCCTTTGTGATCGACCCCAAGCTGTCCAAGGATGTGACGACGATCACCTTGTCCTACACCTTCTTTGAGGTCGGTGGCCGCATCCCGGCGGCACCTGCATCGACGGCGGTGCTGGCGCCTGCGGTGCAGGGTGCTGGCGCACCGGCAGGGGCATCCTGATGGCCAGCGCGCCCGGCCCGCAACCGCCGCGCAAGGGCAATCTCTGGCGCACGGTCAAAGCCGTGGCCTGGTCGTTTTTGGGCGTGCGCAAGGGTTCGGAATGGCAAGAGGATGGCGTGCATATCACGCCACTGCAGGTGATCGCCGTGGGTTTGGTGGCGATCTTCCTGTTTGTGCTGGGGTTGATGGCCCTGGTGCAATGGTTGGTTTGATGCCAGTATTGGCATAGCGGAAGAATGAATTAATAAACGAAATACCAGGAGCAGCGATGAGTGCGACTTCCCATGGCACCACACCGTACTACTATGTTCCGGCCGAGTCCCGCCACCCGGTGATGGCGGCCATTGGGCTGGGCTTTGTCATTGCCGGCGCCGGCAACTGGGTCAATGGCCACACCTGGGGCATGTACCTGCTCTTTGTCGGCATTGCCTGGTGGCTGTTTGTGCTGTACCAGTGGTTTGGTGATGCGATCCGTGAAAGCGAGCAGGGCCTCTACAGCCACCGCATCGACCTGTCCTACCGCTGGAGCATGAGCTGGTTCATCTTCTCGGAGGTGATGTTCTTTGGCGCCTTCTTCACCGCGCTGTGGTGGGCGCGTGCCCATTCGCTGCCGGCGCTGGGCAGCCTGGACAATGCCATTCTCTGGCCCGACTTCAAGGCCGTGTGGCCCAGCGTGGAAATGGGCGCGACCGCCTCGCCAGCGGGCATCGTCGAGCCGTTCCAGACCGTGGGGCCCTTCTGGCTTCCCACCATCAATACCGCGCTGCTGCTGACCTCGGGCGTTACCTTGACCATTGCCCACCATGCCTTGCAGGCCGACCAGCGCAGCAAATGCATCCGCTTCATGTGGATGACCGTGGTGCTGGGCATCGTCTTCCTCTGTGTGCAGGGCTATGAGTACTTCCACCTCTACACCGAGCTCAACCTCAAGCTCAACTCCGGCACCTACGGCTCCACCTTCTACATGCTGACGGGCTTCCACGGCTTGCATGTGTTCATCGGCATGCTGATGCTGCTGGTCATCACCTTGCGGCTGCAAAAAGGCCATTTCACCGCCAAGAAGCACTTTGGCTTTGAGGGTGCTGCCTGGTACTGGCACTTTGTCGATGTGGTCTGGCTGGGCCTCTATATCCTCGTGTACTGGATGTAGTTGGGGTGGGGGTGCTGCCGAGGGCCTCAAGCCCCCAGCGGTATGCCATGGGGCTGCAGGTAGCCCAGCTTCCAGGCCAGCAAGATGCCGGCAAACACCAGCACCGACAGCGCAATGCGCAAGGTCAGCGCCCAGGCCATGCGCTTGCTGCCGGCGCCGGACTGGTTGCCGCGCAGCATGAAAATCCCGGCCGCTGCCAGGCAGGCCAGTATCACGACAAAGGCGAGTGCGATGAGCAGATGCATGGTGCTGTCCTCAGGGTGGTCTCGGTGTTCTTGGAGTGCGCTGCGAGTCGCTTCGAACGGCTCTCTGGCGCCCGGCGCAACAAACCCATTGTGCGGCAGCGCCAGACGGGGCGCTATCGGCCTGCACCCCAATAGCCTCTCCTCGCAGCATTGTGGCCAGCGTGCTGCTGGCTGCCGCGCTCTGCACCGGGTATAAGCAGCGTATGCCCGCGCCTTCTGCTTCCTCCTCCATCCCCAAGACCCCTACGGAGCGCCGCGCCCAGCTGCGTTTTGTGCTGATCACCGTTGCGGCAGCAGCCTCGATGCTGCTGACCGCCTCGCTGGGGTTCTGGCAGCTGCGCCGCGCCGATGAGAAGCTGGCCTACCAGGCCCAGCTCGATGCGCGTGCAGCCCTGCCGGCGCTGGACGGGGCCAGCCTGTTGCAACCCATGAATGAGGCCGAGCGTTCCAGCCTGCAGCACCGCCAGGTGGTGCTGCGGGGCGAATGGCTGCCACAGTACTCGGTCTACCTGGACAACCGCCAGATGCAGGCGCGCCCCGGTTTTTATGTGCTGACACCGCTGCGCCTGGCCGGCTCGGTAGCGCCAGGCCAGCCGCAGACCGTGCTGGTGCAGCGGGGCTGGGCGCCCCGCAATTTTGAAGACCGCCTGGCGCTGCCGCAGGTGCAAACGCCTGGCGGTACCGTGCAATTGCAGGGCCGGGTGGCGGGCCAGCCGGCGCGCCTTTTGGAGCTGCAGACGTCCGCCGCGCGCCCAGGGGTTTCCCGAATCCGGCAGAATCTCGACACTGATGCTTACGCGCAGGCGACCGGACTGCCCTTGGCAGCACTGACCGTGGTGCAGACCGGGCCGGCCAGTGAGGGCCTGCTGCGCGACTGGCCCGTAGTAGGCAGCGGCGTGGAAAAGCATTATGGTTATGCATTTCAATGGTTTGGTCTGTGTAGCCTGATTGCGATCCTCTATGTCTGGTTCCAAATTGTCCGACGTGTCCTTCGACGCCGCAGCCACCCAGGCGCCGCCGCCCGCTGACGAGGCGCTGCTGGGCCTGACCGTGCATGGCCTGCCGCCTGCCGAGCAGGCGGAAGCCGCACTGGAGGAGGCCGAGCGCTCGCGCAGTGGCCGCCTCAAGATGCTGCTGGTGCTGCTGGTCTGTGCGGCGCCGGTGATCGCGTCCTACTTCACCTACTACGTGATCCGTCCCGAAGGGCGGCGCAATTTTGGCGAGCTGGTGGGCCAGCAGCCGACGATTCCGGCCGCGCAGGTCAAGACCCTGGACGGCCAGCCCTTTGAGCTGCAAAGCCTCAAGGGCCAGTGGTTGCTGCTGAGTGCCTCGGGCGCGGCCTGCGACGAGGTCTGCCAGAACAACCTCTACCTGCAGCGCCAGCTGCGCGAGAGCCTGGGCCGTGAGAAGGACCGGCTGGACTGGGTCTGGCTGGTGACCGATGACGGCGAGCCGCCGCCAGCCTTGCGCACGGCACTGGACCAGGCCACCGTGCTGCGGGTGCCCCAGGCGCTGGTGGCCCAGTGGCTGCAGCCGGCGGCCGGCCAGCAGTTGGGCGAACATTTGTACGTGGTGGACCCGCTGGGCCACTGGATGATGCGTTTTCCCGCCCAGCTCAGCCGCTCCGATGCGGCCAAGGCGCGCAAGGATCTGGAGCGGCTGCTGCGTGCGTCGTCGAGTTGGGACAAGGAAGGGCGGTAGTGGATAGCTAGCATGACATCGCAGGATTTATATGATTTCGCGCCGCTGGCGCGTGTGTTGCTGACCGGGGCCATCATTGCGCTGGGCCCCATCGTCTGGATTTGGTGGCGCCACCGCGGTGCCACGCCGCTCAAGCGCCTGCAGGTGCTCGCGGTGCTGACCCTGTTCCTGTCCTTTGACCTGGTGATGTTTGGCGCGTTCACGCGCCTGACCGATTCGGGCCTGGGCTGCCCGGACTGGCCGGGCTGCTACGGCAATGCCAGCCCGATTGGCGCGCATGCCGAGATCTCTGCCGCGCAGGCGGCGATGCCGACCGGCCCGGTGACCCATGGCAAGGCCTGGGTGGAGATGATCCACCGCTACCTGGCCACTGCGGTGGGCGGCCTCATCATTGTGCTGACGGCCAGTGCCTGGCTGCAGCGCAAACGCGGCGGGCCGCAGCCGATCAGCCCCTGGTGGCCGACGGTCACCCTGGTCTGGGTGCTGATCCAGGGGGCCTTTGGCGCGCTCACGGTGACGATGAAGCTGTTCCCGGCGATTGTCACCTTGCACCTGCTGGGCGGCACCGTGCTCTTGATGCTATTAACCGTGCAGGCAACGCGCCACACGCAATTTGCCGATAATCTAGGGTTAGTCCCAGTGCCGCGCCTGTTGCGCGGCCTGGTGGCGGTCACGGCGCTGCTGGTGTTTGCGCAGGTGACCCTGGGTGGCTGGGTCAGTACCAACTATGCGGTGCTGGCCTGCACCAGCTTTCCCATGTGCAATGGCGCCTGGTGGCCGGCGATGAACTTTGACGGGTTCCAGATCTGGCGCCCGCTGGGCTTTCTGGCCGACGGTGCGCATATCAGCTATGAAGCGCTGGTGGCCATCCACTACATGCACCGGCTGTTTGCCTACCTGGTGATTGCCGCCTTGCTGTGGCTGGGCTGGGCCCTGCGCACGGTGCCGCTGCTACGGCAGCAGCGCCGCTGGCTGGTGGGCCTGACGCTGCTGCAATTTGCCACGGGACTGTCGAATGTGGTGCTGGACTGGCCGATGCTGGCGGCCGTTTTGCACACCGGGGGCGCTGCCGCCATCATGGTGGTGCTGACCTGGATCTGGTGTACTGCGGGCCCTGAACCTGCCCGCAGTGCTGCGAGTTGATGACGCTGTATGGAACAAAGACTGAGTGCCCCGATGACCGAACTTGCCGCAACGCCAATGCCGAACCGCTTTGCGCAGTTCTATGCATTGACCAAACCCAAGGTGGTGCAGCTGATTGTGTTTTGCGCACTGATCGGCATGGTGCTGGCCGTGCCCGGTGTGCCCACCGGCGCCGAGCTGCTGCGCATGGCCGTTGCGTGTGTGGGCATCTGGCTGGTGGCGGGGGCCGCTGCCGCCTTCAATTGCCTGGTCGAGCAGAGCATCGATGCGCGCATGAAGCGCACCGCCTGGCGCCCCACAGCGCGCGGTGAGCTGTCCAACCTGCAGACCCTGATGTTTTCTGCCGGGCTGTGCATCGCCGGCTCGGCCATTCTGATCGTCTGGATCAACGCCATCACGATGTGGCTGACCTTTGCGACCTTTGTCGGTTATGCCGTCATCTACACGGTGATCCTCAAGCCGCTGACACCGCAGAACATCGTGATCGGTGGCGCATCGGGCGCGATGCCCCCCGTGCTGGGCTGGGCCGCGATGACCGGCGATGTCTCGCCCCAGGCGCTGCTGCTGTTTTTGATCATCTTCCTGTGGACGCCGCCGCACTTCTGGGCACTGGCGCTGTACCGGGTCGAGGACTACCGCAAGTCCGGCCTGCCGATGCTGCCGGTCACGCATGGGAACTATTACACCCGCGTGCAGGTCTTGCTCTACACCGTGGTCTTGTTTGCCGCCGGCCTGCTGCCCTTCATCATCCAGATGAGCTCCTGGATCTACCTGGTGGCCGCAGTCGTGCTGGGTGCCGGGTTCTTTGGCTATGCCTTTGCGCTGTGGCGCAATTACTCCGACGCGCTGGCGCGCAAGACTTTCCGTTTTTCGCTGGTCTACCTCAGCCTGCTGTTTGTGGCGCTGCTGGTGGACCACTATGTGAGCTGGTAAATCTGCAATGAACAAGCGCAATGCCCTTCGCTGGCTGGCGGGCTCGGCCATGCTGGCCTCGGCCGCCGGTGTCCTCACCGCCTGCAAATCCAAGGCCGATTTCAACGCCATCGACCTGACGGGCAGCAAGGAGTATGGACAGGATTTCTCCATGCCCGACCAGCATGGCCAGCGCCGCAGCATGGCCGACTTCAAGGGCAAGGTCGTGCTGGTGTTCTTTGGCTTTACCCAGTGCCCCGATGTCTGCCCGACCACTTTGGGCGACCTGGCCGCCGTCAAGCAAAAGCTCGGCGCCAAGGGCGACAAGCTGCAGGTGATCTTCGCCTCGGTCGATCCATCGCGCGACACACCCGAAATCTTGCAGGCCTACCTCGCCAACTTTGACCCCAGCTTTCTGGCGCTGCGCGGCAGCGACGAGGAAACGGCCAAGATGGCCAAGGACTTCAAGGTCTACTACAAGCGGGTCGAGGGCCAGACCCCGGGCAGCTACACGATGGACCATACCGCTGGCGACTATATCTTTGACCCGCAAGGGCGTCTGCGCTTGTACAGCCGCTATGGCACCCCCGTTGAAACGCTGGCCAAAGATATCGAGCAGCTGATCGACGGCGCTTAAGCGCTTACACGCTTAACAGCGCTGGGCAAGCGCTGCACTCACATCGACCAGATACGCGGCCGCTGCGCCGGCAGGCCCCAGAGGCTGCTGCGCCAGTGGCCCCAGACCGTCTTCCACAGCTGCATCGCCGGCTCCACCACGGGCGCCAGGCCACGCAGCACCAGCATATGCTCGTTCGGCGCGGTCACCCCGGCCATCAACCCCGCTGGGCCTGCGTCCAGCAGCTGCTGGGTGCTCTCCAGCAGCGCTTCGCGTTGCGCGCGGTTGATGGGCGAGCCGCTGGCGTAGATCAAACTCCCCAGGCAGCGCTGGCCCGCCAGGCCCAGCTGTGCGTTGAGCAGCAGCCCATCATCGGCCCGGATACGGCCGCGTTCCAGAAAATGCCCCGGCCATGCGATGTGCTGCGAAAACACGCCCTGGGTAAAGGGCTGACCCGCCAGCGGCAGGCCCAGCGCGGTGATGTCCCAGGTCAGCAGCTCTGCATCCGGTGCCAGTTCCATCTGCAGCTCATTGGCCGCATCGCAGGCGTTGTAGGCAATGGCTTCCAGCGGCAACCATTCCAGCCGGGCGCCGGCCTGCAGTTTGAGGCGGGTGCGCTGCAAGGCCGGCTGGCCATTGCTCTTGTAAAAGCGCGTTGCGCCCGGCGTGGTGACGAGCGCATGGGCGCCTGCCGCCACCTCGACCGAGATATCCAGCATATCGCCACCCACCAGGCCGCCGGGCGGGTGCACCAGCACGTTGTGGCAAATGCCCGGGCCTTCGGGGTAGAGGCTTTTGAGAATGCGCAGCGGGCCATCGTGGCTGAACTGCACCGACGTCTTGCCGGCTTGCTGGCCGTAGCGCAGGTCTAGTTGGGCATGCCAGCTCATGGCTGCGGCGGGCGCTGGGTGCCTGGCGGGCAGCAGGGCGCAAGGGCCGGGATCGGGAGCGGGAGCAGGGGGACGAAAGACATGCGTGGGCTTTTGCAAGCCACGTGCCAGGAACTGCACTGCTCTGGGGTGTGGTCTGTGCCGAATTGGTGCATGCGCGGCTGCTGTGCATGCATGTGGTGCAAGGCGGGCGGGTGGCGGCACGGAAAGCGTGCATGCCCAGCCGTTGTAGCCCCTTGGCATGTGCCTTGCTTTGCACTAGGTATGGAACTGACACCTCGCGAAAAAGACAAGCTGCTGATCTTTACCGCCGCCTTGCTGGCCGAGCGGCGCCTGGCCCGGGGGCTCAAGCTGAACTACCCCGAGGCGGTGGCGCTGATCAGCGCCTTTGTGATGGAGGGCGCGCGCGATGGCAAGACCGTTGCCCAACTGATGAGCGCCGGCCGCACGGTGCTCACGCGCGCCGACGTGATGGAGGGCATTCCCGAGATGATTGCCGATATCCAGATCGAGGCGACCTTTCCCGATGGCACCAAGCTCGTCACCGTGCATGAGCCCATTGTCTGAACCTCCCATTTTTCTCGCGCACTCGACCACTATGAACTTCAAGAAATTCTCTGCCGCGCTGGCCACCGCCGCTGCGGCTTTGCCGCTGTCAGCCATGGCCCATGTGGGCGCCGATGGTGGCGGCCACCATGGCTTTTTGAGCAGCTTTGGCCATGCCTTTGCCCATCCGTTTACTGGCGCCGACCATATGGCCGCGATGTTGGCCGTGGGCGCCTGGAGTGCGCTGACGGTGACGCCCGCCTGGCGCGCACCGGCCGCCTTTGTGGCCCTGCTGGTGGCGGGGGCGCTGGCAGGTTTTGCCGGTCTGTGGGTGCCCGGCGTGGAGCCGATGATTGCCGCATCGGTGCTGGTGTTGGGCCTGCTGGTGGCGGTGCAAAAGCAAATGCCCTGGGTGCTGGCCGCTGCGCTGGCCGGGGTGTTTGCGTTTTTCCATGGCGCGGCCCACGGCTTTGAGCTGGCGGCCGATTCTGCGCTGGCATCGGCGGGCGCGCTGGCGGGCATGGCGCTGGGTTCGGCCTTGTTGCATGTGGGCGGCATGGTGCTGGGCAAGGCCCTCATGCAGCGCCACCGCTGGCTGGCCAAGCTGGCGGGCGGGGCCACCGCGGTCTTGGGCGCGGCCATGCTGACGCGCCTGGCCTGACGAGGAGCGGCACCATGATCCCAGGTGAACTGCTGCTGGACGAGGGCGAACACACGCTGAACCCGGGGCGCCGCACCACCACGCTGGTGGTACACAACGCGAGCGACCGGCCCATCCAGGTAGGGTCGCACTACCACTTTGCCGAGACCAATGCCGGCCTGAGCTTCGACCGCCAGGCGGCGCACGGCATGCGACTGCATATTGCCAGCGGCATGGCGGTGCGCTTTGAGCCCGGCCAGCAGCGCACGGTGGAGCTGGTGGATGTTGGCGGCGAGCGGCAGATCTACGGTTTTCGCGGCCTGGTGCAAGGGGCGCTGGAATGAGGCCCGGCATGCTGTGCCAGCGTTCTAAGACAGGATGGTTCTGATGGCAACAATGGACAGACGCGCATACGCAGAGACCTATGGGCCCACGGTGGGTGACCGCCTGCGCCTGGCCGATACCGAACTGGTCGTGCAGGTGGAGCAGGACTTCACCCTGCGCGCGGGCGGCTACGGCGAAGAGGTGAAGTTTGGCGGTGGCAAGACCATCCGTGATGGCATGGCGCAAAGCCAGCGCAGCAGTGCGCAGGGCGCGATGGACACGGTGCTGACCAATGCGCTGATCATCGACCACTGGGGCATCGTCAAGGCAGACATTGGCCTGAAGGCCGGCCGCATTGCCGCGATTGGCAAGGCCGGCAACCTGGACACGCAGCCGGGTGTGGACATCATCATTGGCCCGGGCACCGAGATCATCAGCTGCGAAGGCATGATCGTTACTGCCGGCGGCATCGACACGCACATCCACTTCATCGCGCCCCAGCAGATCGAAGAGGCGCTGACCAGCGGCGTGACGACGATGATTGGTGGCGGCACCGGCCCGGCCACCGGCACCTTTGCGACCACCTGCACGCCCGGCGCCTGGAACATGGAGCGCATGCTGCAGGCGGCCGATGCCTTCCCGATGAACCTGGGCTTTCTGGGCAAGGGCAATGCCAGCCTGCCGCTGGCCCTGCATGAGCAGATCGATGCCGGCGCGATTGGCCTCAAGCTGCACGAGGACTGGGGCAGCACGCCGGCGGCCATCGACAACTGCCTGGATGTGGCCGAGCTCACCGACACCCAGGTGGCGATCCATACCGATACGCTCAACGAAAGCGGCTTTGTCGAAGACACGGTGGCCGCGTTCAAGGGCCGCACCATCCACACCTTCCACACCGAAGGGGCGGGCGGCGGCCATGCGCCCGATATCCTGAAAGTGGTGGGCGAGGCCAATGTGCTGCCCAGCTCGACCAACCCGACGCGGCCCTACACGATCAACACGCTCGATGAGCATGTGGACATGCTGATGGTCTGCCACCACCTCGATGCCGGCATTGCCGAGGACCTGGCCTTTGCCGAAAGCCGCATCCGCAAGGAAACCATTGCGGCCGAGGACATCCTGCACGACATTGGCGCCATCAGCATGTTCAGCTCCGACAGCCAGGCCATGGGCCGGGTGGGTGAGGTGATCCTGCGCACCTGGCAGACGGCGCACAAGATGAAGCTCCAGCGCGGCGCCTTGCCCGGCGACAGCGAGCGGCATGACAACTTCCGCATCAAGCGCTATATCGCCAAGTACACGATCAACCCGGCCATTGCCCATGGCATCAGCCATGAGGTGGGCAGCCTCGAAGTGGGCAAGTGGGCCGATATCGTCATCTGGAAGCCGGCCTTCTTTGGCGTCAAACCCAGCTGCATTCTCAAGGGCGGCTTTATCGCGATGGCGGCCATGGGTGACCCCAATGCCTCGATCCCGACACCCCAGCCGGTGCACTACCGCCCGATGTTTGGCGCCTTTGGCGGGGCGATTGCCAGGACCTCGCTGACCTTTGTCTCGCAAGCGGGCTTGGCTGCCGGCATTGGCCAGCGCTTTGGCCTGGCCAAGAGCTTGTCGGCCGTCAAAGGCATACGCGGCTTGCAAAAGCAGCACATGGTGCACAACGACCTGGCGCCGCACATGGAGGTCGATGCCCAGACCTATGCGGTGCGCGCCGATGGCCAGCTGCTGACCTGCGAGCCAGCGAGCAGCCTGCCGATGGCCCAGCGTTATTTTCTGTTTTGAACCGGTAAGGACCCATGGCAAGCCCATTGATTTTCAAGCTGGACCCCGTGACCGACGCGCGCGTGCTGGCCTTTTTGGAAGCGCACCTGAGCGATATGCGACGCATCTCGCCGCCCGACAGCGTGCATGCGCTCGACCCCGCGCAGCTGCGCGCGCCCGGGCTGCAGCTGTGGACCGGCTGGACCGCTGCGCAGGAGCCCAAGACCCTGGTCGCCACCTGCGCGCTCAAGACCCTGGATGCCGGCCACCTGGAGCTCAAATCGATGCGGGTGGAGGCGGCGCAACGCGGCTCAGGCGCCGCCCAGCAGGTGCTAGACCATGTGCTGGCCCAGGCCCGCGCGATGGGGGCCAGGCGCATCAGCCTGGAGACGGGTACCGAGGCCTTTTTTGCACCGGCGCGCCGTTTTTACGCGCGCAATGGCTTTGTGGACTGCGCACCGTTTGGCAGCTACCAGCCCGATCCGAACAGCTGCTTTATGCGCCTGGAGCTGCCATGACGGACGGGGCGATGCTGCAAGTCTCCAAATGCCTGCCCGCTGGCCAGGGCCTGGCACCGGCCCTGCGCAAGCGCGCAACTGTTGTCGAGCTGGACTGGGATGTGCGCCAGAAATCGCGCTTCTCGGCCACCGACAGCAGCGGCCGTGCGCTGGCGATTTTTCTGCCACGCGGTCAGGCCGTGCGCGGAGGCGATGTGCTGGTGGCCGAGGACGGCTCGGTGATCCAGGTGGTGGCCGCGCCGCAGAACGTGCTGCATATCAGCGCTTGCGCGCAGCATGGCTCGGCTTTTGACCTGATGCGCGCCGCCTACCACCTGGGCAACCGCCATGTGCCCATCGAGCTGCAGCCCGACCACCTCAAGATCGAGCCCGACCATGTGCTGGCCGACATGCTGCGCAGCATGCATATGACCGTGGTCGAGGCGGAGCTGCCTTTTGAGCCGGAAGGCGGCGCCTATGGCGGGCATGTCACCAACGATGGCCACAGCCACCATGGGCATGGCCATTCCCATCCGCATCCGCACCACCTCGGATGAGCACGCCGCTCCTCACCCTCTCACCCGCCAGCTTTTTGCAGCTGATGTGGCTGGCTTCGCCGGCTTTGCCGATCGGCGGCTTCTCCTATTCGGAGGGGCTGGAGGCGGGCGTGAATGCCGCGCTGGTGGGCAACGAGGCGCAGGCGGCCGACTGGATTGACCAGCAGCTGCAGCTCAGCCAGGCCCGGGGCGATATGGCGGTGCTGGCCCAGGCCATGCAGGCCTGGCACAGCGATGAGCGTGGGCGCCTGGTGGCACTCAACGCCTGGGTGCTGCAGACGCGCGAGAGCAGCGAGCTGCGCCTGCAGACCGAGCAGATGGGCCGCTCGCTGGTGGCCTGGTTGCAGAACCGCTATGCCGATGATGGCGAGGCGCTGGCCCGGGTGGCCTGGCTGGCTGCCCAGGATGCAAGCTACCCGCTGGCCTTTGCGCTGGCCGCGCACCTGGCAGGCGCAGGCGCGCGCGATGCGCTGCTCGCCTATGCCTTTGGCTGGGCCGAGAACATGGTGCAGGCAGCGATCAAATCCGTGCCGCTGGGCCAGAGCGCCGGCCAGCGCATTCTGGCGCGGCTGGCAGAGGCGATACCGGCGGCGGCCGAGCATGCGCTGGTGCTGGGCGATGACCAGCGCCAGGCTTTTTCCCCGATGCTGGCCATTCTTTCGGCCCGGCATGAACACCAATACTCACGGCTTTTTCGATCATGAGCACTGCACTGCACCACATCCCCCACCGCAGCAAAAAGCTGCCTCCGCTGCGCGTTGGTATCGGCGGGCCCGTGGGCTCGGGCAAGACCACCATCTTGGAGATGCTGTGCAAGGCCATGCGCGACAAATGGGACCTGATCGCCATCACCAACGACATCTACACCAAGGAAGACCAGCGCCTGCTGACCGTCAGCGGCGCGCTGCCAGCCGAGCGCATCATGGGGGTGGAGACGGGCGGCTGCCCGCACACGGCGATCCGCGAAGATGCCTCCATCAACCTCGAAGCCATCGACCGCATGCTGGGCCAGTTTCCCGATGCCGATATCGTGTTTATCGAATCGGGCGGCGACAACCTGGCTGCGACCTTCAGCCCCGAGCTGTCGGACCTGACCATCTATGTGATCGATGTGGCGGCCGGCGAAAAGATTCCGCGCAAGGGCGGCCCGGGCATCACCAAGAGCGATCTGTTTGTGATCAACAAGACCGATCTGGCCCCCTATGTCGGTGCCAACCTGGAGGTGATGCGCAGCGACACCGAACGCATGCGCAGCACGCCCAAAGGCACCAAGCCCTTTGTGATGACCAACCTGAAGACACTGGACGGCCTCGATGAGGTGGTGGCCTTTATCGAAAAGCAGGGCCTGCTGCTGGGCTGAGTTGCCGTACCGAGGGCATCAGCGCTGGGGCGTATTGAGGCTAAAAGCCGTATCGGGGTGCTCGCGGCCCTGCTGCGTAATCCAGGCCAGCCAGTCCTGCGCCGTGATCTGCGTGCGGCCTTGCAAGGCCGGGGGCAGGGCCTCGTAGACCAGCACCTCCAGCGGCTGTTGGCCGCCGCTGGTCAGCGCGACGTCCAGCGTCAGCACGCGCTTGGTGTATTCACCCACATCCTGCGGCCAGATGCCTTCGATGCGGTCCATGGCCTGCTCCAGTGCATCGTTCAAGGGGTAGACCTCGGCGAGCACCAGGCTGCTGCCCTGCAATTGCAGGCCCGGGTACCAGCCCAGGTCATACAGCGTTCCCGTCAGCAAGCTGCGGCCCAGCAGGGCGATGCCAGGCTGCAGCCGGGCAATGTCGTTGACGCCCCCGGCGCGCAAGGTGCCATAGACGGCGACATGCCCCGCGCCGCAGGGGTGCCAAGGCGGGTTGCGGATGGGATGTTCTGGGGGCGGAGTCTGCATCGAATACTGTGGTGGAGATTGATCAGCCGGCCTGCGCAGGCCGGCCCGCCGCTTGCCGGGTCTTGGCAATTTCGCGGCTGGGTAGCGGGGTCTCGCCGGTGGCCATGCGCATCAGCAGGCAGTGCAGCATCTCGGTGGACAGGCCATGGAGCACCAGGCGGTGGCCAGCGCGCAAGGTGGACAGGGGCACCAGCGGGTGCTTGTTGTTGAGCATCACCAGGTGCTCGGGCGAGGACAGGATCTTGGCCGCATAGATGGCAACGGTTTCATCGAGCTGCAGCGAATTGCTGGCGCGCCAGAAATCGTTGTCGGTCAGCAGCAGCTGGTACACCGGCGTGTAGATCTCGATGGCGCTTTGCAGATCGAGAATGTTGAGCCGGCCATGGGGCATCGCGGCCAGCTGCAGCGGTGGGTCGCAGAGCATGCCAAAGTCGGGCTCGGCCACCGGGCCCATGTGCTGGCCGTGGCTGCGCAGCGTGGTGTTGAGCCGGATGACAAAGTTGAACAGGTTCAGGTCGTGCTTCAGGAACAGCTCGTCCTTGATGTCATCGATCTCCATCGGGGCCAGCGGCTTGGTGGGCACGGGGGTGGGCGCATTGGCGCCGATAAAGCTCAGGATCTGCGAGCCCAGGTGGAAGTGGCGCATGATGAGCCAGTTCGCCTCGGGCGAGACAAAGCGGTTCATGCTGAAGGCCAGGGTGCGGTGCAGCAGTTTAGAGTGTGCCCAGCGCTTGGGCAGCAGCACCTTGAGGATCTGGATCAGGATGATGCTCAAGCGCGCAAGCGGCCGGATAAAGGGCAGCAGAAACTGGCGCGAGCGGCTGCTCGAATCCTTGAGCCAGGCGGCCTTGACATGGTCGGGCAGCGGCGTGCTGTCGTCCAGATAGAGCGCCAGCCAGGGGTTGGGGTCGCGCTCGTCGTGGGGGATGTCCCGAAAATCGGTCATCGTGCGCGCTCCGAGGCCGTGGCTTCCAGAATGTGCCGGAATTGCATCAGGTAGAGTGCGGCGGTATGGCGTGCAGTCGCGGCAATCGCTGCTGCGGCGGTGCCGGTCTCGTCCAGCGCCATCACCATCTGCACCGCCAGCAGCCAGCGCTCCAGGTGGTCTTCGTCATTGGCGCCGTGGTACTCCAGAAAGCGGAAGCACTCTGGGCCCAGCGCCAGGTGCTGGCGCAGCAGCGGCAGCAGGCTGGGGACAATGCGCTGGCCCGTACCTTCAATGATGTAGATGGCGCCCAGGAGGCCAATCGGGTTGGGAGTGGCTGCCAGGCTGTGCAGGTAGCTGTTGAGCGCCTCGCCGCCGGGGTTGCGGCGCAGCTGCTGGATGTCGGTTTCGGTGCCCCCGGCATTCAAGTAGTCCTGGTGCAGGATCTTGAAGTCGTTCTGCTCCTCGCTGGCATGCACGCCCATCAGCGCAGCCAGCTCGGCATAGGCCCCTGTGAGCGAGGTGGCACCTTCGCGCATCCACAGGCTGCCTTCGCGCACCTGCGGCACCCATTGGCTCATCCAGCGCACATAGTCGGCCTGCTGGATCTGGCCGCTGTGGATGCGGTGCACCAGCGGCGTGCGCCAGACCTGGGAGCGGTAGTCATGCCAGATGCTGGCCAGCTCGGTCAGCAAGGGCGCCAGGCCCGCTGGGGCTGCGGCCGGATCATGGGGCGGGGCGATCAGCGCGCTTTCTGCAGCGGCTGCGGCCTGGGGCGCGCGTTGGGCCGGGGTGCTGGCGCTGGTGGCAGACGTGCCAGCAGGCGTGCTGCGCTCCACCTCCAGCAGCATATAGCCAGCGGTAAAGCGGCCGGACTCGGGCACAAAGCACAGCATGGTGTCGCCGGGTTTCAAGCGCTCATGCTGGGTCTGCAGGTATTCGGCGATCATCACAAAAATCGAGGCCGCGCCGGTATTGCCGCGCCAGGCCAGGTTGCTCCACCAGCGCTCCCGCGGGATCGACAGCTGCGCCTTGTTCAGCAGCTCATCGACGACGGGAATGAATTTCTCGGACGAGTAGTGGCACAGAAAATGGTCAATGCCGCGCTCGGGCAGCCAGCCCTGGTGGGCGATGCGGGCGTACTCGTGGATGCAGACATCGAAGAGGTGGGGCAGCAGGCGGATGTCCTGGCGCAGGGACAGCGCGCCTGCGGCCTCGGCCTCGGCCCAGGAGGGGAAATCGAGGTGGCTGCGCTGGCGGTCATGCGTGAGGCCCAGCTGCATGCACACCGGGTAGTCGCCGGCAAAGCTGCGCTGGTGGGTCCAGCGCAGTTTGAGGCGCAGGTCGGGGCGCTGGGGCAACGCGGCGCCCTGGCCCAGCAGCACGGCGCCGGCGCCATCGCTCAGCATCCAGCGCAAAAAGTGCGCATCGAAATCGGTGTTGTAGTCCTGGCCCGCGTAGCGCGAGCGCTTGAAAAGGCGCGAGGGCATCTCGCTGGCCACCGCCAGCGCATGGGCATGCGTGCCGTGCTCCACCGCCAGCGCCGCGCTTTGCAGCGCACCCACGCTGGCCGCGCAGACGCCCTGCACGCTGAGCAGCTCCATCGGCGGGGCGGCCATCTCGCCCTGGATCATGCTGGCAAAGCCGGGCATCAGCGCGTCGCCGCCAGAGGACCCGCTGGCCAGAAAGCCAATGTCGGCCAGCGGCCGCGCGGCCTGCGCCAGGGCCGCTTCGATGGCGCCCTTGGCCATTTGCGCATTGCTGTAGCGGGTGCTGCCATCGGGCGCAATCGCGTAGTGGCGCTGCTGGATGCCGTTTTCCGCCAGGATGCGGCGCTTGATGCGTTCGGACAGGCGGTTGAGTGGTGCGACATAGGCATCCATGCCGTCGTTGGCAATGGGGGCGCCGGGCATGAAGTGACCGGCGGATTCGATATAGACCTGCGAATAAGCGACTGGCATAGATGACTACTTTTTCTCCATAGGCGGCATCAGCGACCGGCTGCGGGCCGATCGGCAAACCATCCCTCCAACAAAGACCCGTGCCATATAGGGCAACAGGCCTGCCTCATTGAGCGCCGGGTGGACCCGGTGTCGGTATTCTTCAGCATGCAAACGGGTCAACGCGGACCAGTGGGCATGCGGGCATTCATGGTGGGCGGTGTGCAGGCCAATATTAAAGAGCAGCGGGTTGACCCAGCCTTCAAAATTGCGCGCGTAGTTCAGCATGCCACCGTCGGTATCGTTTTTGAACTTTGGGGGCTTGCGGCCATCGGCATGGGCATGCTGCAGGTAGTTGGTGGCCAGCAGCCAGTGCAGGCCATGGAGCTGGGGCAGGATGACAAAGACCAGCGCCTTTTTCCAATCCAGCGCCAGCAGCCCCGCCCAGCTGCCCAGCCACAGTGCGTACTGGCCCATGCAGTAGCGAAAGGCGCCGGGCTGGCGCCGGCGCAGCCCCGCCAGCCAGCGGATGAACAGCGGGTACAGCACCCAGGCCGCCTGCAGCGGGTGGAGCAGGTAGCCCCATAGGTGGTTGCTGTCACCGCCAAAGCGGTAGGTGCGGGCGATGTCCTGCTCGCCATGCTTGTAGCGGTGGTGGTTGGCCACATGGGCGGGCCAGAACACAAAGGTAGGGTGGCCCTGCAGCAACGTCAGCGCATAGTCGGTGGCGCGGTTGGCCCAGCGGCTGTGCGGCCCCGTCCACATGCGCAGGTGCGTGTGGTTGTGGTGGATGACGCCGATGCCCAAGGTCAAAAATAACTGGACCAGATAGAGCCACCAGACCAGGCCATGCTGCCACTGCCAGATGGCGATCAGCGGCAGGGCCAGCATGTAGAGCAGCGATTGCCAGTCACGCCAGTGGCGCAGCCGGGGCAGTGTGCGGGAGGCGGTGACGGGCAGGGGCGGGCTGTCGTCGCGGGTCATGCCAACCGGGTCAAGCAGCGGGGCGGCCTGGGGCCGGGCGTGGAGGGCGCGGGGGCAGCGGGTCTGCTTCGCTGCGCATCAGGCGGTCCATAAAGGCCAGTGCAAAGCCATAGTTGCCGGCGGGCCGGGCATGGTGCAGGTGGTGGCGGCGGCTGGCAGCCAGCGGGTGGCGGGGCCCTACGCGCGGGAAGAAGTCGTAATTGGCATGGCCTACGGCGTTAAGGAAGATGCTGAACACCGGCACCGAGGCCAGCGACCAGAAGGCAAAGTCATGCAGCACCATCGGCAGCAGGATCACATTGCCCAACATCATCGCCTCGATGGGGTGAAAGCTGTAGGTCGACCAAGGCGTGACGACGACCGAGCGGTGGTGGTCGCCATGGAAGCGCTTGAACCAGCGCGTGTGCAGCAGGCGGTGGTTGATCCAGAAATGCACATCGTTCCAGATCAGCAGCACCCAGATCTCGATGGCGATTTGCCAGCCGCTGGGCGCCACTGCAAAATGCGCCCAGCCCAACTGCACGAAGCCCCAGGGCACGACCATGCCCAGGCCAAACACCAGGATCGAATGGAAAGACTGGCGCCACTCGCGCCGCAACTGGTCGGGCTTGAGCGGCCGGGTATCGAGCACCCGGCCGATGCCGCGTCGTTGTAGAAAGCCGGTGAGCGCCGTCATGCCCAGGCCACCCGCCACATACAGGACACTGAAAAATGCCAGGCCCCAAGCCATCACCTGCCAGGCGCTGAGGTCGGAGAAGACTTGGGCGGCCGTCATTGCGCGCGGATGTTCTGCTCTTTGATGATGGCGCCCAGCGCCTTCACATCGGCATCAATGCGGTTTTTCAGGCCTTCGGGCGAGCTGCCCACCGCCTGCCAGCCCTGCAGGGCGAGCTTTTGGCGCATCTCGGGGCTGCGCACGATCTCGCCCACGGCCGCAGCGAGCTTGTCGACATGGGCCTTGGGCATGGCCTTGGGGGCGGCCACGGCGTTCCAGATTTCCATGTCGTAGTTGGCAATACCCAGCTCCTTGAGGCTGGGCAGGCCGGGAGCCAGCGGGCTGCGGGCGGCCGAGCTCACGCCAATGCCGCGCAGCTTGCCGGCCTGGATCTGGTTCATCGCCAGTGCTGGTGGCAGCATCGAGAGCTGCAGATCGCCGCCCTGGATGCCGTTAAATACCTGCGGGTAGCCGGGGTAGGGGATGTGCTCGGGCTTGATCTTGGCACGGCTCTTGAGCAGCTCCATGCCCAGGTGGCCGATGGTGCCCACGCCAGGTGAGCCATAGCTCCAGCTGCTGCCCGCCTGGCTGGCGGCCTCGAAAAAGGCCTTGCCCTCCGGGGCCTTGGCCGGGGCGACCAGCACCAGCGGGGCCACGCCAATCAGGCCGACAGGCTGCAGATCGGTCAGCGGGTCGTAGCGGATCGCGGGGTTGAGCAGCTTGGCAATCGTCATATTGCCGTTGATCATCACGCTGAAGGTGTAGCCGTCGGTGGCGCGCGCCACGTATTCGGCGGCGATGTTGCCGCCAGCTCCGACCTTGTTCTCGACGATGATCGGTTGGCCCAGGGCCTTTTCCAGCGGCTCGGCCAGCGCGCGGGCGGTCAGGTCAGGCGAGGATCCTGCCGGAAAGCCCACGATCAGGTGCAGGGGTTTACTCGGCCAGTTGTCCGCAGCCAGGGCGCCGGTGCCGGCGAGGGTGGCCAAAGTGGCTGCCACCAGGCAGCGGCGGGACAGGGAAAAATGCATAAAAGCTCCAGATTCGCATGGCTGCCCGCATGGGTGGAGGTTTATCCGTCTGTACGTCCGCCGGGCTCATACGGGCCATAAAAAAAGCGCACAGGCCGGAGGCATGTGCGCTTTGATTATCGCCAATTGCGATATGGATGTGTGCTGCGATAGCAGATCGTTGCAATACGGCTTAAGCGTATTCGGCCAAGGCCTTGCGCATCTTCTTCATCGCTGCCGATTCGATCTGGCGAATCCGCTCGGCGCTGACGCCGTAGACAGCGGCCAGGTCGTGCAAGGTCATGCCGCCCGAGCCATCGTCGTTCACCTTGAGCCAGCGCTCTTCCACAATGTGGCGGCTGCGCTCGTCCAGGGTGGCCAAGGCTTCCTGAATGCCATCGGTGGCCAGGTAGTCGCGCTGGCGCGACTCGATCATCGCGGTGGGCTCATGCGAGGCGTCTGCCAGATAAGCGATCGGGCCATAGGCCTGCTCGCCGTCATCGGAGGGGCTCGGATCGAGCAGCACATCGCCGCCCGACAAGCGGGTTTCCATCTCGATCACGTCTTCGCGCTTGACATTCAGGTGCGCGGCCATCGCGTCGATTTCGCTCTCGGAGAGCGTCTCGCGCTGCATCGCGCCGTCTTCCATGCCCGCTTCGGCCTTGAAGCCCTGCTTCATCGAGCGCAGGTTGAAGAACAGCTTGCGCTGGCTCTTGGTGGTGGCCACCTTGACCATGCGCCAGTTCTTCAGAATGTATTCGTGGATCTCGGCCTTGATCCAGTGCATGGCGTAGCTGACCAGACGTACGCCCTGGTCCGGGTCAAAGCGCTTGACGGCCTTCATCAGACCGACGTTGCCTTCCTGGATCAGATCGCCGTGCGGCAAGCCGTAGCCCATGTACTGGCGGGCAATGGATACCACCAGGCGCAGGTGCGAGAGCACCAGGCGGCCGGCGGCCTCTACATCACCGTTTTCCTTGAGTTTCTTTGCATAGCCCAGCTCTTCCTCGGGGGTGAGCATGGGGATGCGGTTGACCGCAGTGATGTACGCGTCCAGATTGCCCAGGGGTGGCACCAACGACCATGGGTTTGCAGGAGCCAATGCGGTAGAAATGGTGGCGGCTCCAGAATGAGTTGTCACGCTAGAAGTCCTTTCGTCTATGCGATACATAGTAACACCGGTAGGAGTCCCTTGATGCTGTGGGAGTTCCCATGCTGCAGTGCGGTAATCTCGGGTTTAAGTTCTGACTAAGAACGGCGAGGATTGGCGTAGATAAAGAATAGCTTGCTCCTGATTTTGATGCTATTCACATTTCTTTATCGCGGCCATAGCGGCTGGCGGGGCGCTGTCTGACACCCGTTTCCGCTTTCAGGGCAGTTGGAGTGGGCAGTCTGTGGATAAGTTCCATACTGGCGGCTAAAAATCTGGATATATTCTCAGTGGTTGGGGTGCTGTCAAGCAGCCTTCCAAATGCAGCGTGTTTGATAAAAATCATGGAGTTGAATAATGCATCCCTTGGCCATGAACCCCGGCCCGGCCGGCCACTACCTGGTGGCATGGGCCAGCACGACGGTGGACAGTGAAACGGCGGCCCAGGCGCTGGCCCAGGCGGGCGTGAAGGCCCGCCTGGCGGCCTGCGCCCAGGTCGAGAAAATCCATTCGCACTACTGGTGGGACGGTCAGTTGCAGCAGACCGATGAATGGCGCATTACCTGGAAGACCACGCCCCCCAGCCTGCTGGCCTTGCAGCGTTTGCTGCTGCCGCTGCACCCCTATGCGCTGCCGCAGTGGCTCTGGGGTGAGAGCGCGGCCAGCCCCGCCTATGCGGCCTGGGTCGCGGCGGAAGTGGGCTCTGCGCTGCAGGTGTGAAGGGCTACGGCGTCTGGTCAGCCTTATCAGACGGGCAGCACAGCCACGCCCTGGGCGCCGAGCGCTGCCAAGGCCTCGGTGTTGGCGGGATGGGCATTGGTGATCAGCGTCTGCTGGGTGGGTGGGCAGGCGACGGCGTAGCGGCTGCGCAGTCCTATCTTGCTGTAGTCGGCCAGCACCAGCATGGACGAAGACTGCTCGGCCATGGCGCTGGCCAGGCTCGCTTCATGCTCGTTGCCAAAGGTCACGCCATCGTGCGCGCTGATGCCCACCGGCGAGAGCAGCGTGACATCGGCGCGGTAGCGGCGGATCTCATTGAGGGTGACCTCGCCATAGGTGCAGGGGATCTCGGGGTTGGTATCGCCGCCCAGCAGCACCACGCGCATGCGGTTCGCCGTGCCAGCGGGCGCCTGGGTGCCAGCGAGCTTGAGGGCCACGGTGATGGAGTTGGTGACCACGACCAGGCGGCTGATCAGGCTGAGCTCTTCGGCCAGGATGGCCGTGGTGGTGCCGGCATCGATAAACACCATCTGGCCCGGTTGCAGACGCTTGACCGCCGCCTTGGCGATCGCGCGCTTCTCGGCCACGCGCAGCGCCTGGCGTTGCACAAAAGGGGGCTCGTCTTGCGTGACGCGGGCGACGCCGCCATGCACGCGCCGCACCAGGCCCATGGATTCGAGCGCCAGCAAATCCTGGCGCACCGTTTCGCGGGAGACCTGCATGTCCTGGATGAGTCTTTCGGTGCTGAGCCGGTCGATCGAGGCGAGCAGCGACTGGATGCGGACAAAGCGGTCTTCTTGCAGCATGGATGCGTTTCCTTCAAGGGCAGTCCGGCAGCGCGGCCTGCGCTATTTTGCAGTAGCGGCCTGGACGGCCGTGTGTAATCAAAAAGGCCCCCTGCATGACCCATGCCCAAGGGCAGAAGGTGGTGCAGAGGGCCCGGAGGCTGCCAATCAGCGTTGACGACGTGCGAGCGCAGCGCCTGCCATCAGCAGCATCGACACCAGCAGCAGGGCCAGCGGCTGGTTGGTGGGCACGGGCGTTGCCGCTTGCGATGGCGGCACCACCACATCGGCAGGCACGGCGACCAGCACCGGATCGACGATGGCGCCGTTGACCAGGCCGTCTTCGTCGAGCGGGCCGCCGTCGGTCACGGTATAGCGGACCACGCCGCCGGCCATGCTGGCGCCGGCGATCTCGCTGACCTGGCGCTTGCCGTCTGCTGCGGTATGCACCTTCATCACGCGGCTGTTGGCGGGCAGGTCGGCGGGCACCTCCAAGCGGACCTGGGCGCTGAAGCCTTCATGGGCGCAGCCCGACAGCGTGAAGGACAGCAGACCGGTGGCGGCTTTCAGGCCGGCGGGCAGCAGGTCGGCAGGCACTGCGCTGACGCTGGCGTTGGACTGGTCGCAGCGGGTGGCGGCCTGGATGTTCAGGGCCATCGCGGGCAGGTTGCCGCCGGGCGTGGGCAGCTGGGTGTCGATGAGGTCCTGCACCGGTGGCTCGGGCTCAGGCGCAGGGTGGCCCAGCTCGAAGGAGCCGGTGGCGCTCCAGTCGGACCAGTTGAGGTGCGTATCGCGCACGCGCACCCGCCAGTACCAGCGCTCATCCTGGCCCAGCTGCAGCACCTGCGGGGCCTGGCCCTGGAAGGGGTCCCAGGCCGAGCCCTTGCTGCCATCGGCCTTGGCCAGCTGCGCATAGCACTGGCGGCCGCCCTGGCGCTCAGCGCCGCTGTCACCGTCTTCATCCCACTTGTAGCCGCAGCTCCAGCGGTCACGCAGGCTGTTGCCGCCGGCAATGATGGCGCTGGTGAGCTTGCCGCGCTCCGTGCCCGCATCCACATTCGGGTAGACGCGCTGGGGGTTGGCCAGCAGGTAGCCCAGCGGCAAGGTCGCAATATCGGCATCCTTTTGCGTGTTGACGCGCACACCATTCAGGTAGGTCCAGTTCTCGCTGCGGGTGTCGTTGCCCCAGACGTCGTAGACCGGTTGGCCGGCGGCAAACTGCGGGTCCTTGGAGACCTGCCATTGCGCCTCATAGAGCGCCGGGCCTGCGCCTGTGCGGTAGGCGAGCTTCAGGCTGGCCGGGTCGACCTGGCCGAGCTTGGCCTGGACCAGCTCCGGCTGGAAGGACCAGGCCTGGCTGGTGATCGCGATGCTGTCGTCGGGCGTGCTGCTGGTGGTGGACGCACCCAGGTCGTAGCGCTTCCAGGTCAAAGCCGGGGTGGCGCTGCCAAAGCTGGCTTCCAAGGTGCCGTAGCCAAAGCTGAGCTTGGTGTTGGCGATGACGTCCAGGTCGCTGTCATCGCTTTGCTTGGCGCCTTCGAGCGCGCCGCTGCCCGAAGCCACATTCAGCCAGAGGTGGCGGCTGTTCATCGAATTGCCGCGCTCGTAGAAGTGCACATGGCCGTTCAAGTTGGCGGTGATGGCGCCGGTCGTGCGGCCATAGTCTTCCATCTGGGCGATGAAATCGCAGGTGGCCATCACCTCGCCTTGGCGCCATTTTTCGCTCAGGCAAGGGTGGTGGTTGAGCAGCACCATATAGGGCTTCTTGTCCACACGGGTCTGGGCCATCAGGCCGGTAAACCAGTTCAGGTGCTCTTGCATGTAGTCGGCGCGAAAGAGCCCGCGGCCGTTGTCGTAGCCGGTCCAGCCGCCGGTGTTGTGCATGGCCGAGGCGGGGTTGAAATCGCTGCCGACAATGCGCATGCCGAGGTAGTCCAGCTGGTACCAGTGCAGCGGGTGCTTTTGAGAGCCATTGGCGGGCATGCGGTTGAAGTACTTGCGGTAGGTCTTGGCCCAGCTTTTCTCGCTGCCGGCGCTGGCCTGCTCGCCGCCAAAGTACTCGTGGTTGCCGGGCGAGGGGATCAGCGGCACATAGGCCGTGATGGCGGCGAGCGGGCCGAAGAACTGGTCTTTCCAGTTGCTGCGCGTACCGCCCGATCCGACCAGGTCGCCGGGCACCATGAAGCCGGCCAGGCTCTGCGCGCACTGGGCAGCAGAGCCCGCGCAGTCGTTGTTGATCACGCCCAGGGTGATGTTCTTGAGGCGGTTGGCCAGGCCATCCTGGGTGTCCGAGACCACGGCGAACTTGGCGCTGGCAACGCCATCGCCCTCGCGCGGCCAGGTCTTGAACTGGAAGGGGCCGGCCAGCTTGGGCGCTGCACTGGTGCCGGTGACCACCGCGTACTCATAGAGCGTGTTCGATTGCAGGCCGGCAATATCGGCAAAAAAGATGCTGCTGTCAGCAAAGTCACCCACCGGGTTGATGGCGGGCGCCAAGGTGTAAGGCCCGCTGCTGCCGGCCAGGCGCCACCAGATGGTGGGGGCCGGTTCGCTGGTCTCCAGCATCACCGCCATGTGGTCGGGGCCGGGGTTCTGCAAGGTGGGGCCCACGGTCAGCGCGGGCGCGTTGGCAGTGCTGGGCAGCTTGGCGGGGTCAAAGGGCTTGGGTGGTTCGCTGCTGGTTTGCGTCAGCACCACATCATCGAGGCCCCAGTACCAGTTGTTGTCGGTGTTCAGGTAGCTAAAGCGCAGGCTGACTTTTTTGGCGCCGGCCGGGGTACTGAAGGCCAGGCTCTCGGTCTGGTTCAGGCGCGAGGCACTGGTCTCATGCAGCAGGGTCTGCACGGAGCTGTCATCAAACACGGCCTCGACCTTGATGCTCTCCTTCTTGGTCGAGCCCATATGGAAATGGTTGAGAAAGCCCAACGCGTAGCTGCCGCCGCCCAGCACCGCAATGCTGGGGCTTTCCATCACGGTGTTGAAGAACAGACCGCTGTTGGGCCGCAGGCCATCGGATTCGGCCACCGCGATCTTGCCGCTGGCCTTTGTCAGCTTGGCGCGATCGCCGCCCGAGACCTGGGCGGTCCAGTAGGCGGGCGTGACAAACTTCCAGCCCAGCCAGGGCAGTTTGGCGGCGGTGGAGCGGCCACTGGTGGCCACTGTCTCGGCATTCTCTAGGCGCATTGTCCAGCCAGCTGGCCCGGTCGTGCCCAGGCCGCTGGGTGCATCGGCGCCCGCCGCATTGAAATTCTCGCTAAAGACCACCGTTTGGGCCAGGGCCAGTCCGCTGACTGCCCAGAGCCCGGCGGCACACAGCTGCCGCAAGCTTGCTATTTTCATGAAACCTCCTGCCGTCAAGGCCGATGTGGTGAATGCATGTCGTCACCATGAAGTGCAAAAAATAACAAGATTGCATGAAACTACAATGACGCGGGCGCAAAAAAGCCCTGCGCCAGAGGGCAGGGCTTGGAACTGCGATGGGGCTGCTGGGCGATCAGGCGAGCAGCGCCTGGGCAAATTCCTTGGCGCTGAAGGTCTCGAGGTCTTCGACCTTTTCACCCACACCGATGAAGTACACAGGGATGGGGCGCTCCTGCGCGATGGCGGCCAGCACGCCGCCCTTTGCCGTGCCGTCGAGCTTGGTGACGATCAGGCCGGTCAGCTGCAGTGCATCGTCAAAGGCGCGCACCTGGTTGAGCGCGTTCTGGCCGGTGTTGCCATCAATGACCAGCAGCACCTCGTGCGGCGCGCTGCCATCGGCCTTGGTGACGACGCGTTTGATCTTCTTGAGCTCTTCCATCAGGTGCAGCTGCGTGGGCAGGCGCCCGGCGGTATCCACCAGCACGACATCCTTGCCCCGGGCCTTGCCGGCGGTCACCGCATCAAAGCTGACGGCCGCGGGGTCGCCGCCTTCCTGGCTGATGATCTCGACGGTGTTGCGGGTGGCCCAGACGCCCAGCTGCTCACGCGCCGCAGCGCGGAAGGTGTCGGCCGCTGCCAGCAGCACGCTCTGGCCGGCATCGGCCAGGTGCTTGGTCAGCTTGCCGATCGAGGTGGTCTTGCCAGCGCCGTTGACGCCAGCCACCATGATGACCGTGGGGCTGTGCTCGCCAATGACCAGTGGCTTTTCCAGTGGCGCGAGCAGATCTGCCAGCGCGCTGGCCAGCAGGTCCTTGACAGCGGCGGGGTCGGTGGTCTTGCTGTCCTTGACGCGCTGCTTGAGGTCTTCGAGCAGATGCTGGGTTGCCTTGACGCCGGTATCGGCCATCAGCAGCGCCTCTTCGAGCTCTTCGTAGAGCTGCTCGTCGATCTTGGTGCCGGTGAAGACCGTGGCAATGCTCGAGCCGGTTTTGCGCAAACCGCTCTTCAAGCGGTTCATCCAGCTGTCGCGGCTGCTGGCGGGCTCGGATGCTATAGTGATAGGAGCTACCGGAGCCTGCGGAGCTTGTGTAACTGGGTTTTTCGTGACCGTTTCTGCAGCCGTGGGTGCCGGGGCTGCGGCCTTGCCGCCCATGCCCAGGCCACGCAGCCAGCCCGTCTTGGTGGGCTCGGCAGCCACAGGGCGGATCGGGGTCAGCGGCGCGCTGGGCACCTGGGGTGCGGGCGGCGGGACATCGGCCGCTGGAGCGGGCGCAGGCGCTGGCTCGGCGGCGGAAGGGCTGGGGGCTGCGTCGGCAGCGGGAGATTTTTTCTTGAAAAAACTGAACATTGTGCGCTACGTAGAATCAGCCTATTTTATGAAACGTTCCACCATTTTGCTGGCCTTGATGGCCTCCCTGGGCGCTGGGGCTTCTCCAGCCTGGGCCGCATCGCCTATGCCCACCACTGCCATCGCCTCCAATTCTGCTGGGGCCCAGCAGTTCAAACTGTCCAATGGCATGGACCTGATCGTACAGCCTGACAAGCGCGCGCCCACGGCGGTGCACATGGTCTGGGTGCGCGTGGGCTCGATGGACGAGGTCGACGGCCGCTCGGGCCTGGCCCATGCGCTCGAGCACATGATGTTCAAGGGCACGGCCACCGTAGCGCCCGGCGATTTTTCGCGCAAGGTCGCAGCGCTCGGCGGGCAGGACAATGCCTTTACCAACCGCGACTACACCGGCTACTACCAGCAGATTCCGTCGGGCAAGCTCGAAGAGGTGATGCGCCTGGAGTCAGACCGCTTTGCCAACAACCAGTGGCCCGACAGCGAGTTCAAGAAAGAGATCGAGGTCATCAAGGAAGAGCGGCGCATGCGCACCGACGACAACCCGCGCGCCAGCCTGATGGAGCAGCTCAACGCTGCGACCTGGCAGGCCTCGCCCTACCACCGCCCGGTGATTGGCTGGATGGGCGACCTCGACTCCATGCACCCCGATGATGCCCGCGCCTTCCACAAGGCCTGGTATGTGCCGGAGAACGCGGTGGTGGTGGTCGCTGGCGATGTGGATGTGGACAAGGTGCGTGCGCTGGCCGAGAAATACTACGGCAGCATTCCAGCGCGTGCCTTGCCGGAGCGCAAGCCCCGGCCCGAGCCACTGCAAAAGGGCGAGCGCCGGCTCGACTACAAGGCGCCTGCCGAGCAGGCCTATGTGGTGATGAGCTTCAAGGTGCCCGACCTGCGCAACCTGGTCGAGCCCAAGGACAGCGACAAGGATGCGATGGCGCTGTTGATGCTGGGCTCTGTGCTCAGTGGCTATGACGGCGCGCGCCTGGACCGCCAGCTGACCCAGGGCCCCGGCCGCGTGGCTGACGCCACCTTCAGCGGTGCCAGCGTGGTCAACCGGGGGCCTTCCACCTTCTTGCTGGGCGGCGTGCCATCGCAAGGCAAGACCGCCAAGGACGTGGAGGCGGCTTTGCGTGCCGAGGTGGCCCGCGTTGCCAAGGAAGGCGTGGGCGAGGCCGAGCTGGAGCGGGTGCGCACCCAGTGGCAGGCCTCTACCGTGTATGAGCGCGACTCGGTCTTTGGCCAGGCCAATGACCTGGGCTCCAACTGGGTGCTGGGCTTGCCGCTCGATGCCAATGACAAGCTGCTGGCGCTGATGAAAACGGTGACAGCCGCGCAGGTGCAGTCGGTGGCTGCGCGCTATTTTGGTGATGACCAGATGACAGTGGCGACCCTGGTACCCCAGCCGCTGACCGATGCCGACCGCGCCGCGCAAAAGCGCAGCGGTGCCGCGACCAAGGACGGGGCGGTGCACTGACCAAACCCCGTGGCGGATGCACTGTTTGACGCACCCGCCAACGATTGTTTTTACCAGGACCTGCCGCAGATGGCAGCGGGCCCTGGCTAGCAGAGATACCCATGCGAACCTCTTTTTGCAAAACACTGGTCGGCGGCGCAGCCGCCTTGCTGGCCTGCCATTCGGCCTGGGCCTTGCTGCCCATTGAGCACTGGACCCAGGACAGCGGCGCCCAGGTCTGGCTGGTCAACAGCCCCACGATCCCGATGGTGGATGTGCAGCTGAACTTTGATGCCGGCAGCCGGCGCGACCCGGCGGACCAGGCAGGCCTGGCGAGCGCCGCGGCCATGATGGCCTCCAAGGGCGTCAAGGCGCAGGGCAGTGCGCCTGCGCTTGACGAGAACGCGGTCGGCGAAGCCTGGGCCGATCTGGGTGCCAGCTTTGGCGCCGGCGCCAGCAGCGATGCGCTGACCTTCTCCTTGCGCTCGCTGACCGATGGCAGCCTGCTGGGCCGCGCCGCTGACCTGGCGGCCCGCCAGATGGCCCAGCCCAGCTATGACGATGCCGTCTGGCAGCGCGAGCGCGAGCGCTGGAATGCCGCGATCAAGGAGGGCAATACCCGCCCTGCGGTGGTGGCGGGCCGCGCCTTCAACCAGGCCGTGTTTGGCAGCCACCCTTACGGGCAGCGTGCCACTGAAGAGACCCTGGCCCGGATCAGCCCGGCGGTGATGCAGCAGTACCTGGCGCGCTCGGTCGACGCCTGCCGCGCCAAGGTGACGCTGGTGGGCGCGCTGGACAAGGCCCAGGCCGATGCGCTGGTCAAGCGCCTGCTGGCCCAGGTGCCGGCCACGCCCAAGGCGCAGTGCGCGGCCCCCGCTGAGGTGCCGGCCGTGCAGCCGCTGGCCAAGGCCGATGACATCCAGATCGCGTTTGACTCGGCCCAGGCCCAGGTGCTGCTGGGCCAGCCCGGCATCCGCCGCGCCGACCCGGATTTTCTGGCCGTGCTAGTGGGCAACCATATTCTGGGCGGCGGCGGATTCGCGTCGCGCCTGATGGAAGAGGTGCGCGAAAAGCGCGGCCTGGTGTATGGCGTGTACTCGTTGTTCAACCCGGGGCTGGATGCCGGTGCCTTCCAGATCGGTTTGCAGACCCGGCCTGACCAGGCGGCCGAGGCGCTCAAGGTGACGCGCGAGGTGCTGAGCGATTTCATCGCCAAGGGCCCCACCGCCGAGGAACTGCGCGATGCCAAGGACAACCTGATTGGGGGCTTTGCGCTGCGCGTGGACAGCAATGCCAAGCTCTTGGGCAATGTGACCAATATCGCCTGGAATGGACTGCCGCTGGACTACCTGGACCACTGGACGGACCGGGTCGAAGCCCTCAGCGCCGACGATGTGCGCAAGGCCATGGCGCACATGGTGCAGCCCGACAAGCAAGTGACCGTGGTCTTGGGAGCAAAACCATAATGGGACGCAGTGCCATCAAAAGCGAGGGCGCGCTGCGCGCCCTGGTGCAAAAGGCAGCCGCTGCTGCCGAGGCCGCGCCTGACGCGGCGCCCGCCCGCAAGCGCGGCACTACCGGAAACTCCGGCAATGCCGCCCGCGTGGCAGCGTCCGCTGCCGGAGAGATCCGCATCATTGGCGGCCAATGGCGCCGCACCAAGCTGGCGGTGCTGACCCGCCCCGATCTGCGGCCCACGCCCGACCGCGTGCGCGAGACCTTGTTCAACTGGCTGGGCCAGGACCTGGCTGGCTGGCGCTGCCTCGATGCCTTTGCGGGCACCGGCGCGCTGGGGCTGGAGGCTGCATCGCGCAACGCGACCCAGGTGCGCATGGTCGAGTCCGATGTGCAGCTGGCCGCGCAGATCAAGCAGCTGGCGCAGAAGCTGGGTGCCACGCAGGTGGAGGTGAGCCGGGGCGATGCGCTGGCTGCGCTGCAGGCCTACACCGCGCACTGGGATCTGATCTTCCTCGATCCACCATTCTCCGGCCAGCTGTTTGTGCCAGCGCTCAAGGCGGCGCAGGCGGCGGTGACGGCGCAGGGCTTTATCTACCTCGAAGCGCCCCAAGCCTGGAGCGACGAGGCCCTGGCCGAGCTGGGCCTGGTGCGCCACCGCTACCTGAAGGCGGGCGCCGTGCATGCGCACTTGCTCAAGAGGGCTGAGGACGCAGCCGGCTGAACGGGAATGCCTGCCCGCTGGCAGGGTGGTGGCAGAAATGGTTTATGCTGCGCTGCAATGTGCCAGGAGACTGGCACAACGATGATGCTTTGCAGGAGACAGACATGACACTGGCCATCTACCCAGGCACCTTTGACCCCATGACCCTGGGCCACGAAGACGTGGTGCGCAGGGCTTACCAGCTGTTTGGCAATGTGATTGTGGCCGTGGCCGAAGGCCACCACAAGAAGACCATGTTCTCGCTCAAGGAGCGCATGGACATGGCGCGCGAAGCGGTCAAGCACTACCCCAGCGTGCGGGTGGAGAGCTACTCGGGCCTACTGCGTGATTTTGTCGTCGCGCAAGGCGGCAATGCGATTGTGCGCGGCCTGCGCGCAGTCACCGACTTTGACTACGAGTTCCAGCTCGCTGGCATGAACCGCTCGCTGATGCCCGATGTGGAAGCCGTGTTCCTGACGCCCAGCACCCGCTACCAGTTCATCAGCAGCACTTTTGTGCGCGAGATTGCGATGCTCAGCGGTGAGGTCGACAAGTTTGTCTCGCCCTATGTCGCGCAGGAGCTGCAGCGCAAGGTGGCGCAGCGCCGGGCCGAAGAGGCCTGATGGCCGCGCGCAACCCGCTCAGTGCTGGTGCATGACAGGGGGGCGACCACTCTCGAGCGGGTGGGGCCGCCGCACAATGTCATGCACATAGCGCAGCTTTTGCAGCGCCCCGGCCGATAGCGCAAAAGGATAGGCGTCCTGCTGGCCCAAGCTGCGGTTGAGGCTGTTGAGCAGCAAGGTCACCGGCACCCACTGCGCCACCATGTCTTCAAAGCGGGGGGGCGGCTGGACAAAGGGGTCGCTGATGGTGACCGAGGGGCGGCCTTCGGCCATCGTCAAATCGGTTTGGTAGCTGGCTGCGGTCTCCAGCATGTCGACCATGTGCAGGTAGTGGGCCCAGGATTCGGCCCAGTCTTCCCACGGGTGTGCGCTCGCATAGGCGCTGACGAATTGCGCACTCCACTGCGAGTAACCCGGCGGGTTGGCATAGTAGTCTTGCAGCGCTTGCGGATAGCTTTGGCGCTCATCGCCAAAGAGCTGGCGAAAGCTGTCGAGCTCGCCGCCATCGCGCACCAGCTTGTCCCAGAAGAAATGACCCGACTCATGGCGCAGATGGCCCAGCAAGGTGCGATAGGGCTCGTGCAGGGCCACGCGGCGGCGCACGCGCTCGTCATCGTCGGCCTCTGCGATGTTGATGGTGATGAGCCCGTTGGAATGGCCGGTGATCACCGGCTGGTCGGGCACATCGGCGAGAAACTGGTAGTGGGGCGTCCAGTTCGGCTGATCGGGGTGCAGCCCCAGGCGCGCCAACGTAACGTACAGCCGCCGCTTGGCGTTCTCCAGCTTTTGCCAGCGCAAGGTGTTGCCGCTGACAGAGAGATCGGGCAGCACCAGCGTCTGGCGGCAAGAGCTGCACAGCCTGTTGGGCTCGTCAGCAGGGATCGCAAAATTGCAGGCTTGGTATTGGTCGCGGTTGGCACACATGCGGTAGCGCTGGCTGCTGTGCGTCGCCTTGGAGGGAATGCGTTGCCACAAAGCGGCTGGCCCGCCGTCTGCAGATGCCGTGCCATCGGTGTTCACGGCTGCCATGGCCCCGACATCGTCGCAGTCCGGCAGGTAGGCCAGCGTTGCGCCGCAGTTGACGCAGTGCACGCTTTCAAAAAATACCAGGTGACCGCATTGGTCGCAGTGGAAAAGGCGCATCGGCCAAGCTTAACGCATCGCCGGTCAATTGACCATGGCCTTCAAGTCGGACACGGACGGGTGTACATGCGAAAAAAAACCAGCCGGCATGCACCAGCTGGTTTTTTGGCGAGCCAGGCTCACGCCGCTTATTGCTTGACGATCAGGCTGTTGCGCACTTCGGTCACGCCCTTGACGCCACGAGCGATCTGACCGGCACGGTCCTTTTCCATTTGCGACTTGGCAAAACCGGACAGCTGAACAATGCCGCCGTCCATGGTCTTCACATTGATGGAGCTGGCCGAGGTTTCCTTGTCTTCAGCCAGCTTGGCCTTGACAGCGGTGGTCACAGCGGAGCCATCGATGTATTCACCCACGGTTTCTTGCTTGCGAGCCACGGAGCAGCCAGTGGCCATCACCAGGGTTGCACCAGCGAAAGCAGCGATAGCGATAGTACGGGAGAGTTTCATTTTTGTTTCCTCGCAAAGTGTTGTTAGGGTGCTTGAAAATCGATCGGCATCTGCACCGCACTTATCCGTTATATGCCGATAGATACTTGAAAATCAGTCGCGACGGCGGGTCGCCATGATGACCAGGGTTGCCAATGCGGCACCTGCTGCCATGGCAATCGCCATCGACTTGCCCGGCTGGTCAGAGACGTACTCGTTGGCACGCTCTTGGGCACGGTAGAACTGCTCACGGGCACGGTGCGAGGAGTCAGCGGCGAGGCCAATGCCGCGCTCTGCCCAGTCCTGTGCACGGGAGGCAATGTGATCGATGGAATGGTTCTTTTCATGGCCGTATTCATCGATCGCACGCTCGGCCTTGTTGGCCGCGGACTTCACAGCACGGCGCGTGTGGCCCACCGCCTTTTCAGCGCCATCGAGCACGTCGTTGGCGGTGTCTTCTACCTTGTCCACAGCGTCCTTGGCAATTTTTTCGGTATCCATGAAATAGCCTCTTTCTATGATGTTCAATGAAGATCTTGCAGTGTACGTTGACCTGCGCGTACCGGATAAATGTATCGTGTGGTGAGCACAGGTTCAAGGGTTGTCAAAGCGCTACTTCTTCAACAATCCCATCAGGAACGATGCGACAGCGAGCACGATGAAAATCACAAACAAGATCTTGGCAATGCCGACCGCACTGGCCGCAATACCACCGAAGCCGAAGACGGCGGCAATCAGTGCGATGACCAGGAAGACAACAGCGTAATGCAGCATATTTTTTTCCTCATGTTGTTTGCTGTGCAAGAAGGTGCGAGCAATGACTGCATTCTGGCCGCTGCCCGCATGCAGCCTTGCCAGTAGGTGCGAAGAACAGGTGTAGGACAGCTCCCGCGATGTGTGGATGCGCGGCGGCGAAGACGCGGTTTGCAGGGGTGCAGCAAGGGCACCGCGCGTGGCTTTCGCGCGGTGTTTGGTGGACTGCTGTGCGGATGGCGAGGAAGGGGAGAGGACGCCAGGCTGCTGGCCGCAGCCCGGGCCCTTAGTTCTGCGGCAGATTGGCCGAGATGGTGGTGCCTTGCTGCGGGGCAGAGGCGATGTGCAGCCGGCCGCCACTGGCCTCGATACGGTGGCGCATGCCCGCCAGGCCGTGCGAGTTGGGGTGGGCCTGGCTGGGGTTGAAGCCGACGCCGTCATCGCGCACCTGCACGAACACATGCTTGGGGTGGCTTTGCAGGCTGATGAGCACATTGCGCGCCTGCGCGTACTTGCCGATATTGGTGAGCGACTCCTGGATCAGGCGGTAGATGCTCAGCTGCATGGCTTCGGGCACATTGATCTGCTCCAGACTCAGCTCGACGGCCACATTGCTGCTTTCGGAAAACTCCTTGGCCAGGATCTCCAGCGAGGCGGTCAGGCCCAGGTTGGACAGCGATGAGGGGCGCAGGTTTTCGATGATGCGGCGCTTGAGCGCGATGCCGCTGTTGAGGGTCTCGATCAGGTGCTTGATGCGCTCTTGCACATCGGGCGCTGCCATGTCGATCTTGGATTTGAGGCGCGCCACATCGAGCTTGGCCGTGGTCAGCAAGGCGCCCAGCTCGTCGTGCAGCTCGCGCGCCAGATGGGCGCGTTCGTCTTCGCGCACCTGCTGCAAGTGGGTGGCCAATTCGCCCAAGGTGGCGGTGCGCTGGCGCACCTGCTTTTCGAGCTGATCGCGCTCGTCCTCGAGCATGCGCTGCTCGCGCAGCATCAGGCCGGTGAGGCGGTTGGATTGGCGCAGGTACAGGTAGAACGCGAGCAGGCCCACGATACTGACGATGGCAATGCCCAGGCGTGCGAGGGTCAGGGACTTGAGAATCTCGGCCTCGTTGTGCATGCGCCGCTCGTTGCTGTGGATCACCAGCTCGTTGCTGAGCCTGCGCATGCTGTCCATCGTGGCCTTGGCTTCCGGGCTTTTGACCAGGAAACGCCAGGCCTCTTCCAGGCCCTCGCGCCGCAGTGCAATGCCCGTATCCATCTGGGTCAGGCGTTTGGCCACTTCACGGCCCAGCATCGACGAGGTCTGCAGGTCCTCGGGGAAGACGCTGTAGATGGCGCGCAGCTCATCGACCGCGTTGTTGACGTTGGTGCAGGCCTGCTGGTAGGCCGTCAGATTGCTGTCTTCGCCACTGAGCAGATAGCCGCGCGCATGGGTTTCTGCATCCACGACCTGCTGCATCAGCTTGTCCAGCGTGGTGCGCGTCTGGTAGGTGACCGTGAGGTTCTGCAGCGAATCGTGCGAGCGGTAGTAACCAGCTTCGTTGATGCCGATCAGCACGGCAGCGGCCAAAAAGGCGGCTGGCAAACTGATGGCCCATTTGCGCAAGCGAGACCAACGCATGGAGCTTCCTTTTTTGATGGTTTTTGGTTTATGCGAGTGATAATAGAGCAAACTTCGGGCAGCGCCAGCATGGGGCCGGTGCTGCAGTCTGCGCTGCATGAGGGGATATATGATTAAAGTTGGTATCGTCGATGACCACGCGATTGTGCGCTCGGGCCTCAAGCAATTTTTGGCCGAGCATGTCGATCTGCGCGTCGTAGGAGAGGCGGCCAACGGCCGTGAAGCCATTGACCTGGTGCGCAAGGAAGAGATCGACGTGTTGATCATGGACCTGTCCATGCCCGGCCAAAGCGGTATTGATGCGCTGGCCATGCTGCGCGCCAAGGCGCCCGACATGGGCATTCTGATCCTGAGCGGCTACCCCGAGGCCCATTATGCGATCAACCTGATCCGCCAAGGCGCCAGCGGCTACCTCAACAAGGAGTGCGACCCATCCGAGATTGTGGAGGCGCTGCGCACGATTTCGCTGGGCAAGCGCTACCTGACGCCGGCAGTGGCCGATCTGCTGGCCCAGCAGCTGCATCGCAAAGAGGACGCGCCCCCGCACGAGCAGCTCTCGGAGCGCGAATTTCAGGTGTTCTTGAAGCTGGCCAAGGGTGAGACGGCCGGCAATATTGCCGACCAGCTCTCGCTCAGCGTCAAGACCGTGAGCACCTACCGCACGCGTTTGATGGAGAAGATGGGCCTGGCATCGAACAGCGACCTGACCTACTACGCGCTGAAAAACGGGCTGATCGACTGAGCGCGCAGCGCCGTGCAAAACCAGCGGCCCATTTGGGCCGCTTTTTTGTGGTTGTCTGCAGGGCCAAATGGTGGGCCTCATGGTGGCCTCACTGCAGCTGGGATGTACGCTCCACGCAGTAGTCGATCAGCGCATCGATGTCTTCGGATTTGTCGAAAACCCGGTTGGCGCCAAGCTGGGCGCAGCGCTCGCGCATACTGGGTGTGGCGTAGTTGCTGAGGATGACCAGATGCTGGTGTGGCGCGCGTTCCTGGAGCTTTTCCAGAACACCCAGGCCACTGCCTTCGAGCAAGAAGATATCGACCACCGCCAGATCCCAGTCGGTCGAAGGGTTGCTGAGCCAGCTGGTGGCGTCAGATTCGGTGCTGGCATGCCCCACGGTCTCCACCTGGGCCAGGTCTTCCAACGTGGCTATCAGGTTGTCGCGGATGGTCTTGTTGTCTTCAACCAAATAAGTTTTCAAACGGCGATGCATATACGGCTACACGGGTGTGTCTTACCGTAACAATGATAGCAACAAGCCGTAGGCACGCCATCGGTCTGAAAGGATGGCCTAAGTAGGACAAGGCCTCGTAGGTTTATTGTTTGTCTATTATTGTATACATAAAACAAATAATAAGCTGAGATATCAAAGGTGTTGCTCACCGCAGACGGGGCATTGCGGGTTGCGGCTGACCCGCATCGTGCTCCATTCCATGTCCTTGAGCTCGAGCATCATCAGACGCCCATCGAGGCTGCGGCCAATGCCGGCAATGAGTTTGAGCGCTTCTGCAGCCTGCATCGTACCGATAATGCCCACCAAGGGTGCAAATACCCCCATTGTCGAGCAGCTGGCTTCCTCGAACTGCTCTTCGGGCGAGAACAGGCAGGCATAGCAGGCAGCGCCTTTGTGGCGCCTGTCAAACACGCTGATCTGGCCATCAAAGCGGATGGCCGCGCCGCTGACCAAAGGCTTGGCCAGCGCCACGCAGGCGGCATTGATGGCCTGGCGCGTGCGGTAGTTGTCGGTGCAGTCCAGCACCACGCTGGCATCGCCCACCAAGGTCTGCAGCCGCTTGGCATCGACCCGCTGCTGCACCGTATGGATCTGGACATGCGGATTGATGGCCTGCAGGCTGGCTGCGCAGGAGCTGACCTTGGCCTGGCCCACGCGCTCGGTCGTATGGGCAATCTGGCGCTGCAAATTGGTCAGGTCCACCGTGTCGTCATCGACCAAGGTGATGCGGCCCACGCCGGCCGAGGCCAGGTACATCGCTGCCGGGCTGCCCAGGCCGCCCGCGCCAATCACCACCGCATGGGCGGCGAGGATGGCCTCCTGGCCTTCGATGCCGACCTCATCCAGAAAGATATGGCGGGAGTAGCGCAAAAGTTGCTCGTCGTTCATGGGCTTATTGTCGGAAAAAACAAAGGCCGCAGCAGGAACTCTGCTTGCGGCCTTTTGACGCAGCGCAACGAAGGTTGGGCGCTACAGCTTGACGGCTTTACTTCTTGGGCTCGCTAGCGGGCGGCAGCTTGGTGTCGTCCGTGGTGGACTCTGCGGGCTTGTCGCTCGTGCTGGTCTTTTCCTCGTCCTTTTTCTCGGCCGGGCGCTCGGTCTTGGTCTGGCTCACCTGCACGGGCTCACCCTTGAGCTGGTGCAAGGCCTGCTGCAGCTGGAAGTCCTTGTCCGAGCCGAACTCGGGCGGACGGCGCTCGGAGGCGGGCTTCTTGCTCTCTTCGTCCAGGCGCTTGAGCGCCGCTTCACGGGCCTTCTCGCGGGCTTCGTCCTTGACTTCGGGGCCTTGGCCGCTGGAGAGGTGCTTTTCCAGATCCGCTTCGCGGGTGCGCAGCGCGGCAAACAAATCGCCTTCGGCCGACTCGTCGACCATGATGTCGGGCACGATGCCCTTGGCCTGGATCGACTTGCCGCTTGGCGTGTAGTAGCGCGCCGTGGTCAGCTTGATGCCGGTGTCCGGACCGAGGGGGCGCACGGTCTGCACCGAGCCCTTGCCAAAGGTCTGGGCGCCCATGATGGTGGCACGCTTGTGGTCCTGCAGCGCGCCCGAGACGATCTCGGAGGCCGATGCCGAACCTTCGTTGACCAGCACCACCAGCGGAATGTTCTTGATGGCAGCGGGCAGCGACTTGATCGGGTCACTGCCGCGGCGCGCGTAGAACTCGGGCGATGCGCGGAAGATCGCCTTGCTCTCGGCCAATTGGCCATCGGTGGTCACCACGGTCACATTGGGCTGCAGGAAGGCCGCCGAGATGGCCACGGCCGCATCCAGAAGGCCACCGGGGTCATTGCGCAGGTCCAGCACCAGGCCCTTCAAGTTCGGGTCCTGTTTGTACAGGTCATCGACCTTGCGCACGAAGTCGTCGACCGTGCGTTCCTGGAACTGCGAGACGCGCACCCAGCCGTAGCCCGGCTCGATCATCTTGGCCTTGACCGACTGGGTCTTGATCTCGGTGCGGGTGATCGTGACGGGGAAGCTGCGGCTCTCGTCCTTGCGCAGAATCGTCAGCACCACCTTGGTGTTGGGCTCGCCGCGCATGCGCTTGACCGCATCGTTGAGCGACAGGCCCTTGACCGCCGTGTCATCGATCTTGGTGATCAGGTCGTTGGTCTTGAGGCCGGCCAGGTCCGCCGGTGAGCCTTCGATGGGCGAGACGATGCGGATCAGCCCGTCTTCCTGGGTAATCTCGATGCCGACGCCGACGAACTTGCCGCTGGTGCCTTCCTGAAACTCGCGGAAAGACTTCTTGTCGAAGTACTGCGAGTGGGGATCGAGCCCGGAGACCATGCCCGAGATGGCATCGGTGATCAGCTTTTTGTCATCGGCCGGCTCGACATAGTCGGTCTTGATCAGGCCGAACACCGCCGACAGCTGCTGGATTTCTTCCAGTGGCATGGGCGACATCACGCCCCTTGCGACCGTCTGCAAAGACACAGTGGTGAGCGCGCCGGCGACCACGCCCAGTGAAACCCAACCGGCAATCTTCAATTTTTGGCCCATATGCTCGCAACTTTCTATAGCGTGCCAATATACACCCAAGCGCCTGCGCTGGTGCGGCGCAGCAGCGGTTTTCGGGTGCTAAGACAAGTATTTACTTTCGCCGGCCGCCCGCTGGCGCGGGCAAGCGGCATCGGCTGACACCAAGAACTTCTGCGCGCCTGCCGATCAGGGCGGGGGCCCGATCTGGTCCGGCGGCGCTGGCATTTTTTGCCGCGATGGGGGCTGCGTGCCCCGCCTATCTACCGCACTAACGCTGCCTGGCTCGGACTCCAGGCATGACCAGTAGTTCCCGGCGGGGCCTACGGGGCCGCCCTTGGGTGGGCTGCCCGTCGGATCAGGCCTTGCCCTGGGAGGCGACTGCAGCAGCGGCCTTGGCGGCAGCTTCGGCGTCACCCAGGTAGTAGTGGCGCAGCGGCTTCAAGCTGGCGTCCAGCTCATAGACCAGCGGGATGCCGTTGGGGATGTTCAGGTTCACGATGTCGCTGTCGGAGACGCCATCGAGGTACTTGATCAGCGCGCGGATGGAGTTGCCGTGGGCGGCGATCACCACCCGCTCGCCGCGCTGGATGGCTGGCGCAATGGCTTCGTTCCAGAACGGCACGACGCGCTCGACCGTGTCCTTGAGGCATTCGGTCAGCGGCACCTGGTTGGCAGCACCGGCGTAGCGGCGGTCGGTTTTCTCGCTGCGTGGATCGGTAGACTCCAGCGCGGGCGGCGGGGTGTCATAGCTGCGGCGCCAGACCAGCACCTGCTCATCGCCAAACTTCTTGGCGGTTTCGGCCTTGTTCAGGCCTTGCAGCGCGCCATAGTGGCGCTCGTTGAGCTGCCAGCACTTTTGCACCGGCAGCCAGGTGCGGTCCATCTCGTCCAGGGTGTGCCACAGCGTACGGATGGCGCGCTTGAGCACGCTGGTGTAGGCCACATCGAAGTCATAGCCCTCGGCCTTGAGCAACTGGCCAGCCTGCTTGGCTTGCGCCACGCCGGTGTCGGTCAGGTCCACATCGGTCCAGCCGGTGAAGCGGTTTTCCAGGTTCCAGGTCGATTCACCATGGCGAATCAGGACAAGCTTGTACATGCAATCCTCGTGCGATAGTCAAAAATCGGTGCGTGTCGCTGGCGGGTGGCGCTAGAGGGGCCTGGGCAGCCCGCCGCGTTCACAATGGCGCCGATTGTAGAGGCAGGCTTAAATCCCAGGGCGCTTGCAGAGCTTGCCAGGCAGCGCCTGGTGCGCGTTGGGGGTGGTGCTAAAGGCTTTTGCCGCGCAGCGGCATGGTGGCCCTTTTAGAATGTGCGGCTGTTTGAGCATTTTTTGACAAGGGACTTGTGTGAACTTTCTGATCGACAACTGGTATCTGATCGTGCTGGTACTGGGCTCGGGCGCGATGCTGATGATGCCCGCCATGAAGAACATGGGAGGCGGCACGCTCAGCCCCGCCAACGCCGTGGCACTGATCAACCGCGAAAAAGCCGTGGTGGTGGATGTGTCGGACGCGCAGGAATTCGGCGCCGGCCATATCGCCAATGCCAAGAATGTGCCGCTGGACCAGCTCGAAGCGCAACTGCCCTCGGTCGTCAAGAACAAGGCCTTGCCGCTGATTCTCGTTTGCGCACAGGGCCAGCGCTCGCAGCGTGCCGTGGCCGTGGCCAAGAAGCTGGGCTACACCAATGTGCAGGCCCTGGCCGGTGGCATGAAGGGCTGGCGCGCTGCCAGCATGCCGCTCAAGAAGGCTTGATTTTTGGGGTTCATGGCCCCAGATACTGGCTTTAGACACCCACTACAGAGCTGGCGGCCTTGTGCAGGCCGCCGCCGCAGGACACTCCGATGCAAGCTGTAAAGATGTATACCACCGCCGTCTGCCCCTACTGCATTCGCGCCAAGCAAGTGCTCAAAGCCAAAGGCGTGGAGCAGATTGAAGAAATCCGCATCGACACCGATCCGGCCCAGCGTGCGGTAATGATGGAGACGACCGGCCGCCGCACCGTGCCGCAGATCTTCATTGGCGAGACCCATGTCGGCGGCTGCGATGACCTGATTGCGCTGGACCAGCGCGGCGAGCTGACCCCCTTGCTCCAAGCCTGAGCCCGCGCATCCCTTCACTGGCCGGCGGGCGCCCGGGCTTTTCCATGCTGACACTTTGCCATTGCATAATGGCAGGCTGCATGCGAGGGGCGCACACACCGGGCGGCATCGCAGCTGCACTCCATTCCTTTTTCTAGCGAAAGACAGACAACCATGGCGGATCAAGAAAATCCCGTGTTCCAAATTCAACGCGTGTACCTGAAGGACGCGTCGCTGGAACAGCCCAACTCGCCAGCCATCTTGCTGGAGCAAACCCAGCCGAGCGTGGACATCCAGCTGGGCGTGGAAGCCACCCCGGTGGCCGATGGCATTTTCGAAGTGGCGGTCACCGCCACCGTGCAGACCAAGATCGAAGACAAGACCGTGTTCCTGGTGGAAGCCAAGCAAGCCGGTATTTTCGAGATCCGTGGCATCCCTGACGACCAGATGGGTGCCGTGATCGGCGTGGCTTGCCCACAGATCGTCTACCCTTACCTGCGCGGCAACGTGGCAGACATCGTGACCCGCGCCGGCTTCCCGCCTGTGCACCTGGCGGAAATCAACTTCCAGGCCATGTACGAACAGCAACAAGCCCAGGCCAATGGCGCTGGCGCAGGTGCCGCACTGGCCCAGTAATTGCGCCGCTGCGTTGACAACGCTAGGGCCTTGCAGTCTCGGTTGCAAGGCCTTTGTTGTATCTGCCGGGGAGCCGGCTGCAGGCAGCGCCACCGTTTGAGTTGATGTAAGAAGGGGTTGTGGCTATGAAGATCTTGGTGATTGGCGCCGGTGCCTGGGGAACGGCTTTGGCCATGCATGCTGCCGCACGCCACCGCGTGCAGCTGTGGGCGCGCGATGCGCAGCAGGCGGGCCAGCTGCAAACCAGCCGTGAGAACCAGCGCTATTTGCCAGGCATCCGCTTGCCCGATGCGCTGGAGGTGACGAGCGGCGACCTGCAGCCCCTGGTGGCACAGGCTGAATTGATCGTGCTGGGCACGCCGATGGCGGCACTGCGCGGCGGCCTCACGATGCTGCGCGACTGCCAGGTGCCGGTGGCCTGGCTCAGCAAGGGTTTTGAAGCCGTGCCCGCCGATGCCCCTGCCGGCAGCCATGGGCTGCTGGGCAACGAGGTCTGCGCCCAGGTGGCCCCCGCGCTGCATGCCGGCGTGCTGAGTGGCCCAAGCTTTGCGCAGGAAGTGGCCCAGCACCAGCCCACGGCCCTGGTGGCGGCCAGCCGCCATGGCGATGTGCGCGATGCGCTGGTCGCGGCCTTCCATGGCGACAACCTGCGCGTCTATGCCAATGAGGACATCAGCGGGGTCGAAGTGGGCGGCGCCGTCAAGAACGTGCTGGCCATTGCCACAGGCTTGTGTGATGGCCTGCACCTGGGGCTGAATGCCCGCGCCGCGCTGGTGACGCGCGGCCTGGCCGAGATGACACGTCTGGGTGTGGCGCTGGGCGCGCAGACCGATACCTTTATGGGCTTGTCGGGCCTGGGCGATCTGGTGCTGACGGCGACGGGCGACCTGTCGCGCAACCGCAAGATCGGCCTGTTGCTGGCGCAGGGCCAGAGCCTGGAGCAGGCGGTGCAGTCGCTCGGCCATGTGGCCGAAGGCGTCTACAGCGCCCGCACGGTGCTGCAGCGCGCCCAGAAGCTGGGCGTGGAGATGCCGATCACGGCCGCCGTCGTGGCCTTGCTCGACGGCAGCCTGTCAGCCCCCGATGTGGTGCAGGCGTTGATGGGGCGCGAGCCCCGCGCTGAATAAGCGGGGCCCTGAACAACGCGCTTCAGGCCTTGGCCAGCAGACCGATCAAGGCCGGCAGCATGGCATCGCCATGCCGGGCCTGGACCTGGTCCTGCAAGGTGGTCGCAGCCGCATCGGCAATCAGGCTGGGCGCCTGCGCATCGTGGGCCATCGTGGCGTAGTAGCTCAAATCCTTGGCGGCGTTGGAGATCGAGAACGCAATGCCCGAGGGGTCATCGGCCAGGATATAGGACTGCAGCCGGTCCAGCGCCACGCCCGCGCCGCCGCCCGCAGCCAGTACGCTGTGGAAGGCCTGCATGTCCATGCCCTGCTTGCGCGCGCAGGCGGTGGCCTCGGCCAGCAGGCTCATCTGGCCCACCGAGACAAAGTTGTGCAGCAGCTTCATGCGGTGTCCGTCGCCCAGTGCACCGACATGGGTGACCTGGCTGGTGAAGGTGGCCAGCACCGGTTGCACCTGGGCCAGCACGGCCGCATCGCCACCGACGAGCAGATTGAGCTGGCCGTCATGCGCCTGCTTGGAGGTCTTGGTCATCGGTGCATCGATGAACTTGCCGCCCGCAGCCTGCACGGCCTGGGCCATGCGCACCGTCGATGCGGGCACGGCTGTCGAGCAATCGATCACCACGGTGCCGGGGCGCAGTGCCGACAGCAGGCCTTGCTCGCCAGTCAGCACGGCTTCGACCTGGGGCGAGCCAGTCACGCAGAGGATCACCACATCGCAGTGGCTGGCCAGTTCGGCCGGGCTTTGGCAGGTGCGTGTGCCCAGGCTGAGCAGCTCAGTCAGCGGCTGGTTCCCAGGATGCTCCAGCACATAGAGTTGAAAGCCTTTGGCGGCGACATTGCGGGCGATGCCGTGGCCCATCAGGCCGACCCCGATCAGGCCGACGACGGGCTGGGCTGTTTGCGATGACATGGAAATCTCCTGGCGGTGCGCAGCAATGCGCAAAGGCTCCCAGCGTACCGCAAGCCCTGTGCGCCAGGGGGGCTGCGGGCGCGGCCGCAGTCAACTTGGTGACCGGCGGGACCGCAGCCCGATTCAGCGCGCGCGCAGTTCGGCCAGCACCTCCAGCGCGCGGTCGGTGCGCACATCGTGCTCGGCGGCCAGGCGCTTGGCGACCTGGTCGACCTCGGCACCCACGGCCCCGGCCACCAGCGCGATATTGCGGGCATGCAAGGCCATGTGGCCGCGCTGGATGCCTTCGGTGGCCAGCGCCCGCAGCGCGCCCAGGTTTTGCGCCAGGCCGACGGCCGCGGCAATCTCGCCCAGCTCCTGGGCCGATTTCACATCCATGATCTTCAGCGCCAGGCGCGCCAGCGGATGCGTCTTGGTCGCGCCGCCCACTAGCCCCACGGGCATGGGCAGCTCGATGGTGCCCACCAGCGCGCCGCTGCCGTCTTTCTCCCAGGTGGTCAGCGAGGTGTAGCGCCCGTTGCGGCTGGCATAGGCATGGGCGCCGGCCTCCACCGCACGCCAGTCGTTGCCGGTGGCGACGATGACCGGGTCGATGCCGTTCATGATGCCCTTGTTGTGGGTGGCGGCGCGGTAGGGGTCGATGGCGGCAAAGGTGTAGGCATCGAGCACGCCCTCGATGATTTCTTCGCCGCTGCGCTCGGCAGTCGCCAGCGTCTTGGGCGTCAGGCGCACGCGGGCCCGGGCCAGGCGCAGATCGGCCAGGTTGGACAGAATGCGCAGCCGCACCGCGCCGCCGGTGATCTGCTCGACCAGCGGCGAGACCGATTCGGCCATGGTGTTGACGGTGTTGGCGCCCATCGCATCGCGCACATCGACGATCAGATGCATGACCACCATGGGGCCCCGGGGTGAGTCGGGGAAGACATGCACCTCGATGTCCTTGCAGCCGCCGCCCAGGCCGATCAGCACCTTGTCGCGGCTGTTGGCCAGCGCCAGGATCTGCTCGCGCGCCTGGTACAGCGCCAGCCGCACGCCATAGGGGTCCTGGATGCCGACTATCTGCACCTGGGCGCGCATCAGCGGCTGGGTGCTGGAGGTCTGAAACCCTCCGTCCTCGCGTGCCAGCTTGGCCATGTACGAGGCCGCCGCGATGATCGAGGGTTCTTCGACCGCCAGCGGCACCAGCACATCGCGGCCATTGATCTGGAAATTGCTGGCCACGCCCATCGGCAGCTCAAAGGTGCCGATCACGTTTTCGATCATGCCGTCGGCCACGTTCGTGGGGAGGGCCCCTGGCTGGGCCAGCAGCGCGTGGTCTTCGGCGCTCAGCTGGCAGGCCTTGGCGATGACATCCCAGCGCTGGGCGGGGCTGAGGGCGCGGAACTGCGGCAGACGGGAATCGGTGGCCATTGGTGTCTCCTGGTGATTTTTTGAGGAATGCGAAACGCAGAGCCACCAATCTACCTAAACTGTACCCTTCTAGACAGGTACAGTTTGCCGGGACAGTGCTGCTGCATTGCAGCATCGGCGCCTGGTCTTCCCCAAGGAGCGCCCATGCCCCCAGCCTCTGGCCGCAAGGCCTCGATTGCAGAAAAGCTGGCCGCGATGCTGGGCCGGCAGATGGCCGATGGCGTGCTGCGCGCGGGTGACAAGCTGCCGTCACTGCGCGCGTTGGCGCAGCTGCATGGCTATGCCAAGAACACCGTGGTGGCGGCCTTTGAGCTGCTGGTCTCGCGCGGCCTGGTCGAGGCGCGGCGGGGATCGGGCTTTTATGTGCTGGCCCAGCGCCCGGTGGCAGCCGTGCCTGCGGCCGAAGACAGCGCCCCGCTGCAGCGCGCGATGGATGTGGTCTGGCTGATGCGCGAGCAGCTCAAGACCCAGCCCGATGCGCTGGCGTTGGGTGATGGTTTTCCGCCGGTGGACTGGCTGGCCGATATGCGCCTGGACCGTTACCACCACCAAGTGGTGCGTACGGGGCTGGGCGCGCTGTTCCGCTACGGCAGCCGCCTGGGCTATGCGCCGTTGCGGGACAGCCTGGTGCGCAAGCTGGGCATGTTCGGCCTGGCGGTGACGCCCCAGCAGCTGCTGCTGACGCAGGGGGCCAATGACGCGCTGGACCTGGTCATCCGCCACTGGGTGACGCCGGGCACGACGGTGCTGGTGGACGACCCGGGCTACTACCTGCTGTTTGGCAAGCTCAAGCTGGCCGGCGCGCGCGTGCTGGGTGTGCCGCGCCAGGCCGATGGCCCGGATGTGCTGGCGCTGGAGCGGCTGCTGCAGACCGAGCGCCCGCGCCTCTTCTTTACCCAGTCGCTGGCGCACAACCCCACGGGCTCGGACCTGAGCGCCGCCAAGGCCTGGCGCATCTTGCAGCTGGCCGGCCAGCAGCAGATGCTGATCGTCGAAAACGACCCGCTGGCCGATTTCAAACCGACCTCGGCCACACGCCTGTCGGTGCTGGACCAGCTGGCGCGCACGATCTACATCGGCAGTTTTTCCAAGTCGTTCTCGGCTGCGCTGCGGGTGGGCTTTATCGCCTGCCACCCCGATCTGGCCAGTGACCTGGCCGATCTGCGCAGCCTCATCCATGTGAGTGGTTCGGAGTACTGCGAGCGCATGGTCGATGTGATGCTGCGCGAAGGCCAGTACGAGCGGCACCTGGTGCGGCTGCGCGGGCGCCTGGGCCAGGCCACGGCGCAGGCGCTGGCCTGGATGGACCGCCAGGGCTGCGAGGTGTTTGCGCGCAGCGAGCAGTCTCTGTATCTGTGGGCGGCCTTTCCCGGCTGCGAGGATTCCGCGCAACTGGCCGAGCAACTGCGGGCCCGGCAGGTGACGATGGCGCCGGGCCGGGTGTTCAGCCTGGACAGCAGCGCGACCTCGCGCTGGTCGCGCTGCAATGTCGGGGCCATGCAGTCCCCGCGCCTGGACGCGGCAATGGCGCCATGGCGCGCGGCCCCGCGCTGATCAGAGGCCCAGTTCCAGCGCCAGCAGCTCTTCGACTGTCTGGCGGCGGCGGATAAGGCGCGCCTGGCCGTTGTCGACCAGCACCTCGGCGGCCAGTGGGCGGCTGTTGTAGTTGCTGGACATCGAGGCGCCGTAGGCGCCGGTGTCGTGGATCACCAGCAGATCGCCCACCTGCGCATCGCCCAGCGGACGGGGCAGCACCACGCCGGCCTCGCCCTGGGTGAAGACATCACCGGATTCGCACAGCGGACCGGCGACAACGGCCTCGCGCTGCACAGGCAGCACGCCGGCGCCACGGCGCTGCACATGCATCGCGTGGTAGCTGCCGTACATCGCCGGGCGCATCAGCTCGTTGAAGCCGGTATCGACCAGCACAAAGTGGTTGCTGCCGGCATCCTTGGTCGCGCGCACCGTGCCCAGCAGCACGCCCGATTCAGCCACCAGGTAGCGGCCCGGCTCCAGCTCCAGGCCCAGGTGGTGGCCCACCAGCGCCTCAGCCTGCTTGCGCGCCGCATCCCAGAGGCCAAAGTAGTGCTGGGTGTCGATGGTGGCGTCACCGTCCTTGTAGGGGATGGACAGGCCGCCGCCTGCCGAGATGGCCTGCAGGCGGTGGCCGGCGGCGTGGGTGCGCTCGACCAGCTGCACCATCGCGCCGCAGACCTCTTGCAGGTGGCCGTAGTCCACGCCCGAGCCGATATGCATGTGCAGGCCCACCAGCTGCAGGCCGCGCTCGGCGATCACCGCCAGCGCCATCGTCAGGTCGCTGTGCCAGATGCCGTGCTTGCTGTGCTCGCCACCGGTATTGGTCTTGTTGCTGTGGCCATGGCCAAAGCCGGGGTTGATGCGCAGCCAGACCGCATGGCCGGGCGAGGCCTGGCCCAGCTGGTGCAGCATGTCGATGGAGCCGGCATTGACGGGGATCTGGTGCTCGACCACGGTGGCCAACGTGGCCTCGTCCATCACATCGGCGGTGAACACGATGTCGGAGGGCTCGCCAAAACCGCCCTGGTAGCCGGCTGCCAGCGCGCGCAGCACTTCGCCGCGCGAGACCGCATCAACCTTGACGCCTTGCGCCCGCATCAGCTGCAGCACATGGATGTTGGAGCAGGCCTTTTGCGCAAAGCGCACCGTGTCGAATGCCTGGAGCTCGGCGATGCGTTGGCTGATGGTGGCCGCGTCATAGACCCACAGCGGGGTGTTGAAGTCATCGGCCAGCTGCCACAGCAGATCGGGGGAGAAGGGGTTGCTCATAGTCGGTGTGCCGGAAGGCGTGGAATCGGAAAAACAGCTTGCCAGTGTGCCTGGGGCAGGGTATTTGGTCTAATGCTTATTTATCGGGATGTCATTCATAATGGATATGTCTTTCTCGAGTTGCCCAGCCGCCATGCCCCGTCCGCCAGCCCCGGTCCCATCCGCTTCCGATCTCCATCCGGAGCCCAGCCCCTCAGCGCCGCGGCTGCAGCACCGCCATATCGAGGTGTTCCGCGCCGTCATGCTGGCCGGGGGCGTGACCGGCGCGGCGGGACTGCTGTTCAGCTCCCAGCCGACGGTGAGTCGCGATCTGGCCCGCATGGAGCAGCTGCTGGGCTACCCGCTGTTTGAGCGGGTGCAAGGCAGGCTGCGGCCCAATGCACGCGCCTTGGCGCTATGGGAAGAGGTGCAGCGCAGCTGGCAGGGGCTCGACCGGGTGATTGACCGGGCAGTGGCCCTGTCGCGCCCGCAGGCGGCGCGTATCAGTGTGCTGAGCATGCCTGCGCTCAGCCATGCGCTGCTGCCGGCGGCGCTGGCGCGCATGCAGCAGGCGCAAGGGCCGGTGGCGGTCAGTGTTGCCACCCAGGAGGCGCCGCTGTTGCAGCAGTGGATGGCCGCCCAGCGCTATGACCTGGGGCTGACCGAGCAGGGCGAGGCGCCAGCGGGCACGCGCGCTGTGGCGCTGCCGGCGGTCGATGAGGTGGCCGTGCTGCCCGCAGGCCACCCGCTGGCGCGCAAGAAGCGGCTGCAGCCCGCCGACTTCGCGGGCCAGGCCTTTATCAGCCTGGCCGAGGGCGATCCTTACCGCATCCAGATCGACCAGGTGTTTGCCGATGCCGGCGTGGGCCGGCAGATGCTGCTGGAGACGCACAGCGCAGTGGCGGTATGCGCGATGGTGCAAAACGGTCTGGGCCTGGCGATCGTGAACCCCTTCACCGCGCAGGCCTGCATGGGCCAGGGCCTGGTGCAGCGGCCGCTGGCTTTTTCGATTCCGTTCCGCACCCAGGTGCTGCTGCCGCTGCACCGGGCAGCGGTCCCCGAAGTCGATGCCTTGCTGACCGCGCTGGCCCAGGCTGCAGCCAGCCTGCCGGCCTACAATGCGCAGCATGCCGGGCCGCAGTGATAGGCCGGTGATCTGACCCAGGAGAAATGCCCCATGTCCCGTGCCCCGCTTCGCTCTCTCGCCCGTCCGCTGTGCGCCAGCGCCTTGCTGCTGGCGCTGCTGTCCGGCTGCGCCAGCACCGGCCGCAGCGCGGCCCAGACCGCGCAGGCCGCGCCGCCGGTCCAGGTCAAGGTGTTTGTCGCGGCCATGTTCGAGATCGGTGCCAACACCGGTGACCGGGCCGGTGAGTTCCAGCACTGGTATGAGCGCTATTTCCGCGATGCCCGGCCTATCCAGGTGCCCGGCGCGCTGGGGCCGGTGTTCTGCAATGCCGATGGGGTTTGCGGCAGTGTGCTGGGCATGGGCAAGGTCAATGCCTCGGCGTCGATGCAGGCCATCGTGCTGAACCCGCAGTTCAATTTTGACCGAGCCTACTATGTGATCAGCGGCGTGGCCGGCACCCCGCCTTCGCGCGGCACCATTGGCGATGTGACCTGGGGCAGCTGGCTGGTTGACTACGACCTGGGCCACCGCTGGGCGCCCGAAGAGGGCCAGGCCGGTGCGCCAGTGTTCATGCCACGCAAGGGCTATGAAGACTACCGCCGCTTTGCGCTGAACCCGGCCCTGACCCAGGCCGCCTATGCGATGAGCCGCGCCGTGCCGCTGCAGGACAGCGATGCAGCCCAGCGCTACCGCTTGCGCTACCCCGATGCGGCCGCGCGCAAGGCGCCCAGCGTGCATGTGGGCACGCACATGACGGGCGCCACCTTCTTCCACGGCCCTGGCCTGTCCCAAGAGGCGCAGTACATTGCCAAGCTCTACGGTGCGGACGACTATGTCGCCACCGAGATGGAGGCCGCCGCCATTGCGCTGGTCTTGAAGCGCAGCCATGGCACGGACCGCGTTCTGAGCCTGCGCGGCTCGGTCAATTTTGACCAGGGCAACCCGCAGGAAACCACCCAGGCCCACCTGGACCCCAAGCCCGGCGAAACCGCGGGCGGCTTTGCCGAGACGGTGGCCAATGTGGCGGCCGTCGGCGGCGTCTTTGTCGACACCGTCGTCAAGGACTGGCCGCAATGGAAGGATGGCGTGCCGGCCCAGCGCTGATCAGAGCGGGGTTGAGCTGGATTGAGCTGGGCTGAGCGCCCCGGCCCGGCCCGGTACCGCAGGCCCCCCATGCACTTGGGGGGCCTTTTTTTGTGCTTATTTCCAGGGCTGGCTCAGGATGGACGCCAGGCTCTTGACGCCATCGAAGTAGTTGCCCAGGCGCATGTTCTCGTTCTTGCTGTGCTGGTTGTTGTCGGCATTGACCATGGGCACGATCACAAAGGGCACCTTGAGCGCCTGCACCGCTGCGCCGGTGGGGACCGTGCCGCCCATCATGCGGATCTGCACAGGGGCCTGGCCCCATGCCTGCTGCATGCCTTGGCGCAGCCAGTCGCCAATGGGAGCGTTCAGATCGGTGCGCACGGCGCTGGACGAGGCCGACACGCCGCCCATCTTCAGGCTGGCGAGCTTGGGGTGTTGGGCGCGCTGCTCGGCGCTGGGCTCGCCCTCGATCAAGGTAAAGCCCTGGCCTTCGATATGGGTCTTGAGCAGCTGCAGCAGGCGCTCGGGTGGGGTCTCGGGGACCGTGCGCAGGTCCAGCTCGGCAATCGCCTGGGCGGGCACCACGGTGCGGGCCTTGGCGCCTACATCGGCGCTTTGCAGGCCGCGTACATTGAGCGAGGGGTACTGCATCGACTCCTGGTAGTTGTTGCCCACCTTCTCGGCCTGGGCAATGCCCAGGCGCTTGCGCAGCGCGACTTCGTCATCGGGCACGGCCTGCATCACGGCCTGGGTGGGGGCATCAAAGCGGATGCCGTCGTAGTAGCCCTTGACGAGCACGCGGCCATCGGGCGCCTTCATCGAGGCGAGCAGCTGCGCCATCGTGAACGCGGGGTTGGCGGCATAGTTGCCATAGTGGCCGCTGTGCAGATCCTGGCTCGGGCCATAGATGGTCAAGGTGGCCTGGGCCACGCCCCGGTTGCCAAATACCAGGGTCGGGCGGTTGCTGGCATGCATGGGGCCATCGAGCACCAGCAGTGCATCGGCCTTCAAGGCATCCAGGTTCGCATTGATGACACCGCCCAGCGATGGCGAGCCCTTTTCCTCTTCGGAGTCGAGCAGGATCTTGATATTGGTGCTGGGCGCCAGGCCCTGCTGCTTCAGCGCATCGAGGGCGGCCATCAGCATGATGATGGGGGCCTTGTCATCGGACGAGGAGCGGCCAAACACACGCCACTCGGGGTTGGGCTCGGCGCCGTAGAGCTGGTCGAGCGCAATCTCTTTCCAGGATCCATCGGCCTGGCGTTCCTTGAGCACCGGCTTCCAGGGGCTCTCCTGCTGCCATTCGGCCGGCGTCACCGCCTGGCCATCCATATGGGCGTAGAACAGCACCGTCTTGGTGGCGCCGGGCACGGGCGGCAGGGTGGCCAGCACCATGGGCTTGCCCTGGTTGGGGAGCAGCTGGGTCTGGAAGCCGCGCTTGTCCAGCGCCGCCTTGAACCACTGCGCATTCTTCTCGATGTCGGCCGCCACATTCGAGTCATTGGGCAGCGCCAGCACCTCGATCCATTCGCGCAGGCTGGCGCTGCTGGCCTTTTGCACGCTGGCATCCGAGGGGGCAGCGGCCTGTGCCAGGCCGGCGGCGCACAGCGCAGCGCTGAGCAGGGTGAGGGTCGAGAACTTCATGCAAGGGCTCCGTCAGAGATAAAAAAACAGCTTGGTCTGGAGTATGTCCGAGTGCGCGTTCACCCACGGGGGCGCAGGCGGGCGCATTGTCGCCAGGGCGCCAATCGCTCAGTGTGCCGTGCGCAGGCGTTCGTATTGTGCGATCAGCCCGTCAAAGGACTGCTGCAGCGCCTGCAGCGGCGGCGCGCCACCGGGCCAGGCCTCCAGCTGCTGCAGCGCCAGCGCGGCGGCCTCCAGGGTCGACAATTGGCCCGCGCGCGGCGCCTTGCGGATGCGGTAGCCGGCCGGCCCGGTGTCCGTCAGCGCCAGGCGGGGCAACTGGGCCAGCAGCGGGTTGGCGTAAAGCATCTTGCGGCTTTTGCGCCAAGTGCCATCGATCAGTACCAGGCGCCGAATGCCTGCTGGCGCATCGCTGCCCGCCGCCGTGCTCAAGGCGGCGGGCTGGTCGGGCGTCTGGGGGTAGAGCAGCAGCGTTTGCTGCGGTGCCTGCGCGCCCGGCCAGGGGCCATGCAGCCATTGCTGCAGCTGCACTGGGTCAAAGGCCTCGCCCACTACCAGCTGGCTGCCCGGCAGGCACAGGTGCAGCAGGCGCGCGGTGCCCTTTGCCTCTTGCAGCTCCAGCGGGTGTTGCAGGATCAGCACCTGGGTGGCAGCCTGCACCGGTTGCGCCAGCGCGCAGATGCAGGCGCTTAGCGGACGCAGGCAGTTGGGGCATTGGGCGCGGCGCGGGGCGGAGGGCACAGGTGTGGCGTGAGAAGCGGACAAGATGGCTATTGTGCTGCAAGGACAAGGCCAGGCCGCTATGCTGGCGCCCCTATGACAGCGCACAAGCCCTTTTCTGCCCGCATCGACATGGGCCAGCCTTTGTCTGGCGAACGGGAGCGCCTGCGCCTGAGCCTGACGGGTCCCGACCGCGTGCTGGAGGCGCAGGATGCGCCATCGTTGCGCGCCTTGCTGGATGCTGTGGAGCAGGCCGCGCGCGCCGGGGCCTGCTGCGTCGGTGGTCTGCGCTATGAGGCCGCCACCGCGCTGAACCCCTATTTGCCCACACAGGCAGCGCTCAGCGGCGAGCCCCTGGCCTGGTTTGCGGTGTGGGATGCGCCAGCTGCTGACATCGCGCAGCTGCCTGAGGCACAGACGCCTGCCGTGCAGGTGCAATGGCGCAGCACGCTCGCCCGCCCGCAGTTCGATATGCAGATGGCACGCATCCATGCCGATATCCGCGACGGCGCTTATTACCAGATCAACTACACCCAGCAGCTGCAAGGCGATAGCGCCTTGCCTGGCGGCGGCGATGTGGACGGCGCCGCGCTGTTTGCCGCGCTGCAGCAGGCCCAGCCCGGTGGCTATGCGCTGCATATCGACCGGGGTGAGGAGCAACTGCTGTCGGTGTCGCCCGAGCTGTTTTTCGACTGGCATCAGCCGGAGGCGGGCGCAGGCGACATCCTCACCCGCCCGATGAAGGGTACCGCCGCACGGGGCGCCAGCCCCGCGCAGGACGAGGCCCAGGCCCAGGCCTTGCGCGCATCGGCCAAGGAGCGCGCCGAGAACGTGATGGTGGTCGACCTGCTGCGCAATGATCTGGCGCGCATCGCCGAGCTGGGCAGTGTGCAGGTACCCCAGCTGTTTGCGCTGCAGGCCCTTCCCACCGTCTGGCAGATGACCTCGGACGTGCGTGCCCGCCTGCCCCAGGGCACCGGCCTGGTCGATGTGCTGCAGGCCTTGTTTCCCTGTGGCTCGGTCACCGGCGCGCCCAAGCGGGCGGCGATGCAGGCGATTGCTGTGTTGGAGACGGAGCCACGCGGCTGGTACTGTGGCGCGCTGGGCGTGGTGCGCTCCGATGGCGCAGAGGGCATACGCGCTACTTTCAATGTACCGATCCGCACCGTGGCCTTGCGCGGCACGCAACTGCAATGCGGTATTGGCAGCGGCATCACTGCCGATGCGACGGCCGACGGTGAGTGGCGCGAATGGATGCACAAGCGCGCTTTTCTGGAGCGGGCCAGCATGCCCTTTAGCCTGATCGAGACCTTGGCGCTGGACGGTGGCCAGCTGCGCCATGCCGCGCTGCACCTGGAGCGCATGGCCGCTGCGGCCGCGCATTTTGGCTACCGCTGGGATGCGGTGGCCGCGCAAGCGGCTTTGGACGCGCTGGCTGCATCCCACCCGCAAGGCCTGTGGCGCCTGCGCTTGCTGCTTGATGCCCAGGGCACTTTCCAGGCCGAAGCCTTTGCATGCCCGCCATCGCCCGCGCAGGTGGTGCTGCAATGGGCGCCTGCGCCACTGGCCGAGGCGCATGGCGAGTTTGTGCGCTTCAAGACCAGCCGCCGCGCGCACTATGAGCGCTGGGCGCCGCAGGACAGCAGCGTGTTTGACACCCTGCTGTGGAACGAGGCTGGCGAGATCACCGAGACCACCCGGGGCAATATCGCCATGCAACTCGATGGCCGCTGGGTCACCCCCGCGCTGCATTGCGGCTTGTTGCCCGGTGTAGGGCGCCGCCTGGCGCTGGAGGCGGGTCAGGTGGTGGAAGCGGTGGTAACACTGAGCGATGCGCCGCGTGTTGAGGCCTGGGCTTTTCTCAACAGCCTGCGCGGCTGGATACCGGCTCGGGTGTTGGGTGAGGCGCCGGTGGGGCCGCAGGCCGGAATGGCTGGCTGAGCCCGGCAAAAAGGCCGGTGCCTGCAGAATCACAGCATGTCGCCACCGTGACGAATGGGCCAGAGGCCCAGGGTTTTTTTGCCGCACGCTACCATGGAGGCTGTTTAGCAACCCTTCGGATTTTATGCCCGACAACCCGGACCCTGAGCCTCTCCCGTGTGCGACCACGCTGTCGCTGTTCTTTCGTTCTAGCCCCAGTACACCGCTGACGGTGTCTCTGCCCGTTGAAGGGAGCGCCGCATGATCGAGCTGCTCTCCGACCCGCAGATATGGATTGGTCTTCTCACCTTGGTGGTGCTGGAGATCGTTCTGGGCATCGACAATCTCATCTTTATCGCGATCCTGGCCGACAAGCTGCCGCCCCACCAGCGGGACAAGGCGCGTGTCATCGGCCTGTCGCTGGCCCTGGTGATGCGCCTGGGGCTGCTCACCGCCATCTCCTGGCTGGTCACGCTCACGCAACCGCTGTTTTCCGTCGGGCCGCTCAGTTTTTCGGGGCGCGACCTGATCTTGCTGCTGGGCGGTTTGTTCCTGCTGTTCAAGGCCACGACCGAGCTGCATGAGCGCATGGAAGGCGTGAGCATGAGCAAGTCCAGCAGCACGGTCTACGCCAGCTTCTCGGCCGTGGTCGCGCAGATCGTGGTGCTCGATGCGGTCTTCTCGCTCGACGCGGTAATCACGGCCGTGGGCATGGTCAACAACCTGGGCGTGATGATGGCAGCGGTCATCATCTCGATCGGTGTGATGCTGTTTGCCTCCAAGCCGCTGACCCGCTTTGTCAATGCGCACCCGACCATCGTCATTCTCTGCCTGAGCTTCCTGCTGATGATCGGCTTCAGCCTCGTGGCCGAAGGCCTGGGCTTCCATGTGCCCAAGGGCTATCTGTACGCCGCCATTGGTTTCTCGATCCTGATCGAGACCTTCAACCAGGTGTCCTCGCGCAACGCGATCCGCCATGAGCAGCGCGTGCCGCTGCGCGAGCGCACGGCCCTCAAGGTGTTGTCGCTGATGGCCGGGCGCAGTGGCAATGCCCAGGCCGAGCATGCGCAGGACGACCCGGCCGCCGCCGAGGCCGAGCTGACCTTTGCGCCCGAAGAGCGCATCATGGTGAGCGGCGTGCTGGCGCTGGCAGACCGCAAGGTGCGCTCGATCATGACGCCAGTCTCGGACGTGGACTGGGTTGATTTGGATGACGATGCCGAGGCCATCCAGCGCTCGCTCGCTGACAATCCGCACAGCCATTTGCCGGTGTGCCTGGGCCATGTGGACCAGCTCCAGGGGGTGGCGCGCGCCAAGGACATGCTGATGGACCTGATGCGGCATGGCGCCATCCAGCCGGCCACCATCCGCAAGCCGCTGATGGTGCCCGAGGGGGCTGGCGTCATCGCGCTGATCAACGACCTGCGCCAGTCCAAGGGCCATATGGTCATCGTGATCAACGAGTTCCATGTGATGAGCGGCGTGGTGACGCCCGTCGATGTGCTCGAGGCGATTGCCGGCGAGTTTCCCGACGAGGACGAGAGCTTCACGATCCAGGCGGTGGACGGGGAGCCCGACACCTGGATTGCCAGCGGCGCAGCCGATGTGCACATGGTGCAGCAGCTGCTGGGCTCCAGTGAGCTGGTGTCGTCGGCCGATGCCTTCACCACCTTGGGCGGGTTGCTCACCGAGTTCAACGGCGCGCTGCCCCAGCAAGGCGATGTGGTGGTGATCGATGGCTGGCAGTTTTCCGTCACCGAGGCCACCGATGGCGTGATGCGCAAGATCCGCATCGAGAAGGAAAACAAGGGCCAGATGCCTCTGGAGCACTGACCCCTGCGTAGGCGGCTGCCTGGCACCGCCTCTGCATGAATAAGGCCTGCCGTCTTCAGAGAGACGGCAGGCCTTTGTATTGGCGGTGCCGCGAAGCTCGCGGCCCCTGAAGGCTGCTTACAGCGTGCCCTTGTAGTACGCCCCCCGGTCCATGTCGACAATGTCCACGCTCAGCTGCACCAGCATGCCTTCGGGGTGGGGCGTGAACTCGCGCAGCACCGCGCCGATGCGGTCGGACAGGTCACGCTTGGCCTCGGGCGTGCGGCCGGCCAGCAGGCGCAGCTCGGCATGCACAAAGCCGCGCAGGGCGGTGGGGTCGGCGCCAATGACGAACTGCTCGGTGCGCACGGTGCGGCTCTTGAGGTCCTGCTCGTTTTGCACCTGGCCGCTGGCGATGACGGCGGCGTTGAGGGCATCGAGCAGATGGGCCTCGGGAAAGTTCTCCAGGTTGCTGGTGTATTCGATGACGAGATGCGGCATGGTGTGTCTCCGATGGAATAAAGGGCAGTGAAAAGGGGCTTGGGCAGCGGCTCGGTCCGATCCCGCCGTGCTAGACGGGCGTATAGGACAGCCGCACATAGATGGGCGCAAAGGCTTCTGCCTGGGTGATCTCGATCAGCGTTTCCTTGGCCAGCTCCAGCAGCGCGATGAAGGTCACCACCAGCACGGTGCTGCCTTTTTCCGGCTCGAAGATGTCCTCGAACTCAACAAAGCGCCGCCCTTGCAGTCGCTTGAGGATCGCGCTCATGTACTCGCGCACCGAGAGCTCCTCGCGGGTGATCTTGTGGGTCTGCACCAGCTTGGCGCGTTTGAGGATGTCGCGCCAGGCCTCTTGCAGCTCGGACATCTCCACATCGGGAAAGCGCGGCTGCAGCGCCTGCTCGATAAAGACCTGGGCCTTGATGAAGTCGCGCCCATACTGCGGCACGGCACCCAGGCCCTGGGCGGCGAGCTTCATCTGCTCGTACTCCAGCAGGCGGCGCACCAACTCGGCACGCGGGTCTTCGGCTTCTTCGCCCTCGGCCTGCTTTTTGGGCGGCAGCAGCATGCGCGACTTGATCTCGATCAGCATCGCGGCCATCAGCAGGTACTCGGCGGCCAGCTCCAGGTTGCGGCTGCGGATCTCGTCGACATAGCTCAGGTACTGGCGGGTGACGCTCAGCATCGGGATGTCGAGGATGTTGAAGTTCTGCTTGCGGATCAGGTAGAGCAGCAAGTCCAGCGGGCCTTCAAACGCCTCCAGGAACACCTCCAGCGCATCGGGCGGGATGTACAGGTCGGTGGGCATGGCAAACAGCGGCTCGCCGTAGAGCCGCGCGAGCGCGACCTGATCCACCACCTCGGGCATGGCGGCAGCCCCAGCGGCGGGGCGCACGTCGTCCTCAGCCTGGGTCAGGTTGCCGGGTGTTGCCATGCGCGGGGGCTATGCGGGATCGAAAGCCGCTGCGGGCCAGGCGGCCGGCAGCGGGCAGGGCGATCAATCGTGGTTGGTTTGGTACACGTAGGGCTTTTGCGCCACACGTGCGGTTTGGTACTCGGCTTGCTGCTGGCGGTCCAGATCCTTGTCCCAGAGCAGGGCACGGCCTTCGCGCTGGCCTTGTTCCAGCTCGGGCTTGTCGGCCTTGAGCTTGAGCAGGAACTGGGTGGTGTCGGATTGGTAGTCGGGGCGGCGGAAGAAAGACATAGCGTATATTTACCTCTTGTGCCTGGATTCTACCGAACCTGACCATGTCCTTCTTCACCAAGCTTGCAATCGCCACCTCTGCGCTGGCCGTTTCCGTGTTTTTGGCGGGCTGCGACCAGCAGCGCATCAAGGAACTGGAAGAGCACGTCTCCACCGAGCAGGACGTGCGCGACCGCTTTGGTGAGCCCAACCAGATCTGGGACGAGGCCGATGGCTCGCACACGCTGGAGTACACGCGCCAGCCCGCCGGTGCGCAGAACTACATGATCACCATTGGCACCGACGGCAAGATGAGCGCGCTGCGCCAGGTGCTGGCCCCTGCCTACTTTGCCAAGGTGCAGCCGGGCATGGATCAGCAGCAGATCCGCCGCCTGCTGGGCCAGCCGGCCAAGCGCACCAGCTATCCGCTGAAGAACGAGGCCGAATGGGACTGGGGCTGGATCGACCCGCCCAGCACCAAGATGCTGTTCACCGTGGTGTTCGACGCCCAGGGCAAGGTGCTGCGCAGCAACAGCACCCAGGTGGTGAATAGCCGCTGAGCGCTGCCTTCATTTGCACTGAAGGGCCCTGAACTGTTGCGGATATGCCTAACCGTAACGGGCTGAAACTCTTTAAAATTCGGGTTTATACCTAGCATTACCCATGCCAGGCAGCCCCGCGCACCACCCTTGTGCGGGCATGAAACTTGCTGTCAACCCGACATGTCCTCACCGCTATCCCGCCCTGATGGCCCCACGGCCCTGCCTGGCCCTGTCGCCGCTGCGCCCGCGTCGCTTGGCCCTGCGCTGCGCCATGGCCGCTTTGAAGATGCACAGGCGCTGTTCACCGGCTCGCTGTTTGTTTCGATCACCCTGGGGCTGTTTGCGCAGGCCGGGCTGCTGACGGGCAGCACGGCAGGCTTGGCGTTCTTGCTGCACTACGCCACAGGCCTGCCGTTTGGCGCGATTTTCTTTGCGATCAATCTGCCCTTTTACTGGTTCGCCTGGACGCGCATGGGGCCGGAGTTCACGATCAAGACCTTTGTCTCGGTGGCGCTGCTGGCGCTGCTGGTCGATATCGGGCCGCGCTTTATCCATATCGATTACCTCAACCCGCTGTATGCCGCGATTGCCGGAGGCCTGTTGATGGGCACCGGTTGCCTCTTCCTGGCGCGCCACCGCTCCAGCCTGGGCGGCGCCACCATCGTGTCGCTCTACCTGCAGGACCGCTATGGCATCCGCGCCGGCAAGGTGCAGATGGTCATCGACTGCACGGTCGTGCTGCTGGCGCTGTGGGTCGTGCCCCTCGAGCGCGTGGCGTACTCGGTGCTGGCCGCCATCGTGATGAGCGTGTTCCTGTGGATCAGCCACCGGCCCGGGCGCTATGCCGGTAACTGACCCGGCCTGAGCCCGCGCCATTCAGGGCCCGCTGGGGATGGCTCTTTCTGGGGGCATGGCCGGTGGCGCTGGCTGTGTGGGTGCTGGCAGCGGCTGGGCCTGCTGCTGCGGCGGGAAGGTCTCGCCCGGCTTGGGCTCCCGGTAGCGCACGGTGATGCCGCTGTTGTCCTGCTCCTCGCCGGTGGCCATGTCATAGGCCTTGCCGACGCCTTTGCCCACCACCTTGGCCGTGCCCACAGCTGCATCGGCCGCCAGCCCCACGGCAGTGGCGGTCACGCTGACGGCAGCGGCGCCCACGGTCACCACGCTGCAGCCGCCCAGCAGCGATGCGCAGATGCAGTAAAAAGCCCCTGCGGCTAGGGAGCGCAGGGGCTTGCAGCGGGGGCGGTCAGCAGCCATGCAGATCAATGGATGCGCATGCCGGGCAGCGCGCCGGGGAAGGGCTCGAGCACATAGATGCCGGGGTGGGCCTTCTCATCGGCGTGGCTGGCGGCCAGCACCATGCCTTCGGAGATGCCGAACTTCATCTTGCGCGGCGCCAGGTTGGCCACCAGCACGGTGAGCTTGCCTTGCAGCTGCTCTGGCGTGTACATGCTGCTGATGCCGCTGAACACATTGCGCATCTTCGGCTGGCCGTCATCGCCCTTTTCGCCGACATCCAGGGTCAGCTGCAGCAGCTTGGTCGAGCCTTCGACGGCCTTGCATTCGACAATCTTGGCGATGCGCAGGTCGATGCGGGCAAAGTCGTCAATGCCGATGGTCTCGGCCAATGGCTCGCCGCCGGGGGCGTTCGGGTCCACCACGGCCTCGGCTTTTTTGTCTGCCTTCTTGGCCTTGGCAGGCGCTGCAGCGGCGGCGGCCTTTTCCTGGCTGGCAGGGGTCTCGAACAGCGCCTCGAGCTGCAAGGGGTCCACGCGTTGCATCAAATGCTGGTAGATGCCAATCTGGTGGCCGGCGCCCAGCGCCTTGTCTACGTCGCCAAATTGCTCGGGCGGCACGATCAGGAAGTTCGCCACTTCGGCGGCGACGCCCGGCAGCATCGGCTTGAGGTAGATGGTCAGGATGCGAAAGGCCTCGATGCAGACCGTGCACACGTCGTGCAGGCGCGCCTGCATGTCGTCCTTCTTGGCCAGCTCCCAGGGCTTGTTGGCATCGACATAGCTGTTGACCTTGTCGCACAGCAGCATGATCTCGCGCGCGGCGCGGGCGGTGTCGCGCACCTCGTAGGCGGCCACAATCGCCTCCTTTTGCGCGCGCAGCACGGCCAGCAGCTCCTGGCCATCAGCGCTCACTTCGCCCAGGCGGCCTTCAAAGCGTTTGCTGATAAAGCCAGCGGCGCGCGAGGCGATGTTCACGTACTTGCCGATCAGGTCGGAGTTGACGCGCAGCATGAAGTCTTCGGCAGTGAAGTCGATGTCCTCGTTCTTGCCATTGAGCTTGGCGCCCAGGTAGTAGCGCAGCCACTCGGGGTTCATCTTGAGGGCCAGGTACTTGAGTGGGTCCAGGCCCGTGCCCCGGCTCTTGCTCATCTTCTCGCCGTTGTTCACCGTCAGGAAGCCATGCACGCAGATCTTGGTCGGGGTCTTGCGGCCGCTGAACTTCAGCATCGCCGGCCAGAACAGGGTGTGGAAGGTGATGATGTCCTTGCCGATGAAGTGGTACTGCTCGAGCGCCGGGTCGGCCATGTAGGCGTCGTAGTCTTCGCCGCGCTGGGCCAGCAGGTTCTTGAGCGACGCCAGGTAGCCCACAGGCGCATCCAGCCAGACGTAGAAGTACTTGCCCGGCGCATCGGGGATCTCGATGCCGAAGTAGGGCGCATCGCGCGAGATGTCCCAGTCGTCCAGGCCTTCGCTGGTCGAGCCATCGGGGTTGGTGCGCACGCCAAACCATTCCTTGATCTTGGCGGCCACCTCGGGCTGCACATGCTGGCCGTCCTGGGTCCAGCTGGTCAGGAACTCGACCGCGCGCGGGTCGGACAGCTTGAAGAAGAAATGCTCCGAGCTCTTCATCACCGGCTTGGCACCAGACAGCGCCGAGTAGGGATTGATCAGATCGGTGGGCGCATACACCGAGCTGCAGACCTCGCAGTTGTCGCCGTACTGGTCCTTGGCGTGGCAGCGCGGGCATTCGCCCTTGATGAAGCGGTCAGGCAGGAACATGTTCTTCTCAGGGTCGAAGAACTGCTCGATGGTGCGCGTCTCGATAAAGCCGGCTTTTTTCAGGTCCAGGTAGATCTGCTTGGACAGCTCGTGGTTCTCGGGGCTGTCGGTATTGCTCCAGTTGTCAAAACCGATGTGGAAGCCGTCGAGGTACTGCTTGCGGCCGGCGGCGATGTCGGCCACAAACTGCTGGGGCGTCTTGCCGGCTTTTTCGGCGGCAATCATGATGGGCGCGCCATGGGCGTCATCAGCACCGACAAAGTTGACCGCATTGCCCTGCATTCGCTGCGCACGCACCCAGGTATCGGCCTGGATGTACTCCATGATGTGGCCGATGTGGAAGTTGCCGTTCGCATACGGCAGGGCGGTGGGGACGAAAATCTTTCGTTGAGACATAGGGTTGCGGAACTTTCTAATCACAGAGAGGACGCAGGCCAGCGGCCGTTGCGGATTCTGGTCACAGGCAGGGCGGCGCGCGGCCAGCCCTCGCGCCCGCGGGCGCTCCAGAACCGAGCAATTCTAGGCGCTTACGGGGCCAGCTGGCGCGACCAGGGGTTTGGCGGGGCCGGTGGGGCGGCTGCCCCAGCCAAAAAAGGCACAGACCTCGTCGCGCCGGGCCATGGTGTCGGCTCGGCCCAGCGCCATCAGTGCCCGGGTGTAGCCCGGCTCGAACAGCAAATAGCTGGCCAGTGCTGCGCTGCCCACGTTCTGGCTGTGCATGGACACGCCCATCGCGCCCAGCAGCGTGCGCACCGGCGTAGGGAGCTCTTGCAGGTGGGCCAGCGCCAAAGCGTCCAGCGACTGCGACGGCGTGATTACCAGCAGGTCCAGCGGACGCAAGGCACTGCGGGCGCGCTCGGCCTCGGGGATCAGGCTCAAGGTGTGGTTGATGCGCTGGGCCCGCTCCACATCGACCGACAGCGCATCGAGAAAGATGGTGGACAGGGCGTGGCCGGCCACCTGCGCGAGCGAGGGGTACGGCGGGTGTTCGCCCTGGGGCAGGTTCAGCACCTCGTGTGAGCGGCCGACGCCGACGACAACGATGCGCTGGGCGCCCAGGTGCACGGCTGGGGCGAGCGGCGCGGTCTGGCGCATCGCACCATCGCCCAGGTAGTTGTACTGGCCGCGCAGCATCAGCTCGGCGGGCGCAAAGATGAAGGGGATGGACGAGGAGGCCATCAGGTGCTGGTGGCTGATGCGGTCCTGGATGGCGCGGCGCTGCGTGCGCGACCAGGCGGGCACATGCGGGCCGGCTTCATAGAAGGTGATGTGCTCGCCTGTGGTGTAGCTCGATGCGGTGATCGCCAGCGCCGACAGCTTGCCGCTGTGCAGCAGGTGCGGGATTTTCTCCAGCGGCAGCTCGGCCTTGAGCAGCTCCAGGAGCGGCGCGTTGTCCAGCAGCGAGCGCGGTTTGCTATGGTGCCAGCGCGTCAGCGCCCAGCCCAGCGTCAACAGGCTCAGCCAGCGCGCGCCGCTGCGCATCACGCCAAAGGCATCGGCACGGTAGACCTGGCTGGTGGAGAAATTGCGCCACACCCGCGAGAGGCGCTGCACGGCCAGGTCGAAATGGTCAGCGCCGCAGGCAAGACCTGCGGCATTGATCGCGCCGGCCGAGGTGCCAACCGCGATGGGAAAGGGCGTTGGTTCATGGTCGGCCCCGGCGTTCTGGCGCAGGCGCGAGAGCGCCTGCAGCACTCCCACCTGGTAGGCGGCACGCGCGCCGCCGCCGGAGAGCACGATGGCGGTGGCGGCGGAATGGGGGCTGTAGTGCAGAGCGGGCGACATGGCCTGCACCATAGCCGAAACTGCAGGCCTTCGCCAAGCGGCCCTGTCGCTCAATCGCTACTGCGGGCGCAGGCGGTGCAGCATCAGCGCGCCGCGCCCTTTTTCAGCAAGGTCGCCAGCTCCAGATTCTGCAGCAGCACGATTTTTTGGTCACGGGCAAACAGGCGGGCATTGTCGCTCAGCTCGCCTTGCAGCAGCACATAGACGCTGGCGGCGCCGGCCTGGCTGGCCGCGTCATGCAGCGCGCGCAGCGGCTCGATGCCGTGCACGCCGGCCTTGCTGCGCTTGGTCTGCACCAGGGTCGTCTGGCCGTTGCGCGCCAGCTGCAGATCGGCCGCGCCTTGCTGCACGGGGGTGACAGCGTAGCCCTCGGCCTGCCAGGCGCGGCTGAGCCAGGCCTGCAGATCGCGGCTGGACATGGCGCCAGCTTGCGCGAGCAGCGCCTCGGTGGCCGCAGCGCTGGGCTGGCTCCACTGGCGCTTGGCGGCCATGGCGCCGATCACGAGGAAAGGCAGGCTGCCGGCAGCGCCGACAAAGCGGATGTCCTTGGGCAGCAGCGCCAGGCACAGCACCACGATGATGGCTCCGACCACCACACTGATCCACCACGACGAGCGCAGCAAGATTGCAAACACGGAGTTCTCGGCCATTTTCAGTTTCACGGGTGCAGGTCTTTCAAGAGGTGCAGGGGCAAAAGCCCAGATTGTCGCTGGTTCGCAAGGGCAAGCGCGGTTCGCTAGACTTATTGCTGTCTCAGGAATAGAAAACACGATGACAGTGACCGAACCAACGATACTGGCCGCGCTGGCCAGTGTTCAAGACCCGCATACGGGCAAAGATTTTGTCAGCACGCGTGCCGTGCGCAACCTCCAGATCAACGGTGGCGACGTCGCCTTTGAGGTGGAGATGGGCTATCCAGCCAAAAGCCTGGTGCCGCAGCTGCGCAGCCAGTTCGTGGCCGCTGCCAAGACGGTGCCGGGCGTGGATAACGTCTCGGTGAGCATCAGCAACAAGGTGATCTCGCATGCGGTGCAGCGCGGTGTGCCGCTGATACCGGGCGTCAAGAACATCATTGCGGTGGCATCGGGCAAGGGCGGCGTGGGCAAGAGCACTACCACCGCCAACCTGGCGCTGGCCCTGGCGGCCGAGGGCGCCAGCGTCGGTGTGCTGGACGCCGATATCTACGGCCCCAGCCAGACCATGATGATGGGCGTGGACGGCAAGCCCGAGAGCAGCGATGGCAAGACCATGGAGCCCAAGCTCAACCATGGCGTGCAGGTGATGTCGATCGGCCTCTTGGTCGACCAGGACCAGGCGATGATCTGGCGCGGGCCGATGGCCGTGCAGGCGCTCGAGCAAATGCTGCGCCAGACCAACTGGGCGGGGCTCGACTACCTGCTGATCGACATGCCACCGGGCACCGGTGACATCCAGCTGACCTTGAGCCAGCGCGTGCCGTTGACCGGTGCGGTGATCGTCACAACGCCGCAGGACATTGCCTTGCTCGACGCGCGCAAGGGCATCAAGATGTTCGAGAAGGTGGGCGTGCCCATCCTTGGCGTGATCGAGAACATGGCCATGCATGTCTGCACGAACTGCGGCCATGTGGAGCATATCTTTGGCGCCGATGGCGGCAAGCACATGGCAGCCGATTACAAGCTGGACTACCTGGGCGCGCTGCCGCTGTCGATGCAGATCCGCGAGCAGGCCGACAGCGGCACTCCCACCGTGGTGGCCGCGCCCGACAGCGAAGTGGCCGCCATCTACCGGCAGGTGGCGCGCAGCATTGCGGTCAAGATTGCGCAGCAGGCCAAGGATTTCTCGTCGAAGTTCCCGACGATCTCCGTGAGCAGCAACACCTGATGAACCTGCTCGCTGCCATGCGCTACCTGGCCGCGCTCCATGCGCATGGCCATTTCGCGCGGGCAGCCCAAGCCTGCCACATCACCCAGCCGGCGCTGTCCAATGCGCTGCGCGCGCTGGAGGCCGAGTTTGGCGTGGCCATCGTGCGCCGGGGCCGGGTGTTTGCCGGCTTTACGCCCGAGGGCGAGCAGGTACTGCAAACCGGGCTTGAGATGCTGCAAAGCGAGGCGCGCCTGCGCCAGCGCCTCTCGGCCCAGGCGGGGCAGTTGCAAGGGCAGCTGCGCATGGCGGCCGTGCCCACGGCCATGCCAATGCTGCTGCGCTTTGCCAGTCTGCTGCGCCAGCAGCACCCGGGCCTGGTGCCGGCGCTGCATGCGATGAGCTCGCCCGACATCGAGCGCGGCCTCGAAGAGCTGAGCCTGGACCTGGCGCTGGGCTACAGCGACCGCATCCGCCGCCCGCGCACCCACTGCGCGCCCCAGTACCAGGAGCACTACTACCTGCTGCAGTCCGCGCCAGCACGCGCCTGCGTGGCCGATACCCTGCATGCGGCCGAGCCCCTCACCTGGGTGCAGGCTGCGCAGCAGCCGCTGTGCCTGCTGACCCCCGATATGCACAACCGCCAGATTGTGGAGCGCAGCTTTTTGGCCGTCGGAGTGCTGGTGCAGGCGGCGATGGAGACCAACTCGGTCCAGGCCTTGCTGCAGGCGGTGGGCGAGGGCCAGATGGCCAGCATCGTGCCCGGCGCCGTGCTGGCGACCGTGCGCCATACACCAGGTCTGCGCGCCTGGCCGCTGGCCGAGCCGGTGGTCGTGAGCGAGGTGGCCTTTCTCTACCAGCAATCCCAGCAGGCGATGCCCGCTATGGAGGCGGCGCGCGCACTGATGGCGTTGGATGAATGGCAGCAGCAATGCCTGCAGCATGCCGGGGCTTTGCAGGCCTTGGCAACTGCGCCGCCACCCCAGCCATAGTTTGTCGAATGCCGGCATTGCCGCATTGAATTTGACGGCCAGCGGGCAGCGGGTTGAAATGCAGGGCTGAGAACGTGTTCACGATCTCTACGCAGCCGCGTTCTAACCAGTCCCTGCCATGCAAGAACAGAAAATCGCCTTCTACAAAGGCCCAGCCGGTGGCTGGGGCGCTTTGAACAGTGTCAAGAACACGCTGCTGCACCACGACATTGCGCTCAAGGGTGCCAAGACGCTGCTGTCGGCCAACCAGCCCGATGGCTTTGACTGCCCGGGCTGCGCCTGGCCCGACCGCAACCATGCCTCGACCTTCGAGTTCTGTGAGAACGGCGTCAAGGCCGTCGCCGCCGAGGCCACGGCCCGGCGTGCGGGCCCCGAGCTGTTTGCCCGCTACAGCGTGCGCGAGCTGGCCCAGCACAGCGACTTTTGGTTGGAGGACCAGGGCCGGCTGACGCATCCGATGGTCTATGACGCGGCCAGCGACCACTACCTGCCCATTGCCTGGGACGATGCCTTTGCGCTGATTGCCCAGCACCTGAACGCGCTGCCCAGCCCGGACCAGGCGGTGTTCTACACCTCCGGTAGGGCGAGCAACGAGGCGGCTTTTCTCTACCAGCTGTTTGTGCGCGAATACGGCACCAACAATTTCCCCGATTGCTCGAACATGTGCCACGAGCCCAGTGGTTCGGCGATGCGCGAGCAGATCGGCGTGGGCAAGGGAACGGTGACCCTGGACGATTTTGAACAGGCCGATGCGATCTTCATCTTTGGCCAGAACCCGGGCACCAACCACCCGCGCATGCTGGGCGAATTGCGCGAGGCGCACAAGCGCGGCGCGCGCATTGTCAGCTTCAACCCCTTGCGCGAGCGTGGGCTGGAGCGCTTTGCCGATCCGCAGGACAAGCTGGAGATGGCGACCCTGGGCTCCAGCCCCATCAGCACGCACTATTTTCAGCTGCGTGTGGGCGGCGATCTGGCAGCGCTGCATGGCATGCTCAAGCATGTGCTGGAGCAGGAGGCGGCGCGGGGCGGCGTGCTCGACCATGCGTTTATCGCCGCGCACACCACCGGTTTTGAGACGATGGCGCAAAGCCTGCAGGCTGAAGACTGGGCGCTGCTGGTGCAGGAATCGGGCCTGAGCGAAGCGCAGATGCGGGCGGCGGCTGATGTCTACCTGGGCGCGGACAAGGTGATTGCCTGCTGGGGCATGGGCATTACCCAGCATGCGCATTCGGTGGCCACCATCCAGATGATTTTGAACCTGCTGCTGCTGCGCGGCCATATCGGCCGGCCAGGAGCGGGGCCGTGCCCGGTGCGCGGCCACAGCAATGTGCAGGGCGACCGCAGCATGGGCATCTGGGAAAAGCCGCCGGCGGCCTTGCTTGACCGGCTGCAGGAGGTCTATGGCTTTGCGCCGCCCCGCGCCCACGGCATGGACACGGTGGACGCCATTGCCAGCATGCGCGATGGCCAGGCCCAGGTGTTTTTTGCGCTGGGGGGCAATTTTGCCGCCGCCACGCCCGATACCTATGAAACCTGGAAAGGCCTGCAGCGCTGCGCGCTGACCGTGCAGGTCACCACCAAGCTCAACCGCAGCCATGTGGTCCATGGCCGCGAGGCCTTGCTGCTGCCCTGCCTGGGCCGCACCGAGATCGATCTGCAAAACGGCCAGCCCCAGGGCGTGACGGTCGAGGATTCGATGAGCATGGTGCACCTGTCGATGGGCATGAACCCGCCCGCCTCGGCCCATCTGCTGTCCGAGCCGGCGATTGTGGCGCGCCTGGCCCATGCCACCTTGGGCGCGCGCAGCCGGGTGGACTGGCTGGCGCTGGCCGCCGACTACGCGCTGATCCGCGACGAGATCGCCAAGGTCTTCCCCGATTTTGCCGACTTCAATCAGCGGGTGGCCGTGCCCGGTGGCTTTCGGCTGCGCAACACCGCCAGCGAGCGCATCTGGGCCACGGCCAGCGGCAAGGCCAGCTTCCACGCCCATGCGGTGCCGGTCGATACCCCCACGCACCGGGCGCGTGTGCGGCTGCGTGACCAGCAGGTGTTTACCTTGCTGACCACCCGCTCGCACGACCAGTACAACACGACGATCTATGGCATGGATGACCGCTACCGGGGCGTGTTTGGCCAGCGCCGGGTGGTGTTCATCCATGCCGATGACATCCGCGCGCTGGGCCTGGCCGATGGGGACTGGGTGAATATCCGCACCGTTTGGGACGATGGCCAGCAGCGCTGTGTCGAGGGCTTCAAGCTGGTGGCCTATGACATTCCGCGCGGTAACCTGGCTGCCTACTACCCGGAGACCAATCCGCTGGTGCCGCTGTCGGCCGTGGCGGCCCATGCCGGCACGCCCACCTCCAAATCGATCCCCGTGGTGCTCGAGCCCGGCCAAGCACCGCAGTGATGGGGACGTTGAGCACCGCCCCGGCCCTCTCGCCGCTGGCGCAGCATCTGCTGACGGCTTTGGCGCAAGAGCAGGCCCGCACCGGGCAGGCGGTACCGCTGGTGCGCATCGCCAAGCGCCTGGATGCCCCTGCCAGCAGCCTGCTGCGCGAGCTGGCGATGCTCAACCTGCTGTTGGAGCAGGCCCAGCAGCCTGCCTGGGTGCTTGCCCAGGCGGTGGATGGGCGCTGGATGCTGGCGCTGACGGCGGCCGGCGCAGCGGCTGCGGCGCAGATCGGCGAGGCTTGATCGCCGCCTCAGGGTTTGCTGAGGCGTTGGATCAAGCGGCGACCGGATGGCGGGCTTTACGCGCCTGCTTGGTCTGGTACATGGCCAGATCGGCCTGCTGCAACGCGGTATCGGCATGGGTGCCCGGCGTGACGGCCACCAGGCCCACACTGGCGCCGGTGTAGTTCAGGCTCACGCCCTGGCCCAGGCACAGCGACTCGGCCCGGGTGCTGGCAAACAGGCGCGCCTGTGTCTCGCTCAAAGCCGGCGCAATTGGCTCATGCAGGTGGGGGCCCAGCCCGGCAAAAACGAACTCATCGCCGCCCTGGCGGGCGATCAGGTCCGAGCCGCGCATCGCCTGGCGCATCTGCTCGGACAGCAGCTGCAAGAAGCGGTCGCCCGCTTCATGGCCATAGCCGTCGTTGATGGCCTTGAAGCCATCCATGTCGATCATGCCCACGAGCACATAGCGCTCCTGGCGGCGGGCAATGGCCTGCAGCTGGTCGAGCTGCTCGATCAGTGCGCGGCGGTTGGGCAGGCCGGTCAGCGCATCGGTGCGCGCCAGGCGCTGCAGCTCTTCGTTTTGCACCTGGATCTGCACGAGCAGCTGCTCGCGCTCGACCTGCTGGCCCAGGAACTGGGCAAACAGGCGCATCACATCCCGTGTCTCGGGCAGCAGCGGTTTGCGCGATGCACTGGCGCCGCACAGGGTGCCGTAGAGCATGCCATCGGACAGGTGCACCGGCGTGCTGGCATAGGTCTGGATGCCCAGCGCCTGCGCGGCCTGCGAGTCGCCCCAGAGGTGGCTGACATCGTCGGTGTAGAGGCAGTTCTCATCGATGGCGCGTTTGCACAAGGTGTCTTCCCAAGGCACGCTCAGGTTCTCGGGAATCTGCAGGCTTTGGGTATTGCGCGCGAACAGCACCTGCTGGACACGCTGGCCCAGGTCAATGCGTGTGAGGTAGGTGGATTCCAGACTGGTGACTTTTTGCAGCATCTCCAGCAGGGGGCGCGTCAGCTCCTCCAGACTGCGAGCTTTAGCAAACGTCTGGCCCAATTGTGAAATCAAGGCATTCATAGGATGGCTCGTTGGGAGATTGTTGTTTCATATCGTAACTCGCAATCGACTGCTTGGGGATGATCTCTTTCAATGGGGCCGGTAGGGTGCGTCTACAAAATCTGCTGGCACGGGTCTGCAGGGGGCAGGCTGCGGGGAAATCCGGCAAGGGCTGGGGGTAAACGCGCATCAGTTATGTTTGCTGCATGAAACACAACTTTTTTGCGTTGGGCTGGCGCCAATTGCTGCGCGACTGGCGTGCCGGTGAGCTGCGGCTTTTGTTGGTTGCGGTGGCGCTGGCGGTGGCCGCGCTGACCTCGGTGAGCTTTTTCTCGGACCGCCTCCAAGCGGGGCTGCAGCGCGATGCCAGCCAGCTGCTGGGCGGCGACGTCGTGGTGGTGAGCGACAACAGCACGCCAGCGGCCTTTGCCGACAAGGCCCGGTCGCTGGGTTTGCAGGGCGTGACGACAGTCACCTTCCCGACGATGGCGCGCTCGGACGATGCCGATGGCGGTGAATCGCGCCTGGTGGGCCTCAAGGCGGTGCAGGCCGGTTATCCGCTGCGCGGCAGTCTGCGCACGGCCGCCGCTGCCGGCCAGCCCGATGCGCCGACCCGCGACATTCCAGCGCGCGGCGAAGTCTGGGTGGACCCGAGCCTGATCGAGGCGCTGGGCCTCAAGACCGGCTCGGTGCTGTGGCTGGGCGACAAGCGCTTCACCATTGGCCGCGTGCTGACGATCGAGCCGGACCGGGGCGCCGGCTTTCTGGGCTTTTCTCCGCGCGTGATGCTGGACTGGAGCGACCTGGCCGCGACCGGCCTGGTGCAGCCGGCCAGCCGCTTGCTCTACCGCTTTGCCGTCGCCGGTGAGCCCGCTGCAGCGGCGCAGTTTTTGCAATGGTCCGAGACCGAAGTGGCCCAGCCCCACAGCCATGGCGTGCGCATCGAGTCGCTGCAAAGCGGCCGGCCCGAGATGGAGCAAACCCTCGAGCGCGCGCAGAAGTTCCTGAACCTGGTGGCCTTGCTGGCCGCGCTGCTGTCGGCGGTGGCCGTGGCCTTGGCCGCCCGCACCTTTGCCAGCGCCCACCTCAATGGCGCGGCATTGCTGCGCGTGCTGGGCCTGGCCCAGCGCGCCATTGCCGGCGCCTATGTGGTCGAGTTTGTCATCATCGGTCTGGCCGCCAGCCTGCTGGGCGTGGCGCTGGGCTATGCGATGCACTATTTGTTTGTCTGGCTGATGGCCGGCCTGCTGGCCGTCACCTTGCCCGCTGCCAGCGGCTGGCCCCTGGTGCTGGGCGTGGGCATGGGCATGACCTTGCTGCTGGCCTTTGGCCTGCCCCCTGTGCTGCAGCTGGCCCAGGTGCCGCCGCTGCGCGTGCTGCGCCGTGATCTGGGTGCGCTGCGCCCGGCCTCGGCCTCGGTGCTGCTGCTGGGGGTACTGGGCTTTGCGGCGATGCTGCTGCTGGTCAGCGGGGATGCCAAGCTTGGTGGTATTGCGGTGGGCGGTTTTGCGATGGCGATCGTGGTGTTTGGCCTCTTGAGTGCTGCGGCCATCACGCTGCTGCGGCGCATGGTCAATGAGCGCACGGCGCCGCGCTGGTTGCTGCTGGCCACGCGCCAGGTCGCCGCCCGGCCCTGGTTTGCCGTGGTGCAGGTCAGCAGCCTGGCGGTGGGCCTGATGGCGCTGGTGCTGCTGGTGCTGCTGCGCACCGACCTGATCCAGACCTGGCGCCAGACCACGCCGCCCGATGCGATGAACCGCTTTGTCATCAACATCCTGCCCGACCAGGCCGATGCCTTCCAGCAGCGCCTGCGCCAGGCCGGCATCGACAAATGGGACTGGTACCCGATGGTTCGCGGCCGCCTCATCCAGATCAATGGCAAGGATGTGGGGCCGGGCGACTACAGCGAAGACCGCGCCAAGCGCCTGGTCGACCGCGAGTTCAATATCTCCCACAGCGATGTGCTGCAGGAGCACAACCAGATCGTGCAGGGCCAGTGGACCCCAGGCGAGGCGGGGGGCGTCAGTGTCGAAGAGGGCATTGCCCAGACGCTGGGCCTGAAGATGGGCGACCGCCTGCTGTTTGACATGGGCGGCGTGCAGCACGAGAGCACGATCACCAGCCTGCGCAAGGTGGACTGGGGCTCGATGCGCGCGAATTTCTTTGTCATGTACCCGGTCGCGCAGATGAACGATGTGGCCGTCACCTACCTGGCCGCCTACCGCGCGCCCGATACGGCGGGCTTTGACAATGGCCTGGTGCGCGAGTTTCCCAACATCACCAATGTGGACCTGCGCGCCACGGTCGCCCAGCTCCAGCAGGTGCTCAACCAGGTGATCCGTGCGGTGGAGTTCCTGTTTGGGTTTACCTTGGCCGCGGGCCTGGTGGTGCTGTTTGCCGCGATCACCGCCACGCGCGAGGAGCGCGCCCGCGAGTACGCGATCATGCGGGCCGTGGGCGCGCGCAGCCAGTTGCTCCAGCAGGTGCAGCGCGCCGAGCTGGCCGGTGTGGGCCTGCTCGCCGGTGTGCTGGCCAGCGTGGTGGCCATGGCCATTGGCTGGGCGCTGGCCCAGTTTGTGTTTGACTTTGCCTGGGTGCCGCGCTGGTGGGTGCCGCTCGCTGGCGGCGCCTGTGGCGCCTTGCTGGCGCTGGTGGCCGGCTGGTGGGGCCTGCGCGAGGTGCTGCGCCGCCCGGTCGTCGTGACCTTGCGCGAAGCGGTGTGAATGCCGCGCCATAGAGCGGTAATATCGCGGGTGGCAGGACCGTGGGCGCTGTGCAGGCGCAGCGCCCGCTGCCTGATCCTCTGCCCCTGCGTACCCTGAGAGCCCTCTATGCACATCGAAGAAAAGCCCCCGTTTGACACCCCTTTTGACTGGATAGGCGGCGAGAGCCAGGTGCGGGCGCTGGTGGACCGCTTCTATGACCTGATGGACCTGGAGCCCGGCTACAAGGAGTTGCGTGACGCCCATGGCAGCACTTTGCAGGATGCGCGCGACAAGCTGTTCTGGTTTCTCTGCGGCTGGCTGGGCGGCCCTGACCATTACCAGCAGCGCTTTGGCCACCCGCGCCTGCGCATGCGCCATATGCCGTTTTCGATCGGCATTCTGGAGCGCGACCAGTGGCTGGCCTGCATGGACCAGGCGATGGGCGATGTCGGCGTCGATGAGAAACTGCGCAGCCGCCTGGGCCAGAGCTTTTTCCAGACTGCGGACTGGATGCGCAACCGCTGACTCCAGCCCGAGCCGCTGGTGGGTTGCGCAGGCATTCTGTGCAGCGCCCCGTCTGCGGCGGGAGGCTTGCCGCCCATTACCTGATTTCTTGACTTCTGTCATGCACCAGGTTCGCAAAATGCAACGTCCACGCTGGTTTGCATTCCCTATGGGGGCGCCGCAGCGCTTTGGCCCATAATCAAGCCACTAAAAACGATGAGGGTGGATGAGGGTTATGAATACCAATTTGATGGTGGTCTCGGCGGTGGTTGCTGCCTTGCTGGTCTGGGGCGTGCTGGTCTACAACCGCTTGATGGCCTTGCGCAACCGCACCAGCAATGCCTTGGCGCAAATCGATGTGCAGCTCAAGCGCCGCTACGACCTGGTGCCCAACCTGGTGGCGGTGGCCAAGAAATACCTGGAGCACGAGTCCCAGACCTTGGAGGCCGTGATCCGCGCGCGCGGCCAGGCGCAGGCTGCAGCCAGTGCGCTGCGCGCAGCCCCTGGTAAACCCGAGGTGGCGGACGCCATGGTGGCCGCGGAAGGGGCGCTGGGCGGTGCCCTGGGCCGCTTGATGGTGCTGACCGAGAGCTACCCGGACCTCAAGGCCGATGACACGATGCGCTCGCTCAGCGAAGAGCTGGGCAGCACCGAAAACCGCATTGGCTATGCGCGCCAGGCCTATAACGACCAGGTGCTGGCGTTCAACAACGCTTCGCGCGCCTTCCCGGCGATTGTGGTGGCCTCGATGCTGGGCTTTCATGCGATGCCGATGCTGCAGTCCACGCAAAATGCCCAGGAGCGCGACACCGTCCGCGTGCAGTTCTGAGCCGATGAAGGCCGCAGCCCGCGACCATGGCCACGCGCTGCGCGGTGAGCCTGCAGCGGCGCAGCCATGAACTTCTGGGATTTCCAAGCCAGCGCACGGCGCCGCACCTGGGGCCTGGTGGCCGCTTTTGCGCTGCTGGTGCTGGGCATTGCGGTGGGCGTGCACCTGGTGCTGGCGCTGGTGTTCTGGACGCCGGCGCTGGTCGCAGTGCTCTTCAGCCAACTGCGGCTGGAACAGGTCGCAGTGCATTACCCGGCCGGCTTTCTGGCCACCAATATCGGCATCGTCAGCCTGATGGTGCTGGGCGGCGCCTGGATCAAGCGCAGCAATCTGCGCCAGGGCGGCCTGCACCTGGCTAGGCAGCTGGGCGCGCGCGAACTGCGCCCATCGGTGTCTCATGCCGAGCAGCAGTACCAGAACATTGTCGATGAGCTGTGCATTGCCGCCGGTGCCCAGCGGCCCCAGGCCATGGTGCTGCCACGCGACCGCTCGCTCAATGCCTTTGCCGCTGCCTGGGAGGCCGAGGATGCGGTGATCGTGGTGTCCATGGGCGCGCTGGAATACCTCAGCCGCGATGAGCTCAAGGGCGTGGTAGCGCATGAGCTGTCCCATCTGCACGAGGGCGATACGCGGCTCAACATGGAGTTGGCCGGCTATGTGTTCGGGCTGGAGATGCTGTTCAACTATGGGCGCGACTGGGTCGAGCGCGGCGTGTCGCTGTTTGGCCGGCCGCTGATGGCCGTGGGCTGGCTGGGCTGGTTGGCGGCGCAGGCGCTCAAGGCTGCCGTATCGCGCCAGCGCGAATACCTGGCCGATGCCCGCGCCGTGCAGTGGACCCGCAATCCCGATGGGCTGGGCCGCGTGCTGCGCAAGGCGCTGTGGCAGCAGGACTACCCGTTGCAGGCCGATGCCCTGCAGCCCCGTGGCGGCGCAGCCGGGGCCTATTCGCCGCTTGTGGAGCACATGCTGCTGCTGGAGGTGCACAGCATCGAAGAGATGCATGACTTCTGGCACCTGGGCGGCGCGCGCTGGCTGGCCAGCCACCCCAGCCTGGAAGCGCGGATCGCCCGCATCTATGGCGAAGACGAAGCGCGCGAGGCGCTGCCGCTGCAGGACCCGGACCAGCGCTGGGTAAACCCTTTCAGCGCTCCCTTGCCGCAGGGCAAGCCCGGGGCTTCTTAAGGCCTGTCAATCAGCGCTTGGTCTTGTCACTGCGGTACTGCGCCGCCCAGGATGCGACCTGCTGGGCCACCGGGTCGGGTGCCGGCACGGCCGCTGCCTGCTGGGCCAGTGCCTGCATCTGCAGCAGCGCATCGGCCACATTGACGGCGCTGGCCGCCATCGATGCGGCACGCAGCAGCACCACCAGGGCGCCGGCGCCACCATCGGCCGGGCGCGCCTGTACAAAGGCCAGCACCTCGTTTTTCTGCACCAGCCAGCTGTGCACCCGGCCTTTGAGCACCGGCATGCGCCCGGGTGAGCCCAGGCCCTTGCCATGCACCACGCGCACGCAGCGCAGCCCCTGGCGCTGCGATTGACGGATAAAGCTGCCCAGCGCCTGACGCGCCTCGTCGGTGCGCAGGCCATGCAGGTCGATCTGGCGCTGGATGGTCCAGTGCCCGGCGCGCAGCTTGTGGACCACATCGCGGCCAATGCCCTTGCGCCGAAAGCTCAGCTGGTCGTCGGTGTCGAGCAGGGTGCTGGCGTCGAACTCATCGCTCATCGCTTCGAGCAGCACACGCTGCTCGTCGGCCCAGTGCTGCAGCGGTAGCGGGTCGGGCGGGGGCGTTTCGGCGCTGATCTGGCCGCTGCTGGGCAGCGGGCGCACGGCGCCTACGGTCTGGCGAAACAGCTGGCGGTCGCGCTCGCTCTGGCGCAGCGCCTGCTGGCGGGCGGCTTCTTGCAGCTGGCGCTGGGCTGCCTGCTCGGCCTGCAAGGCCGTCAGCGCCTTGCGCAGCTGCTTGAGCTCCCGCAGCGATGCCACGCTGCCGGTTTTGTCCTGCTTACTCACATCTCACCTTCCTCGGCCATCGACAGTGCTGCTCCGGGCCCAACAATAATATGGTCCAGCACACGCACATCGACCAGGGACAAGGCGGCCTGCAAGCTCTGCGTGAGTTGCTGGTCCGCCTGGCTGGGCGTGACCTGGCCGCTGGGGTGATTGTGCGCCAAGATCACCGCTGCAGCGTGGTGGTGCAGGGCCCGCACGACCACTTCGCGCGGATAGACGCTGGCCTGGCCCAGGGTGCCGCGAAACAATTCCTCCAGCGCAATCAGCTGGTGCTGGCTGTCGAGAAACAGCACGGCAAACACCTCATGGTGCTTGTGCGCCAGGTGCAACTGCACATAGGCTTTGACAGTGGAGGCACTGCCAAGCAGGCTGCGCTGCTGCAATTGCTGGGCCATCGCGCGGCGGGCCAGCTCCAGCACCGCGATCAGCTCGGCGCGCTTGGCCGGGCCCAGGCCCTTGACCTGTGCGAGCTCGGCGCTGCTGGCCTGCAGCAGGCCGTTGATGCCGCCAAAGCTGCCTGGGGCATCGGGCTGGCGCGGGGCCAGCAGTTCAGCGGCCCATTGCAGCACGCTCTTGCCGGCCATGCCGGTGCGCAGCAAGATGGCCAGCAGCTCGGCATCGGTCAGCGCGCCGGCGCCCTTGGCGAGCAGTTTCTCGCGCGGCTGGCAGTCGGTAGGGATGTCTTTGAGGGGCATGGCGTCCTCTCAGTGCAGCTGGCCCGGCAGCGGCTGGGCGCGAGACGGGCAGGGCAGGGGCCGTGCATGCCTTGCGCAAGCGCGGGCAGCGGCAGGGGCAAGGCAGCAAAGATGGGTGTTCATAGGCACTCCTGGAGGTTCGCTGTCGGCCGGTGGCCTGGGGACCGGGCAAAACCACTGCCTGGGGCGCGGGCTCTGCCTGGGATCTTTTGATGCAGGTTGCATGCAGGGGTTTCACCCTACAACCTACAATACACCCCAGTTTATAGGGATTTGCATGACTACTCCGATGGCCCCCGTGACGCCGCTGCCTGCCGATGCGCCAGTGGTACAACCCGGATCGTTTCTGACCTTGCACTACCGCCTGGCTGGCCCGGCGGGCGATGTGATCAACACCTTTGAAGGCAAACCCGCGACCCTGTCGCTGGGCATGGGTGAGCTGTCGCCGTCGGTCGAGAACCTGCTGCTGGGTCTGCCCGAGGGCACGCATGCGACCTTCCACGTTCCCGCCGGCGAAGCCTTTGGCGAGCGCAACCCGGACATGGTGCAGTGGGTGGCGCGCCGCCTGCTCAATGAGCTGGGCGATCCGATGGAGCAGTACACCCTGGGCGATGTGGTGCAGTTCCCCACCCCCGATGGTGCCAGCACCTATGCCGGTGTGGCGATGCAGGTGCGCGACGATGGCGCAGTGCAATTTGACTTCAACCACCCGCTGGCCAGCCAGCCGGTGACCTTTGAAGTCCAGCTGATCGGGGTGCTCTGAGCATGTTGCGGCCCCAGGAAATCGTATTGGCCGAGCCGCGCGGCTTTTGTGCGGGCGTGGATCGGGCGATCGAGATCGTCGAGCGTGCGATCGAGAAATTTGGCGCGCCCATCTATGTGCGCCACGAGATTGTGCACAACACCTATGTGGTCAACGACCTCAAGGCCAAGGGCGCGATCTTCATCGAAGAGCTCGATGACGTGCCGCCCGGCGCCACCTTGATCTTCTCGGCCCATGGCGTGAGCAAGGCCGTGCAGCTGGAGGCCGAGCGCCGAGGCTTTAGCATTTTCGACGCCACCTGCCCGCTGGTGACCAAAGTCCATGTGGAAGTGGCCAAGCTGGCCAAAGAGGGCTATGAGTTCATCATGATCGGCCACAAGGGCCACCCCGAGGTCGAAGGCACGATGGGCCAGCTGTCCGAAGGCATCCACCTGGTCGAAGAGGTGGGTGATGTGGCCCATGTCCACCCCAGCCAGACCGACAAACTGGCGGTGGTGACCCAGACCACGTTGAGCGTGGACGATGCCGCCGAGATCACGGCGGCCGTCAAGCTGCGCTTTCCGCAGATCCGCGAGCCCAAGCAGCAGGACATTTGCTATGCGACGCAGAACCGCCAGGATGCCGTCAAGGTGATGAGCAGCCAGGTGGACCTGGTGATCGTCGTGGGCAGCCCCACCAGCTCCAACAGCAACCGCCTGCGCGAGCTGGCCGTCAAGTTGGGCACGCCGGGCTATATGGTGGACAACGCTGACGAGCTCCAACCCGAATGGTTTGACGGCATCGCCCGCGTGGGCCTGACGGCAGGCGCCTCGGCCCCCGAGGTGCTGGTCAAGCAGGTGATCGAGCGCATCAAGGTGCTGGGCGCGACCTCGGTGCGCAAGATGGATGGCATCGAAGAGACCGTGAAGTTCCCGCTGCCCAAGGGCCTGAAAATCGATGTCGGCGGGCTGGAGATTTCTGCACGATCTCCGGAGACGGGTCGCTGAACGAGGCCTGGTGGCCTGGCGGCTCGTCCACTCCCGTTGATCGCGGTGGGCAGTGCCCACCCCCACCCCCTTTCATTGGGCAGGCCTAGGCGCTGCCCCACCCCAAGAGGTAATTCATGCTTGATATTTTGTTGCTACGCAAAGACCTGGACTCGGTCATCGCCCGTTTGCAGACCCGCAAGAGCCCCCAGGCGTTTTTGAATGTCGAAGCCTTCAAGGCCCTGGAGGCCGAGCGCAAGACCATCCAGACCCGCACCGAAGAGCTGCAGGCCAAGCGCAACCAGCTGTCCAAGCAAATTGGCATGCTGATGGGCAAGGGCGAGAAGGACGCGGCCGAAGCGGCCAAGGCCGATGTGGCCGCGATGAAGACCGAGCTGGAACAGTCGGCCACGCGCCTGGATGAACTGCAGGCCGAGCTGCAGGCCATGCTGGTGGCCGTGCCCAACCTGCCGCACGAGAGCGTGCCGGTGGGCGAGGACGAGTCGGCCAACGTTGAAGTGCGCCGCTGGGGCACGCCGCGCAGCTTTGATTTCGAGATCAAGGACCATGTCGATGTCGGCATGCCGCTGGGCCTGGACTTTGAGGCCGGCGTCAAGCTGACCGGCTCGCGCTTTACGGTGATGAAGGGTCCGATCGCCCGCCTGCACCGTGCGCTGGCGCAGTTCATGATTGACCTGCAGACCGAGCAGCACGGCTACACCGAGTGCTATGTGCCCTACATCGTCAACAGCGACTCGCTCAAGGGCACGGGCCAGCTGCCCAAGTTCGAGCAGGACCTGTTTGCCGCCAACAAGGGCGGCCAGGATGCTGAGCCGGTGCCCGATACCGCAGCGCTCTACCTGATCCCGACCTCGGAAGTGCCGCTCACCAACCTGGTGCGGGACGAAGTGCTGAGCGAAGACCAGCTGCCGATCAAGCTGACGGCGCACAGCCCCTGCTTCCGTTCGGAAGCGGGCTCGGCCGGCCGCGACACGCGTGGCCTGATCCGCCAGCACCAGTTCGACAAGGTCGAGATGGTGCAGGTGGTGCATCCGGACAAGAGCTACGAGGCGCTTGAAGAGATGACGCGCCATGCCGAAGACGTGCTGCAGCGCCTGGGCCTGCCGTACCGCGTGCTGGCGCTGTCGACCGGCGACATGGGTTTTGGCGCTGCCAAGACCTATGACCTGGAAGTCTGGCTGCCCGCGCAGAACACCTACCGCGAAATCAGCTCGGTGAGCAACTGCGAAGCCTTCCAGGCCCGCCGCATGCAGGCCCGCTTCAAGAACGCGCAAGGCAAGAATGAGCTGGTCCACACCTTGAACGGCTCGGGCCTGGCCGTGGGCCGCACCCTGGTGGCCGTGCTGGAGAACTACCAGAATGCTGACGGCTCGGTGACGGTGCCAGAAGCGCTGCAACCTTACCTGGGCGGCGTGGCCGTGCTGAAGGTCTAAGCTTTTTAGGCTTTCCCTCGTCCAAAGCCGGTGCAGCAATGCACCGGCTTTTTTGTGGGTGCCGGCTTATGCCAGCGCTAGGCGCGCCTCTCCCCACACCGGCATATAAAACAGGCGCGGGCGCGGCAGTTGTGCCGTCCAGGCGCTGTAGCTGCGCGCGGCAATCTGGTGCAACTGGCGGATGTGCTGGGGCAATTGCGCCAGGATCTGCGCCCGGCTTTGCACGGCGGGGCCAGCTGCGCTGCGCAACTCGGGCGCACCTTCATCGCACCAGTCGCGCACGCTTTGCGCGGTGACCTCCAGATGGCCTTGGAAGGCCCAATGGCGTCCATGCACAAAGCCCTTGTTCAGGCAGTGGCGGCCGTACATGCTGCGGCTTGCGCCTGGCGGAATCTCAAAGCTGTCGTAGTGCCAGTTGAAGATGGTGGCCTCGGCGGGCAAGTCCATCTGTTCTTGGGCTTGGGGCGTGACCCAGACGCGACCCCAGCCGATGTTGGCGCAGGGGTTGCGCCAGACGCGCGCGCCCATCGCACGGGCCAGCATCTGCGCGCCAAAGCAGTGGCCGAGCACGGGCACGTCCGCCGCCAGGGCGCTTTGCAACAGGCAGCGCTCCTGCTCGATCCAGCGCAGCTGCTCATTGGCGCAATGGTTGCTGCCCAGCACAATGATGCCGCGGTAATCACGCGCGCGCATGGCTGCGATGCCCTCGTTGCAGGGCCTGATCAATGCATAGGGGATGCCGTGCTGCTGCAAATGCGCGAGCAGCACGCCTGGGCCCTGCGAGGTTTCATGCTGGAGGATGGCGACAGGTTTCATGGAGGCTGGCTTGCAGGTCAAGCCCTGGGTGGAGAGGCCTCCACTGTAGAAAGCCTGGCATTGAGCGCATATCTAGACTGCGTGGGCTGGCATCAAGATGGCGTCAAGGGGCCGCAACCTGCGTTGTGGTCTTTTTCGGCACTGCTGCAGCGCGCTGGGCTCCTCTCTATGATCGGCAGCAGGTGGCCTTACCGCACTTGCGCCCGCACCCCGCCGGGCCGCAGCGGTGGGCCCCAGCCCTACACAGAAAGCTGAGGTAAAGCATGTCGGATCAAGCCTACCAACTGCCCAAGGTCTGGACCTGGGACAAAGGCAATGGGGGCGCATTCGCCCATATCAACCGCCCCGAAGCGGGCGCCACGCATGACAAGCTGCTGCCGGTGGGCAAGCACCCCTTGCAGCTGTATTCGCTGGGCACGCCCAATGGCGTCAAGGTGACGATCATGCTCGAAGAGCTGCTGGAGCTGGGCATTGCCGAGGCCGAGTACGACGCCTGGCTGATCAATATCGGCGAAGGCGACCAATTTGGCAGCGGCTTTGTCGAGGTCAACCCCAACTCCAAGATCCCCGCGCTGCTCGACCGCAGCGGCAGCACGCCTGTACGCGTGTTCGAGTCGGGCTCCATCCTGCTGCACCTGGCCGAGAAGTTTGGCCAGTTCCTGCCCAAGGAGGGCGCAGCCCGCACCGAGGTGCTGAACTGGCTGTTCTGGCAGGTGGGCAGTGCGGCCTTTCTGGGCGGCGGCTTTGGCCACTTCTATGCCTATGCGCCAGAGAAGATGGCCTACCCGATCAACCGCTATGCGATGGAGGTCAAGCGCCAGCTCGATGTGCTCAACCGCCAACTGGCCGAGCAGCGCTTTATTGCTGGGCAGGATTACAGCATTGCCGACATGGCCGCCTGGCCCTGGTATGGCGCGCTGCTGAACAACGAGGTCTACAACGCGGCCGAGTTCCTGGATGTCGAGTCCTACCAGCATGTGCGCCGCTGGACCGATGAGATCGCGCAGCGCCCTGCGGTGCAACGCGGCCAGCGGGTCAACAAGGTGCGCGGTAGCTCGCCGATGCCCGAGCGGCACAGCGCAGCGGACTTTCTGCGCTGATTCAGAAGCTGGCGTGCTGGGCCGATCAGGCGCGCCAGAAGTACCAGCCCGCCAGCACCAGGGCCAGCACCACCACGAATACGGCCGTCCAGGCGCCCGAGCTTTGCACCCGGCCGGGTTCATGGCCGGGGGCCATCCAGGCTGCGGTACCTACGGGCGCGGGCGCTGGGTGGCTGGGGGTGTGGGGCAAATGGGCCTCGACCAGCCATTGCTGCGGGTCGCCCGATTCAATGCGGTCCTTGGCGTCCTTCAAGCCGATGCCGGTCGCATCCCGCAGCAGCTTGATGGCGACGATCTTGTCGCCCCGGGCCAATGCCGTCTCGATGGCAGTTCGCAGCGCGGCACCCTCGCGTGGCGGCTCATGGCCGTCGCCGCCATCCAGCTGTGATTCCAGCGCATGCTTGGCTTCTGCCAGGCCCATGCCGGTTTCTTCGCGCAGGCGCTTGATGGCGGCAATCTTGTCGTTATTGCGCCAAAGCGACGCGATATGGGCAGGGATGGGAGCGGACATGGGCAAGGCTGCGGATGGTGGAGCAGCAGCCTTTGTACCCCGTTTGCGCGGCTGCGGCCATAGGACGGAGGCTGACATTACCGCCTCCTGGGTGGGCGCCTTAGCCCGGTGTCCATCCCTTGGGTACGCGCGGCTTGTCAATGCCGGCCAGGCCGCAGAGCACATCGGCCATGCCTGAAAAATCGAGACCGCCATGCTGGCTGGCGCGGGCCAGGCTGTAGGACTCGTGCACGGCCGCGGCCACCGGCATGGGCACCTTGCTGGCATGGGCGGCAGCGACGACCAGCGACATGTCCTTGTGGGCCAGGTCGATCGTGAAGCCCGGCGTGGTGTCACCCTGCAGCACCTTGTTGGCAAAGTTCATGCGCAGCTGGCCATTGGTGGCCGAGGTGCCCAGCAGCACCTGCAAGGTCTTGGTGATATCGAGGCCAAAGCGCTGCGACAGCGCCAACGCCTCGGCATTCACCTGGGTCAGGGTGACAGCCAGGTAGTTGTTGACCAGCTTGGTGCGCCCGCCCGTGCCCACCGGGCCGCAGTGGTGCGTGGTGGTGCCCATGGCGTCGAGCAAGGGCTGCACGCGGGCCAGATCGGCGTCGCTCGCGCCCACCATGAAGAGCGACTCGCCCCGGTCGGCATGCTCGGCCAGGCGGCCCACGGGCGCATCCACCATCGTCAGGCCCTTGGCAGCGGCCTGCTGGGCCAGCCGGTCGGTCGCTAGCGGGTCGATGGTGCTCATGTCCATCAGAATGCTGCCGGGCTGGGCATGCGCAAAGATGCCGCCATCGCCCAGCGCCGTCTGTTCCACCTCCACCGACGAGGGCAGCATGGTGACGATGATGCTGCAGTCGCGGGCCAGCTCGGCCACGCCGGCGCTTTGCGCGCCCATCGCGACCAGGTCCTTGACCGCTGTCGGGTTCAGGTCATGCACAACCAGTGCAAAACCCTTTTTGACGAGGTTGGCGGCCATGGGCTTGCCCATGCGGCCCAGGCCGATAAAACCGATCTTGTCTGCCATGCATGTCTCCTTGTTGGTATGCAGCCATGATGGCAGGCGTGAGGTGCTGCCCCCTGTCAAACACAGGACATCAGCGGGGTAGTGCAAAAGCGGCCAGCACCTCCAGCACTGCAGCGGCTGCCGGGTTGTGGCTGCCATCGCGGCGGTGGGCCACGGCCATGGGGCGCATCAGCCGGGGCCAGAGCTGGCGCACCTGCACGCCAGGCAGGTGCAGCTGGTCTTCCACCTCTTCGAGCGGCAGGATCACCGCACTTTGGCTGGCCGCTGCCAGGCTTTTGAGGGCGCCGGGGTAGCTGAGCGTGAGAAATGGCCGGGGGTGGTGGCCTGCCTGGCCGAACCAGCCGGCAATCAGCCCATGCATTTGCGTGGCCGGCGCAAACGAGGCCCAGCGCTTGTCCGCCAACCAGTCCGGCGTCACCCGCTTGGGCGCCTTCCAGGCCGCGGGCAGCAGCACCACCATCGGGTCATTGCGCCAGGGCGTGAGCACAATCTCGGCGCTGCTGGGCTGGGGGCTGGCCACAATCGCCACATCGAGCGATCCCGCGCGCAGGCGCTGCATCGCATCGGCCGAGCCCACCGCTTCGAGCTTGACCTCGACGCCCGGGCTGCGCTGGCTGAGTTGCTCGAGCATCATCGGCAAGAGGCGTGTGCTTACCCCTGCCGAGACGCCCACCTTGACCAGGCCTTCGCGGCCACTGGCGCGGCGCTGCACCAGGTCGATCAGCTCATCGCTGGCGTCGAGCAGTTGGCGGCCCTGGGCCACCAGCACTTCGCCCGCTGCCGTGAGCACCGCCTGGCGCCGGCCGCGCAGCAGCAGGGCCGTGTCCATGCGCGCCTCCAGCTCCTTGATATGCAGGCTGATCGCCGGTGGCGACAGGTGCAGCGCTTGCGCGGCTGCGGCAAAGGTGCCCAGGTCGGCGATGGCGACCAGGGTTTGCACCTGGTCGAGGTTGAGGTTTCGCATCAGTTTTTCTGAAGTGAATGCATAGGAAATTCAACTTTACAGAAGTCTGGCCGGCGCCGAGCATCGGTGTCCATGCAAAACCCTCGACCACTCCCCGATTCCAGGCTCCAGCAGCCGCCACCTATAGCTGCCCAGCTGCCGCTCGGCTGGCTGGCCAGGCGCTGGCGCCGCTGGCTGGATCTGTGCCAGCGCGCCGAGCAGCGCATCAGCGAGAACTTCCGGGTACCACCAGGTGGTGGCTAAATGGGTGCATCGTTTCTCCATGGCGCCATCTGCCAGCGGTCGCTATCGAGCGCCAACCGGTGCGTCAGCGCCAGCGCATCAAGCAGCGCCTCATCGTGCGAGACAACAACCAGGCAGCCCGGGTAGCTGCGCAGCATGTCCTCCAGCGCTTGCAGTGCGGACAGGTCCAGGTGGTTGTCCGGTTCGTCCAGCAGCAGGAGCTGCGCGGGCGCATCGCGGTACAGCGCGCAGGCCATCGCAGCTTTGAGCCGTTCGCCACCGCTCAGCTGGCCGCTGGGCTGCAGAATGCAGCGCGCATCGAGCCCCAGCTGCGCCAGGCGCATGCGCAGCACGCCTTCCGGTGTCTGGCAGTTGCTTTGCTGCAGCTGGGCGAGCAGGCTTTGCGCCGGGTCCAGCCCGCTTTGCTGCTGGTCCAGCATGGCCCAGGGCACATGCACTTGCCGCTGTCCGGCGCTGGGGGCCAACTGGCCGGCGAGGATCTGCAGCAGGCTGCTTTTGCCGCTGCCATTGGGCCCTGTGATGGCCAGGCGCTGGCCCGCGCGCAGCTGCAGGTTCAGGGGCTGCGCGCCGGGCAGGCGCGGTGACTGCAGCGCCTGCAGCTCGGCAACGATGGCATCGCTGCTGCGGCACCGATCAAAGGCCTCGGGCGGCAGCTGCCAGTGGATGGGGCCGGCCTGCCAGTCGATGGCCTGGGCCGCTTCGCTGACGCGGGCGTTCAGCGCCTCGCGGGCAGCGGCATGCTGGGTCAGCAGTTTGCCTGACGATGCCTGGGCGCGCTGCCTGGCGCCGCCCAGCAGGATCTTGGCCTGGTTGGCTTGCTTGCCCTCTTTTGCGCCTCTGGCCTGCCTTCGCTCCTGCCGCTCTTGCTGCGCGCGCAGCGCCTGCTCGCCGCGTTTGCGCTCCTGCTTGCTGCGGGCCAGCGCATCCGCCGCCAGTTGCGTGCGCTGCTGCTGGGCCTGCTGGTAGCCGCCAAAGGAGCCGCTGTACAGCTGCAGTCCCTGGCTGCTCAGCTCGGCAATCGTCTCCATCTGCGCGAGCAGGCGCCGGTCATGGCTGATCAGCAGCAGGCCGCCGGGCCAATGCCGCAGGCGCTGCGCCAGTGCGGCGCGGCCCGCGGCATCGAGGTGGTTGCTGGGCTCGTCCAGAATCAGAAAATCGGCCTGGGCCCGTTGCGCGCCCAAGAGCGCCAAGCGCATCGCCTGGCCGCCGCTCAATGCGCTGGCCGGGGTCTCTGCGGGCAGCGCGGGCAAGCCGCTGTCTTGCAGCAGGGTCTGGAACTGCTGGCGCAGATCCCAGCGCTCGGCCACCAGGGCAAAGTCCTGCGGGTCGCTGCTGCCTTGCTCGATGCGCTGCAAGGCCGCCAGTGCAGGCGCCAGCCCAGCCAGCGCGGCAATGCTCTGGCCGGGGAGCTGCACCAGCAGGTTCTGCGCCAGGTAGTGGATGCGGCCTGCGCGGCTGATGCGGCCACGCGTCGCCTCGAGCTCGCCGGCCAGCAGCCGTGCCAGCACCGTTTTGCCCACGCCATTGCGGCCGACCAGCGCGGTGTGCTGGCGGTCAAAACGGGCGTGGAGATCGGAGAAAAGCGGCCGGCCTTGCGGCAGCGAATAGGAGACGCCATGCAGCGCCAAATGTGTGTCTGTCATACCCGTGCGATGTCATCGATGCCGAACATCCCCGCGCCATGGCTGGTGAGCCTGCAGCCTTGGCGTCCGTTAGACAGGGCAGCCGCTGCCATCAAGGGGCGGGACGTGGGGCCGTCAGCAAGACGGCAGCATCAATGGCGCATGGGTAGAAGACCTCGCACAGGTAAAGAAGCGGCCCATTGTAGGCCGCATGCCGCAGCGGTCAAGGCTGCGGTTGGGCAGACCCTCAGCCCATCATGGATGCAAACGCTTGCTGGTACTGCTGCAGCTTGTGCGGGTAGTGGGCGGCACCGGTGTCAAACACCCAGTGCCCGATCGCAGGCGCGGGCGCCAGCCCCAGGCTGTGCAGCTGGTGCAGCGCATCGAGCTGGGTCTTGAAGCCATGCAGCATGGGGCCGTTGACGTCTTCATCGGAGTGGATGCCGGTGTCCAGAATGCTGGGCGCGATCGCAATGCTGCGGGCATTGCGCAACTGGCCGACGCGCAGTGCGCAGGCCACGGCCGCTGCGCTGGTCGCCGGGCTCCAGTCTTCGGGGTGGCCCATGCCGATGACCAAGATGGCAGCGGCTTGCGCGGCGCCCGCAGGCGGGGTGATGAGCAGCGTCTCGAGCGGCTGGGCGCGGAAGGCGCCATCGCGCCGGGCCTGGGCCAGCTGGCCGCCCAGGGCGGCATCGAGGTTGGCGAGGCCGCCTGCCAGGGGCTGGTGGTCCACTTCATGCGTGAACATGCAGGCGCAGGAGAGGTCGACCTGCGCCCCGGTGGCGTCCACCGTGACAAGTTCTATCTTTACGCCACGGTACTGGCCGATCTCGCCACGTTCTACTGCTGCTGCCATGCTGGGGTCTCCTGTCAAGCGGGGTTGCACTGCGGCCCGGTGCCGCAGGCGTGATCGATCGATCGTACCCAGCTCCTCAATGGGGTGCAGCGGACGGCCCATTTTTCGGAGTGTGGGGGCCTTCGTCATGGGTCTCTTGCTGCGCCAGCTGCTCTTGCAGCAGTTCGACAAAGGCACGCACCTTGACTGGGCGAAAGCGCGCGGCAGGGAACACCGCATGGATGCCGCCCGAGGGCAGCTTCCAGTCGGGCAGCACCTGCAGCAGCCGGCCGCTGTGCAGGTCGTCCGCCACCGCATAGTCGGGCAGCACCGACAGGCCCGCGCCGTGGCGCACTGCCTCGCGCACGGCCATCGTGGCGTTGAGCGACAGCACCGAGGGCATATTGACATTCTGGCGCTCCAGCGCGCTGCGCGAAAAGCTCCAGTGCAGCGGTTCGCGCAGCGCCGTGTTGGCAACAAAGGGCAGGGCGCGCAACTGCTGGGGCTCCTGGATGCCGGACAGCTGGCTGCGCCAGGCAGGTGCGGCCACCAGCAGCTGGCGAAAGCTGCCGATCTGGCGCGCCTGCAGATGCAGCTCGGTGAGCCAGCCCACGCGGATGGCCAGCTCCACCTGGCCGTCCATCAGGTCCAGCGACTGGTCGCTGAGCGACGCATCGACCTTGCACTGCGGGTAGCGGCGGCAGAACGCGGTGATCGCCGGCACGATGGCCGCGATGCCGTAGTCGAGCGGTGCTGTCAGCCGCAAGGTGCCCGAGGGTGCCTGGGCCGACTGCGACAGTTCATCAAAGGCGTCAGCGGCTTCCTTGAGGATCAGTGCACAGCGCTGGTAGAAGGCCTGGCCCGCATCGGTGGGGGCCACCTTGCGCGTGCTGCGGGTGAGCAGACTGGTGCGGAAGTCCGCCTCCAGCCGCGCCACCTGCTGGCTGACCACGGCCTTAGTGATGCCCAGGCGCTCGGCGGCCGCCGTGAAGCTGCCGGTCTCGACCACCGCACTGAAATAGGCCAGGCGCTTGAGGTTGGAGAAATGGCCAAGGCTGGCCTCGTCGACATTGTTTGCTTTTTGCATACGGATTATCTATTTGATATCTATTTATTTGTCAATCCAAACCACCTACTATGGCGGCATTGCATCCGATATGGAATAGATATGAAACGTCTGTACTACCTTTTTGACCCCCTGTGCGGCTGGTGCTATGGCGCGGGCCCGCTGCTGGAAACCCTGGTGCAGCGCAGTGGCGAGCAGCTGCAGCTGCTGCCCAGCGGCCTTTTCTCGGGCGAAGGTGCCCGCCCCATGGATGAGGCCTTTGCGGCCTACGCCTGGAGCAATGACCAGCGTATCGAGCGCCTGACCGGCCAGCCCTTTAGCCAGCGCTACCGCAGCGAGGTGCTGGACAAGCCCCAGCAGATGTTTGACAGTGGCCCGGCCACGGTGGCGCTCACTGCCGTGCACCTGACCGCGCCGCAGCGCGAGGCCGAGGCGCTCAAGGCGATCCAGCATGCGCGCTATGTCGATGGGCTGGACAACACCGCCATCGCCGTGTTGCTGGAGTTGCTGCGCGGCCTGGGCCTGGATGACGCGGCCGCCCGGCTGGCGCAGCCCGATGCCGCTTTGCTGCAAGCCAACAGCGCACGCGTGGCGCAGGCCCGGCAGCTGATGCGCGAGCTGGGCGCCCAAGGCGTGCCCAGCTTTGTGCTGGAGCGCGATGGCCAGCGCCAGCTGCTCAACGCAAGCACCGCTTTTTCCAACCCCGAAGCCTTTGTGGCGCAATGGCTGGCCGCCTGAACCTGTACGGAGACTGTATGACCACCAGCAACCTGGACACCATTGCTGCCACCTATGAAGGCAGCCCCGAGGACAACGCCCGCCATTTGATGGCCGCGCTCGCGCCCGAGGTGCTGTGGATCGAGGCTGCAGGCTCGCCCTATGCGGGCCAGTATGTTGGCGCGGCGCAGATCGTGGAGGGCGTATTTGCGCGGATTGGCAGCGACTGGGCGGTGTTCAGCGCTCAGGTACATACCTACCTGGCCGATGGCGACCGGGTCGCCGCTTTTGGCCGCTACACCGGCACGCACCGCGCCAGCGGCAAGGCCATGGTGGCGAGCTTTTCGCACCTGTACCAGCTGCGCGATGGCCAGATCATCCGCATGGAGCAGGTGGTGGACAGCGCCCCCATGCTGCAAGCGATGCAGCCATGACGGCCATGTACAGCGCCGACGAACTGCGCCAGCTGCAAGTGCTGGCGGCCCGGTTGCAAGCGGGCTACTGGCATGCCGCCCACGATGGTGTGCAGCGCTACTCCGGCCTCATGGCCGCCTGGCTGCATGGCATCGTGCATTTGCAAGAAGGCGATCTGGAAGACGCCGAGAACTGGTATGAGCGCGCGGGAAAGCGCTTTCGCCAGCGCGAGAGTCTGGCCCGGGAGCTGGAAAAACTGCAGGCGGCGATTGCGCAAGCTATTGCAGAGCGCATCGCTGCCGATGTCTGAATCCCTGGGGTGCAGCCTCGCCTGCGCCCACCTTTTTTCACTTCTCTTTTGAAAGCAAACACGACCATGAAACAACACTACTACACGCTGTCGGCCTGCGCACTGGCCGCTGCCCTGTTGGCCGGCTGTGAGCGCAGCAGCACGGCATCGGCGCCTGCTGCGCCAGCCGCCAGTGCGCCGGCAGCCCCCGCGCCGGCCGACACCCAGCAAGTTGCGCTGACCACCGAGGTCTTCAACCCGGGCGAGCAGGCGATCTTTGCCGTGTCCTCGGTGCTGGTGCAGGGCAAGAGCGAGGTGCTGCTGATCGATGCGCAGTTCTCGGCCGAGCAGGCGCGCAAGCTGGCCGACAAGATCAAGGCCACCGGCAAGCGCCTGACAACCATCTATATCAGCCATGGCGACCCGGACTTCTACTTTGGTCTGGACACCCTGCAGGCCGCGTTCCCCGAGGCCAAGATTGTGGCCACACCGCAGACCATTGCCCATATCGAGGCCACCAAGGACGCCAAGCTCAAGGTCTGGGGGCCGCAGCTGGGTGAGAACGCGCCCAAGCAGCTGGTGGTGCCCCAGCCGCTGCAAGGCGACAGCCTGCAGGTGGATGGCCAGGCCTTGCAGCTGATCGGCCTCGATGGCCCGACACCGGACCGCACCGTGGTGTGGATTCCGTCGATCAAGACCGTGGCCGGTGGCATCCCGGTGCTGGCCGGTGAGCATGTCTGGATGGCCGATACCCAGACGCCGCAGTCGCACAGCGACTGGCTGGCGATGCTGGCGCGCATCAAGGCATTGAACCCGGAGGTCGTGATCCCCGGCCACTTTGCCGGCGTGATGCCCGCTGGCACGGCGGCGCTGGACTTCACCGCTGACTACATCCGCGCCTTTGACGAAGAAACGGCCAAGGCCAAGGATGGCGCGGCGCTGGAAGCGGCGATGAAGCAGCGCTTCCCCAACCTGGGCGGCCTCGAAAGCCTGGCGCTGAGCGCCAAGGTGGCCAAGGGCGAGATGCAGTGGCACTGATGAAGGCGGAATAGGTCGCATCGAGTGGCACCCTGGCGGGATCGAGCCATCCCCGCCGGGGTGCATTGCTTTTTGCCTACAATGCGTGTTTTGGCTGGAATCTCCAGCCCCTTTGGCGTGCGCGCCAGATTCCAGGCCTTTTTCCGTTGTTTGTTAATGCAGCACATTCGTAATTTTTCCATCATTGCCCATATTGACCATGGCAAGTCGACCTTGGCGGACCGCCTGATCCAGTATTGCGGAGGCCTGGCTGAGCGCGACATGGAGGCACAGGTGCTGGACTCGATGGACATCGAGAAAGAGCGCGGCATCACGATCAAGGCGCAGACGGCGGCCTTGCAGTACAAGGCCAAGGACGGCAAAGTCTATAACCTCAACCTGATCGATACCCCCGGCCACGTGGACTTCTCCTATGAAGTCTCGCGCTCGTTGTCGGCCTGCGAAGGCGCGCTGCTGGTGGTCGATGCCTCCCAAGGCGTCGAAGCGCAGACAGTGGCCAACTGCTACACCGCGCTGGACCTGGGCGTGGAAGTGTTTGCCGTGCTCAACAAGATGGATCTGCCCAATGCAGACCCGGACAATGCCAAGGCCGAGATCGAGGATGTGATCGGCATTGATGCGAGCGATGCGATTCCCTGCTCGGCCAAGACCGGCATGGGCATTGAAGAAATTCTGGAAGCCGTGGTGGCCAAGGTGCCGCCACCCAAGGGCGAGCCCGAGGCACCCCTGCGCGCGATGATCGTGGACAGCTGGTTTGACCCCTATGTGGGCGTCGTGATGCTGGTGCGCGTGGTCGACGGCCAGCTCAAGAAGAATGAGCGTTTCAAGATGATGGCCACCGGCGCGGCCTATGAGGCCAACAGCCTGGGCGTGTTCACGCCCGCCAACGAGTCGCGCGATGTGCTCAGGGCCGGCGAGGTGGGTTACATCATTGCCGGCATCAAGGAGTTGAAGGCCGCCAAGGTGGGCGACACCATCACCCTGGAAAAGAAGCTGCCCAACAACCTGGGCCCGGCCAGCGCGCCGCTGCCGGGCTTCAAGGAAGTCAAGTCCCAGGTGTTTGCCGGCCTGTACCCGACCGAAGCGTCCGAGTACGACCAGCTGCGTGATGCGCTGGAAAAACTCCAGCTCAATGATGCGGCGCTGCACTACGAGCCCGAAGTCTCGCAGGCGCTGGGCTTTGGCTTTCGCTGCGGCTTCCTGGGCCTGCTGCACATGGAAATCGTGCAGGAGCGTCTCGAGCGCGAGTTCGACCAGGACCTGATCACCACCGCGCCCAGCGTGGTCTACCAGGTGCTCAAGGCCGATGGCGAACTCGTCGATGTGGAAAACCCCTCGAAGATGCCAGATGCCGGCCGTCTCGAAGAGGTGCGCGAACCCATCGTGACCGTGCATCTCTACATGCCCCAGGACTATGTCGGCCCGGTGATGACCCTGGCCAACCAGAAGCGTGGTGTGCAGATGGACATGGCCTACCACGGCCGCCAGGTGATGCTGACCTATGAGATGCCACTGGGCGAGATCGTGCTGGACTTCTTTGACAAGCTCAAATCGGTCTCGCGTGGCTATGCCTCGATGGACTACGAGTTCAAGGAATACCGGGCCTCCGACGTGGTCAAGGTCGACATTCTGCTCAACGGCGAGAAGGTGGACGCGCTGTCCATCATCGTGCACCGCTCGCAGTCGGTCTACCGTGGCCGCGCCGTGGTGGCCAAGATGCGCGAAATCATCAGCCGCCAGATGTTCGACGTGGCGATCCAGGCGGCGATTGGTGCCAACATCATCGCCCGCGAAACGGTCAAGGCCATGCGCAAGAACGTGCTGGCCAAGTGCTATGGTGGCGACATCACGCGTAAGCGCAAGCTGCTGGAAAAGCAGAAGGCCGGCAAGAAGCGCATGAAGCAGATCGGCTCGGTGGAAGTGCCCCAAGAGGCGTTCCTGGCGATTTTGCAAGTGGACGATTAAGAAGAGAAGAAGCCAAGAACAACGCTATGCAACTCCTGACAACACTGATTCTGGCCGCTTTTGTGGCCTATATGGGCGCCTGGTACAGCGGCGCCATCGAAGGCAATTTTGCACTGCTGCTGTTTTTGGCCACGGTGATCACCGGCGCCTACTGGCTGGCAGAGCGCTTTTACTTCTTCCCCCGGCGCCAGGCGGCCGCTGCCCAGCTCGAGGTCTCGGCGGCCGAGCGGCGCCGCCAGCTCGATGCCCAGGGCATCGACAAGGTTGACGGCGACGATGTGCAAGAAGGCAAGGCGCGCCTGTTGATGCAGCCCTGGTGGCTGGATTGGACCGCGGGCCTCTTCCCGGTGATCGCGGTGGTCTTCATCCTGCGCTCTTTCCTGTTTGAGCCCTTCAAGATTCCGTCTGGCTCGATGATTCCCACCTTGCAGGTGGGCGACCTGATCCTGGTCAACAAGTTCACCTATGGAGTGCGCCTGCCGGTGATCAACAAGAAGATCACCGAAGGCACGGCGCCCAAGCGCGGCGATGTGATGGTGTTCCGCTACCCCCCGCAGCCGAGCATGGACTACATCAAGCGTGTGGTGGGTGTGCCCGGTGACGAGGTGTCCTACATCAACAAGCGCCTGACCATCAATGGCAAGGCGGTGCCGACGACCAACCAGCCCGATTACTTCGAGCAGGATGCGATGCGCTACTTCAAGCAGATTGAAGAGCAGCTGGGCGACAAGCCGCACCGCTCCATCATCAACCCGGACGTGCCCAACTTCGTGCAGGGCGTGACGGATTTCAAGTACAAGGACAACTGCCGCTACAGCGTCGAGGGCGTGACCTGCAAGGTGCCCGAAGGCCATTACTTCATGATGGGTGACAACCGCGACAACTCGTTGGATTCCCGTTACTGGGGCTTTGTGCCGGATGCCAATATTGTCGGCCGGGCCTTCTTTGTCTGGATGAATTTCGGTAACATCAAGCGTATCGGACCGTTTAACTAAAAAAGTTTTCTAAGAGGGATTGACTATGCAGGCTATGAAACAAGCACCCCGGCAGCGCCAACGCGGCATGTCGTTCATCGGTGTGGTGCTCTGGGGTTTCATCATCGTGGCCCTCGCCATTGTGGGCAGCAAGGCAGTCCCGATCGTGATCGAGAACATGAACATCAAGAAGGCGGCCGTCAAGGCTGCCCGCCAGGGCACGACGGTGCAGGAAGTGCGCGCCATCTATGAGCGCTCGCAGGCGATTGATGACATGACCTCGGTCAATGCCAAGGATTTGGAAGTGACCAAAGACACGGACGGCAAGATTGTGGTGTCCTACAGCTACGAGCGGGACATCCCCTTGTACGGGCCAGCCTTTCTGGTCTTCCGTTTTAACGATAGTGTGAAGTAGGTGGAATCAGAACTCAGTCGATTGCAGGAACGCCTGCAGTATTCTTTTGCGAACGGTGCGTTGCTGCAGCGAGCGGTAACGCACCGTAGTTTTTGTGCGGACCACAATGAGCGCCTGGAGTTTCTGGGCGACTCGGTGCTGGGCCTGGCGGTATCGACGATGCTGTTCCAGAAGCTCAAGGGCACCCCGGAGGGCGAGCTCTCGCGCATGCGCGCCAACCTGGTCAAGCAAGACACCTTGCACCAGATTGCGCTGCGCCTGCAGCTGGCCAAGGTGCTGCGCCTGGGCGAAGGGGAGTCTAAATCGGGGGGGCGTGAGCGCCCCTCGATACTCGCCGATGCGGTCGAGGCGATTATTGGAGCGGTTTACTTGGATGCCGGCTACACGCGGGCCGAGGCGATCGTGCATCATCTCTATGAGCGTGTCGAAATCTCGCAGCACATGCCCGCCGCATCCAAGGATGCCAAGACGGCGCTGCAGGAGTGGCTGCAGGCACGCAAGAAATCGGTGCCGGAGTATGTGGTGACCGGCACAACCGGGGCTGCGCATGCGCAGACCTTCCATGTCGACTGTGTGGTGCCGGCCTTTCAGGCCCGCAGCGAAGGCGCTGGCGCATCGCGCCGTGCGGCCGAGCAGGCGGCAGCCGCCATCATGTTGCAACAACTGCAGACCCAGCATCGCTAAGCTTTTTATGACCTCGAAAAAACCCCTATCTCCAAGCGCTGCTGGCCAAGACCCTGCAGAGCTGTTGCCTTCGGGCCAGACCCTCTCTGACCTGGACGCGATGCTCGCGGCCGCCAAGCCCGGCGCGACTGTGGCACGCGTCAGCGCCCCCGATGCCGACCAGGCCGAGGCGCCTGCCGCGCCCACCGGCCCGCAGCGCTGCGGTCTGATTGCCATCGTCGGCAAGCCCAATGTGGGCAAGTCCACGTTGATGAATGCCCTGGTCGGCCAGAAGATCTCGATCACCTCGCGCAAGGCGCAGACCACACGCCACCGCATCACCGGTATCCGCACAAAGGACAACACCCAGTTCGTGTTTGTCGATACGCCGGGCTTTCAGACCCGCCACTCGCGCGCCTTGAACAAGTCGCTCAACAAGACGGTGATGGGCGCCATCGGCGATGTGGACCTGATCCTGTTTGTCGTGGAGGCGGGCAGCTTCACCTTGGCCGACGCCAAGGTGCTGTCGCTGTTCAAGCCCGGCATTCCCACCTTGCTGATCGCCAACAAGCTCGACACCGTGCACCGCCGCCACGAGATTGCGCCCTGGCTGCGCGACATGCAGGAGCGCCACCCCTTTGCCGAATTCGTGCCGATGTCGGCCAAGAACAAGGGCGATATCGAGCGCCTGTTCGGCATCTGCGAAAAGTACCTGCCCGAGCAGGCCTGGTTCTACGGTCCTGAAGAGCTGACCGACCGCAGCGAGAAGTTCCTGGCGTCCGAGACCGTGCGCGAGAAGCTCTTTCGCTTCACCGGTGATGAGCTGCCCTATACCTCGACCGTTGTCATCGACAAGTTCGACGAGGAGCCCAGCAAGACGCATGGCCGCTTCATGCGCATTGCAGCGACCATCGTTGTCGAACGTGATGGCCACAAGGCCATGGTGATTGGCGAGAAGGGCGAGAAGCTCAAGCGCATCAGCACCGAGGCACGCCAGGAGCTCGAAAAGCTGCTGGGCGCCAAGGTGTTCCTGGAAGTCTGGGTCAAGGTCAAGTCCGGCTGGGCCGATGACGAGGCCCGGGTCAAGTCCTTCGGCTACGAATAAGCGCAAGCCTGGCGCATACCGGCGCACCGCCTGCTGTGCCCGGTCGGCGCCCAGTGCGTGGTACCCGATCTCTTCTCTGGCCCCAACGGGGTCACGTACTGCACCCCCTGAGCCATGGCTGTCAAGCGCGTCAATGAGGAACCGGCCTACATCCTGCACCGGTATGACTGGAGCGAATCCAGCCTGGTGCTGGAATGCTTTACCCGGCACCGGGGACGCGTAGCCCTGGTCGCCAAGGGCGTTAAAAAACCCACGTCCAACTTTAGGCCGGTGCTGCTGGCCTTGCAGCCGCTGCGCCTGTCCTGGGGCATCGCGGGCGAGGGGGCCTCGGACATCCATACGCTCAAAAGCGCCGAGTGGGTAGGCGGCCACACGATGCCGGTGGGCGCGGGCCTGCTCTCGGGCCTGTACCTCAATGAGCTGCTGATGCGGCTGCTGGCGCGCGAAGACCCGTTTGCCAACCTGTTCGACATCTATGCCGGTGTGGTGCGGGTGCTGGCCACCGACCATGGCGAGGTGCTCGAGCCCGTGCTGCGCGCCTTTGAGCTGCTGCTGCTGCGCGAGCTGGGGCTGCTGCCATCGCTGGCGGCGCAAACCCTGTCGCTGCAGCCGCTCCAGCCCGCCACCCGCTATGTGCTGGTGCCCGACGCCGGCCTGCGCGAGGCCCATGGGCAGGACAGGGCGGGGCTCAGCGGTGCACAATGGGAGGGCTTGGAGCAAGCGCTGTCCGCTGCAAACCCCTATCCCGCAGTGCTCAGGGCTTGCGTGTTGTGCGCCGCAGAGTTAAAAGTTCAGTTGCGTACGCTGCTGCAACACCATTGTGGTCAGCCGGTATTGCGTACGCGCCAGTTGATGATGGATATCCAATCACTATGACTACCCCCGTGAAAACTGCCCTGTCTATCAACCTCAACAAGGTGGCACTGGTGCGTAACACCCGCCACCTGGATATCCCCAGCGTGACGCGTGCGGCACGTCTGTGCCTGGAAGCGGGCGCGCAGGGGATCACCGTGCACCCGCGGCCGGACGAGCGCCATATCCGCCCGGGCGATGTGGAGCGGCTGGCCGATGTGATCGCCACCTGGCCGGTCAAGCGCGAGTACAACATCGAAGGCAATCCTTTCCAAAATCTGATGACCTACGTGCGCCAGTACCGCCCGCACCAGGCCACCTTTGTGCCCGATGGCGAGGACCAGTTCACCAGCGACCATGGCTGGAACTTTCCGCAAGACGCCGCGCTCCTCAAGCCGCTGGTGGACGAGTGCAAGGCACTGGGTGTGCGCGTGAGCCTGTTCATGGACCCGATCCCCGAGCAGATGGCCGCTGCCAAGGCGGTGGGCGCCGACCGGGTCGAGCTCTACACCGAGCCCTATGCGGCCGCCTTTGGCACGCCGGAGCAAAGTGTGCAATTGGCGCGCTACGTGGCCGCGGCCAAGGCGGCGCAGGCTGTGGGCCTGGGCGTCAATGCCGGCCATGACCTGAGCCTGCGCAACCTCACCCCCTTTGTGACCCATGTGCCCCAGGTGCTGGAAGTGTCGATTGGCCACGCCTTTGTCACCGATGCGCTGGAGATGGGCTACGCCGAAGCCGTGCGTGCCTACCGCCGCTCGCTCGATGCCCGCGCCGATGGCGTGCTGCTGTAACCGCACGCCCAGGTCTGTGACAGCATGATCTACGGTATTGGCACCGACATCTGCGATATCCGCCGCATCCGCGCTACGTTGGAGCGCCAGGGCGAGCGCTTTGCCCACAAGGTGCTGGCCGAGGGCGAGCTGGCCGTCTGGCGCCGCCGCAGCGAGCGCTGGCCTGACCGGGGCGTGCGCTACATGGCCACCCGCTTTTCGGCCAAGGAGGCCTTCAGCAAGGCCGTGGGCCTGGGTATGCGCATGCCGATGACCTGGCGCAACTGCGAGGTCATCAACCTGCCCAGCGGCAAGCCGGGCATCCGGCTGCATGGCGAGCTGGCCGCCTGGTTCGAGGCGCAAGGGCTGACGGCCCATATCACCGTGACCGACGAGGTCGACTATGCCGCGAGCTTTTGCGTCGTCGAAAAGCTCTGATTCCCGCTCCCCGGGCCCTGCCAGGGCCCGTTTTTGAATTGTCCGCATCCCTCCCATGCACGCTCCTCTGATCATTGATATCGCCGGCAAGGCCCTGACCGATGCCGACCGCGCCCGCCTGGCCCACCCGCTGGTGGGGGGCGTCATCCTGTTTGCCCGCAACTGGGAGAGCCGCTCGGCGCTGGTGCAGCTGTGCGCGCAAATCAAGGCCATCAAGCCCGATTTGCTCATTTGTGTGGACCATGAGGGCGGGCGCGTGCAGCGCTTCCGTACCGATGGCTTCACGCACCTGCCATCGATGCGCCATTTTGGCCAGATGTGGATGGACGACGGCCAGGGCCGCCAACACCGCACGGGCAGCGGCGCGATGCGCGCGATGAATGCCGCCACTGCAGCGGGCTATGTGCTGGGTGCCGAGCTGCGCGCCTGCGCGGTGGATTTCAGCTTTACCCCGGTGCTGGATCTGGACTATGGCGAAAGCTCGGTGATCGGTGACCGCAGCTTTCACCGCGACCCGCGCGTGGTGGCGATGCTGGCCAAGAGCCTCATGCATGGCCTGCTGCAGGCGGGCATGGGCAACTGCGGCAAGCATTTCCCCGGCCACGGCTTTGTGAAAGCCGATTCGCATGTGGATATTCCCGTCGATGGGCGCAGCCTGACTGCCATCCTGGCCGAGGATGCCGCGCCTTACCCGTGGCTGAGCAGCGTGCTGACGGCCGTGATGCCCGCCCATGTCATCTACCCCAAGGTGGACAAGCGCCCGGCCGGCTTTAGCGAGAAATGGCTCAAGGATGTGCTGCGTACGCGCCTGCGCTATGACGGCGCGATCTTCAGCGACGACCTGAGCATGGAAGGCGCGCGCCGCATCAATGGGAGCTTGATCAGCTACACCGAGGCCGCGCTGGCCGCCTTGTCCGCCGGCTGCGACATGGTGCTGCTGTGCAACCAGAGCCTGGGCCTGGGCGCCCATGTCGATGAGCTGCTCGATGGCATGGACGACGCGCTGCGCAGCGGCCGCTGGCAGCCCGACGAGGATTCGGAATCGCGCCGCCTGGCGCTGCTGCCCGAGACCGTCCCCCAGCCCTGGGATGAGCTGATGCGCCAACCCGCCTACCAGGACGCGCTGGACCTGCTGGGCTGAGCGGGGAGGGCCACCCGGGGAGGGCTGCCCGGGGAGGGCTGCCCGGGTAGGGCCACCCGGGGAGGGCCGCCCGCATTGCTGGCTGCGGCAGCGGTTTAAGCCTCGCCTCAGCCCCGTCCTCTAGATTGCTCTTATCCCCTAGATGGCTGAGAGCATATGCCCCTTCACAACCCCTTGCGCCGCGTGGCGCTGGCCGGCCGCGAGGCCCTGACGCTGACGCGGCCCTATTTTGTCTCCGAGGAAAAGCTCCGCGCCTGGGGCCTGCTGGCCGCCATCGTCGCGCTCAACCTGGCAGCGGTGTTCATGCTGGTGCAGATCAACAGCTGGAACCGGGTGTTCTACGACGCGCTGCAAAACAAGCAGGCCGATGTGTTCTGGCACCAGCTCTGGCGCTTTTTGTGGTTGGCGCTGGTCTACATCGTCATTGCGGTCTACAAGTTCTACCTCACCCAGCTGCTGCAGTGGCACTGGCGGCGCTGGCTCACCGAGCACCTGCAAGGCCGCTGGCTGGCCCACAAGGCCTTCTACCGCATGGAGCTGGGCCGCTACAGCAGCAGCGAGCAGATGCCGGACAACCCCGACCAGCGCATCCAGGAAGACATCAACCTGTTTAGCAGTTATACCGTGGCGCTCAGCATGGGGCTGTTGAACGCCCTGGTCACCTTTGTCAGCTTTGTCGGCATCCTCTGGGGGCTGAGCGCGGCGATGGATCTCAGCCTGCCTGCTGTGCTGGGTGGCGGCAGCCTGCATATTCCCGGCTTTATGGTCTGGATGGCCGTCGTGTATTGCCTCGTGGGCAGCGCCCTATCGCTTTGGCTGGGCAAGCCCCAGGTGGGCCTCAATATCGCGCAGCAGCGCCTGGAGGCCGACTACCGCCACCACATGGTCCGGGTGCGTGAGCATGCCGAGGCCATTGCGATGGACGGCGGCGAGCGGGTGGAGGGCGCGCAGCTGCGCCTGCGCTTTGGCGATGTGCTGGGCAACTACCTGCAGCTGATCCGGCAGCAAAAAAAGCTTGCCTGGTTCACCAATTTCTTTGGCCAGGCCGCCGTGGTGTTTCCCTTCATCATTGCGGCGCCGCGCTTTTTCAGCGGCGCCATCCAGCTGGGCCAGCTGATGCAGATTGCCTCAGCCTTCAACCAGGTGCAGGACTCGCTCAGCTGGATCGTCAACAACTACAGCGATATAGCCGCCTGGCGCGCTACCACGCGGCGTCTGGCCAGCTTTGAGGCCGGTCTGCGCGCCCAGGCCCAAGCCCAGGGCCCGTCGCTGGAAGCGGCCGACCATCTGCAAACCCAGGGCCTGCAGGTGGCGCTGCCGGGGGGCCGGGTGGTGATCGAGGATGCGGCCTTGCAACTGGCCGCCGGCCAGGATGTGCTGATCAGCGGCTGCTCGGGCAGCGGCAAGTCGACCCTGCTGCGCAGCCTGGCCGGCATCTGGCCGTTTGCGCGCGGCCGGGTGCAGCGGCCGCTGGACAGCATGTTCATCGCGCAGCGCCCTTATTTTCCCGATGGCAGCCTGCGCCAAGCCTTGGCCTACCCGCAGCCTGCTAGCGACTATGGCGATGGCCAGCTGCAGGCAGCCTTGCGTGCAGCGCAGTTGGCGCCGCTCATGGAGCGGCTCGATGAGGTTGCCGCCTGGAACGCCGTGCTCTCCGGGGGCGAGCAGCAGCGCCTGGCGATTGCACGGGTGCTGCTCAAACGCCCGGCCTGGGTGTTTGCTGATGAGGCCACCAGCGCGCTGGACCAGGCGACCGAAGCCGAGGTCTATGCGCAGCTGGTGCAGCTGGTACGTGAGCGTGGTGGATCGCTGGTGTCGGTCGCCCACCGCGACAGTGTGCAGGCCTTCCATCGCGGGCGCTGGCAGCTCGATCCAGCGCAGCGTGCGGTAGTGCCAGGTTCCGTCACGCGCTAGCCTGGATCGCCTTCAGCTCTCCAGCTGCGATGGGCCAAAAAAATGCCTGCACAAGGCAGGCATTTGTCAGTGTCAGATGGTTAATGCACAGGTCAGGCGACGGCGCCCACACCCAGCAGGGCAATCACCAGGAAGATCACCGTGATGGCAATGAAGATGAAGAACAGGATCTTCGCAATACCCGCCGCGCCCGAGGCAACACCGGTAAAGCCGAAAACGCCGGCCAGCAACGAGATCACCGCAAAAATAATGGCCCACTTAAGCATCGAAAACCTCCTGTTGTCATGTGATGGTTCATCTTAAGCAGGGGGCCCGGTACCTGCCGTGGGCCGAAGATGTAAGTAGCGGTAGGCTGGCGCTGACAGCGCTTGGTGGGCACCTCACGGGGGCTGTATCAGGGAGCGGCCGGCCTATCGGCTGGCACAGCGGGGCTGGCTTCAGGGGGTTGCTGCGGTGGCGGATCATCGGTCCAGCGGCGCACCACCTTTTGGAAGATATGGGTGTTAGGAATCTGCAGCACCACGCTCTGGCTGCGGTCGGCTGCGAAGTCTTCGATGGTGGTGTAGAGCATGTTGATATCGACCACGCGGCCCTTGGCCCCGGGCTTGTCCAGGCCATCGAGCACCTCGATGTAGTCGCCCAGCCGGTAGGGCCGCACGGTGAAGATCAGCACCGCACAGAAGAAGTTGGACAGCACGCTCCAGGCGGCGAAGAAGGCCACAGCGCCAACGGCGGCAAAGCCCGAGAACGCCGTCCACAGCACGGTGGCGCTCACTCCCAGGCGCTCCAGAATCAACAGGCAGGTGCCGCCAATGATGAGCCAGCGCACCAGGCCCTTGATCGGCACGGCCAGTTCCAGCGGCCAGTGGTAGTGCTGGGCCACGCGGGTGATGAGCTTGCGGGTGACATAGTTGAGCGTGATGGCCAGCAGCAGGATCAAGGTGATCTGCATCGCCGGCACGATGATGTCCACCCATTCGGTGGCCCAGTCAGGGATCAAGAGTTTGAGTCGGTTCATGGCAGGCGTCGGGAGCGCAGCGGGTGCAAAGCAGCCCGTGGTGGTGGATGCGCCGATTATCGGCGACGAGAGGCCGCGTTGGGGCCGCGTTCAGGCCAGCGGCAGCTGGCTTTCTTCGGCCCGGCAGGCCTCGTCATGCCAATCGACCAGCGCCTGGATATCCATCGCAATGCGGGCCTGGCCCAGCTGCGCAACGAAGCGGCAGGCGCTGTACTGCGCCGCTTGCTTGTCGTAGACATGCGTCCAGTCTGCGCGCGCTGCCAGCTGGTTGGCCGCGACCGGCCAGCGCCGCACCTGCGGGCTGGGGCCGGACATGCCCATGCGCCAGGGCTTGCCGGTGACGCGGGCACGAAAGCACTGCTGCTGCAGGCACAGGCGCTGGTAGATCGGATCGACCTGCAAGGCCGCGAACAGGTTCTGCACCGCGCCGTCCGTGGGCGCCATGGCCTCATGGGTGACGATGATGCGCAGGCCCTTGGGTGTGCTGTAGACGCGCAGACCCCAGTCGGGGTGCTGCTGGCTGAAGGCGGTGACCCGCTCCAGCGCCAGCTGCCGGGGATCGGCGCTGCCGGCCTGCTTCTGCCGCGCATTCAGCAAGCGCCGGAGCCACAGCGCCATCACCACCACCGTGCCTGCCAGCACCACCATTGCGGGCAGCGCGCCGCCCTGCGCAAAGATGACAAAGCAGGCCGCCAGCGCAAAGAAAGCCGCGATCAGCAGTGGTGCCGCGCTGGGGGGCTTTGGCTGCGGCGGGAAGTCCATGTCGGCAATGGCGACATCGGGGGTGTTGAGGCAGTGCGCGCCGTAGCTGTTGCGCGTCATCACCGCCCGGCCGCGCTGGCCCAGAATCTCTTCGCGGATGGGGGTCTGGTCGTTCAGTCCGTATTCGCCGAGCCGCTCCATGCGCTGAAAGCGGGCATCGAGGTTGCGCGCCTGCGGGGCGCTGAGCACCTGGTCGAGCGCGGCCTGGGCGCGCTGCTGCGCATGGGCTTGCGCGGCATCGGGGCTCTGGTCGGACCAGCCCCAGCGCTGGACGGTGGCGCCATGGCGGGGGCTGGTTTCATGGCGCAGGCGCGCTTGCGCCCAGTAGCGAGGTATCTGCATGCAGGCCAGTATATCGGCGGCAACTGGCCATGAAAAAAGCGGCACAGGCTCTGGGCAGAACCTGTGCCGCTGGGCGCAGTTGGCAGGCCGGGGGCCTGCGGGGCGCCTTATTGCTCCCGGCGCAGTGCGGGGAACAGGATGATGTCGCGGATGCTGGCGCTGTCGGTCAGCAGCATCATGAAGCGGTCGATACCGATGCCGCAGCCGCCGGTGGGGGGCATGCCGTACTCGAGGGCGCGCACAAAGTCGTGGTCGTAATACATGGCTTCGTCATCGCCGCCATCCTTGGCAGCGACCTGGGCGTTGAAGCGCGCGGCCTGGTCTTCGGCGTCGTTGAGCTCCGAGAAGCCGTTGCCGAACTCGCGTCCGGTGATGTAGAGCTCAAAGCGCTCCGTCACTTCGGGGCGGTCATCGTTGGCGCGGGCCAGCGGGCTGATCTCGGTCGGGTGCTCCATGATGAAGGTGGGGTTCCAGAGCTTGTCCTCGACCACTTCCTCGAAGTACAGCACCTGCAGGCTGGCCAGCGTGCGGCCAGCCAGCTTGTCTTTCTCCTCCTTCATGCCCAGCTTCTTCAAGGCATTGGTGAGCCATTCGCGGTTGCCCACGTTCTCGCCGGCATCGGTGTACTTGACGATGGCTTCGGTAATCGTCAGGCGCTCGAAAGGCTTGCTCAGGTCCACCGGCTTGCCGCCATAGGTCAGCTCCAGGGTGCCCACGGCCTTCATCGCCGCGTCGCGGATCAGTGCTTCGGTGTAGTCCATCAGATCGCGGTAGTTCCAGTAGGCCGCGTAGAACTCCATCATCGTGAACTCGGGGTTGTGGCGCACCGACACCCCTTCGTTGCGGAAGTTGCGGTTGATCTCGAACACGCGCTCGAAGCCGCCCACGATCAGGCGCTTGAGGTAGAGCTCAGGCGCAATGCGCAGGTACATCTCCTGGTCCAGCGCATTGTGGTGGGTGATGAAGGGCTTGGCATTGGCACCACCGGGGATGGGGTGCAGCATGGGGGTTTCCACTTCGAGGAAGCCGTGCTCGACCATGAACTCGCGGATGCCGGAGACCGCCTTGGAACGGGCCACAAAGCGCTTGCGGGCCTCTTCGTCGGTCATCAGGTCGACATAGCGCTGGCGCACCTTCTGCTCCAGATCGGCCATGCCGTGGAACTTGTCGGGCATGGGGCGCAGGCTCTTGGTGAGCATGCGGATCTGGGTCACCTTGATCGACAGCTCGCCGGTCTTGGTCTTCATCAGCTGGCCTTCGGCACCGATGATGTCGCCCAGATCCCACTTCTTGAAATCTGCGTACAGCTCTTCGCCCACCGCATCGCGGGTGACGTAGAGCTGGATGCGGCCGGTGGCATCCTGCACGGTGGCAAAGCTGGCCTTGCCCATCACGCGCTTGAGCATCATGCGGCCGCCGACGCTGACGGTCAGCGCAGCCGCGTCCAGGTCAGCGGCGTCTTTTTCGGCATGGGCCGCAATCAGGTCGGCAGCGCGGTCGGCGGGCTTGAAGTCATTGGGGAAAGCCACACCTTTGCCTTGGCGCTGTGCTTCGCGCAGGGCTTTGAGTTTTTCACGGCGCTCGGCAATCAGTTGGTTTTCGTCGTGCGCAACCGGCGCGGTCTCGGGAGTGGTGTGGTTTTCAGACATGAAGAGGCCAGCATTGCGCTGGTAAACGGCCAAAACCTGTCATTTTAAGATTTTTAGCGCACCCCTTGCCGGCAATTGCCGTAGTGTCCGACTGCTGCACCGCTTTTCGTCCCTGGCCGCCAGGGGGATTTGCGGCCACTGGCGCACACTGCGAGCCTAGAATAACTGCTTCAAGCCCTTTGCAATGGGCCTGTCAGCTTCATTTTTAATAGCAAATTCAATAGCAAATTTTGCGCAATCGGGACCGATCCCGACTGGAAACACCGATGCTTTTTCAAATCCTGTCCCTGCTGCTCAATATTGCAGGCGGTCTGCTGACCGGCGCATGCCTGCTGCGCTGGTACATGCAGTACCAGCGCATCTCCTTCAACAACCCGCTGGGGCAGCTGGTGCTGGCGCTGACCAGCTGGATGGTGCTGCCCTTGCGCAGGATCACCAAGGGGCTGCCCGGTGGCGACTGGGCCAGCATCCTGGGTGCCTGGCTGGTGCAGGTGGTCCAGTTTGTGCTGCTGTGGCTGGTCTCGGGCGGCCTCGCATCACTGCTGTCGGTGCTGGTGGTCGCCACCATTGGCGTGGCCAATATCGCCATCTCCACGATGGTGGTGGTGACCCTGGTGCACGCCGTGCTGTCCTGGCTGTCCTCGGGCAATGCAGTGATGAATGCCGTGTTCCACCAGCTCACCGCGCCGCTGCTGCGCCCCTTGCGCAAGGTCATTCCGCTCATTGGCGGGGTCGATCTGTCGCCCATCGTGCTGCTGGTGGGCTTGCAGATCATCTCCATCATGCTGGCCCACCTGCAGTCGCGCCTGTTGATGGCGGTGTGATACGGTAGTGGGGCCGGAGCCCAGACGCAGAAAAACCGCCAGAGGCGGTTTTTTTGTGGGTGTTTAGCGCCCCAAGCGGGGCCACTGGGCCGCGCCGGGCCGATCAGGCCACCGCGTCAGCGGGCAGGCGCTGCAGCATGGCCAGGCTGCTGGCAATGCGGTCGCGCAGCTCGCGGCGGTCGACAATCATGTCCACGCCACCCTTTTGCTGCAGGAACTCGGCGCGCTGGAAGCCCTCTGGCAGCTTGACGCGCACGGTGTTCTCGATCACGCGCGGGCCGGCAAAGCCGATCAGCGCCTTGGGCTCGGCCATGACGATATCGCCCATGAAGGCAAAACCGGCAGACACGCCGCCCATCGTCGGATCGGTCAGCACGCTGATGTAGGGCAGGCCCTTCTTGGCAAATCGGGTCAGCGCGGCATTGGTCTTGGCCATCTGCATCAGGCTGAGCAGGCCCTCCTGCATGCGCGCGCCGCCGGTGGCGGTAAAGCACACAAACGGCACCTTTTGCTCGATGGCGGTTTCAACGCCGCGCACAAAGCGCTCGCCAACGACCGAGCCCATCGAGCCGCCCATGAATTCAAACTCGAAGCAGGCGACCACCAGGTTGATGCTCTTGACCGAGCCACCCATGACGACCAGTGCATCGGTCTCGCCGGTGTTTTCCAGAGCTTCCTTGAGGCGCTCGGGGTACTTGCGGCTGTCCTTGAACTTCAGCGCATCGACGGGCAGCACTTCCTGGCCAATCTCGTAGCGGCCTTCGGCGTCGAGGAACTGGTTCAGGCGCGCGCGCGCCGACATGCGGTGGTGGTGGCTGCACTTGGGGCAGACATTGAAGTTGTGCTCCAGGTCGGCCTTGTACAGCACGGCTTCGCATGCAGGGCACTTGATCCACAGACCTTCGGGCATCTGGCGACGCTCGGCCGGGTCGGTGTGCTGGATCTTGGCGGGTAACAGTTTCTCTAGCCAGGACATGGTTGTTTTCCTTTGCTCTCGCACTCAAGGGGCTGCGCACGGCGCAGCCCAGGAGGCGCATTATGCGTCAAGCGCCTTGCGGATGCCACGCAAAAAATCGGAGACCAGCGCCACGACTTTCTCGTGCGGCTGGTTTTCGATCAGCTGGATGATGCGGGTGCCGATCACCACGGCATCGGCCACCTTGCCGATGGCCTGGGCCGTCTGCGCATCGCGAATGCCAAAGCCCACGCCCACAGGGATGTGCACATGCTGGCGGATCAGCGGCAGCATCGCCTCGACGGCGCCGGTATCGAGCGTGCCCGCACCGGTGACGCCCTTGAGCGAGACGTAGTACACATAGCCACTGGCCACGCGCGCCACCTGCTGCATGCGCTCTTGCGTGGAGGTGGGCGCCAGCAGGAAGATGAGGTCCATGCCATGCGCACGCAGATCGGCCGCAAAGGCTTCGCATTCTTCGGGCGGGTAGTCTACCACCAGCAGGCCATCGACTCCGGCGGCAGCGGCATCGCGCACAAAGGCGCCCTTGCCATGCAGCTGGTCATAGCGCTCGACCGGGTTGGCGTAGCCCATCAGCACCACAGGGGTGGTGTTGTCCTTGACGCGGAACTCGGCCACCATGGCCAGCACCTGCTTCATGCCGATGCCCAGCGACAGGGCTTTTTCTCCGGCCTTCTGGATGACGATGCCATCGGCCATCGGGTCCGAGAAGGGCACGCCCAGCTCGATCACATTGGCGCCGGCATCGACCATGCCATGCATCAGCGCAGGCGTGATGTCGGCAAACGGAAAGCCGGCAGTGACATAGGGAATCAAGGCCTTGCGGCCGGCCAGTTTCAGCTGGTCAAAAGTTGCGGCGATACGGCTCATTTGGTGTAGTTTCCCTTGACGGCCACGCCGCGGCTGGAGGGTTGGGCGTAAAAGTCGACGCCCGAGAGGTCGGCCACGGTGCCAATGTCCTTGTCGCCCCGGCCTGACAGGCTCACGAGGATGGACTGGTCGGCGCGCATGGTCTTGGCCAGCTTCATCGCATAGGCCACCGCATGGCTCGACTCCAGCGCCGGGATGATGCCCTCGGTATGGCACAGGTAGTGGAAGGCGTCAAGCGCCTCCTGGTCGGTGATGCCGACATACTGGGCGCGGCCGATTTCCTGCAACCAGGCGTGCTCGGGGCCCACGCCGGGATAGTCGAGACCTGCACTGATCGAATGGGTTTCGGTGATCTGGCCGTTGTCGTCCTGCAGGATGAAGGTGCGGTTGCCATGCAGCACGCCAGACGAGCCGCGCTGCAGCGACGCCGAGTGCTTGCCGCTGTCCAGGCCTTCACCGGCCGCTTCCACGCCGATCAGGCGCGTGTTCTCATGGGGGATATAGGGGTAGAAGATGCCCATCGCGTTGCTGCCGCCACCCACGCAGGCGATCACGGCATCGGGCTGCTCGGCAGCCATGTTCTGTTCCTTGAACAGCGCCGGCATCTGGGTCAGGCACTCGTTGCCGATCACGCTCTGGAAATCGCGCACCATCATCGGGTAGGGGTGGGGGCCAGCGACGGTGCCGATGATGTAGAAGGTGTTGTCCACATTGGCCACCCAGTCGCGCATCGCTTCGTTGAGAGCGTCCTTCAAGGTCTTGCTGCCCGACTCGACCGGCACCACGGTGGCGCCCAAGAGCTTCATGCGGTAGACGTTCGGGCTTTGGCGGCGCACGTCTTCACTGCCCATGTAGACCACGCATTCGAGGCCATAGCGGGCGCAGATGGTGGCCGTCGCCACGCCGTGCTGACCGGCGCCGGTCTCGGCAATGATGCGCGGCTTGCCCATGCGCTTGGCGAGCATGGCCTGGCCGATCACATTGTTGATCTTGTGGGCGCCGGTGTGGTTGAGGTCCTCGCGCTTGAGGTAGATCTGCGCGCCACCCATCTCGCGCGACATGCGCGCTGCGTGGTAGACGGGCGAGGGGCGGCCGACATAGTGGGCCAGCTCGTACTGGAATTCACGCAGGAACTCCGGATCGTTCTGGTACTTGTCATAGGCCTCGCGCAGCTCGACCAGGGCGTGGGTGAGGGTTTCGCTGGCAAAGCTGCCGCCATAGGGGCCGAAATGGCCCGCGGTATCGGGTTGCTGGTATTCAAACATGGAAGGGATTCTTGGCAAGTAGTGTGTCAGCGGCACGCACGGCAGCGACAAACTGTTGGATTTTTTCGGCGTCCTTGGTGCCCTTGATGGGTTTGCCATCGGCACCAGTCATCTCAACGCCGGAGCTCACATCCACCGCGAGCGAGATGCAGCGCGGTCTGACTTGCACAATGCCATCGGTCACGTTTGCAGGCGTGAGTCCACCAGACAAAACGAGATGAGAGGCTACGTTTGTTGGAAGCAGTGACCAATTGAATGCTTTGCCGCCGCCGCCGAACCCCTCGACATGGGCGTCGAGCAGGATGGCCTTGGCGTGTGAATATCGATGGGCATATTCTACGAGGTCGAACTGCACCGCAGCGTCGCCAAGGGGTATGCGTGCGGCGCGCAAAAAGCTGCGCTCGCCGCCGCCCGTCGACGCCAGGCATTGCTCCGGGCTCTCGTCGCCATGGAACTGGGCGATGGCGCCGGGCACGCGGGCGCAGGCAGCCATTACCTGGGCCGGGGTCTCGTTGACAAACAGCAGCACGGGGGTGACGAAGGCGGGCAGGCGGCGAGCCAGCTCAGCGGCGCGCTCGGCGGTCACGGCCCGGGGGCTGGCGGGGTAGAGCACAAAGCCGATGGCATCGGCGCCGGCGGCCACGGCCGCGTCCACATCCTGTTCGCGGGTCAGGCCACAGATCTTGATGCGGGTGCGGCCCGCAGTTGCTTGCATGGCGGTCAATGGAGCTCCTTGTTCAGGCAAACCAGTCAAACGATATGGCCTCGCTGGGCAGGCCCCAGTGCGCATCGTACTGCGGGCCCAGAAAGTACAGGCCATCGGGCGAGAAGGTGGGGGCGGCGGTCTCGCGGCTGCGCGCGTCGAGCACCTCTTGCATCCATTCTGGCGGCTTGGTGCCCTGGCCAATCACGACCAGGCAGCCCATGATGTTGCGGATCATGTGGTGCAGGAAGGCGCTGCCCTGGAAATCAAAGCGCCAGTAGCAGGACGGCACGCCATCGCGCGAGGCACTGGCGCGCTGGGCGCTGCGGCCAATATTGATCGCATACAAGGTCTTGACGGGCGACTTGGCCTGGCAGCCGGCGGCGCGGAACGAGGAGAAATCATGCTCGCCCAGCAGATACTGCACCGCGCGCTCCATGGCCTGCAGATCCAGCGGCTGGAACACCCAGCCGACCCTGCCATGCTCCACGCTGGGGCGCACCGGCGACTGCAGCAAGGCATAGCCATAGCGGCGGGATGTAGCGCAGGCGCGGCTGTGGAAGGCATCGGGCACGCTGCGCGCCCATTGCACGGCTATGTCCTTGGGCAAGAAGGTGTTGGTGCCACGCACCCAGGAGGCTTCAGTACGCTCGACAGGGGCGTCGAAATGCACCACCTGCATGAGGCCGTGCACACCGGCATCGGTGCGGCCAGCGCAAATGGTGGAGAGGGGGGAGGCGGCAAAGCGGCTCAGCGCCACTTCAAGATGGTCTTGGACAGTGTTGCCGCTGGGCTGGCTTTGCCAGCCCTGGTAGGCCTGTCCGTTGTAGGTGATGCCCAGGGCGATTCGCATGGCGCCATCATAAGGCTGCCGGCCCACCCGGCCATGAAAAAGCCCCGCAGAGCGGGGCTGGTGCCAAGGAGCGGCTGCGGGTTAGCGGCTTTGGTCCAGCAGGCGCTGGGCGTGGGCCTTGACCGTGGCGCTGGACGACTCGGCCATGACTTCTTCGGCCAGCGAGCGCGCGCCTTCCTTGTCGCCGATGGCCAGGAATTCCTGGGCCAGGGTCAGCTTGGTGGCCAGCGGATCGCTGTCATCGATCTCCAGACCGGCCATGTCATCGGCCAGGGTGACCGGATGGGTGTGGTCGGGCTCGCCACTGCTGGGCAGGTCCAGCGACAGCGAGGTCATGTCAAAGTCCATCGTCGGCATGGTCTTGTCGCCGATAGGCATCTGCGCCGTGCTTTGGCTGTCGAAGTCGCTCAGCTGGAAGTCTAGCGAGCCAGGCTGGGTCTCCAGGCTCTGCGCGGCGCTGTGGTTGGCACTGGGCGAGAGCTCGGACGGAATGCTCAGCGCTTCGGCCAGCTGGCGGTCAAAGTCTTCCATCGACAGTGCGGGCTTGCCTGCGGCAGGTGCCAGCGCTTCGAAAGCCAGGCCCGTATCAGCGGCCGGCGCAGCTGGCGCGGCCACCGGGGTGGCGGGCACTGCCGGTGCCTGGAACTGCGAGGCGGCATCCGGGGTTTCGGTCAGCTGGCTGCTCATCGCGAAATCCAGACCGGTGGAGGGGCTGAATGCGCTGGCAGGGCTGGAGGCTGCCATCGTCGTGGGTGGCAGTGTGTTCTCGAATGGAATCGGCTCGGCGCGCGCAGCAGCGGCGGCGGCGGCCAGCGCCGCAGGCGTGGCGATCTCGGCCGCAGAAGGCACCGCAGCGGTGCTGTTCTGGTAGATCGGGTTGGCCGCGTCCAGCTCCTGGCCCAGCGCGGCGATGCGCAACCAGTCGGGGCCGGTGCCACCGGTCAGCTGGCGGGCATCCTTGGCGATGCTCTCCAGCGCCAGGCGGTCCTTGCGCTTGGCGTAGATCTCGGCCAGCTTGGCATGCAGCGCGCTGCGGGTTGGGCTGGTGCGCAGCGCTTCCTTGAGGATTTCCTCGGCCTGCAGGTCACGGCCGTAGGCCAGGTAGACATCGGCTTCGGCCACCGGATCGACATCTCCGGCATCGAGCTGGCTGGGGGTGTAGGCCAGCGAGGAGTTGCCGGTGGTCATCGCGCTCACCGAGGTGTCGATGTGCTGGCCACCGCTGGCGCCAAAGAACGAGTCCTGGGCCAGGCTGCTCTCGAGCACCGAGTCGGTCGCGGCGTTGACGCCTTCGTTGCGTTTTTTGTTGCGGTACCACAGGCCGCCGAGCAGCGCGAGGATGGCCAGGCCGCCAGCCACGGGCATCAGAGGGTTGCCCAGCAGCTCATCGACAAAGCTGGGCTCTTCGACCGGCGCGGGAGCTGGAGTGGGCTTGGGTTTGGGTGCCGGGGCAGGAGCGGGCGCTGCTGCAGGCGCAGCGGTGTCACCGGTGCCAGCAGCAGGCGCTGCGGCGGGCGCGGTAGCGGGGGCTGCTGCCGGTGCTGGGGCCGTTGCCGCAGGCGTTGCGGGTGCAGCAGGTGCAGTCGTGCCTGCAGCAGGCGCCGGCGTAGCACCAGGTGCAGCGGCTGCAGGCCCATTGCCCGTGGCAGCAACGGTGGCCGTAGCGGCAGGCTTGGCGTCTGCCGGGACGCCCGCGGATGCCGCCGAGGCTGCGGTGCCCGCAGCGGCTTGCTTGAGCTTGTTGAGCTCTTCGATGTTCTTGTTCAGCTCGGAGCTGCGCTCCTGGGCCGCATTGGCCTGCTGGGCGCTGGCGACGCTGGCTTCGGCCGACTTCGTGCCCTTGGCCGCTTCCTTGCTCAGCTTGAGCTGGTCCGGTGCCACGCTCTGGGGCTTCTTGTCGTCCACCGAGGCCTCGACCTTGCCGCTGGCAGCGCGCGTATCGGTGGCGACCTGGGCGGGCGCGGCCTTGGCCGCGAGCTGGCTGCGGTAGCTGTTGAAGTCGCGGCTTTGTGCGGCCACCATCTGGCGCGCCTGGCGGGGCGATACCGCGCGGGCCTGCTCGGCCGTCGGCATGGTCAGCGTGACACCTGCCTTCATGCGGTTGACGTTGCCACCGACAAAGGCGTGCGGGTTGCTCTGCACCACGGCGATGAGCATCTGGTCGAGCGAGATATCAGCGGGCTTGTTCTGCGCGGCGATGCGGCCCAGCGTGTCACCCCGTTGGGTGCGCACGGTGTCGCCACCGCTGTTGTTGCTGGCGCTGGGCGGAATGTTGGCGCGTGGTGCTGGTGCAGGGCGTGGTCCTGCAGCACTGCGGGTGGCCGGGGCAGGCGCTGGCGTGGCCGATGCCAGGGGTTCTTCGATCACGCGCACAGGTGGCGCCGGTGGGCGCGCTGCTGGGGCGGCGGCTGCGCTCAGCTGTGGGGCCACCGTGACGGCGGGTTCGGGCTTGCGCAGGTTGGGCGGGTCGAACAGCATGGTGTAGCTGCGTACGACCTGGCCGGAATTCCAGTTGGCGTCGATCACATAGTCGACAAAGGGGTCGTTGACCGGCCGCTGCGTGGTCAGCACGATCACGGCTGTGCCATTGGCGCGGCGCTGCAGCTGGGCGCGCACGGCGCTGGCCGTGCCCGAGTAGTCCATGCCCTGGGTGCGGAAGACGGCCGACGAGGCCGTCTTGACCTGCAAGGTATCGGCCTCGGCGTCGGTGATCTGCGGAACTTCGATTTCCGCGCGCAGGGGCTCGCCCAGCGCGGATTTCACATTGATCTTGCCCAGCGCGAGCGCTGATGCTTCCCCTGTGTACAGGCCAAAGGCTGCCATGGCGGCGGCAAGCGCAGTGATTTTCCAGCGATGCATAGTGCTATTTGATTGAATAGTAGAAGCGCGCGGGGTTGTTTTTGTACCCATGAGAAAGCCCTCCCCCTAAGACGCGAAATCGGTAATTATCAGTAAAAAGAACCTTAACAGTAATGTGTTGGGGTGACAAGTTAAGGAATGGGCATCTCATTTGATAGGGTGCTTGGGCTCGCTCCGGCCTGTTCGATTGTTGTTCCGGAGCAACTCTCCAGAAGGCGGGCGCCGAGCAGCGCCGTGCCTGAGGCCTGCGCCAACGCACTATGAAAAACACCTTCCAGCTGCTGGGAGCAGATCCGGAAGGTGGGATGGTTGGGCTGCTGACGAATCAGGCGGGCATCAAGCGGCCAGCAGGATACGCAGCATGCGGCGCAGTGGCTCGGCAGCGCCCCACAGCAGCTGGTCACCGATCACGAAGGCCGAGACGTACTCGGGACCCATGTTCAGCTTGCGCACACGGCCGACGGCCACTTCCAGGCCACCGGTCACGGCAGCCGGGGTCAGTTCCTGGACGGTCACGGCGCGCTCGTTGGGCACCCACTTGACCCAGTCGTTGCCGCCCTTGATCAGTGCTTCGATCTCGGCCAGCGGCAGGTCCTTGTTGAGCTTCAGGGTCAGCGCCAGGCTGTGGCAGCGCATCGCGCCAATGCGCACGCACAGGCCGTCGACGGGGATGGTGGCATCGGTGCCCAGGATCTTGTTGACCTCGGCCTGACCCTTCCACTCTTCCTTGGACTGGCCGTTGTCCAGCTGGGCATCGATCCAGGGGATCAGGCCGCCGGCCAAGGGGGCGCCAAAGAATTCGGTGGGCACATCGCTGCGGATGGTTTGGGCCACCTTGCGGTCGATCTCCAAAATGGCCGATGCGGGCGTGGCCAGCTCATCGGCCACGGCCGCGTGCACCACGCCCATGCCCTTGAGCAGTTCGCGCATGTGGTTGGCGCCGCCGCCGGACGCGGCCTGGTAGGTCATCGACGAGACCCATTCGACCAGACCGGCGTTGAATAGGCCCGACAGGCCCATCAGCAAGATGGAGTTGGTGCAGTTGCCGCCAATCCAGTTCTTGCCGCCAGCGGCCAGCTTGCGCTGGATCAGTGCGTCATTGACCGGGTCGAGCACGATGACGGCATCGTCTTGCATGCGCAGCGAAGAGGCGGCATCGATCCAGTGGCCATTCCAGCCGGCAGCGCGGATCTGGGGGAAGACTTCCTTGGTGTAGTCGCCGCCTTGGCAGGTGATGATGATGTCGCACTTGGACAGCTCGGCAATGTCATTGGCATCCTTGAGCTGGGTGTGCACGGTCGCCATCGCCGGGGCCTTGCCGCCTGCGTTGGAGGTCGAGAAAAACACCGGCTCGATCAGCGCGAAGTCACCTTCTGCCTGCATGCGGTCCATCAACACCGAGCCGACCATGCCGCGCCAGCCCACCAAACCTACCAATTGCTTGCTCATAAAACGCCCTTGTGTACCTAAAGGAAATACCACGTGGGGCTGAGGGCCTGGCTCGTCGGCCAGGGGGAGGCGCACGACGAACCAGGCTGGATCAGCCGGTAATCTTCGTGGTGGTTGTGAATGTGTATGCGCGCGCAGCCATACCCGCCTCAATGGGGGTGATGGGGTTCAGCCAAGAAATAGGGCAGTGCGCAGACATAGGACCTATTCTAGCGCCAAATTTTAAAACCTGTGCAGAAATTTTTATAAATTTCGAGTGCTGGCGCATCGAAGCGCATGCATATACGACATTAAAAACTATTTTTCGACCATTTATGGTATTTTATTTCGTCGAAATGACTAAAGTCGAAAGCGTGCCGTGCTTCTGTCGTCGTTTTGGTGTTGAAACGGGGTGGCTACATGCGTTGTCGAAGCGCTTCATTGTTCTGCAGGCGCAAAAAAGCGACCCGCAGGTCGCTCTTGGAGAGGCCTTGTGAAGACGGTTGCTTACAGAGCGGCCACCACGGCGTCGCCCATTTGCTGGGTGCCGACCTTGGTCGTGCCTTCGCTGTAGATGTCTGGCGTGCGCAGGCCCTGGGCCAGCACCTTTTGCACAGCCGCTTCGATCTTCTGGGCAGCGGCTTCCTGGCCCAGGCTAAAGCGCAGCATCATCGCCGCCGACAGGATGGTGGCCAGCGGGTTGGCAACACCCTTGCCGGCGATGTCCGGTGCCGAGCCGTGGCTGGGTTCGTACAGGCCTTGCTTCTTGTCGTTGAGGCTGGCCGAGGGCAGCATGCCGATCGAGCCGGTCAGCATCGAGGCTTCGTCGCTCAGGATGTCGCCAAACATATTGCCGGTGACGACCACGTCAAAACGCTTGGGTTCCTTGACCAGCTGCATCGCGGCGTTGTCCACATACATGTGGTCCAACTGCACATCAGGGTACTGCTTGCCCACGTCGGTCATCACGTCCTTCCACAGCTGGAAGGTTTCCAGGACATTGGCCTTGTCCACGCTGGTCACGCGCTTGCTGCGCTTTTGCGCGGCCTGAAAGGCGACATGGCCGATGCGCTCGATCTCGGGGCGGGTGTAGCGCATCGTGTCGAAGGCTTCTTCGGCGCCGGGGAAGTGACCGTCCGGTGCGCTGCGGCGGCCGCGCGGCTGGCCGAAATAGATATCGCCGGTCAGCTCGCGGATGATCAGGATGTCGAGGCCGGACACCAGCTCGGGCTTCAAGCTGGAGGCGTGGGTCAGCTCCTTGTAGCAGATCGCGGGGCGGAAGTTGGCAAACAGGCCCAGCGCCTTGCGCAGGCCCAGGATCGCCTGCTCGGGGCGCAGCGCGCGCTCGAGCGTGTCGTACTTCCAGTCGCCCACGGCGCCAAACAGGATCGCGTCCGATGCCTTGGCAAGCTCCAGCGTGGCGGGTGGCAGCGGGTGGCCGGAGGCCTCATAGGCGGCGCCACCGACAGGTGCGCTTTGCAGGTGCAGGTCGAGCTTCAGGGCGTCGAGCACCTTCACGGCTTCTGCAACGATTTCTGGACCAATGCCGTCTCCGGGCAATACAGCGATTTTCATGGTTTTTTCTCAGTCAGGATGGCAGGGCTGCGCCCGGGGGGGCGCAGCGGGGATGGCGTGAAAGGGATGCGCGCGGCGCTCAGGCCTTGGCTTGCACCAGGCTGTGTGCCAGCCAGGGCTTGGTGGCCAGGCGGTTGGCTTCATAGGCCTGGATCTTGTCCTTGTGGCGCAGCGTCAAGCCAATGTCATCAAAGCCGTTGAGCAGGCAGTACTTGCGAAAGGCGATCACATCGAAAGGGATGGTTTCGCCACCGGGGCGCAGGATGACCTGCTGGTCCAGGTCGATGGTCAGGCTGTAGCCGGGATGCACCGCGACTTCGTTGAACAGCATGTCGATCGTGGCCTCGGGCAGCACGATGGGCAGCAGGCCGTTCTTGAAGCAGTTGTTGAAGAAGATATCGGCAAAGCTGGGGGCGAGAATGGCGCGGAAGCCAAACTGGTCCAGCGCCCAGGGCGCGTGCTCGCGGCTGGAGCCGCAGCCAAAGTTCTTGCGGGCAATCAGGATGCTGGCGCCCTGGTAGCGCTGCTGGTTGAGCACAAAGTCCGGGTTGGGCTTGCGGGCGGACTCGGGCACGCCTGGCTGGCCGGGCTGGTCCAGGTAGCGCCATTCGTCAAAGGCGTTGACGCCAAAGCCGGTCTTCTTGATCGACTTGAGGAACTGCTTGGGGATGATGGCGTCGGTGTCGACGTTCTCGCGGTCCATGGGTGCCACGAGGCCGGTGTGGATGGTGAATTTTTGCATGTTCAAGCCTTTGGGCTGGCCACGTTCATGGGCTGAGCGTGGCCAGCGGTGTATGGGAGGGGGTTAGCGTGCTGCGCGCGAGATGGCGTTGCCCGCCCCCTGCACGTCCTGGCCAATGCCGTGGACAGTGTTGCAGCCCGACAGCAGCGCGGCGAGCACGATGGTGAAGAAGGCAAAACGGTTTTTCATCGCATAGCTCCTGGGGTCATGCAAAACGGCGGATGTCCACAAAGTGGCCGTGCACGGCAGCGGCTGCAGCCATCGCGGGGCTGACCAGATGGGTGCGGCCCCCAGCGCCCTGGCGGCCTTCGAAGTTGCGGTTGCTGGTCGATGCGCAGCGCTCACCGGGCTCGAGGCGGTCGGCGTTCATCGCCAGGCACATCGAGCATCCGGGCTCGCGCCACTCAAAGCCGGCGGCGGTGAAGATCTGGTCCAGGCCCTCGGCCTCGGCCTGGGCCTTGACCAGACCCGAGCCCGGAACCACCATCGCCAGCTTCACATTCTTGGCCACTTTCTGGCCCAGTTTCTTGACCACGGCAGCGGCTTCACGCATGTCTTCGATGCGGCTGTTGGTGCAGCTGCCGATGAACACCTTGTCGACGAAGATGTCGTTGATCGGCTTGCCTGGTTCCAGGTTCATATAGGTCAGCGCGCGTTCGATGGCGCCGCGCTTGTTCGGGTCCTTTTCCTTGTCCGGATCGGGCACGGTGGCATCGACACCCAGCACCATCTCGGGGCTGGTGCCCCAGGTGACCTGGGGAACGATGTCTTCGGCGCGCAGGGTGACCACGGTGTCGAACTTGGCATCGACGTCGGAGTGCAAGGTCTTCCAGTAGCTGACGGCCTGGTCCCATTCGACGCCGGTAGGCGCCAGCGGGCGGCCCTTGACGTAGTCGATGGTCTTGCTGTCCACCGCGACGAGCCCTGCGCGGGCGCCGGCTTCAATGGCCATATTGCAGACCGTCATGCGGCCTTCGATGGACAGGTCGCGGATGGCCGAGCCGGCAAACTCGATGGTGTAGCCGGTGCCGCCTGCGGTGCCGATGCGGCCGATGATGGCCAGCACGATGTCCTTGGCGGTCACGCCGGGGGCGACCTTGCCGTCCACCTTGATCAGCATGTTCTTGGCCTTCTTGGCCAGCAGCGTCTGCGTGGCCATCACGTGCTCGACCTCGGAGGTGCCGATGCCGTGGGCCAGCGCGCCAAAGGCGCCATGGGTGCTGGTGTGGCTGTCGCCGCAGACCACGGTCATGCCGGGCAGGGTGGCGCCTTGCTCGGGGCCCATCACGTGGACGATGCCCTGGCCCTTGTCCATGAAGGGGAAGAAGGCGGCGGCGCCGAATTCGCCGATGTTGTCATTCAAGGTGACGATCTGCTCCTTGCTGATCGGGTCCTCGATGCCGTCATAGCCGCGTTCCCAACCGGTGGTGGGGGTATTGTGGTCGGCGGTGGCGACCACGGAGCTCACGCGCCAGAGCTTGCGGCCCGCCATGCGCAGACCTTCAAACGCCTGAGGGCTGGTGACTTCGTGCACCAGATGGCGGTCGATATACAGCACGGCGGTGCCATCCTCTTCGGTGTGGATGGTGTGCTCGTCAAAAATCTTGTCGTAGAGGGTGCGTCCGGTCATCGTGGTTCTCTTTGGGTCAAGGGTCTCATCAAGGGGCTAAATGCTGGATATCAAAGATGCGCAAAGGTCTGCAGGTGCACGGCCAGGTCCGCGTCCTGCTGGTCGGTGGCCTGGTCCTCATTGGCAGACCGGGGGCTCAGGTGCTCGACCAGCAGGCGGGCGGTGACCGGCAGCGCCTCAAAATCACGCGCCATCAGCCGCAGCTCGCGCTGCGCCCAGGCGTCGGCCAAGCGGATGCCGCGCAGGTTGCCCACGCCATGCATCAGCGCAAAGGCGCGGTCGGGCAGCAGGCCGATGCCCAGGCCGTTGTCGATCATGCGGCACATGGCGTCCAGGCTCGTGACCTGGATGCGCTGGCGCAGCGGCCGGCGCAGCTGGGCCGATGCGGTGCGCATGGCCTGGCTGATGCTGCTGCCCGATTGCAGGCCGACAATGTCCCATTCCAGCGCTTCTTCAAAACTGATGCTGTTGCGCTGGGCCAGTGCATGGTCCAGCGGCACCACCAGCATCAGGTGGTCGCTGCGGTAGGGGCGCGACTGCAGATCGAGCTCGGCGGTGTTGGCGACGGCATCGGGGTTGCAGATGCCCAAATCAGCTGTGCCTTCATGCACGGCCTGGATCACCTGCGCACTGAGGTGCTCCTGCAGGTCGATCTTGATCTGGCTGTGCGCGCGGGCAAAGCTGCCCAGGTCCTCGGGCAGAAACTGCACGATCGCCGAAATATTGGCATGGATGCGCACATGGCCGCGCACGCCATCGGCGTATTCGCTCAATTCGCCCTGCATGCGCTCCAGCCCGAACAGCACATTGCGGGCATGGTGCAGCAGGCTCTCTCCCGCTGGCGTTAACGTCACACCCCGGCTGTGGCGGTACAGCAGCTGGGTGTCGACGGCCGTTTCCAGGTCGGACAGGCGCTTGCTGACGGCCGAGGCCGCGATGAACTCCCGCTCTGCCGCCCGGCCAATGCTGCCCAGCTCGCACACCGCCACAAACAGCTGGAGCGAGGTCAGGTCAATGCGGCGCGCAAAACTGCGCTCTGAGCTTTTCATGGCGGGGGAGGTATCGTGTTTTTAGAAATCAGCAGCCATTTTATCGCCAAATATCGCGTTTGGTATCGCGGATGGCGATGGCTGATGTGTCATTTGCATGAAAACGTAGCAGCTTGCGCCAACTACGGCCTTCACCAATCTGCGCTGAATGTGTTCGTTTTTGTAAAGGCATCACCCCATGGGGCAGTCTCACCGCGATTGAGCAGACATCGCAAGCAGCGATGCTCTAGAAACGGAATCACCCATGTTTTCTCGCTCCCCTTCTGTTGGCTTGTTCAATGCGCGTCCTGGTGGCCTGGCGGCCATTGCCATCGCGGTGGCGGCCCTGCTGGCCGGCTGCTCGCCAGATGCCGGGCAGAGCGCATCGACGGCCGAGGCCCACATGGCCATCCCGGCTGCGCCCGCGCCGGTAGCGCCTATGGCCGCCCGCTCCATGGCCAAGATGGCGACGATGGAGGCAGCGCCCGCTGCCGATATGGCCATGGGCCAGGGCGGGGCGGCCGCGCCCAGCGAGCGCTTCTTGGCGATCAGCCACCGCATCCAGGTGGAGACGCCGGCGGCCGATCTGGCCGCGCTGTGGGAGGAGGTCAAGGCGCGTTGCGAGCGGCTGGACTGCTATGTCGAGGGCTCGCAGCTGCGCCGCGAAACCCCGCAGTCGGCGGCCGAGGCTATGCTGGCGATGCGGGTCAGCCCTCAGGACTTTGCTGCGCTGACCGCGTCGCTGGGCGCTGGGGCCCGCGTGCTCAACCACCAGACCACGACCGAGGACAAGACCTATGAGGTGGTCGATGTGGAGGCACAAATCAAGAACCGCACGGAATACCGCGACAGCCTGCGCGCGCTGATGCTGGAGAAGAATGTCAAACGCAGCCTGCAGGACCTGATGGCCATCCGCGACACGCTCTCCCAAGTGCAGGCCGAGATCGATGCGTCCAACACGCACCGCGCGCTGTTGCAGCGCGATACCGCCAAGCAGTTCGTGCAGATGCGCTTCCAGCCCACGCGCGCCATCGTCAGCGGCACCTACAGCCCCTGGCAGCAAACCTGGCAGCGCAGCTGGGATGGCCTGACCCGCAGCGTGCAGTCGCTGATTCTGACTGCGGCGCAGTCGCTGCCCTGGCTGCTGGCGCTCGCGCTGGTGGTGCTGCTGCCGCTGCGCTTCGCCATCCGGCGCTGGATGCGCCGCAGCGCCGCGCGGGCGCAGCGTGCAAACCAGGCAGAAACCCAGGATTGACAAGCGCAGCCGCCATGAAAAAAGCACCAGCGAGGCGGGTGCTTGGCTAGGCTTGGCGAAGGAAGGAGGCGCCGCATCGGATGGATGCGGCGTTTCTTTCTATCAGGTGAACAGGTTCTTCAGACGGTCGGCCCAGGACTGGTTGTTGGGTGTGTGCTTGGCGCCGCCCTTTTTCAGCGATTCATCGAGTTCCTTGAGCAGCTTGCGCTGGTGCTCGGTGAGCTTGACGGGGGTCTCGACGACGATGTGCACATACAAGTCACCAGGGTAGCTGGCGCGCACGCCCTTGATGCCCTTGCCGCGCAGGCGGAACTGCTTGCCGGTCTGGGTGCCTTCGGGGATGTCAATCGCAGCCTTGCCACTGAGCGTAGGCACTTCGATCTCGCCGCCCAAGGCAGCGGTGACCATGCTGACCGGCACTTCGCAGTGCAGGTCATCGCCATCGCGCTCGAACACCTCATGCTTGCGCACGCGGATCTCGATATACAGATCGCCGGGCGGGCCGCCATTTTGGCCAGGCTCGCCGTCACCGGTGGAGCGGATGCGCATGCCGTCGTCGATGCCGGCAGGGATGCTCACTTCCAAGGTCTTTTGCGACTTGGTGCGGCCCTGGCCGTGGCAGCTGGTGCAGGGCTCGGGGATGATCTTGCCGGTGCCCCGGCAGTGCGGGCAGGTCTGCTGCACTGCGAAAAAGCCCTGGCGCATCTGCACCTGGCCGCTGCCGTGGCAGGTGCTGCAGGTCTTGACCTGGGTGCCGGGCTTGGCGCCGCTGCCATGGCAGGTATCGCACTCGTCCCAGGACGGAATCTTGATCTGCGCGTTCTTGCCTGCGGCTGCCTCTTCAAGGCTGATGTCCATCGCGTAGGACAGGTCGTTGCCACGGTAGACCTGGGGGCCACCGCCGCCACGGCGCCCACCGCCAAACATCTCGCCAAAGATGTCGCCAAACGATTCGGCAAAACCACCAAAGCCCTCGCCGCCCATGCCCGAGCGCATATTGGGATCGACCCCGGCGTGGCCGTACTGGTCGTAGGCGCCACGCTTTTGGCTGTCGGAGAGCATTTCGTAGGCTTCTTTGCACTCCTTGAACTTCTCTTCCGCTTCCTTGGCCTTGTCGCCCTGGTTGCGGTCGGGGTGGTACTTCATGGCCATCTTGCGGTAGGCCGTCTTGATTTCGACTTCCGTGGCGGATTTGCTCAGGCCAAGGACTTCGTAGTAATCGCGTTTGGACATGGTGTTCTTGAATTCTGTGGGGTTTAACCAGCGGCGTTCAGGTACGCCCGGGCATGGGTGCCCACAAAGCTGCGGCCGGGATTGTCGCCGTCAATCCATTGCTGCGGTGGAAATAGCTCAAACAAGCCCACCTTGAACAAGGTGGGGATTGCCATCTTCAGCTCTTGTTCAACAGCGCCGCGCTCGCCGGCATTGTAGAGCGCGATGTTGTAGAGCATGGTGGCCACGGTGCCGGTCTGCACCCGGCTGCCGTCCTTGAGCGTGACGGCGGGCAGGTCTGCTGCGCCATCGGTGATCTTCTGGTTGACACGGCTGAGCTCTGCAACATGCAGTGCGTCGCTCGCAGGTGCTGTAGTAGATGTCATCGTGTGCCTTTGGATGCTTGCGTGAAAGGGAGACAGGGCCTGCAGCCCTCTGACCGGAGCTACGTGCTACAGAAGAAAGAGCGATTCTGTAGAAAAGCCATGCCGGAGTGCGGCAATGCGAACTCCGGCATGGGTGCTGGGTAGCGTCGGCTCCAAGCCTGTCAGAAGGCGATTAGTCCTTCTTGACTTCCTTGACTTCGGCGTCGACGACATTGTCATCGGCTGCCGCGGCGCCGGCCGCGCCAGCTGCTGCACCGGCGGCTCCGGCCTGTGCAGCCTGGGCGTCGGCATACACCTTCTCGCCCAGCTTCTGGCTGGCGGTCATCAAGGCCGTGGTCTTGGCTTCGATCGCGTCCTTGTCCTCGGTCTTCAGTGCTTCTTCCAGCGCTTGGACCGCAGTGTCGATGGCCGACTTCTCAGCAGCATCGAGCTTGTCGCCATGCTCGCCCAGGCTCTTCTTGACGCTGTGGACAGCGGCTTCGCCTTGGTTGCGGGCCTGCACCAGCTCGAGCTTCTTCTTGTCGTCGGCAGCGTTCAGCTCGGCGTCCTTGACCATCTTCTGGATCTCGTCCTCGGACAGACCGGAGCTGGCCTTGATGGTGATCTTGTTTTCCTTGCCGGTGCCCTTGTCCTTGGCAGAGACGTTCAAGATACCGTTGGCATCGATGTCGAAGGTCACCTCGATCTGTGGCGTGCCACGGGGTGCGGCTGGAATGCCTTCGAGGTTGAACTCGCCCAGCAGCTTGTTGGCGCTGGCGATTTCACGCTCACCCTGGAACACCTTGATGGTCACGGCAGGCTGGTTGTCCTCGGCGGTCGAGTAGGTCTGCGCGAACTTGGTCGGGATCGTGGTGTTCTTCGTGATCATCTTGGTCATCACGCCGCCCAGGGTTTCGATACCCAGGGACAGAGGCGTCACATCCAGCAGCAGCACGTCGGAGCGGTCACCGCCCAGCACCTGGCCTTGCACGGCAGCGCCCACGGCCACGGCTTCGTCAGGGTTCACGTCCTTGCGTGGGTCCTTGCCGAAGAATTCCTTGACCTTCTCTTGCACCTTGGGCATACGGCTCATGCCGCCCACCAGAATCACGTCGTCGATGTCGGACACAGCGATGCCTGCGTCCTTGATCGCGGTGCGGCAAGGGGCGATGGTGCGCTCGATCAGCTCGTCGACCAGGCTCTCGAGCTTGGCGCGGGTGAGCTTGATGTTCAGGTGTTTGGGGCCCGAAGCGTCAGCGGTGATGTAGGGCAGGTTGATGTCGGTCGCTGCCGAGCTCGACAGCTCGATCTTGGCCTTTTCAGCCGCTTCCTTGAGACGTTGCAGCGCCAGCACATCCTTGGACAGGTCCACGCCTTGCTCTTTCTTGAACTCGGCAATGATATATTCGATCACGCGTTGGTCGAAGTCTTCGCCGCCCAGGAAGGTGTCGCCATTGGTCGACAGCACTTCGAACTGCTTTTCGCCGTCCACATCGGCAATTTCGATGATGGACACGTCAAAGGTGCCGCCGCCCAGGTCATACACGGCGATCTTGCGGTCACCCTTGCCGCCCTTGTCCAGGCCGAAGGCCAGGGCTGCAGCGGTCGGTTCGTTGATGATGCGCTTGACTTCCAGACCGGCGATACGGCCAGCGTCCTTGGTGGCCTGGCGCTGTGCGTCGTTGAAGTACGCAGGCACGGTGATCACCGCTTCGGTCACGGGCTCGCCCAGGAAGTCCTCGGCGGTCTTCTTCATCTTGCGCAGCACTTCTGCGGAGATCTGTGGCGGGGCCAGCTTCTGGTCACGCACTTGCACCCAGGCGTCGCCGTTGTCGGCCTTGACGATCTGGAAAGGCATCAGGTCGATGTCCTTTTGCACTTCCTTCTCGTCGAACTTGCGGCCGATCAGGCGCTTGGCAGCGTAGATCGTGTTCTTGGGGTTGGTGACGGCCTGGCGCTTGGCAGAAGCGCCCACCAGGATTTCGCCGTCTTCCTGGTATGCAACGATCGAAGGCGTGGTGCGTGCACCTTCGCTGTTTTCGATCACGCGGGTGGTGTTGCCTTCCATCACGGCCACGCAGCTGTTGGTCGTGCCCAAATCAATACCGATAATCTTTCCCATTTCTCTACTCCTGTATTTGTTGGGGCGGCTCAGCCGCCCTGATTGACTGTTATCTGTGGCTTTTTGGCCGTTGTTCAAGTGCGCAGCGCAAAAAAGCCGGGAGCTGCGTTTTATTGTGGTGCCGCAACGGTCACCAGCGCCGGGCGCAGCACGCGCTCGGCAATGGCATAGCCCTTTTGCAGCACGGCGACCACGGTATTGGGGTCCTGCGCCGCAGGCACGGCCGAGATCGCCTGGTGGTGGTGGGGGTCGAACTTGTCGCCGGCAGCCGGGTTGATCGCGACCACCTTGTTGCGCTCCAGTGCGGAGACGAGCTGGCGCAAGGTGGCGTCCGAGCCTTCGCGCAGTTGCTCGGGGCTGGCGTTCTGGATCGCCAGCGCGGCGTCCAGGCTGTCGATCACCGGCAGCAGGCTCTCGGCAAAGCTCTCGACGCCGAACTTGCGGGCCTTGGCCACTTCGTCATCGGCGCGGCGGCGGGCATTTTCAACTTCTGCCTTGGCGCGCAGGTACTGGTCGGCGAGCTCGGCATTCTTGGCCTTCAACTCCGCCAGCTCTGCTTCCAGTTGCGACTGGTTGGCAGCGGCAGCGGCTTCCAGCTCTTCGGCGGACATGGGGTTTTGGCCTTCGGGGTGGAGGTTGTCTGACATGGTGCTGTTCGTATTTCGTTAACAAAAAGGACTCTTGTGGCCGCACCTGGGGGCATTTCCTTGCTTTTCAAGGGGCTTATTTGGCATTTCCGCTTGGGAAGATGCACGCCGAGGCGTCTGCAGCGGCCCGTGTTTATAAACCATGTTTGACGGTTTTTGAATTGGTTTGTATAATCGTTGGTTTCCCTTGCCACACCGCGCTGCATTTGCAATCAAGTGCACTAGCGGGTGGCGCAATCCACAAGGAGTTTGCATGCGTCACTATGAGATCGTGCTGCTGATCCACCCCGATCAGAGCGAACAAGTTCCAGCTATGCTGGAGCGTTACAAAGGCATGATTACCGCCGGCGGCGGTAAGATCCACCGCGTTGAAGACTGGGGCCGCCGTCAACTGGCCTACATGATCAACAAGCTGGCCAAGGCCCACTATCTGTGCCTGAATATCGAAGCCGACCAGGCTGTGATGGCTGAACTGGAACACGCGTTCAAGTTCAACGACGCTGTGCTGCGCCAACTGACTGTGCAGAAGAAGAAGGCTGACACCGCTCCTTCGGCCATGATGAAGACCGTGGAACGCGAAGAAGCGCGCAAGGCCAACCAGGCTGAGCACGCCGCTGCAGAGCGTTAATCACACAGGAGGTGGAGAACCGCGTACTTGTCACCGCCGTCATCGCTGAAATCAAGATTTTGCGATACACGCCGGCTGGGCTACCTGCTGTAGATGTTGTGCTGGAGCACCGCTCCACCCAGACCGAAGCAGACCAACCCCGACAAGTCAATGCCGTGCTCAAGGCGATTGCCTTTGGTGCACTGGCAGAGCGAATCGCTCGGCAGGCTGTAGGGAGCACCTGGACATTCCAGGGCTTTTTGGCCACACCGCGCAACAGCAAATCGCTGGTTCTGCACATCCAGGATATTCAACAAGATACTTATTGAGAGGTCCGAAAATGGCCACGTTCAAGAAATTCAACAAAGACAAGCGCCCAAAGCGCAACACCCAGTCGCTGCTGTTCAAGCGCAAGCGTTTCTGCCGCTTCACCGTGGCTGGCGTCGAAGAAATCGACTACAAGGATGTCGACACCCTGCGTGACTTCGTTGCTGAAAACGGCAAGATCATTCCCGCTCGTCTGACCGGCACCCGCGCCATCTACCAACGTCAGCTGAACACTGCCATCAAGCGCGCTCGCTTCCTGGCCATGGTTCCTTACTCTGACCAACACAAGATCTAAGGAGCACGAACATGCAAATCATTCTGCTCGACAAGGTCGTGAACCTGGGCAACCTGGGTGAAATCGTGAAGGTCAAGGACGGCTACGCACGTAACTTCCTGATCCCTTCGGGCCGCGCACGCCGCGCTACCGAAGCTGCCAAGGCTGAATTCGAAGCCAAGCGCGCTGAGCTGGAAAAGGCTGCTGCTGAAAAGCTGGCTGCTGCCCAAGCACAAGGCGAGAAGCTGTCCGGCCAGACCGTGAAGCTGACCCAAAAGGCAGGTGTGGATGGCCGTCTGTTCGGCTCCGTCACCAACCACGACATCGCTGATGAACTGGGCAAGATGGGCTTCCAAGTGGTCAAGTCGCAAGTGCGTCTGCCCAACGGTCCTATCAAGACCGTGAGCGAGACCGCTGTGGAAGTGGCTCTGCACACCGACGTGGTGGTGGAAGTGAATGTGTCCGTCTACGGCGAACACGTTTAATTCCTGCGCTCTGCGTTGACAAGCCGCCCTCGGGCGGCTTTTTCGTTCCCGGCCGCAGCGTTTCCGGGATGCGGGTTTTGTTTGTCGCTGCCAGCCTTGCGCGGCATCTGCGCTATTCTTGCGGATTGCTGGCTGCCGGGCCAGCGTTTGCTCATTTGGATTTCCCATGTCAGAGACCTTTCCCCCCCTGGATGACACTGCCTTCATCACCCCCGACAAGCAGGTGGCGCAGCTGCGCATTCCGCCGCATTCGATCGAGTCGGAGTCCAGCGTGCTGGGGGGGCTGCTGCTGGACAACAACGCCTGGGACCGGGTGGGCGATGTGCTGGCCGAAGACAACTTCTACCGCCATGAGCACAAGCTGATCTTCGCGGCCATGGCCAGCATGATCAATGCCGGCAAGCCCGCCGATGTGATCACGGTCTATGAGCACCTGCAAAGCATCGGCAAGGCCGAAGAGGTGGGCGGACTGGCCTACCTGAACCAGCTGGCCCAGTATGTGCCCAGCGCCACCAATATCCGCCGCTATGGCGAAATCGTGCGCGAGCGCTCGATCCTGCGCAAGCTGGTCACCGCCAGCGACGAGATCGCTACCAATGCCTTCAACCAGCAGGGCAAGACGGTGGACCGCATTCTGGACGAAGCCGAGCAGAAGATCTTTGCCATTGGCGAAGAGGGCTCGCGCATGAAGCAGGGCTTCCAGTCGCTGGACAACCTGGTCGTGGATCTGCTCGACCGGGTGCAGGAGATGGCGGACAACCCGGTCGATGTGACCGGTGTGCCCACCGGCTTTGCCGACCTGGACCGCATGACCAGCGGCCTGCAGGCCGGTGACCTGGTGGTGCTGGCCGCGCGCCCCTCGATGGGCAAGACCTCGTTCGCGGTGAACATTGCCGAGCATGTGGCGCTCAATGAAGGCCTGCCGGTAGCCATCTTCTCAATGGAAATGGGTGCCGCCCAATTGGCGGTGCGTATCGTCGGCTCGATCGGCCGGGTCAACCAGGGCAATCTGCGTACCGGCAAGCTGACCGATGAGGAGTGGCCGCGCCTGTCCGAGGCGATCGAGCGGCTGCGCACGGTCTCGCTGCACATCGATGAGACCCCGGGCCTGACGCCGTCGGAGCTGCGCGCCAACTCGCGCCGCCTGGCCCGCCAGTGCGGCAAGCTTGGCCTGATCGTGGTCGACTACCTGCAGCTGATGAGCGGCTCGGGCTCGGCCGCCAGCTCGGACAACCGGGCGACGGAGCTCGGTGAAATCTCGCGCGGATTGAAGATGCTGGCCAAGGAGCTGCAATGCCCGGTGATTGCGCTGTCGCAGCTCAACCGCTCGGTCGAGCAGCGCACCGACAAGCGCCCGATGATGTCCGACCTGCGCGAATCGGGCGCCATCGAGCAGGATGCGGACATCATCATGTTCATCTACCGCGATGACTACTACAACAAGGAGAGCAATGAGCCCAATGTGGCCGAGGTCATCATCGGCAAGCAGCGTAACGGCCCGACCGGCACGGTCAAGCTGTTCTTCCAGAAGAACCAGACCCGCTTTGAAAATCTGGCGGTGGGCGGCGACGACTATTGATGCACGCCAGCGCCGGGCAGGCTGGGGTGGGGCTCAGTCCTGCTGCCCCTGGCTTTGCTGGAGCACCCATTGCTCAAAAGCCTGCAGTGCGGCCGACGGTTCGCGGTAGGTGGGGTAGCTGAACCAGTAGCTTTGCGTGCCCGGCAAGGTCTGGGTATGGGCGGGGATCAGCTGGCCCGCATCAAGCGCCGGTTGCACCAGCACCTCGGGCACCAGGCCCACGCCCAGGCCGGCGGCGGCCGCCATGATGACCATCGAGAACAGCTCATAGCGCGGCCCGCGCGAGGCCTGCACCGAGTAGTCCCAGCCCAGGCCGTTGTACCAGTCGCGCCAGGCAGCGGGCCGGCTCTCCAGCCCGATGTGCACCAGCGGCTGCCAGTCCTCCTGCGTGGCCAGCGCATGCTGCGCTGCAAAGGCCGGGCTGCAGACGGGGATGCAGGCGCCATCGCGGGCAATGCGCTGCCCCTGGGTCTTGGACCAGAGGCCGTCGCCCGAATAGATGGCTCCGTCAAAACCGCTTTCCTCGAACGCAAAAGGCTCGGAGCGCACCGACAGGTGCACATGGATGTCCGGGTGCAGCTGCGCAAAGGCCGGCAGCCGGGGCACCAGCCACTGCGTGGCAAAGCTGGAGACGACGGCCAGGTGGATGGCATAGCCCTGGGCGCGGCTGTTGGCGATCTCTTGCGTATCGCGCTCCAGGCCGTTGAGGTGCACACGCACACGCTGCGCATATCGTTTACCCGCATCGGTCAGCATGACGCGGCGTTTGTGGCGTACAAAAAGCGGCACCCCCAGCCGGTCCTCCAGCGCCGCGACATGGCGGCTGACGGCACTGGCGGTCAACGCTAACTCATTGGCAGCGCGGGAGAAATTGCCGTGCCGGGCCGAGGCTTCAAAAGCCATCAACAGGCCGATATTGGGAATCGCGTTGCGCATGGGTGGGGACTTTGTTCAAAAAACGCACTATGTCTCACCATTTTCTCATTTTGTTGTTCCTGATAGTTCACATAGTATTTTTAAGTTTGGTGCTTCTGCCCCCGCCGCGCACTGCCGCAGGCGGGCCCTGTGCAGCCCTGTCACGGGCAGGGTGTACAAAGCGCTGTGCCCGTGTCCGGGCGCGCAGCGCTTTAAGCTGCGATGGCAGCACCCCCCATCATGGTCCGGGCCCGCACAGAGGGCCGGACAGTTTCTGTTGTGATAGTGAATAGGAAAGACGAGCGATGACGCAATCCACCCAACGTTTGAACGATATTCTCAAGGCGCTTGCGCTCGACCTCCAGCCCCTGGCAGGCCAGGACATCACCAGCCGCTCGCCCGCCGACGGCGCCACCCTGGCCGTGTTGAAAGCCCACAGCGCGCAGCAGGCGCAAGAGGCGATTGCCGCTGCCCACCAGGCCTACCTGCAGTGGCGCACCGTGCCCGCCCCCGTGCGTGGCGAGTTGGTGCGCCGCTTTGGCCAGACCCTGCGCCAGCACAAGGCGGCACTCGGCGCCCTGGTGTCGATTGAAGCGGGCAAGATCACCTCCGAAGGCCTGGGCGAAGTCCAGGAAATGATCGATATCTGCGACTTTGCCGTTGGCCTGTCGCGCCAGCTCCATGGCCTGACGATTGCCAGCGAGCGCCCCGGCCACCGCATGATGGAAACCTGGCACCCGATGGGCGTCGTGGGCATCATCTCGGCCTTCAACTTCCCCGTGGCCGTCTGGTGCTGGAACAGCGCTTTGGCGCTGGTCTGCGGCGACGCGGTGGTGTGGAAGCCTTCCGAGAAGACCCCGCTGACGGCCGTGGCCTGCCAGCACCTGCTGGAGCAGACGATGGCTGCCTTCAACCAGGAGCAACCCGGCGCCGTGCCAGCGGGCCTGGCCCAGCTGCTGATTGGCGCCCGTGAAGTGGGCGAAGTGCTGGTGGACAGCCCGCTGGTGCCCGTGGTCAGCGCCACCGGTTCGACCCGCATGGGCCGCCAGGTCGGCGTCAAGGTGGCCGAGCGCTTTGGCCGCTCCATCCTGGAGCTGGGTGGCAACAACGCGATGATCGTCACGCCGTCGGCCGACCTGGAGCTGGCCGCCCGCGCCATCACCTTTGCAGCCGTCGGTACTGCCGGCCAGCGTTGCACCACCTTGCGCCGCCTGATCGTGCACAAGTCGGTGGCCGACCAGCTGGTGGCACGCCTGGAAAAGATCTACGGCAGCGTCACCGTGGGTGACCCGCTGACCGACGGCACTTTGGTGGGTCCGCTGATCGACAAGGCCTCGTTCGACGGCATGCAGGCCGCACTGGCCCAGGCCAAGGAAGAGGGCGGCACCGTCATCGGCGGCCAGCGCGAGCGCGAAGACCTGGGCCAGGACGCCTACTATGTGCGCCCGGCTCTGGTGAAGATGCCTGCGCAGACCAAGGTGATGGAGCACGAAACCTTTGCGCCCATCCTCTACATCGTCACCTACGAAGGCAGCGCCGACGACGCGATCGCGGTGCAGAATGCGGTGCCCCAGGGCCTGTCGTCCGCCATCTTCACCAGTGACCTGCGCGATGCAGAGCGCTTCATGTCGCCCGCCGGCAGCGACTGCGGTATTGCCAACGTCAATATCGGCACCTCGGGCGCGGAAATCGGTGGCGCCTTTGGTGGCGAGAAGGAAACGGGCGGCGGCCGTGAATCGGGCTCGGACGCCTGGAAAGGCTATATGCGCCGCGCCACCAACACCATCAACTACAGTGGCGCGCTGCCACTGGCGCAAGGCGTGCGCTTTGACGTGTGATGAGTGGGCAGCCGCAGGCTGGCGCCGTGGGCATGCTGCCCGCTGCCCGGGCCTGCAGGTTTCGCCACCGGGGCGGCCACTGCGCCGCCGGGTGTGTGCTGCCAGCGCAGGCCACTGATATGCGGGTGCCCCATGCGGCTTCCCACCCAGACAGGGGCTTGGCGCTCCTGTCTCCAACCCCACCAGCATCTGCCAAGGGCTGGCCTGCCACCGTTGCAGGCCAGCCCTTGTTGCATCCGATGCTGCCGTTATTTGTGGCGCTGCGCAGCCATTTGCTGCGCTGGCGCAATGTGTAGCCAGGCCAGATCGGGTCCAATGCCCCGCTTCTGGCGCATCGATGACAAGACCAAGGAGACAAGACATGGCAGACAAGCAAGCAACACGCACCGGTGGCCAGCTGGTGGTGGACCAGCTGCTGGTGCACGGCGTGCAGCAGATTTTCACGGTGCCGGGCGAGAGCTTTCTGGCGGTGCTCGATGCGCTCTATGACGCGCCCATCGAGACGACGATCTGCCGCCAGGAGGGCGGCGCCGCGATGATGGCCGAAGCCCAGGGCAAGCTCACGGGCCAGCCGGGGATCTGCATGGTCACGCGCGGGCCAGGTGCTACCAATGCCTCGGCCGGCTTGCACATTGCGATGCAGGACTCCACGCCGATGATCCTCTTCGTCGGCCAGATCGAGCGCTCGGCGCGCGGCCGCGAGGCCTTCCAGGAGCTGGACTACCGCGCGGTGTTTGGCAGCATGGTCAAGTGGGCGACCGAGATCGATGATGCGGCGCGCATCCCCGAGACCATTGCCCGTGCCTTTGCCGTGGCCACCAGCGGCCGCCCCGGCCCGGTGGTGATTGCGCTGCCCGAAGACATGCTGCGCGATGCCGTCAGCGTGCCCGATGCGCGCCGCTACCAGCCCGCGCCCGCCAACGCCGCCGATGCCGATGTGGCCGCCGTCGTCGCCCAGCTGGCCGCCGCGCAGAACCCCATCATCATTGCCGGTGGCTCGCGCTGGACTGCGCAGGCCCATGCGGATATCGCCGCCTTTGCCGCCGCCCATGCGGTGCCGGTGGCCTGCTCCTTCCGCCGCCAGATGGTGTTCCCCGCCCACCACGGCAACTATGCTGGCGATGTAGGCCTGGGCGTCAACCCCAAGCTGATTGCCCGCATCAAGCAGGCCGATCTGGTCGTGCTGCTGGGCGGTCGCATGTCCGAGGTGCCCTCGCAGGGCTACAGCCTCTTGGGCATTCCGGCCAGCAGCGGCCAGCGGCTCATCCATGTGCATCCGGATCCCGATGAACTGGGCCGGGTCTACCAGGCTGACCAGGCGGTGGTGGCGGCGCCCGACTCCTTTTGCGCAGCCCTGGCACGCCAGCCTGCCGCTGCGCCGCGCGCCGAGCGCCAGGCGCTGGTGCAGCAGGCCCATGCCGACTACCTGGCATGGAGCAATCCTGCGCCCATCCAGGTGCCTGGCGCGCTGCAAATGGGCCAGCTGATGGCGCATCTGCGCGAGGTGCTGCCGGCCGACACGGTCTGGTGCAATGGCGCTGGCAACTTTGCCACCTGGGTGCACCGCTTCTGGCCGTTTACGCACTACGGCAGCCAGCTCGCTCCCACCAGCGGCAGCATGGGCTATGGGCTGCCTGCCGCCGTGGGCGCCAAGCGCCTGGACAAGCGGCGCAGCGTCGTCTGCATTGCCGGAGATGGCGACTTTCTGATGCATGGCCAGGAGTTTGCGACCGCCGTGCAGTACCAGCTGCCGGTCATCGTGCTGCTGATCGACAACGGCATGTACGGCACCATCCGCATGCACCAGGAGCGCGACTACCCCCATCGGGTCAGCGCCACCGAGCTGCGCAACCCCGACTTTGTCGCCTATGCCAAGGCCTTCGGCGGCAATGCCGCCCTGGTCGAGAAGACCGAAGACTTTGCGCCCGCGCTCGCTGCCATGCGCAGCTGGGCGGAACAGCACCAGCTGCCGGTGATCCTGCACTGCAAGCTCGATCCGCAGGCGATCACGCCGGCGCGCAGCCTGGACCAGATCCGCGGCACCGGCGTTTAAACGCAGGCTGAAGGCACGAAAAAAAGGCACCGAGTGGAGACTCGGTGCCTTTTGTGCTTAGGCGCGTTGGCAGCGGCTACAAAGCCCCCGCTGCAACCTAAAGTGGTTTACAGCACATCGCTGGCAAAGTCGGCCAGGCGCGAGCGCTCACCGCGTGCCAGCGTGATGTGGCCGCTGTGTGGCCAGCCCTTGAAGCGGTCCACCACATAGGTCAGGCCCGAAGAGCCTTCGGTCAAGTAGGGCGTGTCGATCTGGGCCAGGTTGCCCATGCAGATGATCTTGGTGCCAGGGCCGGCACGGGTGATCAGGGTCTTCATCTGCTTGGGCGTCAGGTTCTGCGCCTCATCGATGATCACGTACTTGTTCAAGAAGGTGCGACCGCGCATGAAGTTCATGCTCTTGATCTTGATGCGGCTGCGGATCAGGTCATTGGTGGCAGAGCGCCCCCATTCACCGGGGTTGCCGCCGTCGCCCTTGGCCAGGAACTCGAGGTTGTCATCCAGCGCGCCCATCCAGGGGCCCATCTTCTCTTCTTCGGTGCCGGGCAGGAAACCGATGTCCTCGCCTACGCTCACCGTGGCGCGGGTCATGATGATCTCGGTGTAGCGGCGCTCGTCGAGCACCTGGTTCAGACCAGCAGCCAGGGCCATCAAGGTCTTGCCGGTGCCTGCCGTACCAGCCAGGGTGACAAAGTCCACATCCGGGTCCATCAGCAGGTTCATCGCGAAGTTCTGCTCACGGTTGCGCGTGGTCACGCCCCACACATTGTTCTTCTGGTGGCCGTAGTCCTTCAGCGTCTCGAGCACGGCGGTCTTGTCGCGGATCTCGATCACGCGGGCAAACAGGCTGTTCTCGCCCGGTGCCTCGTAGAAGACGAACTGGTTGATGTGCAGCTGCTGGGTGATGGCGCCGCTGATGCGGTAGCAGGTGGAGGCGCCCGACTGCCAGCTCTCGACCTTCTTGCCGACCTTGGCCCAGAAGTCCAGCGGCAGCTGCAGCATGCCGGTGTAGAGCAGGTCGCCGTCTTCCAGCGTCTTGTCGTTCTGGTAGTCCTCGGCCTCCAGGCCCAGTGCGCGCGCCTTGACGCGCATGTTGATGTCCTTGGACACCAGCACGACGGGCCGGTCAGGGTGGCGCTGGCGCAGGGCCTCGACCACGCCCAGGATCTGGTTGTCGGCCTTGCCCTGGGGCAGGCTCTGGGGCAGCTGGTAGTTCAGCGGCTCGGTCTGGAAGAACAGGCAGCCGCTGGCGCCCTTCTGGCCGGTGGCATCGAGGCGAATGCCCTGGGCCAGGTGCGCTTCCTGGCTGGCCACCAGCGCGTCGGGCGTGCGGCTGGCCTGCCGGCCGTTGCGGGCCACTTCGGTCATGCCCTTCTTGTGGCCATCGAGCTCTTCGAGCACGATCATCGGCAGGTAGATGTCGTGCTCTTCAAAGCGGAACAGGCTGCTGGGGTCATGCAGCAGCACATTGGTGTCGAGCACAAAGAGCTTGGCCTTGTCGCTGCGCGGCTTGGTGGCCTTGGCCGGCTTGCTGGCCAGCACCGGGCTGGCTTCGGCCACGGCAGGGCTGCGGGCCGGTTGCGCAGGCTTGGCTGCTGCTGGCGCCTTGGCGCTTGCGGCCACGGTCGCAGGGGCTTGCACGGGAGCAGGGGCGGCCGCCGCTTTCTTGCTGCGGCTGCTGGTCCTGGGCGCGGCAGCGGCTTGCGTACCACGGCGCGGCGCAGGGCTTGCGGCCACGGTGGCGGGCGCCGTGTCCAGGTCTAGAAGATCGTTGTCTTGTTCATCGCGCGCAGCGGCCGCGGATGCACGGGATGGGGTGTTGGTCTTGGCGGAAAAGTCACCAGCGGATAGCTGGCTGCCACGGCGGGTAGGTGCGGGAGGCAAGGGCATGGAGCTCGGGGCCTTTATCTAAACACTCGCCAAATGGGCGAACTCACTCCGAACGCCTGCCACCCCGGATGCAAAAAAGGCCATCTCGCAAGCAAGACAGCCTTTTTCATGGGGAATGACAGAACAATCCGGACTCACATACATATGGAGCCCATTATGCACATTCTGGGCGTCCCGAAACCAGCAATCGCAGTCATGGATCGCGGTGTCGGCCCAGAAAGACGGAAACAGCAACGGCGCGCATCCGCAGATCGCGCGCCGCCGCACGGTCGCCGCCTGGCGCAGCGGCTTAGGCAGCCTTCTTTTGCGCAGCCTTCATCGACTTGACGGCCTTGAGCACTTCTTCGACATGGCCCAGCACCTTCAGGCCGCGCCATTCTTGCACCAAGATGCCATCAGGGCCGACCAGGAAGGTCGAGCGCTCGATGCCCTTGACCTTCTTGCCGTACATGATCTTGTTCTTGACGACGCCGAACATGTGGCACAGCTTCTCTTCGGTATCAGCGATCAGCTCGAAGGGCAGTTCAAGCTTTTCCTTGAAGTCGTCGTGCGACTTCATGTTGTCGCGCGACACGCCGAAGACGGCTGCACCAGCCTTGACGAAATCCGCGTACTTGTCGCGGAACTGCATGGCTTCGGTGGTACAACCGGGGGTGTTATCCTTGGGGTAGAAGTACAGCACCAGAATTTGCCCCTGATGCGACGCATTGGAGACCTTCAGGCCTCCCGTCGCTTGTGCTTCAAATTCTGGCAAGGGTTTGTTGACAACAACAGCCATAGCTCTCTATTTTCTCCGGAGTAATCGCAAAAAGGCCGCAGGAATCAAAGTATTCATCTAGTTGTTATTCAGGCCCGCGGCCGCAAGCGAGTATTTTAACCCGAATCGAAATATTTATCGAGCCCCACTGATAAACACAGGCTATCGATTGTGGTTATAGCGCAGGAGCCTCCAGCAGCACAGCCAGCAAGACCTTGCGTCCTTCACCAGCCAATACGTTGTAGGTACGGCATGCAGCGGGCGTATCCATGGTCTCGAAGCCGATACGTTTTGCAATCAGCGGAGCGAGCCAGGCCGGCGAAGGAAAACGTAACCGATTGCCACTGCCGAAAATGACCGTTTCAACATCGGCCTCCGCCAGCTGGGCGAAATGGGCGGGGCCCAGGTCTTCGAAGCGCGCGCAATCCCAGCGCTGCAAGGTACCGTTGGAGCCGACCACCAGGCTGTATGCGTAGGACTGCTGGTCCACGGCCAGCCAGCCCGGGCCATAGCCTGTGATGGTCAAAGTGTCGGATTTATCGGGCTGGAACTTCATGGCGCGGGCTTTCGGCAAACGGGGCAAGGACAGGGCAGGGCCCGGTGCCGCAGGCACTGGGAGCCACTACAGGGCGATCAACGCAAGGATCTGTGGTCAAATTATAGTTTTCACCTAGTTGGGTTGTGGGTTCGAGGTATTGGCATGGTTGCCAGCCGGCTGCAATCCCGTGTTTTCAGAGGTAGTGGTTTCTGTCATGAAGACGATTCAAAAATCCGCCAAGCTGGCCAATGTGTGTTACGACATTCGAGGGCCGATCATGGACGCGGCGAAGCGGATGGAGGACGAAGGACAGAAGATCACCAAGCTCAACATCGGCAACCTGGCGGTGTTCGGCTTCGATGCCCCTGAAGAGGTGCAGCAGGACATGATCCGCAACCTGCCCAACTCGGCAGGCTACTCCGACAGCAAGGGCATTTTTGCCGCGCGCAAGGCGGTAATGCACGAAACCCAGCGCCTGGGCATCAAGGGCGTGGGTCTGGACGACATCTACCTGGGCAATGGCGCCTCCGAGCTGATCAGCCTGGCCACCAATGCGCTGCTCGATACCGGCGACGAAATGCTGCTGCCGGCCCCCGACTACCCGCTGTGGACGGCCGCCACCAGTCTGTCGGGCGGCACCCCGGTGCACTACCTATGCGACGAGGAAAACGGCTGGATGCCCAACCTGGCGGACATCCGCGCCAAGATCACGCCCCGCACCAAGGGCATCGTGGTCATCAACCCCAACAACCCCACCGGTGCGCTGTATTCCGACGCACTGCTGCGTGACATCGTGCAGATCGCGCGTGAGCATGGCTTGGTCATCTTTGCCGATGAGGTCTATGACAAGGTGCTGTATGACGACGCCAAGCACACGCCGATGGCTTCGCTGTCGCAGGATGTGCTGACCATCACGTTCAATTCGCTCTCCAAGGCCTACCGCAGCTGCGGCTACCGCGCAGGCTGGATGGTGATCTCTGGCGACAAGAGTGGCGCTGCCGACTATATCGAGGGCTTGAACATGCTCTCGAACATGCGCCTGTGCGCCAATGTGCCCGGCCAGTGGGCCGTGCAGACCGCGCTGGGCGGCCACCAGAGCATTGACGAGCTGGTGCAAGAGGGCGGGCGCCTGCGCAAACAGCGTGACCTGGCCTGGGAGCTGATCAATGCCATCCCCGGTGTCAGCTGCGTCAAGCCCCAGGGCGCGCTCTACATGTTCCCCAAGCTCGACCCTGCGGTCTACCCGATCGAGGACGACCAGGAATTCTTCCTGCAGGTGCTCAAGGAGACCCGCGTGATGCTGGTCCAGGGCACCGGCTTCAACTGGCCACGGCCTGACCATTTCCGCATTGTGTTCCTGCCCCATGAGGCGGACCTGCGCGAAGCGATCAACCGCCTGGCCGCCTTCCTGGCCAAGTACCGCCTTCGCCACGGAACCGAGCAGCTTGCGCAAGCCCATAAGGCCGATATCAAGCTGGTCAAGACCAAGGCAGAAAAATCCGCTGCCTGAGTCGCCGCTTTTCCTATCTGACAACAACAGGCGTCCGGCTGGGCGCCTGGTTGGTTATTCAACGTATCCAAGAGAATTTATGAAACCGATCCAAGTAGGCTTGTTGGGCATCGGCACCGTCGGTAGTGGTGTCTTCAACGTGTTGCAACGTAACCATGACGAGATTCGCCGCCGCGCTGGCCGTGATATTGCCGTGACCATGGTGGCCGATCTGGACGAAGCCCGTGCCCGTGCGGTGGTGGGTGACCAGGCCGTCGTTGTCAAGGACGCGCGCGAGGTGATCGCCAATCCCGACATCGATGTGGTCATCGAGTTGATCGGTGGTTACGGCATTGCCAAGGCCCTGGTGCTGGAGGCCATTGCCGCGGGCAAGCATGTGGTGACGGCCAACAAGGCCTTGCTGGCCGTGCATGGCTCGGAGATTTTCAAGGCAGCGGCCGACAAGGGCGTGATGGTGGCCTACGAAGCGGCCGTGGCCGGTGGCATCCCGATCATCAAGGCGCTGCGCGAAGGCCTGACCGCCAACCAGATCCAGTGGATTGCCGGCATCATCAACGGCACCACCAACTTCATCCTCTCCGAGATGCGCGACAAGGGCCTGGACTTTGACGTGGTGCTCAAAGAGGCGCAGCGCCTGGGCTACGCCGAAGCCGACCCGACCTTTGACATCGAAGGCGTGGACGCCGCCCACAAGGTCACCTTGATGAGCGCCATCGCCTTTGGCGTGCCGGTGCAGTTCGACAAGGCCTATGTCGAGGGCATCACCAAGCTGTCGTCGGTCGATATCCGCTATGCCGAGCAGCTGGGCTACCGCATCAAGCTCCTGGGCATCACCAAGCGCACCGACAAGGGCATCGAGCTGCGGGTGCACCCCTCGTTGGTGCCCACCAAGCGCCTGATCGCCAATGTGGAAGGCGCGATGAATGCCGTGGTGGTGCATGGCGATGCCGTGGGCACGACCCTGTACTACGGCAAGGGTGCAGGCTCCGAGCCCACCGCCTCGGCCGTGATCGCCGACCTGGTCGACATTGCCCGCCTCGAAGGCGCCGATGTGGCCCACCGCGTGCCGCCACTGGCCTTCCAGAGCAGCACCTTGCGCGAAGCGGGGCAGGAGCTGCCCGTGCTGCCGATGGCCGATATCACCACCAGCTACTACCTGCGCATGCGCGTGGCCGATGAGGCTGGCGTGCTGGCCAAGGTCACCGGTCTGCTGGCGGGCGCCGGCATCAGCATCGATGCGGTGCTGCAGCGCGAAGCCGACGAAGTCGGTGGCGAAGGCTCGACCCAGACCGACCTGATCATCCTCACGCACGACACGCGCGAAGGCGATATGGACAAGGCGCTCGCCGAAATCCAGGGCCTGCCCACCGTGCTGGCGCCGATCACCCGTATCCGCAAGGAAGAGCTGAACTAAGCCGAGCGCTAGAGCCGCTGCGGCCGCAGGTCGCACCGCCCGGCGCCTGCCGCCTACCCAACCGCCTGTGGCCGATTCGGCCCAGGCGGTTTTGCTTTTTTGGGCCCAACGGCTGCGAACACATCCGCATCATTCTGTTACTTGTGGGTATTTGTTCACGTCATTATTTTTCTAAATAATGGCCGCTCACAAATGCAGCGCCCCCGGGGGCTGCAGATCGATAACAAAGACGGGGAGTTGCACTATGTCGGACACCGACAAGAAATGGCTGGCGCTGGCCAAGCGCTGGGGGGTGTTGTTTGGGATTCCGCTGCTGATGCTGGCCATTGGCATCTGGCAATGGTCGCGGGCAGATACGCCGGTCTCGGATGTGGGCGCGCAGATCGCCCAGTACCAGCAGGTGGTGCGCCAGCTCGAGGCGATCGAGGCCGAAAAGCCCGGCCGCCGTGCGACGGTGCGGGACAGCGAGGGCAAGGAATACCCGGTCTGGAAGGTCAAAAACGAGTACCTGATGGCCATCCAGGACCTGCAAAACCAGGGTCTGAATGTCACCACCCGTAACTTGCAGCCGGTGCTGGCGGGCGGCACCATCGCCTTCAGCGTGCTGGCGCTGCTGTGGTCGGCGCTGGGTGTGGTGTACCAGCGCGGCATGGGCACCAAGGCGCTGCAATCGCGCGAGCAGCTGCTCGCGACCTTCCAGAAGGGCCGCAAGCTCTTGCCGACCTATATGGTGGTCATGGTGCTGCTGCTGTTTGGTGCGGCCATCCCGCTGCTGCTCTACGAGATGATGCCCATCCTGCGCCACCGCAACTACAGCAAGGGCGACATGAAGCTGATGTTCATCCTCGGCGGCCTGGCGCTGTTCCTGCTCTACTCGGGCTGCAAGGTGCTGATCGATGTCTGGAAGGCATCGCGCAAGCCGCTGGAGAACGCGCCCATTGAGGTGATGGGCCAGACCGTCAGCCGCCAGCAGGCGCCCGAACTCTGGGCCTTTGTGGACCGCGTGGCCGCCAAGACGGGCGCCGGTATGCCCGATGCGCTGGTCGTGGGCCTGAACGAAGGCTTTTTTGTGACCGAGCACCCCGTGCAGCTGGCCAGTGGCGCCTTGCTGCCCCAGGGGCGGGTGCTGTACCTGCCCTTGCCCTATATGGCCTTTCTCAATGCAGGCGAGGTCGCTGCGGTGATCGGCCACGAGCTGGGCCACTTCATCGGCGAGGACACGCTCTACAGCCAGCGCTTCTCACCGATCTACAGCGCCACCCTCCACCACCTGGTGGCCATCAGCGGCGGTGAGCGCCATGAGGGCTCCTGGATGGACATCCTGCGCCGGCCAGCCACCTTGTTTGGCGAGATGTTCTTGGACAGCTTCCACGAAGCGGTGCGCTACTGGAGCCGCAAGCGCGAGCTGGCCGCCGATGCGGTGGGCGCGCAGGTCGTGAGCCCACAGGCCGTTGCGTCGTCCTTGCTGCGCATCAGCGCGCTGGCCCCGCTGGTGGATGAGGCGCTGCAGGCCAACTGGGACCGGGGCGAGACGGTCGCAGGCGGCGTGCTGGGCCATGTGCGCCAGCTGGTCGCTGCCAAGGGCATGACCGACCCGAGCGAGCACCTGGACCAGCGCCAGGCCCACCCGACCGATACCCATCCCGAGCTGGCCGAGCGCCTCGCTGCGCTGGGTGTGCCCGTCAGCCCCGAGCTGCTGGCCCGGGCGATGGATGCCCAGGGCAGCCAGCTGCTGCAGGAGTTTGGTCTGGAGCAGGGCGCGCCCGCTGCCGGCAGCCGCACCCTGGCCGGATCGGTCGCACCGGCCCCGGTCGCCGATCTGAATGCCGCCTTGCAGGATGAGCTCAGCAGCGCAGCCGCGGCCAACCGCAGCGCCAAGCTGGCCGAGCTGCGCGAGATCGCGGCGCTGGCTGCGCCCGAGACGGTGATCCATGAGCGCTCGACCTTCATGGTGGGCTTGTTCGGCTTTCTGGCTCTGGCCTGCTTTGGCGGCGCGGTGGCCTTGTTCATGGCGGGTCTGCACATGGCCATGGCTGCCGGCGTGCTCGCCGGTGGTCTTGTCTGCGTATGGGTGGCGTGGCTGTTCTGGCGCGACAGCCAAAGCCCGGCCATGGTGCTGCAGCCCGCGGGCCTGCGCCTCTTCAACGCGCAGGAGCTGCTGCCCTGGTCGGCGATTGATGATTTCGAGTTCAACCAGGCCAACCACATGCTGACGGTCATCATGGCCCTGGAGCCCGGTGTGCAGCCGCCCGCGATGGGTGTGGGTAAGCGCCGCGCCCAGTTCCAGAAGAAAAAGCAGCGCGTCGTCGTGATGCTCAAGGGTGTCAAGAAGATGAAGAACCAGGCCTTTGCCGAGCTGGTGCTGAACCAGTGGCGCGCCTACTACGCCCGCCAGGAGCTAGCGCGCATGGAAGAGCAGGTCTAACGGCTGCTCCACAACCCAGCCAGGCCTCGGACCCAGTCCGGGGCTTTTTTATGCCAGCGGCTGCCATCGGTGTCGCAGCCTGGCCGCTGCTGCCGGCTGCTGCGCCCCACATTCCTGCGCAAGCTGTGCCAGTACTGGCGACTGCAGGATAATAAGCAGTTGCTCCTTGCCCGTGCGCGGGCTGTGTCCACTTATTTCGCACCCTCCATGCTGTATCTCTCCACGCGCGGCCATGCCGAACAAAAACGTTTTTGCGACATTTTGCTCGAGGGCCTGGCGCCTGATGGCGGTCTGTACATGCCGGTGCACTACCCGCAGATTGACGACGCCAAGCTGACCGCGCTGCGCGAGACGCTCAAGAGCAAGGGCTATGCCGCGCTGGCGTTCGAGATCCTGTCGCTGTACATCGACGACATCCCCGCCGATGACCTGCGCGCGCTGTGCAACAAGACCTATACCGAAGCGGTGTTCGGCACGGCGGCGATTGTTCCAGTGCGCCAGCTCGAAGGCCAACTGATGATCGAGGCGCTCTCCAATGGCCCCACCCTGGCCTTCAAGGACATGGCCATGCAGCTGCTGGGCAACCTGTTCGAGTACGAACTGGCGCGCCGTGGCGAAGAGCTCAATATTCTGGGTGCCACCAGTGGTGACACCGGCAGCGCGGCGGAATACGCGATGCGCGGCAAAAAGGGTGTGCGTGTGTTCATGACCAGCCCGCACGGCCGCATGAGCCCCTTCCAGCAGGCACAGATGTTCAGCCTGCAAGACGAGAACATCCACAACATCGCCATCGAAGGCGTGTTTGACGACTGCCAGGACATCGTCAAGGCGGTCAGCAATGACCATGCCTTCAAGGCGCAGTACAAGATCGGCACCGTCAACTCCATCAACTGGGCCCGTCTGCTGGCCCAGGTGGTCTACTACTTTGCCGGCTACCTGCAGGCCACCAGCCAGAACAGCGAGAAGGTGAGCTTCACGGTGCCCAGCGGCAACTTCGGCAATGTCTGCGCCGGCCATGTGGCGCGCCAGATGGGCCTGCCGATTGCCAAGCTGGTGGTGGCAACCAACGAAAACGATGTGCTGGACGAATTCTTCCGCACCGGTGTCTATCAGGTGCGCGGTGCCGCCCACACCTTCGAGACCTCCAGCCCCTCGATGGACATCTCCAAGGCCAGCAACTTCGAGCGCTTTGTGTTCGATCTGGTGGGCCGCGATGGCGCCCGCCTGCAGCAGCTGTTTGCGCAAGGCGTGGCCCAAGAGGGCCGCTTTGACCTGCAGGCTGATCCGGCCTTCCAGGATGCGGCCGGCCGCTACGGCTTTGTCAGCGGCAAGAGCACGCATGCCGACCGCCTGGCCACCATCCAGGACACCTTCCAGCGCCTGGGCCAGATGATCGACACCCATACCGCCGATGGCGTGAAGGTGGCACGCGAGCACCTGGGTGCCGAGCCGATGATCGTGCTGGAGACGGCCTTGCCGATCAAGTTTGCCGCCACCATTGAAGAGGCGCTGGGCCGCACACCCGAGCGCCCGGCCAAGTTTGACGGCATCGAAGACCTGCCCAAGCGCGTGGTGGTGATGCCCGCCGATGTGGACCAGGTCAAGACCTATATCAAGGACCACTGCCGCTGAGCCGGCTAAGCTGCCGCTACCGCCGCGTGTCTGGGTGCCTTGGCGGGCCGTGGAATCATCAAGGAGGCGGGTATGCAGGTCGTGTGTTTTGCAGGCTATTCGGGCAGTGGCAAGACGACCTTGATCGAGCAGGTCATCCCCGTGCTGATCGCGCGCGGCCAGCAGGTGTCGGTCATCAAGCATACCCATCACCGCTTTGACATCGACACCCCTGGCAAGGACACCTGGCGCCACCGCCAGGCCGGCGCCTTTGAGGTGCTGGCTGCCTCCGACCAGCGCGTGGTGCTGATGCGCGAGCTGCCAAAGACGCAGGAGCCCGATGTGCATGCGCTGATCGCCCAGCTCGACAGCCGGGTGGACTGGGTGCTGGTGGAGGGCTTCAAGGACTGCGACCTGCCCAAGCTGGAGGTGCTGGCCAATGCGCCAGAGGCCAACGGCAAGGCGCCGCTTTATCCGCAGGATGCGGCCGTGCAGGCCGTGGTGCTGTCACCCGCCCGCCAGCTGCTGCCCGCCACCGCCCTGCCGCAGCTGCCCCGCGATGCACCCGCTGCCGTGGCGCAGTGGCTGCTGGTGCACAGCGCCCGCTTTGCCTATACCCCGCCTTGTGTATTTGCAACCGATACCGCCGGGTGAGCGGGCCGTTGCGATGGTCGGCCCGATTGCAGGCGGCCGATAACCGAAGGAATGATTGAGATGAACAGCCAGCCCCGTCCCCCCCTGAAATCCCTCGATGCCGCCCTGGCCGAGCTGCTGGCCCATGCCCAGCCGCTGGCGGGCCATGAGCTGCTGGACACCTTTGATGCTGACGGCCGCGTGCTGGCGCAGGACCTGGTCGCTGCCTTGCAGGTGCCGCCTTTCGACAACAGCGCGATGGACGGTTATGCGCTGCGCGCGGCCGACCTGAGCGGGCCCGCACTGGCCCTGCCGGTCAGCCAGCGCATTCCAGCGGGCAGCATCGGCGAGCCGCTGGCAGCGGGCACCGCCGCCCGCATCTTTACCGGGGCAGCGGTGCCTGCGGGCGCCGATGCGGTGGTGATGCAGGAAGAATGCACCGTGCTGGACGATGGCCGGGTGCAGATCAACACGGCCGTCCAAGCCGGGCAGAACATCCGCAAAAGCGGCGAAGACATGCAGTTGGGCAGCACGGTGTTGGCGGCCGGCACGCGCCTGGGCCCGGCCGAGCTGGGCCTGGCTGCCAGCATGGGCTGCGCCCGCCTGCCACTGGCCCGGCGCCCGCGCGTGGCCTTGTTCTCCACCGGTGACGAGCTGGTCATGCCCGGCGACGTGGCGCCCCAGGACCTGCCCTTGGGCAGCATCTACAACAGCAACCGCTTCTTTTTGCGCGCCATGCTCCAGCGCCTGGGCTGCGAGGTACGCGACCTGGGCATCGTGCCCGACAGCTACGAGGCCACCGTCGCTGCGCTGCAGACCGCCGCGCAGCACAGCGACCTGGTACTGACGAGTGGTGGTGTGTCGGTGGGTGAGGAAGACCACGTCAAGGCGGCCGTGCAGGCCTTGGGCAGGCTTGACCTGTGGGCGATTGCCGTCAAGCCGGGCAAGCCCTTTGCCTATGGGCGCGTGGGCCAGGCCCATTTCATCGGCCTGCCGGGCAACCCGGTGTCCAGCTTTGTGACCTTTGCGCTTTTGGTGCGGCCTTTTCTGCTGCGGCTGCAAGGCGTGCAGGCGCTGGCGCCGCAGGCGATCGATATGCGTGCCGATTTTGACTGGCCGCGAGCCGACAAGCGCCGCGAATTCTTGCGCGTGCGCGTCAATGCGCAAGGCGGGCTGGACCGTTTTGCCAATCAGGGCTCGGGCGTGCTGACCTCGGCCGTCTGGGCCGATGGCCTGGTCGACAACCCGCCCGGCCAGACCATTGCGCAGGGCGATACCGTGCGCTTTGTGCCCTTTGCCCAGCTGCTGGGCTGAGGAGGGCGAGGAGATGACGATGAAGACTTTGCAACTGCGCTATTTTGCAAGTATCCGCGAGGCCATTGGTAGCGGCAGCGAGGCCTTTGCCACCGAGGCCACCACCGTCGCAGAGCTGCGCGAGGCCCTGCTCGCGCGCGGCGAGCCCTATGCCAGCTGCCTGGCGCGGGGGCGCGCGGTGCGCACCGCCGTCAACCAGGTGCTCAGCGACGACAGCGCGGTGCTGGAGGCGGGGGCCGAGGTGGCGTTTTTTCCGCCGGTGACTGGCGGTTAGGAATCCTTAAGCAGCGCCATCTTCTGCGGGGTTGGGCAGCAGTAGCTCGGGCGCTTTCCATTCCAGCAGTTCGGCCAGGCGCAGCACCACCCAGCGCGCTTCCTCCGCGCTGACGCCCGCGTCTGGCGCCTGCAGGCCGCTGTAGATGGTCTGCAGGATGGCGCTCTCGGAGGGCGCACTTTGGTGGTAGAGGATCTGCGCCTGCTCGACCAGCATCTGCGCCAGGTCTTCGCACAGCTCATAGCGCTGGGCGATGTCAGCGAGCGGCTGGCGCAGGCGCTGGTTGCGGCCCTGGAACAGGGCGATGAAGGAATCAGGGACAAAGATTTGGCTGCCGTCTTGCATGGGTATCCATCAGGTGAGGTGCGCGTTCAGGGCGTAAAGCGCTTTTCAAAGCGGGCCACATCTTCTTCCAACTCAAAGGTCACGACCTGGCCCATTTTCCGGTCGCTCTCGCGGCAGGCGGCATAAACGCTGGTCTTGCCGACCAGGTCCATCGCCGGGATGTCGATGATCGCGTAAGGGTAGGGCACGAACACGTGGTGCTCAAACACAATGCGGTGCTGGTTGCGCGGATTGGGGTAGAGCAGGAAGCCGTGGGCATTCAGGGTCTGACTGGGCATGGAAAGCATCCAAAGAGAAAACAGGTCCTGCAAGCGTGCGGGCAGCCGGTGGAGCGTGGGCATTCCAGCAGCCCAAAGCTTGCAGAGGGCCACCAGTGTGCCGCAATCGCGAAGCTGGGGTGGCCTGCCATGGTTTGTGGCAGGGCCCGGTGGGCATGCTAGGCTTCGGCCTTGATGCTTTTTTCGCCGAGATACCGCCATGCTGCACACCCATATCGCCGTCCAGACCGCTGACTTTGATGTGAGCGAGGAGCTGCGCCTGCTGCGCGCCGCCGATGGCCGCATCGGCGCGGTCTGCAGCTTTGTCGGCACGGTGCGCGACCGCAATGCGGGCAGCGAGGTGGCGACGATGGAGCTGGAGCACTACCCGGGCATGACGGAAAAATCGATCGCCCAGATGGTTGAGGCCGCCAGCCAGCGTTTTGACATTTTTGGCGCCCGCATCATCCACCGCGTGGGGCTGCTCGCGCCTGGCGACCAGATTGTGCTGGTCGCCGTCTCCTCGGCGCACCGGGGTGAGAGCTTCCAGGCCTGCGAGTTCTTGATGGACTACCTCAAGACCGAAGCGCCATTCTGGAAGAAAGAAGACACGCCCCAAGGCGCGCGCTGGGTCGATGCCCGCGTCAGCGACGAGGCGGCGATGGCGCGCTGGGGCCTGCCCCAGCACCAGAGCTAAAAAACGGGCCTCATTGCAGCGGCATTGACCGGGCGCAAGCTTTTTCCGCCCCATTGCTGCTGCAATAGGCACGGGGAGCGTGGCCGCCTCGCTGCGATGTCCACAGGGCGTAGGAGACGGCGCACAGCACTTGGCGACGTGGGCCGACAGAAGCTATATGTGCGGCGAGGTTCTTGAAAATACGGCGTCCAGCGCAAAATATTCCCCAGTAACAATTGTTGAGTGGGGAACATTCATGCGAATCGACAAACTGACAACCAAATTTCAAGAAGCGCTGGCCGACGCCCAATCGTTGGCCCTGGGCAATGACAACGCCTATATCGACCCGGTCCATGTGCTGGCAGCCATGCTGCGCCAGCCCGATGGCCCCAAATCGCTGCTGGCGCGCGCAGGCGCCAATGCCACGGCGATGAGCACGGCGGCAGAACACGCGATCAAGCGCCTGCCGCAGGTGCAAGGCCAGGACCAGGTGACGGTGGGGCCCGATCTGCAGCGCATGCTGCAGGCCACCGAGAAGGAAGCCATCAAGCGCGGCGACCAGTTCTATGCCAGCGAGCTGTTCTTGCTCGCCCTCACCGATGACAAAGGTGAGGCCGGCCGTATCGTCAAAGAGGGTGGCCTCAGCCGCAAGGCGCTGGAGGCGGCGATTGACGCCGTGCGCGGCGGCCAATCCATGGACAGCGCTGACGGCGAAAGCCAGCGCGAAGCCTTGAAGAAATACACGCTGGACCTGACCGAGCGCGCCAAGCTGGGCAAGCTCGACCCGGTCATTGGCCGCGATGACGAGATCCGCCGCACCATCCAGGTGCTGCAGCGCCGCAGCAAGAACAACCCTGTGCTGATCGGTGAGCCTGGCGTGGGCAAGACAGCCATCGTCGAAGGCCTGGCCCAGCGTATCGTCGCAGGCGAAGTGCCCGACACCTTGCGCGACAAGAAAGTGCTGGTGCTGGATATGGCCGGCCTGCTCGCTGGTGCCAAGTACCGGGGAGACTTTGAAGAGCGCCTCAAATCCGTGCTCAAGGAAGTGGCGCAGGAAGAGGGCCGGGTGATCCTCTTCATTGACGAAATCCACACCATGGTCGGCGCTGGCAAGGCCGATGGCGCGATGGATGCGGGCAATATGCTCAAGCCCGCGCTGTCGCGCGGCGAGCTGCACTGCATTGGCGCGACCACCTTGGACGAGTACCGCAAGTACATCGAAAAGGATGCGGCGCTGGAGCGGCGCTTCCAGAAGGTGCTGGTCAACGAGCCCTCGGTGGAAGACACCATTGCGATCCTGCGCGGCCTGCAGGAAAAGTACGAAGCCCACCATGGCGTGGACATCACCGACCCGGCGATTGTGGCTGCGGCCGAGCTGTCGGCGCGCTATATCACCGACCGCTTCCTGCCTGACAAGGCCATCGACCTGATCGACGAGGCGGCTGCCAAGATCAAGATTGAGATCGACTCTAAGCCCGAGGTGATGGACAAGCTTGAGCGCCGCATGATCCAGCTCAAGATCGAGCGCGAGGCGATGAAGAAGGAAAAGGACGAGGCCTCGCAAAAGCGCCTGTCGCTGATCGAAGAGGACCTGTCCAAGATCGAGCGTGAATACGCCGACATGGAAGAGATCTGGAAGGCCGAGAAGGCCGACGCGATGGGCTCGGAGCAGCTGCGCAAGGAGCTCGACCAGGTGCGCTTCCAGATCCAGGAAGCCACGCGCAGCGGTGACTTCAACAAGGTCGCCGAGTTGCAGTACGGCAAGCTGCCCGCCCTGGAGAAGCAGCTGGCCGAAGTGCAGGCCGACGAGAAAAGCGAAGGGGCCAAGGACAAGGGCCACAAGCTGCTGCGCACGCAAGTGGGCGCCGAAGAGATTGCCGAGGTTGTCAGCCGCGCCACGGGCATTCCGGTCTCCAAGATGATGCAGGGCGAGCGTGACAAGCTCTTGCGCATGGAAGACAAGCTCCACGAGCGTGTGGTCGGCCAGGATGAGGCGATCTCTGCTGTGTCCAACGCCATCCGCCGCTCGCGCTCGGGCCTGTCCGATCCGAACCGGCCCACAGGCTCCTTCCTGTTCCTGGGCCCCACGGGCGTGGGCAAGACCGAGCTGTGCAAGGCGCTGGCGGGCTTTTTGTTTGACAGCGAAGACCACCTGATCCGCATCGACATGAGCGAGTTCATGGAGAAGCACTCGGTCTCGCGCCTCATTGGTGCGCCTCCGGGCTATGTGGGCTATGACGAGGGTGGCTACCTGACCGAGGCCGTGCGCCGCAAGCCCTACAGCGTGATCTTGCTCGACGAGGTGGAAAAGGCCCACCCCGATGTGTTCAACATCCTGCTGCAGGTGCTCGACGACGGTCGCCTGACCGATGGCCAGGGGCGCACGGTGGACTTCAAGAACACCGTGATCGTGATGACCAGCAATATTGGCTCGCAACTGATCCAGGCGATGGTCGGCGAATCGTATGAGGATGTAAAAGACGCGGTCTGGGGGGAACTGAAAAACCATTTCCGGCCCGAATTCCTCAACCGCATCGATGAAACCGTGGTGTTCCACGCTCTGGATGCCCAGCACATCGAGTCGATTGCACGCATTCAGCTGCACCAGCTCGAAAATCGCTTGGCAAAGATGGACCTGCACCTGCAGGTGTCCGATGCGGCCATGGCCGAGCTGGCCAAGGTGGGCTTTGATCCGGTGTTTGGTGCGCGGCCGCTCAAGCGGGCGATCCAGCAGCGCATCGAGAACCCGCTGTCGCGCTTGCTGCTTGAAGGTGTCTACCCGCCCAAGAGCCGTATCCCGGTGACAGTGGATCCGGTGCAGGCACCGGGCGAGTTCCATTTTGGCAAGGCCGAGGTGCAGTAGTACCCTTGGCGGTGGGCCATGCATAACCATGCATGACCCACCATCTTTACGCTGCGATATGCTTGTTGACAGTGCAAGGGGCTTGAAAAAGCCTGCCATCGGCATAACATGGGTAACAAGCGCTGTCATACAGCGATGAAAGGAAGTGCGTTGAACGAGTTGTTGGCAACTGTGGTGAGCTGGACTTTGCGAATTGCGATGGTGCTGGCTGGTCTGGTGTTTTTTGTCAGCCTGATGGTGGTGGCCGCCATCGCTGCCATGCTCTGGGCTGTGCGCCTGCTCTGGGCCAAAGTCACCGGCAAACCTGTGGTGCCTTTTGCGTTCAAGATGAATCCCGCGTCGGGCTGGACCACGGTCTACCGCAGCACGGCGCGCTGGTCTGCCAACAAGGGCGCACGCGCTGCTGAATCGGCCGCCAGCCCCTCGGGCATGCGTGCTTCCGTGATCGATGTGACGGACGTGGAGCCTCGTGAAATCCGTTCACAACACTGACTGACCTGACGCAGGCTGCGGCCTGCCTTGTGTACAAAGCCCGGTTGTGCCTGATGCAGACCGGGTTTTTTTATGGGGCCATGCTATGGATGTGAGCGAGTTGCACAGCCGTTTTGAGGCCATGCGCGCGGCCAGCCGCGCGCAGGCCGATACGCCGCTGCTGCTGCGGCGCGAGCGCTTGCTGCGGCTGCAAAAGCTGCTGCAGGACAACGAGGCGCGGCTGTGCGCCAGCGTGCAGGCCGATTTTGGCCAGCGCTCGGCGCGGGTGACGACCTTGACGGAATTGCTGCCGCTGCACAGCCAGCTGCGCCAGGCGCTGGGCGCTCTGCGGCGCTGGGCAGCGCCCCGGCCTGAGGCCACGCCCTGGCATTTGTGGCCTGCGCGCGCCTGGGTGCAGCCCATGCCGCTGGGCGTCATCGGGGTGATCGCTCCCTGGAACTATCCCCTGTTGCTGTCCTTGGGGCCGCTGGTCAGCGCGCTGGCTGCGGGCAACCGCGTGATCATCAAACCCAGCGAGTACACCCCGCAGACTATGGCGCTGCTCGCCCAGTTGCTGCCCAGCTATTTCGCCGATGACGAGGTGGCGCTGCTGGCGGGAGATGCCGGCGCTTCGGCCGAGCTGGCGGCTTTGCCGCTGGACCACCTGCTGTTCACCGGCTCGGCCGCCACTGGCCGCAAGGTGGCGCTGGCCGCTGCCAACCAGCTGGTGCCCACCACCTTGGAGCTGGGCGGCAAATCGCCCTGCCTGCTGGAGCAAAGCTGCGATATCCAGGACGCGGCCCGCAAGATTGCCCATGCCAAGCTGCTCAATGCCGGCCAGACCTGCATTGCGCCCGACTATGTGCTGCTGCCACGCAGCAGCGCTGCCGCCTTTGTCGAGGCCTATACCCTGGCCGTGCAACGCATGTACCCACAGCTGCAGGGCAACCCCGATTACACCTCGGTCATCCATGCCGCCCATGCCAGCCGGCTGCTGGGCATGCTGGCCCAGGCCGAGCAGGCCGGCGCCCAGGTGATTCGGCTGCAAGGCGGCGGCGCGGAGGTCTCCCAAAGCCGTATCGGTGATGGCATCAGCCGCCAGCTGGTGCCCGCGCTGGTGCTGGGCGTGGGCGCGCAGATGCAGCTGATGCAAGAGGAAATCTTTGGCCCGGTGCTGCCGGTGCTGCAGTACGACGACCGCGAGGAGGCGATTGCGGCCATCAACCACGGCGAGATACCGCTGGCGCTGTACTGGTTTGGCCAGGACCGCCGCCAGGGCCGCGATGTGGCGCAGCGCGTGCGGGCTGCTGGCATGTGCATGAATGACTGCCTGCTGCAGTTTGCCCATGGGGCCCTGCCGTTTGGTGGCTGGGGCAAGAGCGGATGGGGCGCACTGCATGGCTACCATGGATTCATGCGCTTTTCTCATGCCAAGCCTGTGCTGCGTCAAGGCAGCTGGTCGGGCGCGGCCTGGCTCTATCCGCCTTATGGCCGGCGCTTTGATGGGCTGATGCGGTGGTTGGCTCGCAGCTTCATGCGCTAAGACCTTGATTTATAGGCAGGGGTGTACTTCGGGTAAACGCCTAGCGCAAATGCAGTCATTTGCAAACCCCTGCACAAATTGACCTACAAGCCTATTGTGGGGCTACCCAAATGATGTCAGGAGTGAGACAATGGCGGGCTTTCGCGCACCATACTCTCTAGCGCGCTGTTCACGCGCTGACTCTTCCATATGCCCTTAAAAAAGCCTTCAGCAGTGCCTTGTTGCCTGCTGATGCTGCGTGAGCCATGGTGTGTTGCAGGTGGGTGGATGTTGAGCCTCAGGGTGCTCCATCCCCACTTGACACCCGGCCGGGCGTGATGGTCGCAGTGTACGACGAGATATACGTGCTTTTTGGTTAATTCATTGATTTTTGTTTTCGGTTATCCATGTCTGAAACTATCCAGGTTCGTCCCGCAACTCTCCGTGATGCCAAAGCCATTGCCCAAATCCATGCCGCCGCTTCGGTGGAGAGCTATCGCGGTGTTTTGCCCGATGACCAACTGAAGTCCATCTCTTCCGTCGAAAAGCGCCAGGCTTACTGGCGCGAAGCCATCGAATACTGTGAGCCGCAGGTGCAAGTGGCCGTTGAAAACGACAAGATCGTCGGTTTCATCGGTTTTGACCGCTCGCGCGATGCCAAGACCCGCCCCACGACCGGTGAGATCTGGGCGATCTATGCTGCCCCTACCCACTGGGACCAGGGCGTAGGCGTGGCGCTGTGGGATGCCGCGCGTGATGGCCTGTCCGAAGAAGGCTGCACCTCGGTGACCGCCTGGGTGCCGCTGCGCAATGAGCGCGCACTGCGTTTCCACGAGTCTGCCGGTTTCAAGCGCGAGATGTCGACCGCCAAGACGGCGACGGTGGGTGCCATCAAGATCGAAGAAGTGCGCATGCAGCGCTCCTTGATGAACCGCTGATCCTTGCTGGCCGGGCCTGCACCGGCCCTGCGTAGGCAGGGCGGGGCAGCCTTGCTCTCAAGAGGCCGTCTTGGACGGCCTCTTTGTTTTTTCCCCCTTGGCAGCTGGCGCCTCGCCGCTCTGCCCCAGAAAGCATTTGTATGACCACTGCCCAGCCAGAGAGTTTTCCCACCATCCACTGGGAGGAAGGCGGCGAGCCCCGCAGCGCCCGCTGGCGCTGCGAGCGCGGCACTGGGCCTACTGCCCGTGTGGTGCTGGCCGATGACACCATGCCCGCCGATGTGGCCTACCGCCTGGCCTGCGAGGGCACGGCGCTCTTGTGGCGCGGTGACTTTCAAAATGCCCGCATGCTGCTGCAGTCGCTGGCCCGCCGCCTGGACAAGACCGGCGAGCGCAAGGCCAAGAAAAAGCCTGCCGCAGCCAGCGCCACCGGCATGCCCACCCCCCAGGTGGCTTTGCCCTTCCACCAGCAGCGCCACCTGCAGGCGCAGCGCGCCCGTGTGCTGTCGATGGTGCTGATCGAGCTGGACCCGCAGTATGCAATCAGCCTGCGTCGCGCGCCGCAGGTGCAGGCCGCTTGTGTGGATGCCTGGGGCGAGCCCGTAGGCGACCTGCCCCAGGTCGTGTCGCTGCGCGAGCTGCAGGCCCTGGTGGGCGCGCATGAGTGGCGCAAAAAGGGCGTGGAAATTCCCGCGCTGGCCAAGCTGGCGCCCAAGGCCTATGACCGCATCCACCCGCACTACGGCGTGTTCTCGCCGGTGCGCGGCGAGTATGTCGACCTGATTGCGCAGGCGCCGCTGCCCACCGCGCTGGCCAAGCAGTCGCTGGCTTATGACATCGGCACCGGTACCGGCGTGATCGCTGCGGTGCTGGCGCGCCGCGGCATCCAGAAGGTGCTGGCCACCGATACCGACCCGCGTGCCCTGGCCTGCGCCAAGGAGAACCTGCAGCGCCTGGGCGTGGACCAGCGCGTGGAGCTGGCGCAGACCGATCTGTTCCCCGAAGGCAAGGCCGCGCTGGTGGTCTGCAACCCGCCCTGGGTGCCGGCCAAGCCCAGCGCGCCCGTGGAGCGCGCCGTGTATGACGAAGGCAGCCGCATGCTGCGCGGCTTTCTGGCCGGGGTGCCCGCCCACCTGGTGCCCGGTGGCGAGGCCTGGCTGATCCTGTCCGACTTTGCCGAGCACCTGGGACTGCGCAGCCGCGAGGAGCTGCTCAGCTGGATCGCCGAGGCCGGCTTGCAGGTGGTGGGCAAGAACCAGATCCGCCCGCGCCACGCCAAGGCCCAGGATGCGGCCAACCCGCTGCACCAGGCCCGCGCGGCCGAGATGACCACGCTGTGGCGCCTGCAGGTGGCCTGGTGATCGGCCCGATGGTCTGAACGGGGCCCACATGCGCTTGTTGCTCGCGCCCATGGAGGGCCTGCTCGATTTTGTGCTGCGCGATGTGCTCACCAGCATTGGCGGCGCCGACCGCTGCGTCTCGGAGTTCATCCGCATCACCGGCAGCTTGCTGCCCGACAAGGTCTACCTGCGCACCATGCCGGAGTTGCGCAACGGTAGCTGCACGGCAGCTGGCACCCCGGTGCGCGCCCAGCTGCTGGGCAGTGATGCCGCCAGCATGGCGGCCAATGCGGTGCAGCTGGCGGCGCTGTCGCCCGAGGGGATCGATTTGAACTTTGGCTGCCCGGCCAAGGTGGTCAACCGCCATGGCGGCGGCGCCGCCTTGCTGCAGGACCCGGCCGCCATCCATGCGGTGGTCAGCGCGGTGCGCGGCGCGGTGCCTGCGGCCATGCCGGTGTCGGCCAAGATGCGCCTGGGCTTCAAAGACCGGGCGCTGATGCTGGACTGCGCGTTGGCGATGCAGGAGGCCGGCGCCTGCGAGCTGGTCGTGCATGGCCGCACCAAGCTCGATGGCTACCGCCCGCCTGCCTACTGGGACCAGATTGCGCGCATCCGCGAGGCCGTGCGCATCCCCGTCGTGGCCAATGGCGAGATCTGGACCGTGGAGGATGCCTTGCGCTGCCAGGCCGAATCCGGCTGCCAGGACCTGATGCTCGGCCGCGGCATTGTGGCCGATCCGGGCCTGGCCTGGCGCATCCGCAAAGCGGTGGCCGAGCGCGATGGTCTGCCGCTGCCCGCCGGCATGCGCGATGTGCAATGGCCGGACCTGCTGCCCGCCTTGCTGCGCTTTTGGCAGCTGGTCTGCGAGGACCTGGAGCCACGCCAGCGCGCTGGCCGCTTGAAGCAGTGGCTCAACCTGATGCGCCGGGCCTTCCCCGAGGCCGAGGACGCCTACCAGCATGTGCGGGTGATGACCGACCAGGCAGCGATCACCGTGTGGCTGGATGACTTGCAGCGGCAGACGCTGCTGCAAGCGCCTGTTTATGGCAGCGTTTAAAGCAAAGAGTCGGGCGTAAAGGGGCTGATGATCTTGAGCATCAGCCGCAGCGGCAGACTGGCATCGGGCTCGGTGGTCTGGTCTTTCAAGCGGCTGTTCTGCGGCGCCTGCCACAGCAGCTTGCCGTCTTTGAGCACCACATGCCAAGCGGCGCTCTCCAGCCCCTTCTCGATCATGCCGGCAGCCTGCCCCGAGAGCTTGCGGCTGCGCACCAGCACGGCGATTTCGGTATTTTGCAGCTTGGAGCGCTGGTCCAGGTTCATCGACCCCACCACCAGCAACTGGCCATCGAGCACCAGCACCTTGCTGTGCAGCATCACACGCCGCCCTTCGCGAAAACTGTTCTGGCCGCTGCCCAGGCCAAAGGCGGCGCGCAGATCGCTCTCGTCGCTGACCAGCTCGTACAGCTCCACGCCATCGCGCAACAGGTTCTCGCGGTGGCGGGCGTAGCCGATATGGGCAATGGGCGCGTCGTTGGACGACAGCGAGTTGGTCAGAATGCGCACGCGCACCCCGCGCTGCACGGCATCCTTGAACGCCTGGCGCATCGATTCGCCGGGTACAAAGTAAGGCGAGACGATCAGCAAATCCTTTTTGGCATAACTTAGCAGCTGCACCAGGCCGTCCACCACCGAATCGGCACTGGGGCTGTGGCCAGGGTTGCGGGTTTCAGCCAGCGCCCGCAGCTGCGCCAGGCGCTTGTTGTCCAGCACGCCGGGCGCGGCGCTCAGCGCGTTGGTCTGGCCGTCGGAATCGACCGCCGGTATCTTGCTGGGCGCATCGGCCATCACCACCGAATGGGCCCAGACCAGCGGGACGGCCTGGAGGTCCACTGGCTGCATGTCCCAGGCGCGCTCGCGCTGCTCGTCGGAGATGGCGCCGCCCGGGCGGGGCTCGCCATCGGGCGGCGAGGGCAGCGCGCCGCCGCTGCTGGCGCTGCGGGCAGCGGGCTCGGATGCCACATTCGTCGTATCGTCATCGCCCCCTTTGCCGGGGCGGGCCTGGTAGGCCTGCTGCATATCTTCCAAGGTCTTTTTGCTGATCAGCGACTGCACCGGATAGGCGCGCTTGTTGTTCCAGTAGCTGTCAAAGCTGCTCGACAAGTCCTGCACAGCGGGTCCCATGACGAGCACATCGGTGTCCAGGAAGTTGGAGCTCTCGTCGTTGTCGAAATAGGCATCACCCAGGTTGCGCCCGCCCATGATGCCCATCACGTTGTCGGCCAAAAACAGCTTGTTGTGCATGCGCTGCTGCGCGCGCTGGAAATCGGTGGCCGCGTTCCACATGCGGCTGATCGGCGAGTCGCGGTCACCGGGCAGCGGGTTGAACATGCGCATCTCGATATTGGGCTCAAAGGCCAGGCGCATCACCTGGGCGTTGCGCCCGGTGCCATGGAAGTCGTCGAGCAGCACGCGCACGCGCACGCCCCGGCGCGCGGCATTCACGACGCTTTCGAGCAGGCGCGCGGTGCTGGCATCGGCATGGATGGCGTAGTACTGCACATCCAGCGTGTGCTTGGCGCCTTGCACCAGCGCCAGGCGTGCGCCGTAAGCGGCTTGCGCACCGGCCAGTATCTCGAAGCCCGACACCCCGGGGCCTGCCTTGCTCTCGGCCTTTTGGCGCTGCTGGCTGATCTGCACCAGCGGGCTGCTGGCCGCTGGCGGCTGGGCCGATGAGACCGGCCTGTCGACCTGGGTGGGCAGCTTGCTGGCGCAGCCGGCGAGCAGCACCGCCGCACACACTATCACCAGCCCGCGCCGCAGCTTGGGCCAGGATGTTGTCTCAGGGGGGCGTAATGGAGACAGGGCAGAGGTTGGCAAAGCAGTCGGCATGGCGGCAGGTTCAATCAGTGGGCTGGCGCTATTGTGCGTGAGCGCAAGCCCTTGCGGTGGCCGCGTGGCTGCTTTGGCGGTGCTGTCGTACAGCCAGATGCTGCTCCTGCGTCGTGGCGCAGCAACGCTGCAGCAAGCGGGGTGGCTGCTCAACAGGGTTTGTGCCTGGGCCGTTGCTGCAGGCCTGCCGCTAGGATTGCTGAAAACATTCGAAGATATTGCATCGATAGCCAATAGGAGGCCTGCTTATGCTGCGATCACTGCGCTTTTCCACACTGGTGCTGCTGCTGGCGGCCATGGCCATGCCGCCCGAGAACGCCTGGGCCGCGCGCAAGAAAAAGACCGAGGCCACGCAGGCGGCCAAGAAGCCGGCCAGAGTCAAGGTCAAACGCCAGCGCAGCAGCAGTGCCGAAACCCTGGCCGAGCGCGACCGCCGGCTGCTGCGCGAATGCAAGGGGCTGCCCAATGCGGGCGCCTGCCTGGGCTACGCCAAGAGCCCCTAACACCACCCTTGATACGTCGTTACCTGGCCGGCCGCACCAAGCCTTGTCGTACGCCTGCACTGCCTGCGGCTTGGCGCATCGTCTCAACCGCAAACCTTCGGTTTGCTGGGTCGTGTGAGAGGCTCTAATGCGCTTGAATCAGAAAGCGCCATGGCCCTGGATCCGGGCGAGCACGCGCAGGTCGGCGCCCAAGGGCTCGATCGAGCGAATATCCAAGGCGGGCGCCTGATCCAGCTTTTGCAGCGCCATGCCGGCAAACGCGGGCAGGCCCTGGCCGAGCAGCTTGGGCGCCAGGTAGAGCAGGCACTCGTCGACGAGGCCTGCCTGCAGCAGCGCGCCATTCAAGATGCCGCCCGCTTCGACATGCAGCTCGTTGACTTCCCGTTGGCCCAGGTCTTGCATCAGGGCGGCCAGGTCGATGCGGTGGGCAGGGCCTGCGGCGTGTGGAGGCGGTAGGCGCACGATGGTGGCGCCCACGGCTTGCAGCGCCGCCTGGCGCGCGCTGTCTTCGCTGTGGGTGTAGACCAGCACTTCGCGCTCTGCGGCAAAAATGCGGGCCTGCGGGGGAGTGCGCAGCTGGCTGTCCAGCACCACCAGGCGCGGTTGCCGAGGCGTCTGCACATAGCGCACATCCAGCGCCGGATCATCGGCCAGCACGGTGCCCACGCCCGTCAGGATGGCGCAGGCCCTGGCGCGCCAGTGGTGGCCATCGGCCCGGGCTGCTTCGCCGGTGATCCACTGGCTGCTGCCATCGGGCAAGGCGGTGGCGCCATCGAGCGACATGGCGGCCTTGAGCCGCGCCCAGGGTTGCTTGCGCACCATGCGGCTGAAAAAGCCGATGTTGAGTTCGCGCGAAGCCTCGCCGCCGTCCTCGGGCGCGCAGACCACGACCTCCACCCCCGCTGCGCGCAGACGCGCAAAACCCATGCCCGCGACCAGCGGGTTCGGATCGGTGATGGCGCCCACCACTTTGGCAATGCCAGCGGCGGCCAGCGCATCGCAGCAAGGCCCCGTGCGGCCCTGGTGTGCACAGGGCTCCAGGGTGACATAGGCGGTCGCGCCTGCGGTTCTGTGGCCGCGGGCGGCCGCATCGCGCAAGGCCATGATTTCTGCGTGCGGCCCACCCGCGCGCTGGGTGTGGCCCTGGCCGATCACCTGGCCGTCTGCGGCGACCAGCACGCACCCTACGCGGGGATTGGGGGAGGTAATGAACAGGGCGCTGGCAGCCAGTTCCAGCGCGGTTTGCAGGTGTGGATCAGTCATGGAGCTTGGTCGCAATAGGGCTGGTACGGAGGGGCAGGGCATGGAGGGTCAGCCCTGCTCGATGATTATCGGCGCAACACCGCGCCGGCTCTGCATTGGCACTGCTGTCAGCCCCAGCGCATTTAATTTTTAAATCGAAAAAAGACTTTACGCCGTCGTGTGAAGCATAAATAATCAATCACATGAATTCAATAGTTTTAATTAATTTATTGAAGCATCAACGCGGGTGCCGGCACAGCGGGTTGACCACGGTCGAGCTGATGGTAGTGGTCAGCGTGCTGGCCATTATCGCGAGCCTGGCCGTGCCCAGTGCGAGCGGGCTGCTGCAGCGCTGGCGCGTGCGGCAGTCGCTCGAGGCCATGCATTCTGCGGTATTTCTGGCGCGCTCCGAAGCCATCAAGCGCAGTGGCCTTGTGGCCTTGCAGAGGATTGCCGACAGCGGGCATTGCCGGGCACAAGCCACCAGCAGTGACTGGAGCTGCGGATGGCAGGTCTGTGTGCATGCGCTGGGCCAGCAGCAGTGCGCCGACGATGCACCGGTAGTGCAGCGCTTTGAAACGCCGCCGGGCCTGCAGGTGCAGCGCAACAGCCTGGGTGAAGGTATCCGCTTTGACCGCTGGGGCATGCCGGTGGCAGGTTTTGCCTTTGCGCTGCTCCCCGAGGGAAAAACGCTGGAGCACCCAGCCGCCAAGGGCCTGTGCACCAGCCGGGGTGGGCGTGTGCGGGTTGTCGACGGCCCCAGCTGCAGCCCCAGGAGCTAGGCGATGCGCATCTTCGTGCCCACCCACCCGCAGGCCTCATTCTCACGTGGCATCAGCTTGCTGGAGTCACTGGTGGCCATGGTGGTGCTGGTGTTGGGCGTGTTGGCGATGCTGGCCATGCAGCTGCGCACGCTCGCCGATGTGCAGACCAGCACCCGGCGTGTGCAGGCCATTCGATTGATCGAAGACCTGGGCGAGCGCATACGCGCCAACCCCCGTGCCTGGGACCAGCTGGAGCACTATCTGAGCGATTGGCAGCATGCTGCGGCAGCGCCGCCCAGGTCCTGCAGTGCGCAGGCTTGCAGCGCCGCTGAGCTGGCGCAGCATGAATTGGCGCAATGGCGCCTGCAGGTGGCGCGCAGTTTGCCACTGGGGCAGTCCCGGATTTTTCTGGCGCCCGGCGAAGCGGTGGGCGCCAACCGGCGCCAGCTGGGCGTGATGGTCCGCTGGCGTGACAGTACGCATGCCCCCTTGGGTGCCTCCGATCCGGCGCTGTACTGGGACTTGGTCGATGCCACCCGCCGAGTGGGCGAGGGAGGGGGCGCAGATGCAGTGGAGGAACGCGGCGGCGAGGTAGTCTGCCAGGATGGCGATGGCGGTCTGCGCTACAGCTGCCACCTGCAGTACCTGGCCTTGAACGCACGCTGCACGGCAGAGCGCATGGGCAGCGCCGTGCACTACCACTGCGGAGGGACTTGATATGCTGGACCAGCGTCATTCCGCATGGGCCTTCGATCTGATCGGCACGCGGCGCCGCGCCATGGATCGCGGACAGCATGGCTTTAGCCTGGTCGAGCTGATGGTGGGCCTGGCGCTGGGCCTGCTGGTGGTGGCCGCGGCCAGCGTCGCCTTGCTGACCTCGCGCAGCCTGGCAGGCACCGTGAGCGACGCCAGCCATCTGCAGCAGCAGGCCAGCTATGCCTTGCGCGTCATCGGCCAGCAATTGCGCCCATCGGGCAGCCTGTACCTGAACCTGCAGCTGCCCGCCGGTGCGGACCCCTCGCTCAGCACCGCGTTGACGCCAGCAGCTTTTGAGACGGCAGCCCCGGCGATGGGCAGCGCCCGCGGCTATGTGCCGCGCGCCGATGCCTTGCGGGGCAGCGATAGCAGCCTGGCGGCCGGCTTGCGGCGCTACATGCAGCCCGTCTTTGCCCAAGCCGGCCTGGCTGCCCAAGCGCGCAACTGCCTGGGCGGGCCGGTGGATGCCAGCGCCGATCTGCGGCTGGAATCGCGCTTTAGCCTGCGTGGTCAGGTGCTGCGCTGTGGTGGCAACGATACCGCTGCATCGCCGCAGCCCTTGGTGGACAACGTCGCGGCCTTTCGCCTGCGTTATTTGCGCATGCAGGCGGCGGGCGCGGCGCAGCCGCAGCTGCAGTACGTCAATGCGCAGCAGGCAAGCGGCGATTGGTCGCAGGTTGTTGCGGTCGAGGTCTGCCTGGTGCTATTTGGCCGCCAAGCTGGCCCACTGCCTGCCGGCAGCGGCTACACCGGTTGCGACGGTGAATGGGTGGAGCTGGCCGACCTGCCCGGCGCGCGCCAAGGGCGCATGCACCGCAGCTTTCGCAACCTGTTCCAGCTGCGCAGCCAGGGCAGCCTATGACAAGGCCCCGCCACGCTCGCTATTGCCATGGCCGTCACCGCGCCCGGGGCGCAGCCTTGCTGACGGTGCTGGTCTTTGGCATGTTGTCGATGCTGCTGGTACTGTGGTCGGCGCGCACGGCCTGGTATGGCGAGTTGGTGGCCGGCAACGATGCCGATTACCAGCGGGCGTTCGAGGCGGCAGAGGCCTTGCTGCTTGATGCCGAACTGGATATCCGTGGCGAACGGGCCGATGGCCGGCCCTGTGCCTATGGCGGCCTGCCCCAGGGTGCCTCGGCCCAGGTGTGCCGCAGCGGCGGCACCACCCGTGTGCCGTTGGAGAACGCCGACGTGCCGGTGTTTTTGGCCCAGCTCAGCGCCCAGCCGCAGCGCTGCATCGACGCGCTCTGTGCCAAGCGGGTCGGCCGCCAGGATATCTGGAATGCGCCGGCAGCGGGCACAGCAGCCCGTCGCGCGGGCGAGCAGGACCTGTTTGCGCTGATGCGGGCCGGCACCGGCGCGCGCTATGGCCAGTACACCGGCGCGCAGCTGGGCGATGCAGACCACCCGGCCCATCCCATCCTGGCGGACAGGAGCGCGCCCGACACCGGCGGCTGGTACTGGATCGAAGTCATCCCCTATACCGACAGCAAGCCCGGGCTCATCAGCAATGCGCCGGCCCACCAGCTGGAACTTGCCGGGCTGACGCCGCATGTGGTCTACCGCATCACCGCGGCGGCCTTTGGCAGAAAGCCGGACACCCTGGTGGTGCTGGAGCAAAGCTACGCCCGCCCCCGGCGCAAAGACTGAGAGGCAGCTATGGATGGAACAAGACCAAGCTGGGTTGTACTGCCCAATACCGCAAGCCAGCGGCAGGCTGCGCTGCTCAGCCTGGCGCTGCTGCCCGCCGCCGCCTGGCCCTTGGAGCTGGCCACCGCGCCTGCCAGCGGTGCCAGCGCCTGGGTGGCGCCCAATATCATCGTCTCCATCGATGACTCGGCCGCCATGCAACGCCGCATGGGCAGCGCCGAGCCTGGAGTCGCCAGCATCACGGCGCCGGGTGGCGACGGCCGCTGGGATGCGCGGGCGCAGCGCATCGCCGTGCTGCGCCATGCCCTCAAGGAGGTGCTGGGCGATGGACAGCAACTGCCCGATGGCACCATCCGCCTGGCCTGGCAGGCGATGTGGAACCATGGCGCTGCGCCTGGTGGCGGGCCCGGTGGCATGGTGCAGGGCCAGCGGCGCAGGCCCGGGGCCAGCACGGTCAACAGCCCGCGCTTGGCCACCAATGGCATGCAGGCGCTGCAGGGCCGCCATCGCCAGCATTTTCTGGCCTTTGCCGATTCGCTGGGCAGCGGCCACCGCAGTGACCTGCACCACCTGCTCGGCCAGGCCGATGCCTACCTGCGCCGGCCCCTCAGCCCGCAAGGGCCCTGGGCTAGCCAGCCGGGCGCTGCCACCGGCGCCAGCAATACCTACCTGGGCTGCCGCCGCAACTACCACATTGTGCTGGCGGGCAGCCGCTGGGCGGGGCCTGCTACCGGTGGTGCGCAAGACGACCACACCCGCGCCAAGGTGCTGCCCGACGGCCAGGTCTACGGCGGCGGCAGTGCCGCGCAAAGGGCTGCCACCCAGCTCTACAGCGATGCGGTTCCAAGCACCTTGGCGGACTGGGCGTTTCGCGGCTGGGCCGACCCTTTGCAGCGGGCAGGCCTGAGCGGCAGTCTGGCGCCTGACGCCGGTTACCGCCAGGCACCGCCCCGGGAGCGTTTTGGGGATGGAAGCGGCCGGAATGCCGTGCTGGAGCGCTACTGGAACCCGCGCTACAACCCCGCCAGCTGGCCCCATCTGCAGACCTACACGGTCGGCATTGGCCTGGATGCCAGCACCTGGCCGGGTGCGCAGCAGATTCTGGCGCCCACGCAGCAACTGCCATTGGGCTATGACGGCAGCTTTGCCGCGCTGGCCAGCGGCGACGTCCGCTGGCCCGATATGCAGGCGCACGGCGAGGGCGTGCGTGCGCTGGATTTGTGGCATGCGGCGCTCAATGGGCGGGGCCGCTTTTATGCCGCAACGCATGGGCAGGATGTGGCCCATGCGTTGCGCAGTATTTTCAGCGAGATACAGGCCCAGCAGGCAGGCGGTGCGGCCGGCAAAGGTGCGGCCGGCCCAGGCGCAGTCACGGCCAGCACTGGTGCCGCCAGCGCCAGCCAGGCGATTGCCCAGGATGCCTTGCTGTTCAGCGCCAGCTATGACCCGGGCCGGGCCTGGTCCGGCGCCATCCAGGCCCAGGCCATGGGCAGCAATGGCCGCTTGCAGCCGGCGCCCGGCTGGCGTGGGCAGACAACGGCTGACAAGCTCGATGCCATCGCCTGGCAGCAGCGCCTGGTGCTGACTTGGGGCGATGTGCAGCAGCGCGGCGTGCCTTTTCGCTGGGCGGCAGATGACATCTACTTGAGTGCTGCGCACAAGCGGGCCCTGCAAGGCCCTGCCGATAGCGCGCAAGGCCAGGCCAGCGGTGAGCAGCGCCTTAACTACCTGCGAGGCGAGCGCCGCCATGAAGTGCAGCATGGCGGTAACCTGCGCAACCGGCATTCGCGCCAAGGCGATATCGTGCATTCGCAGATCTGGTACCTGGGCAAGCCTTCGGCCCGCTACCACGAGGCGAGCTATCTGGACTTTGTGCTGCGCCACCAAAACCGCCTGCCCATGCTCTATGTCGGCGGCAATGACGGCATGCTGCACGGCTTCTCGGCCCATACGGGCGAGGAAAAAATAGCCTATGTGCCCCGGGGCGTGATCCCCAGCCTGCAGGGCTTGACCAGCCCGGCCTACGATGGCCAGCACCGCTATTTTGTCGATGGCTCGCCGCTGGCGGGTGACGCCAACCTGGGCAGCGCCAGCAGCCCGCGCTGGCGCAGCTTGCTGGCCGGCACCCTGGGCGCCGGGGGCAAGGGCTATTTTGTGCTTGATGTCACTGAACCGGAGACGGCCTTTGCCGAGGGGCAGGCGTCAGAGTTGGTGCTGATGGACCGCAGCTGGCATGCGACGGAATCTGCGCCGCGCTGCGATGCGGAGACGGGCGCCGCGCTGCAGGCTTGCACACAGCTGGCCGAGGCCTTTGCCGATATCGGCCATATCACCGCCAGCCCGTCCCGCGATGACATCGACCCGCAGCGCACAACGCAGATCGCACAACTGAACAATGGCCGCTGGGCGCTGGTGCTGGGCAATGGCTACAACAGCGCCAATGGCCGCCCGGTGCTGTTGATCCAGTACCTCGATGGCGGGCGTGAGCTGCTGCGCTTGGTGGCGACGGGCAATGCATCGGCGCAGGCCTGCAGGCAGCAAACGCCGCCCCAGGCGCATTGCAGCCAGCTGGAGGACAACGGATTGTCGGCCCCGCGCCTGGTCGACATCAATGGCGACGGCCGCCCCGATGTGGTCTATGCCGGCGACAACCAGGGCAATCTTTGGAAGTTTCTGATCAGCTCGGACGATGACACGCAATGGGGTGTGGCGCAGTGGGGTGCACTGGCGGCAACGACCAGCAACCATGGCACTGCCGGCGTGCCACTCTACCAAGCCCGGGGCGGCGCGCGCAGCGCGCCTGGCCAGCGCACATGGCGCCAACCCATCAGCACGGCGCCCTTGGTGCGCAGCAATGACCGTCTGCGCACGCTGCAGCAGGCGGGCGGCCAGCGCCAGGTGCCTGTCGGTGGCTTGGTGGTCGCCTTTGGCACCGGCCGCAATGCCAGCCGCCAGGATCCGCAAGACGACCGCGTGCAGAGCCTCTATGCGGTGCTCGATACCACCCGCTACAAGCTCGTGGGCGAGCGCGGCGAGCGGGTGGCGGTCTGCGCGTCGGCGGCCGATGCGGATTGCCAGTCGGCGCTGGGCAGCGATGCCGATCTGCCCGGGCCGGTGGCGCACAGCCAGCTGCTGCAGCGCCGCATCAGCCCCCGCCCCGTGCAGGCGCGCAGCAGCGACCGCCGCATGTTCTGGCGCACTGACGAAAGCGAAGGCGCCGATGCGCTGGATTGGAACCGCCACCGGGGGTGGTTCCTGGATTTGCCCGTGGCAGGCGAGCGCCTGCTGCAGCCGCTGCGCTTTTACAGCGGCAGCAACCTGCTGGCGGTGATCAGCGAGGTGCCGGCGCATGCCAGCCATGGCGCGCAGGGAGAGCCGGGCCAGGAGCGTTGCGAGCCGGGGCCAGGCACAGCGCAACGCCAGTTTTTCAGCCTGCTCAATAGCATCGATGGCCTGCGGCCGCGCTTGCAGCTGCTCGATACCGATGGCGATGGGCTCTTTGATCCGCAGGCCGATGGCCAGGCCTCGCGCATGTCGCTGGGCGCAGGCCCGCATGCGCTGCTGCGCCTGCGCGATGACGAGGGCCAGCAGCGCATCCGCATCGATGGTGAATCGCTGCGCGACCTGCCCGAAGTGCCGATCCGGCCCACCTGGCGCCAGGCGCGATGAAAGGAGTCACTATGCAGAATCGCGCCTCCACGACACGCGCAGGTTGGACCTTGGTGGAGCTGATGGTGGTGCTGGCCATCATCGGCATCCTGAGCGCGGTGGCCTGGCCCAGCTACAGCGAATACCTGCGCCGGGGCCACCGCACGGAGGCCCGCACGGGGCTTTTTCAGGCCGCGCAATGGCTGGAGCGTGCCGCGACGGCCAACGGCGTCTATCCGCTGGAACTGCCCACCCAGCTTAGCTGGCAGGACCTGCCCGACAAGCGCTACACCATCGGCTTTGCCCAAGGCAACAGTGCTGCGCGCTATACCCTGGTGGCCACGCGCCGGCCCGGGGCGCAGCAGCAGGACCGCTGCGGCAACTACACGCTGACCCAGGACGGCCGGCAAGGCAATCTGCAGCTGGCGCAGGGCAGCAGCACGGCCGATTGCTGGCGCTGATCTGCAGCGCAGGTCACCGCATGCTGCGCATGCAGACGCTTATTGCGCGCTCCAGCGGTCGTTCCAGCTGCGCAGCTCCTGCATGTCGCGGCGGTCTTTCTTGGTGGGGCGGCCGGCTTGCAGGCTGTTGGCGGGCTCGGGCGCCAGGCGGCGCTGCTCGCTGAGCACTTCGCGCTGGCGGATGCTGTCGGCTGTTTCCTCGTACATCTGCTGGGCCACCGGGGCCGGGCCGCGTGTCGCCGCCATGCCCAGCACGGCTACGGTGCGCGGTGTCTGCGCCTGCAGCAGCTCGACGGTGTCCTGCGCGCGCACTTCCTTGGAGGGTTTGGCCACCGTGCCATTGACCTTCACATGGCCCTTGTGGATGGCCTCGACGGCAATCGCGCGGGTTTTGTAAAAGCGGGCGCACCACAGCCATTTGTCGATGCGCATCGTGGGAGTCTGTTCGGTCTCAGTGTGGGCCATCTTCGGCGGGTGGTTGGACATTCGGTTTGAACTCTACTACAGCATCGAAACCTTGGACAAGCCCCTGGTGCAGGCGGTTGTGCAAGGACAGGCGCGCGCCCAGCGCGGTGACGATGGAGTGGCAGATCGCCAGGCCCAGGCCCGAGCCGTCGCGCAGGTTGCCGCTGACAAATGGCTCGGTCAGGCGCGCCTGCATCTCGGCGCTGACGCCTGGGCCCCAGTCGCTGATGCGCAAGGTGGCTGCCGGGCCTTGCTGCACCAGCTGCAGCAGCAGTGGTGCGTCGGGCGGCGAATGCTGGATCGCATTGTGCAAAAGGTTGCGCACCAGCTCGCGCAGCATCCAGGGATGGGCGGCCAGCAGCACCTCGTCGCTTTGCAGCTCGAACTGCAGGTTCTTGTCGGCCAGCAGCGGCGACAGCTCAATCACCATGTCGCGCACGATGGCCGTCAGGTGGGCGGTCTGGGGGTGCTCGGACTGGTGCAGCTGCTCGACCTTGGCGAGCGACAGCATCTGGTTGGCCAGCAAGGTGGCGCGGTCCACGGTGGCGGCAATTTCGCGCAGCGCCTGCTCGGGCTCCACATCACCACGCTGGGCCGACTGCACCTGTACCTTGAGCACCGCCAGCGGCGTGCGCAGCTGGTGCGAGGCGTCGCGCACAAAGCGCTTTTGGTGCTGCACCAGGTGCGAGAGCCGCGCCATCACGCGATTGGTCGCATCGACCAGCGGCAGCACTTCCGAGGGCGTGGCCGCCGGGGTTTTGAGGGGCTGCAAGGCATGGTCGCTGCGCGCATTGAGCTGGTCGCTCAGCTGCAGGATGGGCAAGGTCGCGCGCCGCACCACGACTACCACCACGGCGGCAATGCAGCCAAACAGCAAGGCCTGCTGCACCAGCGTGCCCCAGAGAATGTCGCGCGCCAGCGATTCGCGGATCTCCAGCGTCTCTGCCACCTGGATCAGGGCCATGCCCCTGCCGGTGGCGCTGGCCACCGGCTGCAGCAGGGCGGCCATGCGCACCGGCATGCCCCGGAACTCGGCATTGTAGAAATCGACCAGTGCGGCATAGGGCGGCTGCTGGGCGATGCGCCCGCGCCAGATGGGCAGCTCGGCAAAGCCGCCGATGAGCTCGCCGCTCATGTTGGAGACGCGGTAGAACAGCCGCGACTGGTTATCGGCCTCGAAGGCCTCCAGCGCCGAATAGGGCACGGCCGAGTCGACAATCGCCAGGTCGTCATAACCGGCCACGGTCAGCTGCTCACCAATCACCTTGGCTGAAGCGAGCAGGCTGCGGTCGTAAGCGGTGTTGATGGCCTGCAGCGACTGGCGGTAGAGGCTGCTGGTGTTGTAGATGATGAAGACTACCACCGGCAGCAGGATGCCCAGCAGCAGGTTGCGGCGCAGCGAGCGAATGCGCGGCGCCTGGGATCGGCCGCTGTCCTTGCCGGTGTCAGGCGCCATCGGCGGCACCGGGCTTGAGCAGGTAGCCCAGGCCGCGCAAGGTCATCAGCTGCATATGCGTGGGCGCCAGCTTTTTGCGCAGGCGGTAGGCCACCACTTCCACCGCTTCGAGCTGCACATCGCTCTCGCCGGCAAAGACGGCGCTGAACAAACGCTCCTTGGTCACGGCCTGGCCCATAGGTTGGCTCAGCACGCGCAAAAAAGCCACTTCGCGTGGCGTCAGCTCAAACAGCGTGCCGCGCCAGTAAAACGATTCGGAGGCCTTGTCATAGCGCAGCGCCATGCCGGAGGGGGGCGCGGCCGGCGCGGCGGGTTCGGCCACCAGTGGCTGCGCGCGCCGCACCAGCGCGCGGATACGGGCTTCGAGCTCGTCCAGGTCAAAGGGCTTGGCCAGGTAGTCATCGGCGCCTGAGTTCAGGCCCAGAATGCGGTCGCCGACGGTGCCGCGTGCCGTCAGGATCAAGGTGGGGGCGGCCAGGCCTTCGCTGCGCGCCTGGGCGATGATCTCCAGCCCGTCCATGGTCGGCAGGCTCAGGTCCAGCACCACCACATCGGGCTCGAGCTTGCGCCAGGCCGGCAGCGCTGCACCGCCATCGGTGATGGGCGTGACCTCCATGCCCCGCCGGCGCAAGGTGCGCTGCAAGGTGGTCTGCATGGTGGGGTCGTCTTCGATCAGCAAGAGGTGCATGGCGGGAGTGTGCACCAATTCGCCAGCGCCTCCGGGCTCGGTGTTTTCCCTAGCTTCGGACGGCCTGGCTGACAGCCATTTGACAGCTAGCGCAGCGATGATGCAAGCACTAACAACACGATCAGGAGACAACCATGCGCCGTGATGCGTTCCTCAAATCCATGCTCGCTCTGGCTGCTGCCGGCAGTTTGCCCCTGCAGGCCTTGGCCGCCACCAATGTCAAGATGCTGCTGCCCGCCAACCCCGGCGGCGGCTGGGATACGACTGGCCGCGCGCTGGGCAAGGCGCTGCAGGATGCCGGCGTGGCTGGCTCCGTCACCTATGACAACAAGGGCGGCGCGGCAGGCGCCATCGGCCTGGCGCAGTTCGTCAATGGCAGCAAGGGCGATCCCAACGCGATGATGGTGATGGGCGCGGTCATGCTGGGCGGCATCATCACCGGCAAGCCGCCGGTGGACCTGAACCAGGCCACCCCGCTGGCGCGCCTGACCAGCGAATACAACGTCTTTGTGCTGCCTGCCAACTCGCCCTACAAGACCATGGGCGAAGTGGTCGCCCAGCTCAAGAAGGACCCCGGCTCGATCAAATGGGGCGGCGGCTCGCGCGGCTCCACCGAGCACATTGCTGCGGCAATGATTGCCCGCGCCGTGGGTGTCGATCCAGCCAAGATCAACTATGTCGCCTTCCGGGGCGGCGGCGAGGCGATTGCTGCGGTGCTGGGTGGCAATGTCACCGTCGGGGGCAGCGGCTTTAGCGAGTTTGCCGAGTACATCGCCACCGGCAAGATGCGCCCGATCGCGGTCACCTCGGCCCAGCGCCTTGAAGGCTCGACCGTGCCCACGCTCAAGGAGCAGGGCATCGATGTTGAAATCGGCAACTGGCGCGGCGTCTATGGCGCGCCCGGCATCTCGGCCGACCAGCGCGCGCAGCTGATTGCGATGCTGGAAAAAGCCACCAAGAGCGCCAGCTGGGCCGAGTCGATGAAGAAGAACGACTGGACCTCGGCCTGGCTTGCCGGCGACGCCTTCAGCCAGTTCGTCACGGCAGAGTTCGCCAATCTCAAGGACACCATGACCCGCGCAGGCATGGTCTAAGCGCAGCAGGCATGGCCCCTGGCGGCCATGCCGCGCGCGTTGCGCTCTCTATAGCAACCCGCCCGAGGAACCGGCCTGGCCCGGTGCCCGGCTGGGCTGTTGCCGCCCGCAGGGCGGAGGGGCGCCACGGTCATCTTTTTCAGGAGTTTCGATATGAGCAACACCGCAGATTCTTCGGAGCCGGCCGCCAACGGCGCAGCCGCGCCTGCGCCAGAGGCTTTCGAGCATGCGCACACGCCGCGTACCACCTCGCAGCTGCTGGTCGGCATAGCGGTCTTGGTCATCGCCGGCCTGTTGTCCTGGGGTGCTTTGCACATCCCCTCGCAGGCGGGCTACAGCGGCGTGGGGCCGGATTTTCTGCCCTGGCTGTCGGCCAGCGTGCTGGGCCTGTGCGGCATCTGGCTGTGCTGGGAGGCACTGAGCGGCGGTTTTCACCACCTCGATGCCCCCGATGGCGCCCAGCATGGTGACTGGGGCGCGCTCACCTGGGTGTGCGCGGGGCTGCTGAGCAGCGCGGCGCTGATCACCACCTTGGGCTTCATTCTCAGCTGCACCTTGTGCTATGTGCTGGCCACGCAAGGACTGCGCCGCGCCACCGGCCAAACGCAGGCGGGCTCGTTCAAGACCATGGGCAAGGACCTGGTCACCGGCCTGCTGATTTCTGCGCCCGTGTTCTGGGCCTTTACCCAATTCCTGGCAATCAACTTGCCTGGACTGACCGAGACAGGGTGGCTGTGATGGAAATTTTCAATGCACTGATTCAAGGCTTCATGACGGCGGCCACGCCGGTGAACCTGCTCTGGGCGCTGGTGGGCTGCGCCCTGGGCACGGCGGTTGGCGTGCTGCCGGGCATTGGCCCTGCGGTGGCGGTGGCCATGCTGCTGCCCATCACTGCCAAGGTCGAGGTGACCGCCTCGATGATCTTCTTTGCCGGCATCTACTACGGCGCCATGTATGGCGGCTCGACCACCTCGATCCTGCTCAACACCCCGGGAGAGACAGCGAGCATGGTGACCGCGATGGAGGGCAACAAGATGGCCAAGAGCGGGCGCGCCGGTGCGGCGCTCGCGACCTCGGCCATCGGCTCCTTTGTGGCCGGCACGATTGCGACCGTGGTCGTGACCCTGTTTGCGCCCACCGTGGCCGAGTTTGCCGTGCGCCTGGGCCCGCCCGAGTATTTCATGCTGATGGTGCTGGCCTTCACCACCGTGAGCGCGGTGTTGGGCAAGAGCAGCCTGCGCGGTCTGACCGCCCTGTTCCTGGGCCTGGCCGTGGGTTGCATCGGCATGGACCAGATCACCGGTGCGGCGCGCTACACAATGGGCAAGCCCGAGCTGCTCGACGGCATCGACATCGTGCTGGTGGCCGTCGGCCTGTTCGCCGTGGCCGAGGTGCTGTACTTTGCGCTCTATGAGGCCAAGACCCGCGATACGCAAAACACCATGGGCCGCGTGCACATGACACGCCGCGACTGGAAGCGCTCGGTGCCCGCCTGGATCCGTGGCACGGTCATCGGTACGCCGTTTGGCTGCATCCCTGCAGGTGGCACCGAGATCCCGACCTTTCTGAGCTATGCGGCCGAGAAGAAGCTGGCCAAGGGCGACGACAAGGCCGAGTTCGGCACGAGCGGCGCCATCGAAGGCGTGGCCGGCCCCGAGGCCGCCAACAATGCGACGGTGACGGCGGCGCTGATTCCGCTGCTGACCCTGGGCATTCCCACCAGCAACACCACGGCCGTGCTGCTGGGCGCATTCCAGAACTACGGCATCAACCCCGGCCCGCAGCTCTTTACCAGCTCGGCCACGCTGGTGTGGGCGCTGATTGCCTCGCTCTACATCGGCAATGTGATGCTGCTGGTGCTGAACCTGCCGATGGTGGGCATGTGGGTCAAGCTGCTCAAGATCCCCAAGCCGCAGCTGTACGCCGGCATTCTGATCTTCGCCACCGTTGGGGCCTACGGCATGCGCCAGAGCACCTTCGATCTGTTCCTGCTGCTGGGCATTGGCGTGCTGGGCGTGGTGATGCGGCGGTTTGACTTCCCTACCGCGCCGGTGGTCGTCGGCATGATCCTGGGGCCGCTGGCCGAGGCACAGATGCGCAACGCGGTCGCCATTGGCGAGGGCAGCTGGACCATCTTCCTGCAGCGCCCCATGTCACTGACTCTGATCATCATCGTGTTGGCGGTGCTGATCGTTCCCCGGGTTCTGAAGTGGATGGGCCACAAAAAGGCGCTGCAGGCTGCAGCGGCCTGATGCCCGGCGCTGGCAATGCATCCTTCTCTTGGCACCCTGCGGGGTGCCTTTTTTATGGCGTTCGCTGCGCGAGCGTTCTAAAGCTGCAACACTGTATTGCCCATTTGCGGGCTAGGCAGCAGCTATTGCATGGCCTACCATCCATGCATCAAAAACTGTCGCTGCGCCTGCAGCATATGAACGGCTTGTCTCCATGGATCTGATTGTCGCCCTGGTGCGCGAATACGGCATTGGCATCGTCTTTCTCAATGTGCTGATCGAGCAATTGGGCGCGCCCATTCCTGCCTATCCGGTGCTGATGGTGACCGGCGCCATCCATGGCCATTCGCTGGCGCAGCAGTTGCTGCTGATTGCAGTGGCCGTGCTGGCGGCGCTGATTGCCGATAGCGTCTGGTATGCCATGGGGCGGCGCTATGGCCGGCGTGTGCTTGCCAGGGTGTGCAAGGTCTCGCTCTCGCCCGATTCCTGCGTGCAGAACACCGAATCGCTCTATGGCCGCTGGGGTGCCAAGTCGCTGCTGATTGCCAAGTTTGTGCCCGGCTTTGCATCGATTGCCAGTGCGCTGGCCGGGGCCGTGGGCACGACGCCCGCCCGTTTTGTGCTGTTCGATGGAATAGGCGCGCTGCTGTGGGTGGGCTCGGCCGTGCTGCTGGGGGGGCTGTTCAGTTCCACGGTCGAGGACCTGTTGGCGGTGCTCGCGCAACTGGGCCAGTGGGGCTTGCTGCTGCTGGGGCTGGCGTTTGCCATTTTTATCGCGCGCCGCTGGTGGAGCCGGCGCCAGGTGATCCGTTCGCTGCGCATGGAGCGGCTCACGGTCGACGAACTCAATGACATGCTGGGCGGCGGCGATCTGCCTGTCATCCTTGATGTGCGTGCCGGCACCGCGTTCGAGGCATCGCATATTCCCGGGGCGCATTCCTATGACCCGCATGCCAGGGGGGCGCGGCTGCCGGCCATCGATCCCGACGCTGCGGTGATCGTGTACTGCGCCTGCCCCAATGAGGTCTCGGCAGCCCGTATTGCCCAGCTGCTGCGCCGCGCGGGCATCCAGCGGGTGCGGCCGCTGCTGGGCGGCATCGATGCCTGGATCGATGCGGGCTACCAGGTGCATGGCAAGAGCGCTGCCCCGGCCTTATAAGCCGAGCTTTATAAGCAGAGGAAGGCCAGCGCCGCAATGGCCGTCGGCAGCAAGGCGCCCAGCAGCAGGCCGCCAATGCTGATGGTTGCGTTGCTGAAGCCGTGCTTGAGCAGCGCCACACCGGCAGGGTTGGGCGCATTGGCGATCACCGTCAGGCCCCCGCCGGCGACGGCACCGGCCATCAGCATGTACTTGGCCGCATCGCTCATGCCTTCGATCTGCGAGCCCAGGTAGGTGAGGGCGGCGTTGTCGGTGATGGCGGTCAGCCCCAGCGCACCAAAGAACAGCGCGAGCGGCACCATGCTGGCCACCAGTGGCTGCAGCCACCAGCTTTGCAGGCCGCCCAGCACCACCAGGCCCGCCAGGAAAAAGCCCACCAGCAGCGCCTCCTTGAGGATCAGCGGGCTTTGGTACCTGGCATAGGCATGGGTGTAGCCCAGAAACAGCAGAAATACGCCCAGGAACAGCACCGGATGGTGGGCCAGCACCACCACGGCTGCCAGCAAGGCCGCATGCACGGCCACCACGCCCAGCGGCATGGACGCTTGCGCATCGCCGCTTTGCGGTGCTGCCGTCAGATGGCCGCGCATGCACCAGGTCGCAATGCTGGCGTTGATCAAGACGGCAATCACCGCTTTCCAGCCAAAGTGGCTCAGCATGAAGGCGCTGTCCCAGCCCCAGGTCGCAGCGACCATCAGCACCGGCGGCGCTGCATAGGAGGTGAGGGTGCCGCCAATGGAGATATTGACGAAGAGCACACCCAGCGCCAGGTACTTGAGGCGGGTGGGCATCTGAGGGGTGAACACCAGCGGCGCCAGGGTCAGTGCGGCAATGGTCATCGCGGCCGGCTCGGTGATCAGCGAGCCCATCAGCGGCACGGCGGCCAGGCCCAGCCAGGCCAGGCTCAGGGCCGTGGGCAGCGGCGTGGCGCGGGCCAGCGCCGCCAGGGTGCGCTGCACCGTCATCACGATGGGGCGGGAGGCGGCCATGACCATGACGACAAAGACAAACAGGGGCTCGGTGTAGTTGCGCGATTCGGCGTAATCCACCGCCTGGGCCGGCCCGCTGGCAAACGCCATGACGCCGATCAGCACCATGGCCCAGAAACCGAAGACGATCTCGACCTCGCCCAGCAGATGGAAGACGCCCGCATGGCGCGGGTAGCGGTGCGACAGGCGCTCGAACTGCTTGGCAAGAAAGGTGTGGGCCAGCGCGATGGCAAAAATGCCAGCTGCCAGATGCTCGATGGCAAACATGGTGTGCTCCGATGCGAAGCATGCAGCCGTTTGCAGGCCATTGGGCGCGCACGGGGGTGTCAGCGCCCCGCAGGCCAAACGGTGCAGGCAACAGGGTTCCAGCGAGGCGGCCCGACCTTCGCTAACAACCTGCCGCTACACCCTATGTGACGACACCCAAGCCTTCTATTTTACAAAAAAATAATCAGTGATGGGTTTTCAATGTCTTTTTGCAGACGCTGAACAGCTTCTCAGGCCGGCGGGTTGCGGCGCTTGCTGCGCAGCCACCAGGCCGCGATCAACGAGAACAGCACGATCACCCCCACCAGCAGCCAAAAGCCCATCGGGTCCTGGCTGAGCGGGATGCCGCCCACATTCATGCCGAACAGGCCAGCCATCATGTTCACCGGCAGGGCCAGCACGGTGATCATCGTCAGCGTGTAGAGCGAGCGGTTGGTGTCTTCGTTGATGCCGGCGGCAATCTCTTCTTGCAGCAGCTTGATGCGCTCTTCGAGCGACTGCATGTCGCGCAGAAAAACGGAGAACTCTTCGCTGGCCGCGCGCAGCGCATGCAGGTCCTCGTCCAGCATCCACTGCGGGGGCATCTGCAGCAGGCGGAACATCGCCGAGGGCTCGGGCGCGAGCAGGCGCTTCAAGCGCACCAGCAGGCGGCGCAGCGCACCCAGCTGGCGCGGCTGCATGCGCGTGCGCCCGCCCAGCATGGTGTCCTCGATCTGGTCGACGCGCTGGGTCACATCGCGCACGATGCGCACCAGCACATCGGCCTGGGCGCGCAGCAGGCGTTCGAGCAGCTGGGGGCTGGAGCCGGGCGTGTCGCCCTGGCGAATCTGCTGGCGCAGCGCATCGACCGAGCGCAGCGGGTGGGCCCGGGCCGATATCACCCACTGGGGCGAGGCCTGGATCCACATCGTGTGGATATCGCTGGACTCGAACTGGAAGTCGAAATCGATGTCGTTGATGACGGCCAGCAGCGCGTCATCCATGCGCTCGATACGGGTTGAGGCCAGGCCATCGCGCAGCGCCTCAAAGTACTGCTCATCGAGCGCCGCATACTGCTGCAGCCAGCGCAGGCAGTGGGCATGCGAGAGGTTGAAATGCAGCCAGACAAAGCCGGTGCTGCTGGGCGGTGCGGCCAGCCAGGCCTGCGCTTGCTCGGCGGTCAGCGCCGAGGCGGGGCCCTGGCCGTCAAAGGCATAGCCCCAGATCAGGCCGCTGTTGTCATGGGGGGAGACCAGCGGGGCCGTATCAGGCGTGCGCGGCAGGGGTTCAGTCAAGATAGCACTCCGGGGACGGGCGGATGCCCCGCGCCAAACCCCGTATTTTTGGCAGCTACCGTGACTGTTTCATGACAAAGCCATGACGCGCGCGGGCGTGCTCAGTCGGGCATCGAGCAGTGGCCGCCGCTGGCATGCTGGCCCGAGCCCGCGGCGATCAGCGGCGCCTCGTAGCGCAGGTCCACGGGCTGGCTGTGGACGTAATCCCAGGCGATGAAGGCGACCAGCAGCAGCCAGAAGCTGCTGCGCAAAAGGGTGGTGTTCATGTGCGGCTCCTCGCGCTTAAAAACCAAAATGGCGGCGAATGCGCAGCCCGAAGATCGTGCCGGCAAAGGCGAGCGGCACCCAGATCCAGCCATGGATGCTGCCGGTGCTGATGCCAGACAGCATCGCGCCCACATTGCAGCCAAAGGCCAGGCGCGAGCTGTAGCCCAGCACCAGGCCTGCGACCAGGGCCACCAGCCACTGCGTGCCGGTCAGCGCCTTGGCAGCAGCCGGCTTGCCCGCAGCAATCCACAGCGCACCGGCCAGAATGCCGATGTTGGTGATGCTGGTGATGTCCAGCAGCACGGTCTCGTGCAGGCGCTGGGCATTGCCCGGCTGGCTCCAGAACCAGTTGCCCGCCAGGTCCACGATGCCAGCGCCATTGGCCACCTTGGCGGCCCAGAGGCCAAAGCCATAGACCACGCCCCAGGGCTGGCCGGCAATCACCAGGTTCAAGGTGGCGAAGATGGCCAGGCCAATGGCGCCCATCACCCACTTGCGCTGCCACAGGCCGGGCATGCTGCGCTGCTGCGCGGCATGGGCCTTGGCGCAATAGGCCTTGACCGCAAAGCCGATGACGGCCAGCGCCGCCAAGGTGGCGAGCAGGGCCGGCAGCCAGCCCCAGGTGCTGACCAGGCCGACTGCCGGCATGCGGCCCAGGTCCAGCCACCAGCCCAGGTGCAGCGACCCTAAGAAGCTGCCAATCGCAAACATCGGCAGGATGGCCGTGTTCATCGGGATGCCCATACCGGCCTTGTACAAGGTGCCGCTGCCGCAGCCGTCAGCAATCTGCATGCACAGCCCAAATACAAAGGCACCCACCAGCAGGCTGATGCTGGGCGGGCCCAGCGCGGCCGTCAGCTCCGGGTAGTGGCCCAGCAGCGGCATGGCCATCGCGGCGGCCAGTGCCAGCAGCAGCAGCTGGCCAAACACGCCGCGTGGGTCCTTGTCCTCGACCAGCATGCGCCAGCCGGTGGTAAAGCCAAAGCGCTGGCCAGCCAGGATGGCACCCAGGCCGATGCCGACCAGGAACAGCGCCGCCTGGCGCAGCGATACCGACCACAGCAGCCAGCCAAAAAAGGCCGCCATCAGGATCGACAGGGGAAGTCGTTTCATCACGATCACCGTTGAGAGTCAATACAACAAAAAGCTGCCAGCGCTTCTGCAGAAGTGCTGGCAGCCAAAGAACCGGGTCCGGCTTATTTGAATTTGCGCTGCCACCATTGCTTGGCGTCATAGGCCAGCGATTCGGCGCGGCCGGGCTGGTTCTCCATCGCCGGGGCGTCGGGCTGCTGGGTCCAGTCCACCATCGAGCCGGCATACAGCTTGACATTGGGCAGGCCGGCCATCTCGCTCAGGCCAAACCAGTCGGTAGCGGCCCAGTGGCCGGTATTGCAGAAGGCGACGGTGTCCTGGCCGTCCTTGCGGCTGACCTTCTGCGCAATCTGCCGAGCGGTGGCCGGGTCCACAAACTGGGCCGTGCCCTTGACGAACCACTGGTTGAAATCGAGCTGTTGCGCGCCGGGCAGGGTGCCCGAGAGCTTGGCCGCTGGCGCGCGGGTCTTGCCCTGGTAGAACGCATCGGGGCGGGAATCGACCAGCGCGGCATTGCTCAGGTCGACATGGGAGCGCACCTGGTCGCGCGTGGCGATCAGGCTCTCGTCCAGCACGGGCTGGTAGCTGCTGGCCTGCACCTGGGGCGTCTCGGTGCTGACGGGTTGGCCCTCGGCCACCCAGGTCTTCATGCCACCGTTGACGATGGACAGGTCCTTCAAGCCCAGCACCTTCAGGCTCCAGTAGACACGCGCCATCGCACCAAAATCGGTGGCATCGGCGCCGGTCGATACCACGACGGCATGCGTGGCAGGGGTCAGGCCCAGCGACTGCACCAAGGCCGTGAGCTTGGGCAGATCGGGCAGCTCACCGGGGTTGGTGGCCGGGCCGCGCCACTTGCCATAGGGCGCGTTGAGCGCGCCGGGAATATGGCCTTCGGTATAGAGCTTGGGCTCGCGGATATCGATGACGACAGGCGCGGCCGCGCTTTGTTGGGCGCTGGCCAACTCGGCCGGGCTCAAAAGGGGCTGGGCGGCATGGGCTGCCGTGAGCCAACTGCTGGCAAACAGGGCGCTGGCCACAGCCAGCTGGCGAAAGGTTGTCATGGCAATAGCATGTGGGGGCAAATCAATGGGCCTATTGTCCCGCGATTGCGGTCTGCAAGCAGGCTATGCGCGGATTGAATATATCGCGGTAAGGTTATATGCTCCCAGGGAATATGGATGGTGCTGCACCAACCCCTGCCTGTGTTAGACCCAGAGGCCGGCGCGAAAGCCGCGCGCCGCGTAATAGGACTGCACGCCATTGTGGTAGGTGAACACGCGCTCATAGCGCCGGTCGCCAAACAGCGCGCCACCCAGGCGCCGCATCTCGTCAGGCGTGGCCAGCCAGCTGGAGGTCTTGCCGTCAAACGCGCCCAGGGTCTGCAGATGGCGGTACTGCGCCTCGTCCAGCAGCTGCACACCCATCGCATCGGCCATGCCCTGCACACTGCCTGCGGGTTTGTTTTCCTTGCGCGCGGCCAGCGCCTCTTCGTCAAAGCACAGGCTGCGCCGCCCCGTGGGGCTTTCGGCGGCGCAATCGGCAAACAGCAGCTGGCCGCTGGCGCTGTCCTGCAAGATCACGTCGGGCTCGCCGCCGGTCGCTTCCATCTGGGCCAGCGCTTTATGGGCCGTAGTGTTCTTGTCCAGGCGCTGTAGCACCAGGGCCCAGTCCAGCGACGGGTGGCGGGCGGAGTGGGCCTCAAAGCGGGTTTGGAGTACGGCGATCAATGCCTGCAGTTCGGTCTTGTTCATGGCTGTCAAATCCTTGTCAAGCGGCTGCCACTTTTGCGCACTTCTACAATCGGCGCAAGCTTTTTTAAGGATTACCAGCGGCGGCACCCTGCCGCCGCTCTGCATTATGGATATTGTTGTCAACGAAGAACTCAAGGCCTACATCGACCCACTGACCCCGGACGAGCATGCCTCGCTGGAGCGCAGCATTCTGGCCGAAGGCTGCCGCGATGCGCTGGTGCTCTGGGGCAATGTACTGGTCGATGGCCACAACCGCTACGGCATCTGCCAAAAGCATGGCCTGCCTTTCAACACGGTGCAGAACACCCAGTTCCAGTCGATGCAGGATGTCTACCTGTGGATGATTGACCAGCACCTGGGGCGCCGCAGCGTCTCCGATTTTCAGCGTGGCGTGCTGGCACTGCGCAAGCGCGAGATTCTGGAGCACCGCAAGCTGGAGAAGGCCCACCCGGTGCCCGCGCAACAGGCCGAAGGCGAGGCGCCAGCCGTCAGCAATGCCGATGATGCGTTCTCGCCGGTCGATGCGGCCGAGCTGGAAAAAGTAGCCACGCGCGAGGCGATTGCCAAGGCGGCGCGCTTGTCGAGCAGCCAGGTTGCGCAAATCGAGAAGATCCAGAAAAGCGCCGCGCCTGCGCTGGTCGAGGCTTTGAAGGCCGGCGATATCTCCATCAACGCCGCGGCCGTGGTCGCGACCCTGCCGCACGAAGAGCAGCAGGCCGCTGCCCAAGGCGGCAAGGATGGCTTGAAGCAGGTGGTCAAGCAGGTGCGCGAAGCCAAGCGCAAGCCCAAGGAAGAGGCGCCCGAGTCCGCCGAGCCGGCCAGCGCCCCCTCGGCCGCGCATGGCGCCGAGGCGGTGGATGCTGCGCTGGACAAGGCCCAGCAGCAGATCAGCGACCTGCGCGCCCGCGTGCAGGCGCTGGAGCTGGAAAACGCCCAGTTGCGCCTGCAGCTGGCGGCAGCGTCGTCACAGGACCTGCCCGTCCCGGACGAAGCCTGAACGATCCAGCGCTCAATCCAGCGGCGGGCGCTTGACGGGCTTGGGCATTTGCCGTTGGCGCGCCCGTTGGGCACGGGGCCGCGCCGCATCGGCACGCTGGCAGGCCAGGCGGTACTGCAGCAAGGTCGCCTCGGCCGCCTGCAGCACGGCGATCGGCAGGCGCTGTGCTTCTTCCACCGGGTGCGCCGCGTTGGCGGGCAGCTCGCACTGGCCCGTCAGCAAGGCCAGGCCCTGGCCCACATGCTCGGCCGTGTAGACATGGAACTGCCCGGCCTCGACGGCCTGCACCACGCGCTCGGCCAGCATCAGGTGGCGCTGGTTGCGCGCCGGGATCAGCACCCCATGGCTGCCGTCCAAGCCCTGCGCGGCGCAAAGGTCAAACCAGCCTTCGATCTTTTCATTGAGGCCGCCCACCGGCAGCACCTCGCCATGCTGGTTGAGCGCGCCGGTCACCCCAATGCTCTGGCGCAGCGGCATGCCCGACAGCGATGACAGCAGCGCGTAGAGCTCGGCGCAGCTGGCCGAGTCGCCCTCGACACCGCTGTATTCCTGCTCGAACACCACCGAGGCATTGAGCGCCAGCGGGGCCAGGTGGCCAAACAAGGCCGTCAGATAGCCCTGCAAAATCAGCACGCCCTTGTCATGGATGGGGCCGGACATGGCGACCTCGCGCTCGATGTTCATCACCCCTTCCTGGCCGGCATGGGTACGCGCGCTGATGCGCACCGGCAGCCCAAAGCGGTGGTCGCCGGTGTCGATCTGCGACATGCCATTGATCTGGCCGACCTGGCTGCCGGCAAACGAGATCAGGTGCTCGCCGTCGGTGATGGCGGCATGCAGGTCCTGCTCCATCGCGTTGTGGCGCAGGCGCTGGGCGGCCAAGGCGGCCTCCACATCGGCGGCCTGCACCAGGCGGTGCTGGCCCGATGGCTGGCCGGATTGGCGGGCGCGCTGGGCGCTCTCCAGCAGCAGGGCCTCCAACTGGTTCAAGCGGCCGCTTTGGCGCTGCTGGTCATCGGCTTCGCGGTGGGATTGCTCCAGCAGCCGGGCCACCGCGCCGGCGTCGCAGTGCGGCATCTGGTAGAGCTTGCAGCGCTGCGCCATCAGCGCCGCAGTGGCGCGGTAGGTGGCGAGCGAGGCCTGGAACTGGTCGGCAAAATCGACCTTGACGCGAAAGCGCCGGGCCATGTCCGGGTCGCTCTCCTGCAGCTGGTAGTAGGCCTCTTCGGAGCCGACCAGCACCAGCTTGAAGTTCAGCGCCAAGAGCTCGGGCAGCATCGCGCCGCTGCTGCTGGGGCCTTGCGCGGCATGCGCATCCTCAATGCGCAGCTGGCGCGTGCGCAGCACCCGGCGCAAGGCCTGCCAGCTGTCTTCGTCGCCCAGCAGATCGCGCAGGTGCAGCATCAAGAAGCCGCCGTCGGCGCGCAGCACGCTGCCCGCGCGGATGCAGGAGAAATCGCTGCGGCGCTCGTCGTCTTCCGGCGGGTCGATGGTGCCAAACAGGTTGCGCAGGCTGGGCTGGTCTTCCAGCACCACGGGGGCATGGGCCTCGCCATGGTGGTCCACGATCAGGTTGAGCTGGCTGAGCGCGCGCAGCGCCTTGCGCTTGGCCTCCAGCAGGGCGCGGGCATCGTCGCGTGCGTCCTGGCTTTCGCCTTCGCCCTCGATGCTGTCGGTCTGGTCGAGCAGCGCATCGGCGTCCTGCGCAATGCTGCCCGGCACCCACAGCGCCATGTTCTTGAGCCACTCGGCCTGCATCTGCGACAGCCAGCGCTGCAAGGTGGCCCCATGCTCGGCGCTGGGCGTCAGGCCATCGAGCACCTGCGCGGATGCCGCCTGCCACAGCGGCGTGGCCAGCGATTGGTAGAACAGGTTGAGCGCCGCATCGCGCGCCATCTGTGCCTGCCGCACCAGGCCGCGGAACTGCGCCAGCTGCACACGCAGCTGGTATTCCAGATCTCCGGCGGGTGCCGTGGCATTGGGGGCGTCTGCGCCATCCTCGCCTTCTTGCTCTGCGCCTTCGCCAGGAGACAGCAGCAGGGCCAAGTCGGCCTCGGTGTCGGCTGGGGGCTGAGAGTCGCTTTGCAGCGCTGGCGTCAGCTGATCGTTGTTAGCGGCGGACGGCTCCTGCAGCCGCTCTGCGGCAGTCAACGCGGCAGGCGCATCGGCAGCGGGCTGTCCGGCGTCCGGGCATCCGGCATCCCCTGGGCCGGCAGGGCCGCTGTCCTGGCTCTCCACCACCAGCTGGCCCTCTTCACGGCGGATGCGCAGCCCGGCGCCCTGGGCCCAGTCGTGCAGCGTGCCAAAAGCGGCCTCTTCGGCCTGGCGGGCCTGGTTGTAGAGCTGCTCGATCTGGCTGCGGTGCTGCGCTTGCTGCACGGCCTTGTCGAGCTGCTCGGGCAGCTTGTCCACCATGGCCTCGATGCGGCGGCGCAGGCTGCGGCCCTGGCCGGCGGGCAGGCGCAGCGCCTGGGGACGCTCGGGCACGGCAAAGTTGTGCACAAAGGCGATGTCCTGCGCGGCGGGGCGGCGCTGTGCCTCGGCCTGCATGGCCTGGCGCAGCAGCGATGTGCGGCCGCTGCCTTCTTCGCCCAGCACAAACAGGTGGTAGTCGGGCGGGTCCATCGCCAGGCCAAACTCGGCCGCCGCCTGCGCGCGCTGCTGGCCGATCCAGGAGAAGGGCTCCTGCACCAGTTCGGCCGTGCTGGCAAAGCCGAGTTGGGCCGGGTCAATGCGCAGGCGCAGCTCGTGGGCCTGCAGCAGCTCGGCGCAGAGCAAGGAGGCGGCAGGTGGGGAAGGGGTCAATGGCGTGTCGGACAAGGGAATCTTTTTTAGAGGGCCACAGGCGCGCGGGGCGGCAGGGGCCTTGTGGTGGGTCAATGTGGCTGTCTGGGCAAGGCGAAAGCGCTGCGTTACAGCGCCAGCCGCATGATGTGCTGTGGGCCGTAGCCGCCGCCCAGGTACAGCTCGCCGGTGTCTGCAAAACCGCACTGGCGGTACAGCGGGATGGCGGCGGCGTTCTTGCAGTTCACCGTCAGGAACACGGCTGTGGCGGCCATGCCTTGCGCCTGCAGGTAGGCGGGCAGCGCCTGCAGGCTGCGCTTGGCCAGGCCCATGCCCTGAAAGCGCTGGTCGACAAAGAAGCTGCGCAGGCCCACGCTGTCCGCCGAGGCAAAGGGGTAGCGCTGCGCGTAGTCCCGGTCGATCAGGAAAAAGCCGGCGATCTGCTCGCCATGGCCGATCAGGTGGGCGCTGAGCCGTGGGTGGAGCTCGGCCAGCGTCTGGGCCATTGGCGCGACATAGGGCTGCTGCGCCTCGTGCAGGGACAGGGCCAGCACGCGCTCGCGCTGCTCGGGCCGGTAAGGGGTGAGGAGGGTCATAGGCTACGGTCTCGGGCAGCGTGGGCGGGTGTTGTGCGGGTGGGCCGCTCAGCGCGGATGGGGCGGCGGGGCGCTGGTGTCCCAGCCTTGCAGGTGCTGCAGGGCCAGCTCGCGCAGCGCCTGGATCCAGCGGGGCTGGTCGTTCAAGCAGGCAATGTAGTCGAACTGCTGGCCGCCTGCATGGACAAAGGCTTCGCGCACCTCCTGGTTGATCTCCTCGAGCGTCTCCAGGCAATCGGCGGGAAAGCCCGGGCACATCACCTGCACATGGCGCAGGCCTTGCTGGGCCAGCGCGATCAGGCTGGGCTCGGTATAGGGCTCCAGCCATTTGGCCTTGCCAAAGCGCGACTGGAAGGTCAGCAGGTACTCGCTCTCGGCCAGGCCTAGCTCGGCGGCCAGCAGGCGGGCCGTCTCCTGCGATTGCTGCTGGTAGGGGTCGCCCAGGCGCACATTGCGCTCAGGAATGCCGTGGAAGCTCATCACCAGCTTGGGCGCGCGGCCATCCATCTGCCACTGCTTGCGCACGCTCTGCGCGAGCGCCTGGATATAGCCCGGGTCGCGCTGGTAGCTGCGCACAAAGCGGATCTCGGGGATGTCGCGCGCGCTGGCGCACCAGGCGTTGACCGCATCGACCACGCTGGCCGTGGTGGTGGCCGAATACTGCGGGTACAGCGGCAGCACCAGCACACGGCGCACGCCCTCGGCCTTGAAGGCATCGAGCTGGCGGGCAATCGAGGGGTTGCCATAGCGCATCGCCGGCCGCACCAGCACCTGGTGGCCCGCTTCGCCCAGGCTGCCGCGCAGCAGTTTGGCCTGCTTGTCGGTCCAGACGGCCAGCGGCGAGCCCTCGGGCATCCAGATGCTGCGGTACTTGGCGGCCGACTTGGCCGGCCGGGTGCGCAAAATGACGCCATGCAGTATCGGCTTCCAGACCAGCGGCGGGATCTCGACGACGCGCTGGTCGCTCAGAAACTCGGCCAGGTAGCGGCGCGTGGCCGCTGTGGTGGGCGCATCGGGTGTGCCCAGGTTGCACAGCAGGATGCCGGTTCGGTCAGGGAGGGGTTGGCCAAGGGGCTCGGGTCGAAAGCGTGAAACCATGGCTAGGATTGTCGCAGCTTGGCGGCCGGCCCCGGTGCATACCCCTGGGCGCAGCGGGCCCGCGCGCGCTTGTCGGGTTGCGGACGGCTGCGGCGCGCCAGGCGGCCGCGATCCGCTATGCTGGGCGCCATGCTCGATCTCTCCCGAATCCGTGCCATCAGCCTTGACCTGGATGACACCCTCTGGCCCGTGCTGCCCACCTTGAAGGCGGCCGAGGCCGCACAGCACGCATTTTTGCTGGACCATGCCCCTGCCACTGCGGCGCTGCTGCAGGACCCGGCCGAGGCCCAGCGCATCCGCCAGTCGGTGCGCGATGACTTTGTACACCTGGCGCATGACATGACGCATTTCCGCCAGCAGTTCATCCGCCGCGCGCTGCAGCAAAGCGGTGGCGATGAAGCGCTGGTCGAGGCCGTTTTTGCCCAGTTCTTTGCGGCCCGCAACCGCGTGACCTGGTTTGCCGAAGTCGAGGATGCGCTGGTTTGGCTCTCCTCGCGCTACCCGCTGGTCGCCGTCTCCAACGGCAATGCGCAGCTGGACCTGGTGGGCCTGTCGCCCTGGTTTGTGGCCAGCACCAGCGCGCGCGAGGTGGGGGTGGCCAAGCCCGATCCGCGCATTTTTGCCGCTGCTGCCGAGCGCGCAGGTATCGATCTGCCGGCCTTTTTGCATGTGGGCGACGACGCCGAGCTGGATGTGCAAGGCGCGCTGGCCTGCGGCATGCAGGCCGCCTGGGTGCAGCGCAAGGAGCTGGACCACCACCAGCGCAGCGAAGCAGGCCTGGCCTTGCGCTGGCCCTTGAGCAGCCCCCCGCCCCAGGCGCTGGTGCGCAATCTGACCGAGCTGTGTGATCTGCTGGGGCGGCGCGCTGCCTGACAGCTCGGTAGCGCCACGGCGGTGATTGCTGCACCCACTGCAGCTATCTATTGTATGGCGCACTATTTATCCGTATCCATGCAGGCTCTAAGCTGGCGCCATCGACAAAACCGCAAGGAGTGATAGATGGCGCAAGTGATTCGTTTGGCAGCGGCCGGTGGCCCGGAATGCATGCAACTGCAGCAGCTGGATGTGGCCGCACCCGGCCCGGGGGAGGTCCTGCTCGCGCAGGAGGCGGTGGGCGTGAACCCGCTCGATGTGCTGCAGCGCAAGGGCATAGCGCCCATCCCGCTGCCATCGGGCCTGGGTCTGGAGGGCGCGGGCACCGTGCTGGCGCTGGGCGCCGGGGTGAGCCAGGTGGCGGTGGGCGACCGGGTGGCCTATGCCACCGGCCCCTTGGGCGCCTATGCCAGCGAGCGCCTCTACCCGGCCGAGCGCCTGGTCAAGCTGCCCGATAGCATCAGCGCCGAGCAGGCCGCCGCCGTGCTGTTCAAAGGCATTACCGCGCAGTACCTGCTGACGAGCACCTATGCCGTCGGCCCGGGCACCGTTGTGCTGCTCTATGGCGCATCGGGCGGTGTGGGCCAGCTGATGGCCTCCTGGGCCAAGCACCTGGGCGCCACCGTCATCGGCGTGGTCTCCAAACCGCAAAGCCAGGCGCGGGCGCTGTCTGCCGGTTGCGACCAGGCGCTGGTGTTCGATCCCCAGACCCTGGCCGCCCAACTGCGCGAGGCCACTGCCGGGCGCATGGCCGATGTGGTCTATGACGGCCTGGGCAAGCTGTCGTTTGCCGCATCGCTGGACTGCCTGCGCCCACGGGGCCTGATGGTGTCCTTTGGCGCCACCACCGGCGCGCCGCCCGCCGTCGAAATGGGCACGCTCAACGCCAAGGGCTCGCTCTACATCACCCGCCCCTCACTGGCCGCGCACACTGCCTCGGCGGCCGAGTACCAGCAGCGCGCCACTGCCGTGCTGCAGGCAGTGGCGCAAGGCATCCTCCAACCGGCCATTGGGCGCCGCTATGCGCTCGCCGACGTGGCTGCCGCCCATGCCGATCTGGAAGCGGGGCAGACACAGGGGGCGGTGGTGCTGCTGCCTTGAAGCCAGGCGGCTTGTATGGCGGCATGGCCGCCCAGGCAAGGGCCGCCACCGCGTCTTCGTCTATAGTGCGGACACCAACCACTCCGCCAGCGACCATGCCCCTGCTCGACAGCCAACACGCCGATGAACTCAGCGCCTTGCTGGCGGTGTTCGATGCCGGCTCGTTTGTCGCAGCGGCCGCGCAGTTGCAGCGCCACCCGACGGTGCTGTCGCGCCGGCTGAGCGCGCTGGAGGCGCGGCTGGGGATTCGGCTGCTGGAGCGCTCCACGCGCCAGCTGCGGTTTACCAGCGAGGGCCAGCATTTTGTGGCCCAGGTGCGCGAGGCGATGGCCTTGCTGGAACAGGCCCAGCGCCAGGCCAGCGAGGCCGCGGCGGTGGTGCGCGGGTCGCTGCGGCTGTCGCTGCCGGCCAGCATGGGGCGGCGCTGGCTCAGCCCCATGGTGGCGGGGTTTGCCAAGGCCCACCCGCAGGTGGTGCTGGATGTGGAGTATGCCGAGCGCTTTGTCGACATCATCGGGGAGCGTTTTGATGCGGCGATCCGCATCGGCTCGCTGGCCGACAGCAGCCTGGTGGCGACCCGGCTGTGTGACCACCGGCGCCTGGTCTGCGCCGCGCCCAGCTATCTGGCAGCGCAAGGCTGGCCGCAAACGCCGCAGGACCTGGCCAGCCACCGCTGCCTGGGTTTTACCGGGCTGCGCAGCTACCCGCAGTGGCAGTTCTCGCGCGCGGGGGAATCCTGCACGGTCAGCATCCGCGCCAGCATGGTGAGCAATGACAACGAGGCCTTGCTGGTCGCCGCGCGCCAAGGGCTGGGCATCATTGCGGGCGGCGACTGGTTGCTGGGCCCCGAGGTGGCAGCGGGCCATCTGCAGGAGGTGCTGCCGCAGTGGCAACTGCAGGCCGATGCCGGCATTTACCTGGTGCGGCCTTCCAGCCAGTGGCGCAGTGCCGCATCCAGCGCCTTGCGCGACTGGGTGATGGCGCATTTTGCGCAGGGCGCGCCCTGGCGCCAGCCAGAAGGCGCTGCTTGAGGAAGGGTCAGGCCAGCGCGTGGGCGGCGGCAATGCCGCTGCGCACGGCGCCTTCCAAGGTCGCGGGGTAGGGCCCGTCGATATAGTCGCCGCAGGCCAGCAGACCGGGTGCAATGGCCATGCCAGGGCGCTGCAGCCCAGGCGTGCAGGCAAAGGTGGCGCGCTTTTCCACAATGGTTTTGAGGGGCTGCAAGGCCAGGCCCAACTGGGCCTGTGCCTGGGCGATGACCTGCTGCTCGATCTCGGCGCGGTCGCCCTCGCTAGTACTGATGACAAAGGCCAGCAGGCCCGCCGGGTCACCCAGCTGGGCGCGGTCGAACACAAACTGCGCGGGCTGCAAAGGGCTGCTCTTTAGCGCCAGCCAGGGCGCAGTCAGGCTGTGGCCCTGGGCGTTGGGGGCCGGGTTCCAGGCGTAGACGGTGGCAATGGCGGTGTGTGCCAGGCGCTGGGCGTCGTCGGCCCAGGCCTGAGCCTCTGCCTGCTCGGGCGCTGACGGATCGGCAAAGGCCGCTTGCACCAGGCGCGCGGCCTCCCAGGCCGGGCAGGCCAGCAGAATCTGGTCATAACGCTGGCCGTTGACCCGCCAGCCGGACTCGGACCTGGCCAGCTGTTGCACCCGACCGCTCAGGTGGCAGTCATGGCCCCGGGCTTGCAGCCAGCTGGCGGCAGCATCGGGGAAGAGCCTGCCAAGGTCCACCAGCGGTAGCCAGAAATGCGAGCCTTTGTGGGTGGCAAACAGGCTGTCTTGCAGCACGCGCAGAAAGACCTGGCCGCTGGCTTCGTGCAGGGGCGTGTTCAGCGCCGAGATGCACAGCGGGTCAAAGAACTCTGCGAGCAGGCGCTGGGGCAGACCGGCGCAGAGATCGGCCACGCTGGCCTGCGGTGCGCAGCGAAAACCCTGGCGTTGCCAGGCGGCGGCGCGGCGCAGCAGTTGCAGGCGTTCGATCAGCGACCAGCCCCTGGCCGTGGCAATGCCGATCAGCGCATCCCAGGGCGGGGCGGTATCGGGAAACTGAATGCCCCGGCCGTCGGGGTAGCGCATGGCCAGTGGTCGCTTGATAAAGGACGCATCGGTGCTGACACCCACCCGCTCCATCAGCGCGCGGCAGGCGGTGTAGGCACCAATCAGAATGTGCTGGCCGTTGTCGACGGTGATCTCGTCGCCGCCGGGCAAGGCCAAGGCCAGACCGCGCGCGCGGCCGCCCCAGTGGGCGGAGGATTCCCAGACCGTCACCTGGTGGGCGCTGACCGCAGCGAGCTCGACGGCAGCGGCCATGCCGGCCCAGCCGCCGCCGATCACGGCGATACGTTGGTTGCGGTCCACTTACATGCGGCCCAGCGCTTGCATGCGCCAGGCCAGCCAGAGCTTGCGCAGGGGAGTCAGGCTCACGCGCTGGTGCAGCACCTGGAACTTGTCCTGCTCGATCTCGCGCAGCAAGGTGCGGTAGATGCTGGCCATCATCAGCCCGGGCTTTTGCGCGCGGTAATCGGCCTGCGGCAGCAGGGCCAGCGCCTCGTCATAGAGCTGGTGGGCGCGCTGGGCCTGAAAGCGCATCAGCGCTTCGAACCGGTCCGAGTACTTGCGGTTGAGCACCTCATGCGCCTTGACATCGAACTGCTGGAGCTCATTGACGGGCAGGTAGATGCGGCCGCGCATCGCGTCCTCGCCCACATCGCGAATGATGTTGGTGAGCTGGAACGCCAGGCCCAACTTGTGGGCGTACTGCGTGGTTTGCGGGCTGGTCTGGCCAAAGATGCGGGCTGCCACCTCGCCCACCACGCCTGCCACCAGGTGGCAGTAGCGCTGCAGGCCGGGAAAATCCAGATAGCGGGTTTGCTCCAGGTCCATCTGGCAGCCTTCGATCACCGCCAGCAGGTGCTCGGCCTGGATGGAGAAGGCGCTGGCATGGGGCATCAGTGCCTGCATGACCGGGTGGCTGGGCTGGCCGGCAAAGCTCTTGCGCACTTCGCTCTGCCACCAGGCCAGCTTGGTCGCTGCCACGCCCGGGTCGCTTACCTCGTCGACCACATCGTCGACCTCTCTGCAAAAGGCGTAGAAGGCGGTGATCGCTGCACGCCGGTCTTTGGGCAGGAAGAGGAAGGCATAGTAAAAGCTGCTGCCGGAGGCTGCGGCCTTGTTTTGAACATACTGCTGGGGCGTGGTCATAAGCGCCGTATTGTCCCATGGGCCGGATGCCCGGGAAGAGTACCCCAGCGACAGAGATGCAAGTCATCACGGCGCCTTGCCGGGCTCCTCTACATGCCTGGACAAGGCGTGCTGCACTGCCACGATGGCGGGGGTGAGTGCTTGCACAGCTTTGTTGACAATGCCTGCCGGAGTGGCTGGGGTGCGAATAAAAGGGAAAAATTATAAATAAATTCAAAGATCTTTTTCCATGTAGCGGAAAGGCAGGGTGCGGCGGGACGGCGGATCGAAGTCTTTTGTTGCAATAGTTGTTGGGTATTGACATGTCGATCTCCATATAATCGCTGTCGCCATTGAGCACAAGGGGAGATGCATGCCGCCCGGGCACCAGGACCAAAGCCAACAACAAGTCCGGGATCCCACACTGACGGCGGCATGTGTGGAGGGACGCTGCAGGCACCACGATTGACGGGGTGCCTGTGGCGGATCTTTCTGTATTGGATCTAGCGGGTACGGGCTGAGCACCATTGAGGGGTTCAGCCCGTTTTCCTTCTGGGTCTGTCAGCCATCGCGTGATGGGCCGCTTGCATAATGCTGCCATGCGCATACTCCTGGTAGAAGATGATCAGATGATTGGCGAAGTGGTGCTCGATGCACTGCGTGCCGAATCCTGGGCGGTCGATTGGGTCAAGGACGGGGCGATGGCGCAGACGGCGCTGGCGACTGCCGGCTACGACTTGGTGCTGCTGGACCTGGGCCTGCCCAGGGTGGATGGACTACAGGTGCTGCGCGAGATGCGCGCGCGCCAGGTCCGCATCCCCGTGCTGGTGGCCACCGCGCGCGATGCCATTGCAGAGCGCGTCGCGGGGCTCGATGCCGGTGCCGACGACTACATCATCAAACCCTATGACCTCGATGAGCTGCTGGCGCGCATCCGCGCGCTGCTGCGCCGCGCCAGCGGCCGGGCCGAGCCCGAGTACTGCTGGGGCCAGGTGCGCCTGGTGCCCGCCTCGCGCGAGGCCTTTGTGGCCGGCCAGCCGGTGCAGCTGTCGGCCCGTGAGTGGGCGGTGCTCGAGCCCTTGATCGCCCGGCCCGGCCGCGTGCTCTCGCGTGCGCAGCTGGAAGAAAAGCTTTATTCCTGGCGCGATGACATCAGCAGCAATGCCGTCGAGGTTTATATCCACGGCGTGCGCAAAAAGCTCGGCGCCGATCTGATCCAGAATGTGCGCGGCCTGGGCTACCTGGTGCCGGTCGAGTCGCTGCCAAGCGGGGTGGCGCCTTGAGCCATGCGCTGCGGGCCGGGCGGCCTTTTTCGCTGCGCGCGCGGCTGATCTGGGCGCTGCTGGCCGTTGTGGTGGTGGCCGCGGGCCTGCAGGCTGTCAGCATCTACCGCACGGCGCGGGCGGAGACCGAGGCGCTGTTCGATGTGCAGATGCAGCGCATTGCGCTGGCGCTGTCGGCCGGGCTCGCGTCCGAGGTCGCGTCGGACGCGCTGGCCGATCCGCAGGCCAAGGCGCAGGACATGATTGTGCAGATCTGGCGCGCCGACGGCATCATGCTCTACCGCTCCAGCAACTCGCGCCTGCTGCCGCAGGTCGCCGTGCTGGGTTTCAGCGATGCGCGGGCGCACGGCGTGGCCTTTCGCATCTATGCGCTGCAGACGCCGACCCAGGTGATCCAGGTGGCGCAAGAAGCGGCATCGCGCGGCCAGATGGCGGGCAATGTGGCCTTGCGCTCCATCGTGCCGGTGCTGCTGTTGGCCCCGCTGATCATGCTGGTGGTGTGGTGGGTGGTGGCCCATACCTTGGCGCCGTTGGCGCGCACCCGCGCGCAACTGGCGGCGCGCCAGGCTGATGACCTCTCGCCGCTGGCCGATGCCGACCTGCCGCTGGAAGTGCAGCCCCTGGTGCAGGAGATGAACCTGCTGCTGGCGCGCTTGCAGGCGGCCTTTGATGCGCTGCAGCGCTTTGTAGGCGATGCTGCCCATGAGCTGCGCACACCGCTGGCGGCCTTGCGGCTGCAGGTGCAAGGCCTCGCCCGCGCGCCCGACGATGCCGCGCGGCGCGTGGCCAGCGAGCGGGTGATGGCCGGCATCGACCGGGCCACGCGCATGGTCGAGCAGTTGCTGCACCTGGCCCGCCAGGAGGCCGGGCAGATGCAGGCGGCGCCTGCGCAGCCGGTTGCGGTCGCTGCGCTATGCGAGATGGCGGTCGATGAACTGCAACCGCTGGCTCAGCAAGCCGGCTTGACCTTGCAGCACCAGCTGGACGACACCCTGGAGCCCGTGCAGGGCCAGGCCGATGCGCTGGGCCTGCTGCTGCGCAATCTGCTGGAAAACGCGCTGCGCTACACCCCCGCTGGTGGCCAAGTGCTGTGCCGCTGGTACGCCGATGCCGAGTGCCAGCGCGTGCTCAGCGTTGAAGACAGCGGGCCCGGTATCGCTCCCGAAGAGCGCGAGCGGGTTCTGGACCGCTTCTACCGCGTGCCCGGCACCACCGCGCATGGCAGCGGGCTGGGGCTGGCCATTGTCAGCGCGGTGGCGCGCCAACATGGTGCGCAGTTGCTGCTGGATGCATCTCCCAGCTTGGGTGGCCTGCGGGTGCGGGTGATTTTCTAAGCCCACACGGCGCAACTGATTCGTTGTAAATATCAGCTTATTCAATCTGCGAACTTCTAGGGTTAGCAGGGGGAGGGGGCTGTCGGTACCTAGGGGATAAAGGAGCGCACAAGAACCTCAGGAGACCGGCTTGAACCCGTGGAACATCGCGCTCAGTGCAGCGCTGTTGGGGGTGTGGGGCGCTGCAGCGCAGGCCCAGCCCAAGGCCTATCCGCAGCAGCCCATCAAGCTGGTGGTGGGCTATTCACCGGGTGGCTCGGTCGATATCGTGGCGCGCCAGTACGGGCAAAAGCTCTCCGAGCTTCTGGGCCAGAGCGTGATTGTCGAGAACAAGGCGGGCGCGAGCGGCACCCTGGCCGCCCATGCGGTCAAAAACGCAGCGCCCAATGGCTACACCCTGTACTTTGTGGCCAGCCCCACGATCAGCATCACGCCGGCGGTGACCAGCACCAGCTTTGACCCGGTGGCCGATTTCTTGCCCATCGGCTCGGTCGTCAAGTACACGAATGTGCTGCTGGTGGGCGCGCAGTCGCCGTTCAAGTCGCTGCAGGAGCTGGTGGCCTTTGGCAAGGACCAGCCGGGCCAGCTGAGCTATGCCTCGGCGGGCAATGGCTCGTCCAACCACCTCTCGGGCGTGCTGCTGGCCAAGTACGCGGGCATCACGATGACGCATGTGCCTTTCAAGGGCAATGCGCCGGCCATGGCCGAGCTGATGGCCAACCGCGTCTCCATCCTGTTCGATCTGAACACGACGGCTGTCACGCAGGTGCAGGGCGGCAGCGTGCGCGCGCTGGCACTGACATCGCCGCAGCGCAACCCGCAGTTGCCCCAGACGCCGACGATGGCCGAGTGCGGCTATCCCGACTTCAATTTCGAGGGCTGGATCGGCCTCTTGGCACCGGCCAAGACCGCGCCCGAGGTGGTCGAGGCGCTGGCCCAGGCCAACCAGAAAATCCTGGCCGATGCCCGCTTTGTCGCCGACATGGAGCGCTCGGGCTATGCCATCGACCCGGTCAGTACCGCTGATCTGAAAAAACGCATTGCCAGCGACTACGCCTTCTTCAAGCCATTGGCCCCGGACGTTCAGGCCAGCCAATAAAACCACTATGCCCCACACCTTCAATATCGGCGACCTGGTCGCCCAGTTCCTGCACGCCATCGGTACCGAGCTGGTCTTTGGCATCATCTCCGTGCACAACATACCGATCATGGACGGCATCGCGCGCCAGGGCGGCATCCGTGTGGTGATGACGCGCGGCGAGATGGGCGCTGCCCATATGGCCGATGGCTATGCCCGCCGCAGCGGCAAGCTGGGCGTGCTGGTCTCCAGCACCGGGCCGGGCGCGGCCAATACCGTGTCGGGCTTGCTGGAGGCCTCGTTTGCCTCCAGCCCGCTTTTGCATATCACCGGCCAGGTGCCGCGCAAGTTCTTGGGGCGCGATACCGGCGCCACCCACAATGTGCGCGACCAGCTGGGCATGCTGCAATCGGTCTGCAAGGCCAGCTACCGCATTGAGCGGGCTGAAGACGCGCTGCGCATCTTGCAGCAGGCGGCCAGCGAGGCGCTGACGGCGCCGATGGGGCCGGTCAGCATCGAGATTCCGATCGATGTGCAAAAGCAGCCCATCCCGCAGGCCGATGCGGACACCAGCCTGGCGCTGCCGACCCTGCCTGCGCGCCCACGGGCCAGCGATGCCGATATCGCGCAGCTGGCCGAGCGCGTGCGGGCTGCGCGGCGGCCCATGCTCTGGGTGGGGCGCGGCGCCATCGATGGCGGCGCAGCGCTGCAGCAGCTGCTGGACAGGGGCTTTGGCATGGCATCGAGCTGGGCCGGGCGCGGCATCGTGCCCGAGGACCACCCTTGCAATCTGGGCGGCCTCAACGGCACCGGCGCGCCGGAGGTGATTGACTTCTACAAGACCGTGGACCTGATGCTCGTGGTGGGCTCGCGGCTGCGCGGCCAGGAGACCGTGGACCAAAGCCTGGCCTTGCCCGGCCAACGGGTGCAGATCGACCTGGACCCCGCGGCCGAAGGGCGCAGCTATGACTGCGCGCAGTTTGTCTGTGGTGATGCCCGCGATGTCTTGGAGCGCCTGGTCGCGGCGCTGGGCAATTACCAGGCCGAGCCCGGCTACCGCGCGCAATTTGCCGAGATGAAGCAGCGTGCCCGCCAGGCCTTTGCCCGCACCCTGGGCCCCTATGCCGGCTTTGCCGAGCAGCTCCGAATCCAGCTGCCGCGCAACGCCGTCTGGGCGCGCGATATCACCGTCGCCAACTCCACCTGGGGCAACCGTTTGTTCGAGGTCTATGGCCCGCGCGATGCGATGCACCCGGTGGGCGCCGGCATTGGCCAGGGCCTGCCGCTGGGCATCGGCGCGGCCTTTGCCGCTCGTGGCGCCAAGACCGTGGTGCTGAGCGGTGATGCCGGCTTCATGATGAATGTCTGCGAGCTGTGGACCGCCATGCAGGAAGCGCTGGACATGCTGTTCATCGTCATGAACGACGCCGGTTACGGCGTCATCAAGCACATGCAGGATGCGAACTTTGGCGGCCGGCGCGTCTATGGCGATCTGGCGCCGCCGGACTTTGCGTTGCTGGCCCAGTCGGCGGGCATCGCCTACCGCAAGCTCAGTGAGGCCCATGGCTTGGCAGAGGCCGTGGCGCAGCTGGCGAGGCAGCCCGGGCTGGCATTGCTGGAGGTCGATATGCTGGCCATTGGCGAGGCACCGCCGTATTTCCCCTACCAAAAGTCCTGAGGCCGAGAGTGATGCGCGTCTAAGTTTCTTCTAAGTCTGGGCAGGCACATTAGCTCCATCGACCTCATGCAAGTGGTATTCAGGAGTACAAAATGTCTGTTCCTTCTTTTCAACTCGGTTCGCGCAAACTGGTGGCTGCCTTGCTGACGGCAGGGGTGTTGGGCGGCGTGGGTGCCTCTGCGCTGCAGCATGTGCAGTGGAGCGCCCATGCCCAAGGCGCGCCTGCGGTCATCGCCCAGTCCGCCCCGGCGGCCGCGCCCATGGTGAGCCTGCCCAATTTCAGCGCCATCACCCAGCAGGCCGGGCCTGCGGTGGTCAATATCAGTGTGCGCGGCACGCGCAAGGTCTCGGACGATGAGGACGACGGCGATGATGCCGATGCCGCACCCTCGGCCAACCGGGGCCAGCAAATCGACCCCAATGACCCGATGCTGCAGTTCTTCCGCCAGTTCGGCTTTGGCGTGCCCCAGCAAGGCATGCCGCGCGGCTTTGGCCGCCAGGTGCCGCAAGAGGTGCCGATGGCCGGCGAGGGCTCGGGCTTTATCATCAGCCCCGATGGCACCATCCTGACCAATGCCCACGTGGTCAAGGGCGCCAAGACGGTGACGGTCAAGCTCACCGATCGGCGCGAGTTCAAGGCCAAGGTGCTGGGCTCGGACCCCAAGACCGATATCGCGGTTATCAAGATCGATGCCAAGGATCTGCCAGTCGCCAAGATCGGTGACTCCAAGGCCATCCAGCAAGGCGAATGGGTGCTGGCCATTGGCTCGCCCTTTGGCTTTGAGAACTCGGTGACCGCCGGTGTCGTCAGTGCCAAGGGCCGTGCGCTGCCCGATGACAGCTCGGTGCCCTTTATCCAGACCGATGTGGCGATCAACCCCGGCAACTCCGGCGGGCCGCTGATCAATGCGCGGGGCGAGGTGGTGGGCATCAACTCGCAGATCTACAGCAAGAGTGGTGGCTACCAGGGCCTGTCCTTTGCGATCCCGATCGACCTGGCGGTCAACATCAAGGACCAGATCGTCTCGCACGGCAAGGTCGACCATGCGCGCCTGGGTGTCGTGATCCAGGAGGTCAACCAGGCCTTTGCCGATTCCTTCAAGCTGCCCAAGCCCGAAGGCGCCTTGGTTGCCAGTGTGGAAAAGGGCGGCCCTGCCGACAAGGCCGGCCTGCAGCCCGGCGATGTGATCACCGGCTACAACGGCCAGGCAATTGTCTCGTCCAACGACCTGCCTGCGGCCATTGCCACGGCGCGCCCCGGTACCCAGGCCGAGCTGCAGGTCTGGCGCGGCGGCAAGGCCACCACCTTGCAAGCCACCCTGGGCGGCAATGTCAGCAAGGGCGAGCAGGTGGCCGGCAACGAGAAGGTCGGCAAGGGCAAGCTGGGCCTGGCGCTGCGCGAGCTGACGCCCCAGGAAAAGCAGGCCAGCGGCAGCCAGCAGGGCTTGATCGTCGAGCAAGCGGCCGGGCCTGCTGCGCTCGCCGGTGTGCAGCCCGGTGACGTGGTGCTGTCCGTCAATGGCGCGGCGGTGAAAGGGATTGAGGATCTGCGCAAGCAGGTCGCCCAGTCCGACAAGTCGGTGGCGTTGCTGATCGAGCGCAATGGCCAGAAGATTTTTGTGCCGGTGCAGCTGGGTTAAGAAAGTTGAGAAAGGCTAGACCATGACCAACGTATTGCCCACGTGGGCCAAGGATGGCTGAGCCCTGAGCCGCCTGGCCGCAAGGCCCGTAAACACTCTCCTCGGGGGTTCCCATAACCCCTTTAGGCCGGATCGCAGAATTCGGCCTTTTTTTGTGGGGGCGGCAAGGGGGCGAACAGCGGGCGAACAGCGGCTCACATGCGCCAGGCGCGCCACAGCATCAGCGGCACATCGCCCTTGCCAATGGTGCGGCGCTGCCACAGGCTCTGGCCTTGCAGGGCTTCCACCTTATCGAGAATACGCAAACCCCCTTGCACCACCAGGCGCAGCTCCCAGCCGGCGCGGCCGGGCACGCGGTGCACCAGCGGCGCGCCTTCTTCCATCAGGCGGCGCGCCCAGGCGGCCTGGTCCATCACCAACTGGCGCAGCGCCGGGCTGTCCTGGCGCTGCTGCATCGCGGCGGCGCTGATGCCGGCGGCCTGGCAGTCGGCATCATTGAGGTAGTAGCGGCCGCGCGGAATATCGACCCCCAGGTCCTGCCAGAAGTTGATCAGCTGCAGCGCGCTGCAGATGGCATCGCTCTGAGCGAGGGACGGGGCATCGTTCACGCCATACAGATGCAGCAGCAAGCGGCCCACTGGGTTGGCCGAGCGGCGGCAGTAGTCGAGCAGCTCGCTGCGGTCGGCATAGCGCGCGCCTTGGGCGGTTTTGTCGATGTCCTGCATGAAGGCGCTGATCAGGTCATCGAGCAGCGCCACCGGCAGCTGCCACTGCACGATGGCCGCCTGCAGCGGCGCGAACACGGCCTGCCAGCGCGCGAGCGGCGGTTGGCCCTGGGCGATATGGGCGAGCGCATCGCGGTAGGCCTGCAGCTCGGCCAGGCGGGCGGGGGCATCGGCATCGCCCTCGTCGGCAATGTCATCGGCCGTGCGCGCAAAGTGGTAGATGGCCGCAATGGGCGGGCGCAGCGCCGGTGGGCACAGCCAGGAGGCCACCGGAAAATTCTCGTAGTGGGTGACGGGCGTGGTCACAGCGGGCGTGGCGGCGGTCGCAGAAGGGGAGGGCGTGGAATCTTTCACAGCGCCGATGCTAGCGCATACCGCGCTGACCACAGGCAAGCATTGACAGCCGACATCGAACTGTCTAAATTAGTGACCGTTTGGTCATTAAGGATCCTCTGCACAGCGCTCCTCCGGAGTGTTTTGCAGAGGGTCCTTGCTGCGTCTCTCCCCTTTTTATCTGCCGGGCCAGGGTCTTCTTGGCCGCTTAACGCCCGATTGCACACCATGTCCCTACCTCTTCGAGCGCCCAGCGCACGTGCCGCAGTGCTGCTGCTGTCTATTGCTACCGTGGCCACATTGACGGCCTGTTCACGCCAGGAATCCCCGCCCGAGCCAATCCGGGCGGTCAAGCTGCAAACAGTGGGCGCGGCGCCCTTGCAGGCGCAGACGGCGTTTGCCGGCGATATCCGCGCCCGCACCGAGGCGCAGTTGGGTTTCCGGGTGGCGGGCAAGGTGCTCAGCCGCAACGTGGAGCTGGGTCAGGCCATCAAGCCCGGGCAGTTGCTGGCGCAGCTCGATGGCACCGACTACGCGCTGGCTGCGCAAGGCGCGCAGGCCCAGGTGCAGGCGGCGACCACGCAGCGGGACCTGGAGGCGGCCAACTACCGCCGCTTCAAGGAACTGCGTGACAAGAACTTCATCAGCGCCGCGGAGATGGAGCGCCATGCGGCAGCGCTGAAATCGGCCCAGGCCCAGCTCGACCAGGCCAAGGCCAATGCGGCCAGCCAAAGCAACCAGACGGCCTATACCCGCCTGGTGTCCGATGTGGCGGGCGTCGTGACCGCCGTGAATGTGGAGCCCGGCCAGGTCGTGTCTGCCGGCACCCCGGTGCTGCGTGTGGCCAAGGATGGTGCGCGCGATGCCGTGTTTGCCGTGCCCGAAGACCGCATTGCCCAGCTCAAGCCCGGCCAGCCGGTGCAGGTCAAGGTCTGGCCTGAGGAGCAGTCGCTGGGCGCCCATATCCGCGAAGTGGCCGCCAGCGCCGATGCTGCCACGCGCACCTACCAGGTCAAGGCCTCGCTGGATGCGGCGCCCAATGATGTGCTGCCCAAGCTGGGCGCCACCGTGACCGTGCTGCCGCCCGAGCGCGCTGCCGGCGCGGACAAGGCGAGCGATGTGATCAAGCTGCCGTTGTCGGCGCTGTGGGACAAGGCCGGCAGCAGCCAGGTCTGGGTGTTTGACCCGGCCAGCTCCACCGTGCAGCCCCGGGCAGTGGCGGTGGCGCGCATGGACGGCAATGACGCCGTGATCCAAAGCGGTCTGCACGCGGGGCAGCAGGTGGTGATTGCCGGCGTGCATGTGCTCAATGCCGGGCAGAAGGTGACGGTGTTCCAGTCCAAGTATGCGGCTGCTGCGCCTGCGCAAACCCAGGCCGATGCACCAGTGGTCAATGCGCCCGCCGCTGCGGATGCTGCGGCTCCTGCCGCCAAGCAGTAAGAGGTGGCCATGCAAACACCTCCGAACACGCCGCAAGGCGCTGCAACGTCCGCTTCGGCCCCCGAGCCCGATGGCGAAAAGCACAGCAGCAGCAAGGGCTTCAACCTCTCGCGCTGGGCGCTGCAGCATGTGCCGCTGACGCGCTACCTGCTCATCATGCTGCTGGTGCTGGGCATCGGTGCGTATTTTCAGCTGGGTCAGGATGAAGACCCGCCGTTCACCTTCCGCGCGATGGTGGTCTCGGCCGCATGGCCGGGCGCCACGGCCCAGCAGATGGCCGAGCAGGTGACCGACAAGGTCGAACGCACCTTGCAGGACGTGCCCAATGCCGACAAGATCGTCAGCTACTCCAAGCCCGGCGAGATGCTGGTCATCCTGAACCTGCGCGAAGACACGCGCCCACAGGATGTGCCGCAAACCTGGCTGGCGGTGCGCAAAAAGGTGGGCGATATGCGCGCCAGCTTGCCCCAGGGCGTGCTCGGCCCCTTCTACAACGATGACTTTGGCGATGTCTATGGCGTGATCTATGCGCTGCAGGGCGAGGGCTACAGCTACGCCGAGCTCAAGGAATATGCCGACAGCGTGCGCCAGAGCCTGCTGCGGGTCAAGGACGTGGCCAAGGTCGAACTCTTTGGCGTGCAGGATGAGAAGCTCTATATCGAGATCTCGCGCAGCAAGCTGGCCCAGCTGGGGCTGGACATGAACCAGGTCATCGCCCAGCTCGGCCAGCAAAACGCGGTGCAAAGCGGTGGCGAGGTGCAGGCCGGCGCCGACCGGGTGCAGGTCGAGGTGACGGGCGAGTTCCGCCAGCTCGACGACGTCAAGGCCATGCCGATCCGGGGTCCCAACGGCAACCAGCTCAAGCTGGGCGATATCGCCGACATCTACCGCAGCTACCTGGACCCGGCCAAGACCAAGGTGCATTTCCAGGGCCAGCCCACGGTGGCCCTGGGCATCTCGATGCGCAAGGGTGGCGATGTGATTGCACTGGGCAAGCACCTGCATGAGGCGGTGGACAAGATTGCGCCCACCCTGCCGGCCGGCCTGAGTCTGGAGAACGTGCAGGACCAGCCCAAGGCCGTGTCCACCTCGGTCAACGAGTTTGTGCGCGTGCTGATCGAGGCGGTGGTGATTGTGCTGGCCGTGAGCTTTGTGAGCCTGGGCATGCATATACGCAAGGGCAAGGACCCGCTGTGGCGCCGCATCACGCTGGACCCGCGCCCCGGGCTGGTGGTGGGTATCACCATTCCGCTGGTGCTCTGCGCCACCTTCCTGGCGATGTGGTACTGGGGCATTGGCCTGCACAAGGTCTCGCTGGGCTCGCTGATCATTGCGCTGGGCCTGCTGGTGGACGACGCCATCATTGCCGTCGAGATGATGGTGCGCAAGATGGAAGAGGGCTATGACAAGCTGAGCGCGGCCACCGCCGCCTATGACATCACCGCCAAGCCGATGCTGACAGGCACCTTGATCACGGCGGCGGGCTTTATGCCCATTGGCATCGCCAAGTCCACCACCGGCGAGTACACCTTTGCGATCTTTGCGGTGACGGTGATTGCGCTGGTGATCAGCTGGGTGGCCTCGGTCTACTTTGTGCCCTACCTGGGCACGGTGTTCCTGAAGAAGCCCAGGCATGCGCCGCAAGAGAGTGAGGGTGGTGAGGGCGGCGAGCATGCGATGTTCGACACCCCCTTCTACAACCGCTTCCGCCGCACTGTCTCGTGGTGCGTGGAGCACCGCTGGCTGACGATTGGTGCCACGGTGCTGGTGTTTGCGCTGGGCCTGTTTGGCATGAGCCGGGTGCAGCAGCAGTTCTTCCCCGACTCCAACCGCACCGAGATCCTGATGGATGTCTGGCTGCCCGAGGGCTCGAGCATGGCCGCCAACGAAGAGGTGACGCGGCGCATCGAGCAGCGCATGCAGGCGCAGGACGGCATCGAGTCGGTCACCTCCTGGATTGGCTCGGGCGTGCCGCGCTTTTACCTGCCGCTGGACCAGATCTTCCCGCAGTCCAATGTGTCGCAGCTGATCCTGCTGCCCCACAACCTGGCCGACCGCGACAGCCTGATGAAGCGGCTGCCGACCTTGCTGGCCCAGGAGTTCCCGGAGGTGCGGGCCCGCGTCAAGCTGCTGCCCAGCGGCCCGCCGGTGCCCTACCCGGTGCAGTTCCGCGTGATGGGCCAGGACCCCAAGCTGCTGCGCACGCTCGCCAGCGAGGTGCGCGCCAAGCTGGAGGCATCGCCCGATTTGCGCGGCGTCAACGACAACTGGAACGAGTCCATCAAGGTGCTGCGCCTGGAGGTGGACCAGAGCAAGGCGCGTGCGCTGGGTGTGAGCAACCAGAGCATTGCCCAGGCCACGCGCACCCAGCTGTCGGGCAATACCATCGGGCAGTTCCGCGAAGGCGACAAGCTGCTCGACATGGTGCTGCGCCAGCCGGTGGACGAGCGCCAGGCCGTCACCGACGTGGGCAATGCCTATGTGGCCTCGAGCAGCGGCCAGGCCATCTTGCTGTCGCAGATTGCCAAGCCCAGCTTTGTCTGGGAGCCGGGTATTCTCTGGCGCCAGGGCCGGGAGTATGCGATCACCGTGCAAGGCGATGTGGCCGCCGGCCTGCAAGGCCCGACGGTGACGCAAAAGCTCTGGCCCGATCTGCAAAAGCTGCAGCAGGGCTGGGCCGACAAGGGCCTCAACCAATACCGCATCGAGATTGCCGGTGCGGTGGAAGAAAGCGCCAAGGGCTCGGATTCCATCATGGCGGGCATGCCGATCATGGTGTTCATCGTCTTCACCCTGCTGATGCTGCAGCTGCACAGCTTTAGCCGCTCGGTGCTGGTCTATATCACCGGTTTCCTGGGCATTGCGGGCGTGACGGCGGCATTGCTGCTGCTCAACCGGCCCTTTGGCTTTGTCGCCTTGCTGGGCGTGATCGCACTGATGGGCATGATCCAGCGCAACTCGGTGATCCTGATCGACCAGATTGAGGCCAACCATGCGGCGGGCCTGTCGACCTGGGATGCGATTGTCGAGGCCGCCACCCACCGGCTGCGCCCGATTGCGCTGACCGCTGCGGCTGCCGTGCTGGCGATGATTCCGCTGTCGCGCAGCATTTTCTGGGGGCCGATGGCCGTAGCCATCATGGGCGGCCTGGTCGTTGCGACGGTGCTGACCTTGCTGGCGCTGCCGGCGATGTATGCGGCCTGGTTCCGCGTGAAAAAGGAGCACAGCGAGGTGCCACTGTCGGCAGCGGTTTGAACCCGGTGTGGCAGAGGCCGGCCAGAGGCGGCCGGGCCCTTGCAACATGGACGGTTTTCGGCCGGTCTTGCTGAAAATGCCCATGCCTTGCATTAGAATCTTGGATTGACCTAAAAACAGGCGGGTTGGCTCACAAGCTGGCTGCAGCCGCAACCGCGCGGGTGGCGAAATTGGTAGACGCACCAGGTTTAGGTCCTGACGCCAGCAATGGTGTGGGGGTTCGAGTCCCCCCCCGCGCACCAAAATTTGATAGCAGAAGGTATAAGCACCGTCTGATTTTTTGCTGAATATGAGCCGAATTTCCTGCTGGAGATTCGGCTTTTTTGTTGGTGTTTGGCGCCAGCGGCTGCCGGCATCCGGGTTCTGACCCTGCAGCAAGACGGTATTGGCAGCCAGGAAAAGAGCTGGCTTTATATATAATGTTCGGTTTCGGTCGATGGCGCCTTGCGCTGCACCGCTTTCGTGACAACGCTGGTTTTTGCCGCGTCACGCCTGGTGTTGCTTGCTACTGAATGCGCTGTCATCGTTTGATTTTTGGGTGTGCTGGGCTTAGGGCCAGTCGCCTATCTACTGGGACCCCAGGTTGTAAAACGGTGCCAATCCCCGTTGATGCCATCCCCGATGTGACACGGACAGTCCTCGCATCGGACGCAAGCTTTGCCGCTTGCAGGCTGGCTTCAATGGCGTTTGCACACCGTGGCCGGAAGGGTTCGTGCCTAACTAGGATTAACCATGGCAGTGAATGTTGAAACCCTTGAAAAGCTCGAGCGCAAAATTTCGCTGAGCTTGCCTCTCGCATCCGTGCAAACCGAAGTGGACAGCCGCCTCAAGCGCCTGGCCCGCACCGTGAAGATGGACGGCTTCCGTCCAGGCAAGGTGCCGATGAACGTGGTGGCACAGCGCTATGGCTATTCCGTGCAGTACGAAGTGCTCAACGAGAAGGTCGGCGAGGCTTTTGCCAAGGCCGCCAACGAAGCCGAGCTGCGCGTGGCCGGTCAGCCCAAGATCACTGAAAAAGAAGGCGCACCTGAGGGTGAGCTGGCATTTGACGCCGTGTTCGAAGTGTTCCCCGAAGTCAAGATCGGTGACCTGGCTTCCGCCGAAGTCGAGAAGCTGGCTGCCGACGTGGATGACGCTGCTATCGAAAAGACCATCGACATCCTGCGCAAGCAGCGTCGCACCTTCGCCCAGCGCCCAGCCGATACGGCTGCAGTGGACGGCGACCGCGTGACCGTGGACTTCGAAGGCAAGATCGACGGCGAACCCTTCGCTGGCGGCAAGGCTGAAGCCTTCCAGTTCCTGATCGGCGAAGGCCAGATGCTCAAGGAATTCGAAGACGCCGTGCGCGGCATGAAGACCGGCGAATCCAAGACTTTCCCCCTGGCATTCCCTGAGGACTACCACGGCAAGGAAGTGGCTGGCAAGACCGCCGACTTCCTGGTGACCGTCAAGAAGGTGGAAGCGGCCAACCTGCCCGAAGTGAACGAAGCACTGGCCAAGTCCCTGGGCATTGCTGACGGCTCCGTCGAAGGCCTGCGCGCTGACATCAAGAAGAACCTGGAGCGTGAAGTCAAGTTCCGCGTTCAGTCGCGCAACAAGCAAGCCGTGATGGAAGCCCTGGTGTCCAAGGCTGAGCTGGACCTGCCCAAGGCCAGCATCGACGCCGAAGTCGGCCGTCTGCTCGAAGGCGCCCGTGAAGAGCTCAAGCAACGCGGCATCAAGGACGCTGAAAAGGCGGAAATCCCTGCTGACGTGTTCCTGCCCCAAGCCGAGCGCCGCGTGCGTCTGGGCCTGGTGGTGGCCGAGCTGGTCAAGGCCAACAAGCTGGAAGCCACGCCTGAGCAGATCAAGGCCCACATCGACGAGCTGGCATCGAGCTACGAGAAGCCAGAAGACGTCGTGCGTTGGTACTTTGGTGACCGCCAGCGTCTGGCCGAAGTCGAAGCCGTTGTGATCGAAAACAACGTGACCGAATTCGTGCTGGGCAAGGCCAAGGTCAGCGACAAGACCGTGTCCTTCGACGAACTGATGGGCCAGCAAGGCTGATAGGACGCGCGCCGGGCGGCCATGGCCGCCAGCGCTGCCGCCAGCTACAAAACAGGGGCTTGTGCTTTTGGGCGCAGGCCCCATTTTATTGGGGTACAGTTAGCGCAGTCACAGTGCATTGACGCTAGCTTCCACCAATCCTGAACGGAGATGTAATGAGCGCACAAGATATTCAGAACTTGGGTTTGATCCCGATGGTGATCGAGCAATCGGGCCGTGGTGAGCGCTCGTTTGACATTTACTCGCGTCTGCTCAAGGACCGCGTGATTTTTCTGGTCGGTGAAGTCAACGACCAGACCGCCAACCTCGTGGTGGCCCAGCTGCTGTTCCTGGAAAGCGAAAACCCCGACAAGGAGATTTCGCTCTACATCAACTCGCCAGGCGGCAGCGTGACCGCTGGCATGGCCATCTATGACACCATGCAGTTCATCAAGCCGCAGGTCTCGACCATGTGCCTGGGCTTTGCTGCCAGCATGGGCGCTTTCCTGCTGGCCGCTGGCGAGAAGGGCAAGCGCTACTCGCTGCCCAACTCCAAGATCATGATCCACCAGGTGCTGGGCGGTGCCCGCGGCCAGGCCACGGACATCGAAATCCATGCCCGCGACATCATTCGCACCAAGGAGCAGATGAACCGCATCCTGGCAGACCGCACCGGTCAGCCTTATGACAAGGTCAAGGCCGATACCGAGCGCGACTACTTCATGACGGCGCCAGAAGCCCAGGAATACGGTTTGGTCGATACTGTGGTAGAAAAGCGCCCATAAGTAGGCTTTTCCGGATAAGCGGCCCCAACCCTACCGGTTGAGGCCGCTTTGTAGTTGGTTATCATTGTTTCCACATAGATTCGATTGAAGGCATTGCCCCCATGGCCGAGAAAAAAGGCTCATCCAGCGAAAAAACCCTGTACTGCTCCTTCTGCGGCAAGAGTCAGCACGAGGTGAAGAAACTCATTGCCGGACCGTCCGTGTTCATCTGCGATGAGTGCATCAACCTGTGCAATGACATCGTGCGCGACGAAGTGGCGGCAGAAGGCAAGGAGGGCGAGAAGGCCAAGGGCAATGATCTGCCGACACCGGCCGAGATCAAGGCCACCCTGGACAACTATGTCATCGGTCAGGATCCCGCCAAACGCACCCTGGCCGTGGCGGTGTACAACCACTACAAGCGCCTGGCGCACAAGGACAAGGCCGGCAAGGACGATGTGGAGCTGGCCAAGAGCAATATCTTGCTGATCGGCCCCACCGGCTCGGGCAAAACCTTGCTCGCCCAGACCCTCGCTCGCCAGCTGAACGTGCCCTTTGTGATGGCGGACGCCACCACGTTGACGGAAGCGGGCTATGTCGGCGAGGACGTCGAGAACATCGTGCAAAAGCTGCTGCAAAGCTGCAACTACGATGTCGAGCGTGCCCAGCGCGGTATCGTCTACATCGACGAAATCGACAAGATCACCCGCAAGGCGGACAACCCCTCGATCACCCGCGACGTATCGGGCGAAGGCGTGCAGCAGGCGCTGCTCAAGCTGATCGAAGGCACGATGGCCTCGATCCCGCCTCAGGGCGGGCGCAAGCACCCGAACCAGGATTTCCTGCAGGTCGACACGACCAATATCCTGTTCATCTGCGGCGGCGCCTTTGCTGGTCTGGAGAAGGTCATCGAGAACCGCTCCGAGGCCTCGGGCATCGGTTTTGGTGCCACCGTCAAGAGCAAGCAGCAGCGCTCCATCTCCGAGGCCTTCCGCGATATCGAGCCCGAAGACCTGATCAAGTTCGGCATCATCCCCGAGCTGGTGGGGCGTCTGCCCGTGGTCACGGCGCTGGCCGAGCTGTCGGAAGACGCGCTGGTGCAGATCCTGACCCAGCCCAAGAATGCGCTGGTCAAGCAGTACAACAAGCTGCTGGGCATGGAAGGCGTGGAGCTGGAAGTGCGCCCGGACGCACTGACCGCGATTGCGAAGAAGGCGCTGGCCCGCAAGACCGGTGCCCGGGGGCTGCGCTCGATTCTGGAGCAATCGCTGATGACCACCATGTTTGACCTGCCCACCACCGACAACGTGGCCAAGGTCGTGGTAGAAGAAGCGACGATCAACGAAGGCAAGCCGCCCCTCCTGGTGTACCGGGAAGCGGCCAAGAAGGCCTGATGGGCCCGATGGCAGAGGCCGCTTGGACTCTGCCCTCTGTGTTTACCAGGATCGCCCGGCGCTGCCGGGCTGTATCCAAAGGGTTTGAGGGTGTCTTTCTGGCCTGCACCCGCCCTGGCCCCTGGTTTTTGATGGCCAAGGGTTGAAATATCGCTTTTACGGATCATCTTCGTAGAAGTTTCAAAAGGATTTTCATGTCCGACAACCAAACCCAATCCTCCCACCCCCTGGAATTGCCCATGCTCCCGCTGCGGGACGTGGTCGTGTTTCCGCACATGGTGATTCCGCTGTTCGTAGGCCGCCCCAAGAGCATCAAGGCGCTGGAGACGGCGATGGAAGGCGACCGCAAGATCATGCTGGTGGCCCAGAAGACGGCGGCCAAGGACGATCCCACCGTCAACGACATGTTCAGCGTTGGCTGCGTCTCGACGATTTTGCAGATGCTCAAGCTGCCCGATGGCACCGTCAAGGTGCTGGTCGAAGGCGTGCAGCGTGCCCAGGTGCAGGAAATCGCCGAAGGCGAGGACTACTTCACCGCGCAGATCGAGCCCGTGGAGCCCGGCGACAGCGCCGACAAGGCCAGCGAGATCGAGGCCTTGCGCCGCGCCGTGATGCAGCAGTTTGACCAGTACGTCAAGCTCAACAAGAAGATCCCATCCGAGATCCTGACCTCCATCTCCGGCATCGATGACGCAGGCCGCCTGGCTGACACCATCGCCGCCCACCTGCCGCTCAAGCTCGAGAACAAGCAGGCCGTGCTGGAGCTGCAAAAGGTGCAGGACCGCCTGGAAAACCTGTACGACCAGCTTGAGCGCGAGGTCGACATCCTCAATGTCGACAAGAAGATCCGTGGCCGCGTCAAAAAGCAGATGGAAAAGAGCCAGCGCGACTTCTACCTCAACGAGCAGGTCAAGGCGATCCAGAAGGAACTGGGCGAGGGCGAAGACGGCGCCGACCTGGAAGACCTGGAAAAGAAGATCAAGCTCGCCAAGATGACGCAGGATGCGCGCAAGAAGGCCGAGGGCGAGCTCAAGAAGCTCAAGCTGATGTCGCCGATGTCGGCCGAGGCCTCGGTGGTGCGCAACTACATTGAGACGCTGGTGAATCTGCCCTGGGGCAAGAAGACCAAGGTCAAGAAGGACCTGGTCATCGCCGAGGATGTGCTTAACGAAGACCACTATGGCCTCGACAAGGTCAAGGACCGCATTCTTGAGTACCTCGCGGTGCAGCAGCGCGTGGACAAGGTCAAGGCACCGATTCTGTGCCTGGTCGGCCCGCCTGGCGTGGGCAAGACCTCGCTGGGCCAGTCGATTGCCAAGGCGACCGGGCGCAAGTATGTGCGCATGGCGCTGGGCGGCATGCGCGACGAGGCCGAGATCCGCGGTCACCGCCGCACCTACATCGGCGCGATGCCCGGCAAGGTGCTGCAGAACCTGTCCAAGGTCGGCACGCGCAATCCGCTGTTCCTGCTCGACGAAATCGACAAGCTGGGCATGGACTTCCGGGGCGATCCTTCGAGCGCCTTGCTGGAAGTGCTCGACCCCGAGCAGAACAGCAAGTTTGGCGACCACTATGTAGAGGTCGATTTCGACCTCAGCGATGTGATGTTTGTCGCTACCTCGAACTCGATGAATATCCCGCCCGCGTTGCTGGACCGGATGGAAGTGATCCGCCTGGCCGGTTACACCGAGGACGAGAAGACCAATATCGCGATGCGCTACCTGCTGCCCAAGCAGATCGAGAACAACGGCGTCAAGGCCGGTGAACTGGAGCTGCGCGAGGACGCCGTGCGCGACATCGTGCGCTACTACACCCGCGAAGCCGGTGTGCGTTCGCTCGAGCGTGAGCTGTCCAAGATCTGCCGCAAGGTGGTCAAGAACATCCAGCTGGGCAAGGCGCAGGCACCGGTGCAGGTGACGGCCGACAACCTGCCCGACTACCTGGGTGTGCGCAAGTTCAGCTACGGCCATGCCGAGCAGAAGAACCAGGTCGGTCAGGTCGTGGGCCTGGCCTGGACCGAGGTGGGCGGCGATCTGCTGACCATTGAAGCGGCTGCCATGCCCGGCAAGGGCGTCATCAACCGCACCGGCTCGCTGGGCGATGTGATGAAGGAATCGGTCGAAGCGGCTCGCACCGTGGTGCGCAGCCGGGCCCGTTCGCTGGGTATCCGCGATGACGTGTTCGAAAAGCGCGACATCCACATCCACGTGCCCGATGGCGCCACCCCCAAGGATGGCCCCAGCGCTGGTGCGGCGATGACGACGGCGCTGGTGTCGGTGCTGACCGGTATCCCGGTGCGTGCCGATGTGGCGATGACCGGCGAGATTACCTTGCGCGGTGAAGTCACCGCCATCGGTGGCCTGAAGGAAAAGCTGCTGGCCGCGCTGCGTGGCGGTATCAAGACCGTGATGATCCCGGAAGAGAATGTCAAGGACTTGGCCGAGATCCCCGACAACGTCAAGAGCGGTCTGGAGATCGTGCCGGTGCGCTGGATCGACAAGGTGCTGGAAGTGGCGCTGGAAGTCACTCCCACACCGTTGAGTGACAGCGATGTGCCTGCCGCCGAGCCGGTGCCCGTGGTGCCTGCTGTGGCCGTTGCGGCAACGGCCGCCAAGGCGGCACCTGCGCGCCGCTCGCGTGCCATCAAGCACTAGATCGGCTACTGGTCTGCACGGAAAACCGGCCCGTCATCAAAAACGGGCCGGTTTGCCAAAAAGACCAAAAAATATGCGTTACAATGCATACCATCGCGGAGCCCGGTATATAATAGCGGACTTCCGGTAAAGCGGATACGCGGGAATAGCTCAGTTGGTAGAGCGATACCTTGCCAAGGTATAGGTCGACGGTTCGAACCCGTTTTCCCGCTCCAAATTGGCTGTGTTGATGGTTTCAGCATGGCAACAATCCATGGCGCGATAGCAAAGCGGTTATGCCCCGGATTGCAAATCCGGTTAGACCAGTTCGACTCTGGTTCGCGCCTCCAGGACATGCTTGTCAGTACGTTTTGGGTTCGTGGTGAAACGAACAATGTATGCGGGAATAGCTCAGTTGGTAGAGCGATACCTTGCCAAGGTATAGGTCGACGGTTCGAACCCGTTTTCCCGCTCCAGTTTTCAAAGCTGGTGTGGATCCGTTCATGCTAGTTTTTGCGGGAATAGCTCAGTTGGTAGAGCGATACCTTGCCAAGGTATAGGTCGACGGTTCGAACCCGTTTTCCCGCTCCAGTTTTCAAAGCTGGTGTGGATCCGTTCATGCTGGTTTTTGCGGGAATAGCTCAGTTGGTAGAGCGATACCTTGCCAAGGTATAGGTCGACGGTTCGAACCCGTTTTCCCGCTCCAACACATTGCGAAAAGAGCCTCAGGGCTCTTTTTGCTTTTTCGGCGCCGGTTTTTGCGTTGCGGGGCGTGCTGTTGCCTCTGCCAACGGGTCGCGCAGCCTCTGCATCGTCATCCCGTCTCTTTCACGTTTTACGCCCTCGGTAGTGCCCGCATGTCCGCATGGGAGTAGGGCGGATCTGCCTGGCGCGTCGCAAAGCGCCACCCCCCCATAGCCTTCATTGAACTGCAGCGTTGCCCAGAGCCACGATCCATGCCTGTCTTGCTCCAACAGCGCAGCGGGAGCAGCTAGAATGGCAGGCTGCGTGCCCCGATGGTGAAATTGGTAGACACCCGGGACTTAAAATCCCGTGCCGCGAAAGTGGCGTGCCGGTTCGATCCCGGCTCGGGGCACCACCAACATGATGAATTTCAAAAGAAATTCACGCGGCGGATTGCGTGGTGGGGCTCCAGAGGCATTCAGGGGCAGCGACAGCAGATGCAGCGCAGCGCCAAGACTACGCTGGGCATCCACTGTCCCATGTGCAGGCACCGGCACACTAGCGGTCTTTCTTGGGCGCAGACCGCTGCTCTGGAAAAAACACCCGCTCAATCTCTCGCAGCGTTCCAGTGCCAATGGTGCGAATCATCAACAATTGGCGGGGATAGGCCTCGCGCAGCTGCTCGGGTGTCTTGATGCCTGCGCGGGCGAGTGCGCGCACCGTTACCAGCGGCAGCTTGCCATTCAATGATGAGTCGTAGGCATACCGGATCGCCGGCGCGGCAAAACCGGGCTCATAGCGCTGGCCGGGGAAGAGCGCCATCTCGATCCTGCGCAACCGCAGCATGCCTATGCCATGCATTCTGAGCAAGCCCAGCGGATAGGCTTGTCTGACGGCTTCGACCGAATCCACGCCATTTTTGGCCAGTATGCGGATGGTGCGCTCGGACAGCAGACCGTCCAGAGGCGTGTGAGACGGGATAGATTTGTTGTATTCATTCGACATCCGGCCAGATCGTAGTGGCTGGTATCGCGTGGCAATGACGGCCAACCCAGGGCAGATTCTGTAGGCGTTGGTAGACAGCAGATGCCAGTGCCCTGCCGCCGCTGCACAACAGGTAGAGGCCTGGCCTGCGCTTGTTGTTCAGCGGTCTTGCGGGCTTTGTTTCACTGCGCCAGTCTGTCTCTCCTTGTGCTCTGTCAAGTCTGTCTCTTCGAGCATATGCAGCGGCCCCATCCACCGAAAGGGCCTGCGGTGCGGGCTTTGCTGGCGGGCCAGCGCGTCGACCGATTGCAGCCACTGGGCGAGTTCCTGGGCGGGCATGGTGGCGCTGCGCTGGTCGCCCAGCCGGCGCAGAAAGCGGCCCAGTTCCTGGTGCCAGGCGGCATAGTCACCGCAGCCATGGGTGCACCAGTGCGGGCGCATGCCCAGCCAGGCTTTGATGCTGGGGTGCTGGCTCAGCGCGCTGGTGTCCAGGATGCAGTGCACATCCATATGGGGCGGCAGCATGGCGTCGACCTCGCGCAGAAAAACCAGAAACTCCTGGTGCCGCAGGCGCGGCTTGCACTGCAGGGCCGGGCTTTTGCAGGCGGTGCTGAGTGCCTGGCAGAGTGCGGCCGATAGCGGGTGCTGGCAGCCCTCGTTGCCGGAGATGCGCTGGGGCTCGCTGGCTTCTGCGGGCGCAGCGGGCAGGCTCAGCGGGCTCTTGGTGTCCAGGCAAATGACCAGGGCCTTGTCGCTGCCGCTCAGGTAGAGCGCTGCAGGTGCCTGCAACTGCTCCATGAGGAGCGGGTCGCTGAACAGCGCAAAGTGGGGGCGGGACTTGGTTTTTCCCAGCAGCTGCAGATAGCGGGCCACGCTGCTTTTGGACATGCCCGTGCGTGCGGCCAGCGCGCGCACGCTGCCCTGGGGCGTGTCTGCGGACACCAGCGCTGCTTTGGCGCTGGCAGCGATGGCTTGCAGCTGGCGCTCATCAATGGTGCGGGGTTTGCCCGGGCGCATGCTGTCATACAGGCCCACCACGCGGTGGCTCGCAAAGCGTCGGCGCCACTTGCCGACGGTTGCCTGGGTCAGCGCCATGCTGTTGGCGATGGTGACGTTGCTGTCGCCTTCCACGCTGCGCAAGATGATTTTGGCGCGAGTGGCGATGTGGCCGTGCTGGTCGGGGTTGCTGGCCAGGTCTTCGAGTTGCTCGCGTTCCCGCGCACTCAGCGTAATCCCTGATTTCGGTCTTCCTTTTTCCATTGTGTTTTCTCCGTCGCCCGCTATGTATTGGGGCAGCAATTAATGCTGCATAGTTATTGGACAGATGAAATGATTACTCGCTACTTATGGCAAGTTATTCTGGGACGGTATCGAATATCGATTGCATATTTATGTTGTGTAGTTATGGGACGGGTGGTGGGTTGGCTGCTTTGGGTCATGATTTATATGAAATTATTGTGGAATCTGTGCATCTCTGCCTAGGATTGTTCAATAACCCATGGATGTCATCAATATGACAGTTGAAAAATTTCATCTAGCAACAAATAAATTTTGACAAATAAGCTTATTCAGTCTATTTAGGATAAGAAACACTTTGTTAACATTTTAATGAAAATGGCATGTACATGGGCAAAACAGATAGATACCATTGCGCCGTTCAGTAATTGCGCTGCGCGGTCGCATGGCATGGTTTCTGAAATCACTGAATTTTCTTCTGAATGATCCATGAATGAGGAGCTAGCCTTGACTATGACAAATCACACCAATTCCCATAGTGCAACTATTGCCAAGCCTGTTGCCCAGCGCAAATCGCGCGGCCAGGGTATGACGGAATACATCATTATCTTGGGCCTGATTGCGATTGCCGCGATTGCCGCTTTCAGCTTTTTTGGCCAAACCGTTCGCAGCCAGGTCGCAGGTATGGCCAAGGAAGTGGGCGGTGAATCGGGCAAGGAAGGTATTACTGCTGCACAGGCTGCTTCGGGTAAGGCGCTGACCAATGCCCAGAAGAATATGAATATGTCGACCTATACCGAAGGCGGTAACGACGGCGCCAAGTAAGAGCCGCTATCGCAACCCCGAAACCTTGCTGCCAAGTCGCAGGCACCTGGTATTTCCTTGCGCTGCCAGGGTCTGTGACGGTGTGCCGCATATGCAGTGCATACCCTGGGATGTGCGGGGTTGAGATAATGGCTTGAGGTTATCCATGGGAGGGAGGGCCTCCGGAATTCAACGAATTACATAACAGTGGCCATCATGCATAAACCATCTTCGTATCGGTCTGGAGATCGCGTACAAAAAGGGCAGGTGATTGTCTATTTGTTGGCCATGATTCCGGTGGTTTGTCTCAGCATATTCTTGGTCTATAACACGGCCATTGTTGCGCGAGACAAAATGAAGCTGCAAAACAATGCCGATGCGATGACCTATAGCGCATCCACGGTATTTGCGCGGCAATTGAATTTTCTGGCCTATACCAATCGGGCCATGGCCGCGAATGAAGCAGGCGTGGCGATGCTGGCCAGCTTTCAGACATCGATTGGCATGGTGGTCAGCACGGCGGCCAATATACAAGTGGCGCGGGTGGAGATCGAAGGCCAGAAGGGCGTGTGGAACCTGGCCCAGGCATCGGCAGCGGCTGCGCGTTATGACTTCATCAGCGCCATCAATTACCTGGTCAAGTGGGGCCGCAATGTGCAGGCCGCGGCCAAGTACCAGCGCCAGGCCAACAACATCGCCAAGGCGATCGAGCCTTCGGCCCGGCCGTTCCAGATCATGGTCGATGCACTGCGGGTGCTCAACACCGCCATTTCGCTGGCCCAGGCGGCCACCACGGGCGTCAGCATTCCCGAGGCCATCGTTGTCGCCAAGGATGTGCTCAACGACAACGACGACAAGGCCTATTTGCCGGTGGCGGCCAATGCACCGCTGATTGCCAGCTCGTCGCTGGAGTTTCTCAACTTCATCAAGCTCTACAGCACCACGTCGGACCGCCGCAACGACGACGACGATTTTTTTGATGCGATGCGCTTTGCCCATGCAGCCCAGGCCACGCGCGATGATTTCACCAAGGACCGGCGCATTTTCCCGGGCCTGATCGGTCAGGGCATCAGCGGTATGCAGAACGATGGCTCGAGCTTTGACCTCTCCAGCGGTCCGATTGCAACCGCCATGCAGGAGCTGCTCAAGGGCACGGTGTCCTGGAAGGGCGGCACCGAGCTGGTCGCCACCCAGGGCTCGGACCTGGCCGCTGAGCGTGGCCGCATCCGCTGGCAATCTGCTGATTCGGTAAACATTTTCGGCGCCGGGGTGCTGCTGGGCGAGCGCTTTGTCGGCGACTTCGGGCTGGGCGCGGCCGCTGCCACGGGCGGCTCCGGCTATGCGGACAAGGGCTGGTCCGGCAACCGCCTGGCCTTGCGCTCCTATGACAAGAACTTCAAGCCGCGCAATGTCGACCCCGAATACCAAAGCGATGAAAAGCGCAACTACGGCAAGCTGACCTCAGACGGCCTGTCCGACAGTGCCATCTACGCCGCAGGCCGTGACCGCGATGGCAACAATTTGCTGGTGCCTTATGCCGTGCTGCAGTTCAACTCGGCCTACAAGTACAAGCCGCGCACCGACATTGGCCTGGTCACCAAGAATTTCTCCTTGCCCCGCTACTGGGATGTGCGCCAGCTGCGCACGCTCAAGGGCCGGGACCAGGACAAGTGGTATGGCGACCTGTCGATGACCAGCATCAACCCGCGCAAGTGGGGCAGCCTGACCGACAAGGGACCCACCATCTCGGTGATGGTGGCGCGCCGGGGCAGCGATGTGCGCACCGGCGAGCAGGCGGGCTTTGGCTATGCCAAGGATGACTACAGCATTGGCCTGCGCGACCGCATGTTTGGCGGTGACATGAGCGCGCTGTCGTCGGCCCAGCTGTATTTCAAGCGGCCGCAGGACCGCTGGCAGCGACGCGACATGACCAAGGACCAGTACAAGTCGCTGCAGATTGCCGGGCGCACGATCAAGGTCGGCTTTACCGGCGGCTATATCGAGCACAAGAACCTTTTCTCACCGTACTGGCAGGTCCACCATGTCGAGCCCTCCATCTGGGCGCGTGGCGTGGCCGTGGCTGGCTCGGCCCTGGGCGGGTCGGACGGCCTGTTCGGGGGCGGTGAGCCCGACAACCAGGATGCGGCGCAATGATGTCCCAGACTCCCCCGATGAAGACCCTGCGCCGCCGTGCCCGGCGCCGCGCGCAGCAGGGCAGTGCGCTGGTCGAGGTGACCTTGATCAGCGGTTTTGCGGCATTGCTGATGGCGGCTATCCCCTTGATCGCCGACTACGGCCAGGCACGCATGCAGGTTACCGCAGCGGCCAAGCTCAATGCCTGGCAGCGCTCGGTCTGGTTTCCTGCAGCGACGGAGACCGAGGTCATGTCGGCCGACCAGTACAAGGGCGCGAGCGGGTCCATCCGCAAGTCCGATGCCGAGCTGAGCAATGACTTGCGCCGCCATGTGTTCCGTGATCCGGCGCAGGACACCGACACCGGCGTGCATGGCGAGACCGTGTCCGAGTTCACGTCGGGCCAGGCGCGTATGCCCGACTTCAACGAGTCGCTCACGGCCAAGACCACGGCCGCGCCGCTGCCTTCGGTCGCCGCCTTCATGGACACCATCTTCTCCAAGGTCGGAGAGGTGCAGAACCTGGCCAAGGGCGAGTCGATCGCCAAGTTCCGCTTTGTCACCCAAGGCTATATGCGCACCGAGGTGGCGCTGGAGCGAGGTGCCGGTTTTTCTGCCGAGCGCTTCCCAACCGAATTTGGCAAGGTGGAGTCGGCCTTGCACAAGAACGACACGCCGCTGCCGCTCAAGCTGCAGATCAAGGACCATGTGACCATGCTGTCCGAGCCCTGGAGCGCCGGCGGCACCAACCGCGAGGAATCCAAGATCCAGGGCCTGGTGCCGATGAAGCTGCTGGACCGGCCCGAGTACCAGGATTTCCGCGCGCCACTGGGGCAGCTGGGCAGCACGCTCAAGTGGCTCTGGCCCACCTTCGACCACAACCTGCTCACCATGGGCCTGGCGCCAGGCGATGCGCAGGAGAAGTCGGTACCGCTGGATCGCTACGAGTGGCTGCAGAAGGTGCCGGCCGACGACACCTACAACGACAACCCGGGCGCGCATGAGTGCGGGCCGTTGGAGAAGCCCGACGGCAAGGACTGCTTCCGCTTCTACCGCGCGTTCCCGCCGCCGCCGGTCGTCAACACCTTGCCATGACGATGATGCTGTTGCACCGGCGCACACGGGGAGCGCTGGCAGCCCGCCGGCCAGCAGGGCTGTGGGGCCCATTGGCCTGGTTGCTGTTGACCGCGCTGGCTGCCGCGATGCCGCTGGCAGCGCGCGCTGCACCCGCCAGCGCCATTGCCTGGCCGGCCATCCTGTTCCCCGAGAAGAACCTGTCGCCCTACTGGGTGGCCGAGCTGATCGTGCAGAACAAGATTCCGATGCAGATCCAGGCCTTCGATGTCGATGGCGACACCCGTAAGGCCCAGCGCTTCTACCAGGAATGGCTGGGCGGCAAGGCCGATTTTTCAGAGACCACGCTCGACGGCATTCCGATCCTCGGCGCGCGTGACGGTAATTTCCGCATCACGGTGGAGTTCCGGCCCCTGCCCAGCGGCAAGCAGCAGGTGCGCATCTCCTCGGCCTGGCTGCACGGCGCGGTGCCGCAACTGGTCAGCGACCAGCTGCAGCGCCGCAGCCACCTGGCCGTGCCGATCGGCAGCGATGAGTTCTCCGACACCTTTTCGTTCGATGCAGACCGGGTCAACCGCACCAGTGTCTGGGGCAATACCTTGAGCGTCGAGGCCAATGAGCTCTACATCCGCGAGCAGGCGCTGGTGGTGGGCTGGACGGTGCTGAGCCGCAAGACCATCAAGGGCGGCACGCGCGCCCAGGTGGTGCTCCGGCGTGGCGGGCAGGAGGCGGTGATCGCCATCGCCCACAACGGCGTGGGTTGCTCCATCGTCATCAGCAACACCTTGCCGCAGGCCTAGCCGCGTCCCTCTATGCCGATACCCAAGCACCTCACCCCTGTTCCTCGCGCCAGCCGGCAATCCGGGCAGATCATGACCGAGTACGTGATCGTTGCCGGCGTGCTGGCCGCCGTTTTTTTTGCACCGATGCCGGGTGCCGACAAGTCTTTGTTTCAGCTGCTGATTGATGCCTTTCGCGCAGCCTGGGCTTCCTATTCCTACACGATCTCTTTGCCATGGTGACCCCAAACTCTCCCAAACCGAATCGTTTCTCACGGCTGGCCAATGGCTCGCGCCGTGCCGCCCCGCTGATCGCCGCCATCACCCTGGGTGTGGTGGCCGCGGGCCTGGGCTGGTACTACCTCAAGACCTCCGAGGCCGAGATTCAGGCCAACCTGGAGTCCGAAGCCGAGCGACTGCGCACCGATGTGGTGGTGCCGATCCAGAACATTCCCGCCGGCACCGCGCTCTTGCCCGAGATGGTGGCCAAGCGCAGCGTGCCCTCGGCCTATGTGCATGCCGATGTGCTGACGCCGGACATGATCGACGGCTTTCTGGGCCGCCAGCTGTCGGTGGACATCAGTGCCGGCAAGCCGTTGCTGGCCAACTTTTTTGTCACGCCACGCAAGCTGTTCTCCGAAGAGCTCGAAGCGGGCGTGCGCGCCGTGACCATTCCGGTCGATGAGGTCAGCACCATCTCGGGCATGCTGCGCGCGGGCGACCATATCGACTTTCTGTTCATCGCCGACAAGGATGGCGGCACCCAGGCCGAAGACGCCATCGTCGTGCCGCTGTTGCAGGACGTGGTCGTGCGTGCCACCGGCCAGATCACCTCCGAGCAGTTCTCCGAGCTGCGCAAGCGCCCCGAAATTGCCAACACCGTCGATCCCTACCGACAGCGCAGCTACACCACGGTGACCGTGGGGCTGCCGCCCGTCGATGCCCAGCGCCTCATCCTGGCGCAAAAGCTCGGCAAGATCGTTGCGGCCCTGCGCAATGCCGATGACCGCCAGAAGCTCGACACCGGCACCAACGCCCAGCAGCTGGCCAGCTATATCGACAGCTTCCGTCCCCAGCAGCCCGTCGTGCGCGCAGCGCCCACCCGCGCACCGGCGATGGTCGAGTACATCGTGGGCGGTGGCGGGGTCAAGACCCAGATGCAAACCCCGCTGGCGGCCTTGCTGGGCGCCGCGGCCGTGCCTGGCGCTACGGTGCCCGCGCCCCAGGCGCCTGCCGTCACCGGCTCCTACTGATTCCCACCCCGTCCTGCATTCCTCCCCGGCCACGCTGCGCCATTCGCTCCATAGAGTTGGTAGACCATGAATTCCTCGATGATCTGTATGCCTCGTCCCCGCCCAGCCGTCCCGACCTTGGGGGCAAGGGCCTGCGTTGCGCTCGCCCTGGCCTTGCCCATGGCCCCGTTGCTGGCCGCGCAGGCCTCCACGGGCACCAGCTCGCCCACTGCGGGCGGCGCACTGGGCGATATGCTTCGCGCCGCGCAGCGCGCGTCGCTGCAGGCCGAGGCCGAGCAGCGTGACGGCGATGGCAGTGATTTCGCCCGCGATACCGAGGGGGGCGCGGCGCCTTCCGCATCGCCGGGCTTTCGCACCTTGCCCACTGTCAGCGTCAACACCCAGCCCGCCTCTGATGTATCGGGCATCGGCGGTGTGCAGCCCTTGGTCATCAAGCACCTGCCCACGTCGCTGTCGCTCTATGTGGGGCAGATGACCTTGATCGAGCTGCGCGACGTCGTGCGGGTGGCCGTCGGCAACGGCAAGGTGATGGAGGCGCGGGTGGTGGACCAGAAGAGCCTGCTGCTGACGGCGCTGGACGCCGGCGAAAGCACGGTCCATATCTGGCGCAAGGACGGCCAGGTCAGCAGCCTCAAGGCGCGCGTCAATGTGGTCGATCTGGACCGCATCGAAAGTGAGATATCGATGCTGACCGCCGGTATCACCGGTGTGAGCGTCTCCCGCGTGGGCGAGAAGATCATCCTTGATGGCGCCAACCTTGACCCGGCGGCGGTCTCGCGGCTGCGGGAGATTGCGCGCATGTACGGCCCGGCCGTGGTGTCCTTCGCCACCTCCGAGCGCCTGCGTGTGGACCGCATGATCGAGATGGATGTGCGCATTGTCGAGTTCTCGCGCTCGGCGCTGGACGACCTGGGCATGAAGTGGGACACCACGGGTGGTGGCTTCAACTTTGGCCTGTTCTCCGATATCGCCTCCAACGGCGGCTACCGCATCCTGCCGGAGAACTCGCCCTTTCTGAACATGGACAGCGGCTACGGCCAGGGCTTTTTGGACCAGCGCCGGCGCAAGGCGCGCTACTACTTTGGCCTGAGCACGGCGCTGACCTCGGCCATCAACTTGCAGGTGCAGCGCGGCAATGCGATGCTGTTGGCATCGCCCAAGCTCACCACCCGCAGCGGCGGCGAGGCGCGCTTCCTCTCGGGCGGTGAAATCCCCTTGCCCGCGATGAGTGCGCTGGGCACCGGATCGGTCAACTACAAGCCCTATGGCCTGCGCCTGCATGTCAAGCCGATGGCCGATGGCGCGGGCAACATCTCCGGCTCGATCCTGGCCGAGGTCAGCAACATCGACCAGTCGGTCTCGGTCGATGGCATCCCGGGGCTGCTGACGCGCCGTACCGAGAGCGAGTTCAATGTCGATGACGGCGACACCATCATCCTCTCGGGCCTGCTCAGCCGCCAGTCCTCGCGCGCCACCGATGGTCTGCCGGGCCTGCGCAATGTGCCGGTACTGGGCTGGGCCTTCAAGAACAACAACGACAGCGACACCCAGATCGAGACCGTGGTGTTCATCACCCCGCGTGTGGTGACCGCGCGCGATTCGCGCCCCCGCCTGGAGCGCACGCAGCAGATGGAAGAGCAGATCTCCAACGGCTTTACCGACCTGACCGAAGACCTCTACCGCAACTCCAAAAAGGCCGAGCCGCCCCTGCCCGAGCGGGGTCTGGACCCCGAGAGCTATTCGCACAACTGATGGCTGCGGCCGCTGATCCCGGAGAAGACCGTGCATAAGTTACTAGTCAATTCGCCCCGCCAGAAGGCGCAGGAGTTCGAGCTCGGCGCCGAGACCTTCACCATCGGCAAATCCAGCGACCGCTCCTTGCACCTGACCGGCTGGAACGTGGCGCGCGACCATGCGGTGGTGATGCTGCATGACGGCGACGTCTTCATCGAAGACCGGGGGAGCCTGTTTGGCACCTGGGTCAACAACGAGCGCGTGACCCGCTATGGCCCCTGCCGAGGGGGCGAGGAAGTGGTGGTCGGCGGGCATTCGATCATCGTTGTGCTCGATGACAAACTGGGCGGGCAGCGCGAAGAAGCGCACAGCCCGGGCCAGACAGCGCAGCCCGCGCTGGAGCACCAACGCCCCACGCGCAACGAGCCGCGCCCCGAGGACCCGATGCTGCAGTGGCGCCGCCTGCTGCACCGCCAGTTGCTCGAGCAATTGGAAGCGCGCCGCATCGACACCATCAAGATGAAGGACGATGAGCTGCGCTCCAACGTGCGCGCGCTGATTGCGGAGATCATCCGCGACACGCCCAACCTGCCCGAGACCATTGACCGGGCCGAGCTGAGCCAGCAGCTGCTCGACGAGGCCATTGGCCTGGGCCCGCTGGAAGTGCTGCTGCAGGACGATTCGGTGACCGAAGTGATGGTCAACCGTTTTGACGAGATCTGGATCGAGCGGCGCGGCCGGCTGGAGCGCACCGATGTGTCCTTCACCAGCGATCTGGCGGTCAATGGCGCCATCGAGCGCATCGTGACGCCGCTGGGCCGGCGTATTGACGAGAGCTCGCCAATGGTCGATGCGCGCCTCAAAGACGGCTCGCGGGTGAACGCCATCATCCCGCCGCTGGCGATTCGCGGCCCCAGCATCACCATCCGTAAGTTTCCGAAGAAGCGCATGGGCGCCGAGGGCATGGTGCAGTACCAGTCGATCTCGCAGGCCATGGTCGATTTCCTGCAGCTGGCGGTCGAGAACAAGCTCAACATCGTGGTCTCGGGCGGTACCGGCACCGGCAAGACCACCTTGCTGAACATGATGTCCAACTTCATCCCCAACGACGAGCGCATCCTGACGGTGGAGGATGCCGCCGAACTCTCGCTGAACCAGCCCAACCTGGTATCGCTCGAAGCACGCCCGGCCAACGTCGAAGGCAAGGGCGCGGTGTCGATCCGCGACCTGGTCAAGAACTCGCTGCGGATGCGCCCGGACCGCATCGTCGTCGGTGAGTGCCGAAGCGGCGAGGCGCTGGACATGCTGCAGGCGATGAACACCGGCCACGATGGCTCGCTCACCACCTTGCACGCGAACTCGCCGCGCGATGCGGCAGCCCGTATGGAGGTGCTGGTGACCATGGCGGGCATGAACATCCCTGTTACCGCGATCCGCGAGCAGATCGCCTCGGCCATCCACCTGATGGTGCAGCTCACCCGCTTTCCCTGCGGCAGCCGCAAGATCACCCAGATCACCGAGGTGCTCAACTGCACCGATGGCGTGATCCAGATGCAGGATATTTTTGTCTTCCGCAAGACCGGGCTGGATGCCGAGTTCCGCACCCAGGGCCGCTTTGAGGCGACCGGGGTGATCCCGGACTTTGTTGCCAAGCTGGTTGAGCACGGCGTGCCGGTGAACATGGAGGAATTGTTCTTCCAGGGAGAGCCGGCATGAAGAACTGGCAGTTCCTCGGCTTTTTGCTGGCCGCCGCCGGCTTTGTGGTGCTCTCGGGCTGGCTGGTCTACAGCCGCATGGGGGAGTGGCGCGACAAGTCCAATGTCTACCTGCGCGGCCGTGGCCTCCGGATTCTGGGCATCTCGGAGTTCCATGCGCAAAAGGCGCTGACCCTGGCGACCGGCCATGTGGCCATGGTGGTCGTGGCCGGCATCATCACCTACCTGATTGCGCGCAACTGGTTGCTGGTGGTGGTGGTCTGCGGCGCCGTGTACTTTCTGCCAGCGCGCTGGTTTGCCTGGCAGCGCAAGAAGCGGCGCGAGCGCATCGAGGCCGAGCTGCCCGACGCCTTGCTCTTCATTGCCAGCGCATTGCGCGCGGGCAGTGCGCTGTCGGTGGCGCTGCAGATTCTGGTGCGTGACCAAAAAGGCCCGCTGGGCGATGAGTTCGCGATCGTGCTCAAGGAGCAGCGCATTGGCCTGTCGTTTGACGACGCGGTGCAGAACATGTCGCGGCGCATCCAGATTCCGGATTTTCTGCTGGTGGTGGTGGCCTTGCGCGTGGCCAAGGAAGTGGGCGGCAACCTGTCGGAGCCCCTGCAGCTGCTGGCCGAGACCCTGCGCAAGAAAGCGATGCTGGAGGGACGCATCAAGGCGCTCACGGCCCAGGGCCGCATCCAGGGGCTGGTGATGACCATGTTCCCGGTGGTGCTGGGCGGCATTCTGTACCTGATGCAGCCGACCATGCACCTGCTGTTTGTCACGCCCATCGGCTGGGGGGTGCTGGCCGTGATGGTCGTGATGCTCACCTTGGGCTATATGTCCATCAAGAAAATTGTCGCCATCGACATCTGAGCCATGAAAAACGCCATTCTGCTTGCCGCCATTTTTCTATCCGCTGTGATGGCCGGCATCATCTTGCTGTACTTCGTCGCCATCGTGCGCAAGGCCCGGCCATCGGTGCGCGAGCACATGGACCCGCTGCCCTGGGGCATTCGCCTCATCTGGCCAGCGGTCAACGTGCTGCAGTTCCATGTCTCGGAGATTGCGCCCACCTCCAGCCTGCTGCGCTGGAAGCGCAAGCTGCAGCTGGCTGGCCTGGAGTATGTGCTCAAGGCCGAGGAGATCATCGCCGTGCGTGTGATCTCGATGGCATTGGTGGGGCTGGCCTTCACCGGCGCTGCGATGGCGCTGAAGATCGATGGCCAGTGGGTGCGCCTGGCCTGCCTGGCAGGCCTGCTGCTGGGCTGGATGCTGCCGGCGATCTGGGTCAATGACCGCAAGAAGCGCCGCGACAAGGAAGTGCTGCGCACCTTGCCCGGCTACCTCGACCTGATCACCCTGTGCTGCCAGGCGGGGCTGGGTTTGACGGCCGCGATCTCGCAGGCGGTGCAAAAAGGCCCCAGCGGTGCGATGCATGAGGAGCTTGAGCGCCTGCTGCGCGAGATGCGCACCGGCATGAGCCGTATGGATGCCTTCAACGCCATGGCCGAGCGCATGGACAACAAGCATGTGCGCGGCCTGGTCTCCAACCTGACGCAGGCCGAATCGCTGGGTGCCAGCGTCACCGATACCCTGGTCGCCATCTCCGAGCAGCGCCGTACCGAGCGCTTCCAGCATGCCGAGAAGCTGGCGATGGAAGCGCCCGTGAAGATGCTCGGCCCACTGGTGATCTTTATCTTTCCGGTCACCTTCATGGTGATCTTTTTTCCACTCGCGGTGCAGATGTACCAGACCTTGAAATGAAAGGGCCGGGCATGCCCGCAGTCAAAGTACAGCTGGCCCGGCGCTTTTCCGAGCGCGCCTTTGGCCTCATTTTTCGCCCGCCACCGGCCAGCGGCGAGGCGCTGGTGTTCGACCGCTGCGCGGCCGTGCACACCTGCTTCATGCGCTATGCGATCGATGTGGTGTTTGTCGATGCGCAGCAGCAGGTGCTGCGCATCAGCGCGGGCCTGGCGCCTTGGCGCATGGCCTGGTGCCGGGGTGCCAAGCGCGTGCTGGAGCTGCGCAGCGGCGAGGCCGCGCGCCTGGGCCTGGCGCCGGGCCAGCGGCTGCAACTGTGTTGAAGGAGCTTTGCCATGTTCTTGAAGAAAGCCAAGCCAGCGCGGCAACGCGGGGTGTCGATGACCGAGACCTTGATCGCGCTGCCGGTGGTACTGGTGTTCACGCTGTCGCTGATCCAGTTTGCGCTGATCTACCGCGCCAGGCTCACCTTACAGTACGCCGCCAACGAGGCCGCGCGCGTGGGCTCGCTCAACAATGCGCTGCCGCTGCCCTATGACCTGCGCATTCCGCTGGCCAAGAAGGGCATGCTGGCCGATGTGAGCCTGGGCAATGTCAAATCGGCGCTCACCAAGGGCAGCGTCTGGCAGGGCTTTGTGCGTGGCATGATGCCGCTCTATGTGGCAGAGTCCAGCGTCTCTGGCCTGCTCAAGGGCTGGGTCAATGCCAACACCGACCTGATCCAGGGCAGCTGTATCGAGTACGTCAACCCCACGCAGAACACCTTTTTGGACTGGGCCATGGTGGAGAACTATGGCGAGTCGCGCGGCATCGTGCGCATCCCCAACGACAGCCTGCGCTACCGCAAGCCGCTGCCTTATGAGCGCGATGCCCGCACGGGTGCCACCGACACCTACAACGGCGACACCCCGAACCTGGAAGACACGCGGCTGCGCGGCGCGGTCTCCAACAAGACCTTGGGCGAGACCAATATCCTGCACCTGCGCGTGCACTATGGCTACAAGCTCAGCGTGCCGATTGCCGGGCCCATCATCATCAAGGCCATGCAGGGCTACCGCTATGTCTCCAAGCACATCGGCTCGGTGCTGACCACCGGCGACGATGTGCTCGGTGCCGAAGCCACTGACCTCTCGGCCATCGATGCCTTCTTTCTGGCGAGCGACCGCTTTCCGCTCACGCAGGAAGCCTCGGTGGGCATGCAGTCCTCGCTGTACTGGCATCCGTTCTATGCCTTTGGGCCGGCGCGCGATACCTCGGACCTCAATGCCAGCTTCAAATGGGACGTGGCCGACGGCAACAGTGGGCTGGGCGACTACGCCACCCTGGTGCCGGATCTGGTCGGTAATATCCGTAACGGAGCGCAGTGGGTGACCGCCCATGTGGGCAATGCAGCCATGGATGGTCTCAAGGATGTGGTGGGCCTGCGCAATGCTTTTTGCCCCGCGATCTGGGCCAATCCGATGGGGGTGGAGAATGTTCCCAATCCATTCGATGCGGCGCCTTGATAGGTCACTGGCTGCTGCGGCCGCGCTGCTGCTGGTAGCACTGGGCGGCGCCCCGGCCTGGGCGCAGACGGTGTGCAAGAGCGAGGGCGTTGAATACATTCTGGGCGGTGCCGCTGCCGCCGGACCCGGCTGCAAGGCCGCAGCCGCCGCTGCACCGCCAGCACGCCGCACCTTGCGCACGGCCGCATCCGCACCCGCCCCAGCGCTCACCCCGTCGCAAGGCCCGCGCCCGCGTGAAGGCGCAGATTTTGGCCAGGACGAGCGCCTCCTGATCCTGGAGACCGAGCTGAAAAAGGCCCAGCAGGTGCTGCAGAGCTTCTCGCAGGCGCTGGGCGGTTCAGCCGGCAGTGCGGCACCGGCAGACAAGAGCCGTGCGCTGGCCGATGTGCGGGCCCTCACGGCCGAGCTGGCCCGGCTGCCGCCGGTAGCAAGCCGCTGAGCGCATTAGTCTTGCTCCTCCAGCGATTGCAGCAGCGCGCCCGCGTTCGCATAGCCCGCCGCCTTGGACCGTTGGGCCCAGAACCGTGCGCCGGCAGCGTCATGGGTGTAGATGGCGATTTGCGCCAGGTTGTAGGCGGCGGCGCCATCGCCCAGATCTGCGGCCAGCACCAGCCAGTCCCGCGCCTGGGCGTCATCGTTGTTTACGGAGCGCAGGTGCTGGTAGACATTGAGGGCGGCGCGCTTGTCGCCCGCCTGCGCCAGGCGCTTTTGGCGCAGCAGCTCAGATTCCGACATGCGCGCAATGCCGGCGCTGTTGGCGCCGGGCTCATAGCGGATGCCGGTCGGCGGGGCGGGCAGCGGCGCGTAGGGGATTTGCTTGCAACCGGCGCTGGCCAGTAGCGCAAGCAATGCCAAGGGGAGGGCGGTGGAGGACAGGCGCATCGACGCATTGTGGCATTGCGCAAGCCGGCGCCGCCAACACCCTCAGCGCACAAAGGTGGAGGGCTGCAGATCTGGTGTGGTCGCCTTGCGCCGCTCCAGCCAGAATGCCTCGTTCTTTGTCAGCATCTGGAAGTCCTGCGCATCCTGCAGCTTTTGCGCCGCATCCATCGGCCAGTTCGGGTTGTAAATCAGCTCACGTGCCAGCGCCACCAGGTCCGCATGGCCGTTGCGCAAAATGGCCTCGGCCTGCTGCGCATGCACGATCAGGCCCACGGCCATCGTGCGCGCGCCGGTGGCAGCCTGGATGGCCGATGCCAGTTCGACCTGGTAGCCATAGCTGGCAGATTGGCCGCTGCGCAGCGGCGAGCCGGCAATGCCGCCCGAGGAGCAGTCGATCACATCGACACCCAGCGGCAGCAGGCGTTTGACCAGCGCGATGCTGTCCTCCAGCGTCCAGCCACCGGGCGCGCCGTCGGTGCAAGACAGGCGCACAAAGAGGGGCAGGGCTGCTGGCCACACGGCGCGCACCGCATCGACGACGGTCAGCAGCAGCCGGCAGCGGTTGTCCAGGCTGCCGCCCCAGGCATCGCCGCGCTGGTTGGCCAGCGGTGACAGAAAGCTGTGCAGCAGGTAGCCATGGCCGGCATGCAGCTCCAGCACCTGGTAGCCCGCCTGCGCGGCGCGGCGGGCCGCAGCGGCAAAGGCCTCCACCACCTGCTGGATCTGCTGCAGCGACATGGGCAGCGGCGTTTCGAGGCCCTTGCCCGCCGGGATGGCGCTTGGGCCCATCGGCATCCAGGCATCCCAGTCGGCGATGTCCGGCTGGTAGGGCAGGGGCCCCCGGCCCTGTGCGGGTGTCAGTTGCCGGGCCTTTCGGCCGGCATGCATCAGCTGGATGCCCGGTGTGGTGCCGCAGTCGCGCATCAGCTGCACAATGCGCTGCAAGGGCGCGACCATGTCGTCCTGCCACAGCCCTATATCGCCCAAGGTGCCGCAGCCGCGCCGCTCCACACCGGTGCCTTCCTGGAACACCAGGCCGCTGCCGCCGGCGGCCAGGCGCCCCAGGTGCATCAGATGCCAGTCCTGCACCTGGCCGTGGCGGCCCTGGTACTGCCACATGGGGGCGGCGACGATGCGGTTCTTGATCACCACATCGCGCAGCTGCAGTGGGCTGAAAAGCTGGTTCTGGGTTTCGCTGTGGGGCATGTTGCTGCCGCCTACTTCTTGACCAGCGGGCAGGCCGATTCGGACAGCGGCAGGAAGGCCTTGTCGGCCGGCACCGTGCTGATGACCTTGTAGTAGTCCCAAGGTGCCTTGGACTCCTGCGGCGACTTGACCTGGAACAAGTACATGTCGTGCACCATCATGCCGTCCTCGCGCAGACGGCCGTTCTTGGTGAAGACATCGTTGATGGGCATCTCGCGCATCTTGGCCATCACCGCCTTGGCGTCCGTACTGCCGGCCGCCTCCACGGCCTTCAGGTAGTGCTTGACCGAAGAGTAGGCGCCCATCTGGCTCATATTGGGCATGGCGTTGACCTTGGCGAAGTACTTCTTCGAGAACGCGCGCGTCTCGTCATTCATGTCCCAGTAGAAGGCCTCGGACAGCAGCATGCCCTGCGCAGTGCGCAGGCCCACCGAATGCACATCGTTGATGTACATCAGCAGCGAGGCGAGCTTTTGCTTGCTCTCGGGGGTGATGCCGAATTCGCGCGCAGCCTTGATCGAGTTGACCAGGTCATTGCCGAAGTTGGCCAGGCCGATCACATCGGCCTTGCTGGCCTGGGCCTGCACCACGGCCGATGAAAAGTCCGAGCCATTGAGCGGGTGCCGGGTCTCGCCGATCACCTTGCCGCCCACGGTGGCAATGGCCTGGGTGGTGGCCTTGACGATGTCATAGCCGCCCGAGTAGTCGGCTGTCAGAAAGTACCACTGCTTGCCGATCTTCTCGGCCGCCGCCTTGCCCACGGTATTGGCCAGCGCGTACGAGTTGTAGGCCCAGTGCGCGACGGTGGGGCCACACATGTCACCGGTGATGCGGTCGCTGGCCGGGCCGCTCATCACCAGCACCTTGCCTTTTTCCTTGGCGATGTTGAGCACCGCGAGCGCGGCCGCGGAGCCGCCCACGTCCTGGATCGCGTCGACGCCGTTGTCATACCATTCGCGCGCCTTGGCCGCTGCCGAGTCGGCCTTGCTCTGGTGGTCAAAGGTCAGCAGCTCGACCTTGCGGCCCAGCACCTGGCCGCCGGCCTCATCGAGCGCCATCTGGGCAGCGGTGATGCTGCCCTTGCCGGTGATGGCCGAGTAGACGCCCGACTGGTCAACGATCAGGCCGATGCGCACCGGCGGGCCCGATTGCGCGATGGCGCTCAATGATAGGCACAGCAGCGCTGCGGCCAGGCCCAGCGGTTTGACGGGTGCGCGCAGCGCGGGGAGGTGAGAAATACGCATCATGGTGGTGTCTCCTGTTCAGCTTGTTGTCAGTACCTGGGATTCGCGGATCATGTGCTGCCAGCGCAGGCGCTCGGCCTGCAAGAATTTTTCATAGGCCTCAGGGCCCTGGGCGGTGACCGAGACGCCTTGCTTTTCCAGCAGGTTCTTGAGCTCAGGCGCCTGCAGCTGGGCCACGGTGGTGCGGCCCAGGCGCTCTACAACCTGGGCACTGGTCTTGCGCGGCACAAAAAAGCCGTTCCAGATCGGCGCGGCATAGCCGGGGTAGCCCAGCTCGGCGACGGTGGGGATCTCGGGCCAGGAAGCCATGCGCTGCGCGCTCAAGGTGGCCAGCACGCGCAGCTTGCCCGACTGCACCTGGGGGCGGGTAAAGAGCGCCGTCATCATGCCCATGTCCACGCGCTGCTGCAGCAGGTCCGGCAGGGCCGGGGCCTCGCCCTTGTAGGGCGCATGGATCATTTGCGCGCCACAGAGCTTCCCCAGGTACTCCATCGCCACATGCAGCGGGCCCAGCGGCCCGGTGGACATATAGCGCAGCTTGCCCGGTGTCTTCTTCGCATCGGCCAGCAGCTCGCCCAGGGTCTGGTAGGGGCTGTCTTGCGCCACCACGAGCACATAGTCCACATTGCAGATCGAGGCCACCGCCGCAAAGTCGCGCTGCGGCCGGTAGCCCAGGTCGGGCATCGTGTGCTCGAGCACGATATTGGTGCCCACGCCGCCCATCAGCACGTTGTAGCCATCGGGTTCGGCATGGGCCACCTGGGTCGCGCCGATGGCGCCGGCTGCGCCCACCTTGTTGTCGACCACCACCGGCTGGCCCAGGCCCGGCTCCAGCGCCTTGGCCAGCAGGCGGCCGAGCACATCGGTGGCGCCGCCGGCGGCAAAGGGCACGACCAACCGCACCGGGCGCGACGGGTAGGGGCTCTGCGCCCAGGCGTGCTGGCCGGCCAGCAGGCTGGCTGCGCCCCAGGCTGCATTGCGCAGCAGCCAGCGTCGCCGGTCCCGGTTGGCGGGTGTTTGGGTTGGGGAAAGTTGGTCGTTCATGGCATTGTCTCCGTGTCCTTTTTGTGGTGTTGCCGTGTCCAGAGGCCCCTTTTGAGAAAGCTATAGCCGGGTTGCGCTGATCGTGAGCCCTCCGTCGATGTGCAAGGTCTGGCCGGTGATGTAGCCCGCCAGCGGGTGCAGCAAGAAGTCGATGGCATGGGCGATCTCCACCGGCTCGGACACCCGCTGTAGCGGCACGGCGGCGAGCAACGCCTCGGTCTGCGGCGCGCCGGGCGGACTGGCGGTATTGAACAGCTCGGTGGCGACGGGCCCGGGGGCAATCACATTGACCGTTATCTGGTCCGGGGCCAGCTCCAGCGCCCAGGTGCGGCTCATGCCGATGACGGCGGCCTTGGTGGCGCTGTAGGCGGTGCGGTTGGGCTTGCCCAGCGCTGCGCGCGAGGAGATATTGACGACCCGGCCCGCGCGCGCCTGGCGCATGCCCGGCAGCAGCGCCTGCATGCAGACCAGGCAGGCGTTCACGTTCAGCGCCATGGCCTCGTTCATGTCGGCTACGCTGGTGTGGGCCAGGTCGGTGGTGTGGGCGAGCGCCGCGTTGTTGACCAGGCCATAGAACGGCGCCTGCGCGGCCAGGTCGCTGACCAGCGCCCGCGTGCCTTCCAGGTCCATCAGGTCACAGGCGATGAACTGCTCATCGGGCCGCGCGTCGGCGGGGATGCTGCGGGCCAGGCCAATCGTCTGGTAGCCCTTGTCGGCGAGGTAGCGCATCGTGGCGCGGCCAATGCCCCGGCTGGCGCCGGTCACCAATACGCGGGGTTGGCGGGAGCTGTCTGTCATGCCTGGCCTTTCAATAGTTGTCGACCGATGATGGTCTTTTGCACTTCGGTCGCACCTTCGTAGATGCGCATAGGGCGCACTTCGCGGTAGAGGCGCTCGACCACGCTGCCGCAGGTGATGCCCATGCCGCCCCACAGCTGCACGGCGGCATCGACCACCTGGAAGGCGGCCTCGGTGCCCTGCATCTTGGCCATCGCCGCCTCGGTGCTGATGCGGCGCTGACGCACATCGCGCAGCCAGGCGGCCTTGTGCACCAGCAGGCGTGCGGCTTCCAGCTGCGTCGCCATATCGGCCAGCTTGTGCTGCACGGTCTGCATCTCGGCCATCGCCTGGCCATAGAGCTGGCGCTGGCTGACCCGCGCCAGGGTCTCATCGAGCGCGCGCTGGCCCATGCCCAGCGCGGCGGCCCCCACCGAGCTGCGGAAGATATCGAGCACGCCCATCGCCACCTTGAAGCCTTCGCCCGGCTGGCCCAGCAGGCGGCCCGCAGGCACTTTGCACGCGTCAAAATGGATCTCGGCGAGCGGGTGGGGCGCGATGATGTCGATGGCGCGGTGGATGTAGAGGCCCGGGGTGTCGGCATCGACCAGCAAGGCCGACAGGCCGCTTGCACCCCTGGCCTCTTCGGTGCGGGCGATGACCACATAGAAGTCGGCGATGCCGCCGTTGGAGATATAGGACTTGGCGCCATCGAGCAGGTAGTGGTCGCCCTGCAGCACCGCCCGCGTCTTGGTGGCGGCCACGTCGGAGCCGCCATCGGGCTCGGTCAGCGCAAACGCTGCCACCTTGCGGCCCTGGCTGCAGGCCTGCACATAGGGCGCCACCAGCTGCGCATCACCCTTTTGCCATAGCGCAGCACTGCCGATGCCCTGCATGCTGAAGACAAAATCGGCCAGCGGCGCGTAGTAGCCCAGGCATTCGCGCACCAGGCAGATGGCGCGCAGGTCCACCGCAGGCGGCAGACCATCGGCCATTGCCGGCGCCGCATATTCCAGCAGGCCATGCTGGGCGAGGCTGTGCAGCCAGTGGGCGCATTCGGCATGCAGGTCGTGTGGGGTTTCATCGGCCAGGCGCGCACGGTTGTGGCTGATCCAGTCGTTGAGCCGGGCGATGACCTCGGCATGCCGGTCGTCAAAAAATGGCGTCTCGGCCAGGGTCCAGCTGTGCTTCATGCGCTGGCCTCCTGGGCGAGCAGGCTGTGGGCCAGGTCGCGCAGCTCGTTGCGTTTGACCTTCTTGCCATTGGGCCCCATGGTGTAGGGAAAGGTCTCGACCCGGAAGATACGGATGGGCACCTTGTAGCGCGCAATCTGCTGCTGCAGCTGGGCCTTGATCGCCTCTTCGTCCCAGCGTTGGTCGGCGTTGTCCCGGGGATCCAGCACAAAGGCCACCGGGCGCGAGCTGCCCGAGGCATTGACCGCGACCACCTGACAGGCGCTCGCCCCGCAAAGCGCCATCACCGACTCCTCAATCTCGGCCGGGTTGACCAAAAAGCCGCCGATGCGCAGCACATCGCCCAGGCGCGAGATATGGGTGAAGCCGCCATCGCCATTGAGGTAGCCCAGATCGCCCGAGCGCAGATAGCCGTCATCGGTAAAGGCCTGCTGCGTCGCCTGCGCGTCGTGCAGGTACTGCTGCATCAAGGTGGGGCTGTAGAACTCCAGCTCACCGGGCTCTTGCGCCTCGGCGATGGCGCCGGTCTCCAGATTGCGCACGCGCACCCGTGCCTGCGGGCAGACCGGAAAACCGCCGGACTGGGCGCGCCGGGGCAGAGGCGCCGCCGGGTCCTGGTGGGCAAACAGCGCAAAGGTCTCGCTCATGCCAAAGCAGCCGACCATCGGTATGCCGTACTGCAAGGCACGGGCGGGCAGCGCATCGAGCCCGGGCACAAAATTGGCATGGCCAAAAAAGCGCAGCGCCTGCGGCTGCCAGCCCGAGGGCAGCTCGGCGATGAGTTTGTCGACCATGTCGTTGGTGCCAAACATATGGGTGATGGGCTCGCGCTGCAGGCAGGCCGCTGCACGTGCGGTATCGAATACCTCGTGCAGCACCAGGCACGCGCCAGCTGCCAAGGTGGCCATCGCCGCCGTGTAGCCAAAGGCCCCGCACAGCGGCAGCGCCAGCAGGCTGCGGCAGCCGCTGTCGATGCCAAAGCCGGGTGCCACATCCTGTGCATGCTGGGCCACGCTGGCCTGGCGGTGCACGATGAGCTTGGGCTGGCTGGTGGTGCCCGAGGACGACAGGATGATGCAGGTCTGCGCGCCCTGGCAGTTGCTGCTGTGCGGCGTTGTTGCGGCTGCGGCCATCAGCGCCTGCCAGGGCTGGATCTGCAGCACGCCGCCACCGGCCTGCAGCGGGGCAGAGGCAGCGGTAGCCGGGCTCAGGCTGGCATCGATCAGGCACTGCAGGCTGCCGCCTTGCTGCGCCAGAATTTGCTCCAGGCTATTGCCGGGCAGCAGGCTGGCAGCACTCGCGGCTGCGCCATTCATCACGGCCAGCGCATTGGCGGTGGCTCGGTCAAAGGCCAGCGCCTTGCAGCCGGAGCGGTCGATAAAGCGGCTGATCTCCTTGACGCCCAGCTTGAGGTTGAGGCTCAAGCTGGTGATGCCCAGCTGGGCGCAGGCCAGGTGCAGCAGCAGCCAGTGCGGCGTGTTGGGCAGCCACAGGCCCAGCACATCGCCGGCCACCAGGCCTTGCTGGCGCAGGCCGTGGGCGCATTGCTGCACCTGGCTGCGCAGCTGGGCATAGCTGTGGGTGCTGGCGCCAAACTGCAGCGCGGGCGCATCGTCCGCGCCCAGCGCCAGCAGGCTGCGCACATCGTTGGCCCGCGCGCTGGGGGGCGCGCTGGCCATAGTTTGGGAGGTCATAGGTCGGCCTTTAGACGGTGGCCACGGGGGTGACGGGCGAGCCCACGGCGCCGGGCAGGCGCAACGCAGGGGCCGTGAGCATGAAGCGGTAGCGGCCATGGGCCTGCAGCCACTGCGCCAGCGGGTGCAGGTACCACAGCTCGCCAAACGGCATGCCGAGCTTGAACAGGCACAGCTCATGCAGTGGCAAAAAGGCGCAGTTGCCATCGACGGGCCGGCCGGGCACCGATTCGATGCCGTAGTTGTCGGCCACCAAGGTGGTGATGTGGCTGTCGATGATCCACTGCTGCAGCTCGGGATCACGCCCGTCGAGCACCGCGCCGACGGTCTCGGGCATATCGGACTTCGGCGGGCCATCGCAGGCGAGCAGCAGCTCGCTAAAGCCGGTGTAGAGCGCGACGATGTCGCCACGGGTCACCTCGATGCCATCGGCCTTGAGCACCTCCTTGAGCATCTTGCCCGAGACGAGCGTGTGGCCGTCGCCAAAGTGGCGGCGCAGGTTGACCAGCACGCCCCGGCCCTGGATGGCCTGCTCGGCCAGGCGCTCCACACCCAGCGCCTTGGCGCGGGACTGGCCGCCCATGTCCGGCAGGTCATCGGGCGCCAGAATGTCGATACCGGCCTGGAAGCCGTTGTAGTAGACCAGCTCGTCGACGCCATCGCCATTGATGTCGAAATGGCTGCCCACGTGCGAGAGCGCATCCCACTGCGTCGAGTACTGCAGGTAAATCTCGGCATAGTCGTCGCTGACCACATCGGTGTAGTTCGGGTTCTCACGCGAGAGCGCAAAGTTCAGGCCTGGGCCCAGCGGGCGGCGCGAGGGCTTGATGATCGGCGGGTGGCGGCGCGGGTTGAGCGCATTGCCGCCGGGCTTGTCCAGCGGCAGGCTCAGGCAAAAGCGCTCGCCGGTCTGTATCTCCTGCGCCGCTTCTTTGACCTTGTCCGCCGTCAGGTAGTTCAGGCGGCCGAGCTGGTCATCGGGGCCAAAGTCGCCCCAGTTCGATTGCGCGGGGCGCTGGGTCCAGCGCGGCGAGCCGGCGCTGCCGACAACTGGGGCAAGGTGCGGGGCATGTACAGGGCGGTAGGCGTTCATAGGGTTTTCCAGATAACGGGGGAGACAGCGCGCAGCGGCGATCTGCCGTAGCTTGTGCGCACCTCAAGAGGTACCGAGCAACTATGAGACGGGATGTGCCGGGATGGCAAAAGCTGGCAGCACGGATGTTCACGATATGAACTCAGGTTTTCCCGGGGCGCAAAGCCCTGCGCGCTTGGTCAAGGTGCTGCGGCTGCTCACGCGCCACCATGTGCAAGGCCTGTCGATTGCGGAGTTGACCGCGCAGTCGGGGCTGGACCGCTCGACCGCACGGCGCTTGCTGATGGTGCTGGCCCAGTCTGGCTATGCGGCCAAGGATGCAGTCACAGGCCGCTACCGCTTAGGCGTCGAAGCCATGCTGACGGGGCTGGCGGCGATGGCCAAGCCGCCCATCTTCGAGGTCTGTCACCCGGTGATGGTCAGCGTGGCCCGGCGCAGCGGCGACACGGTGTTTCTGATCATCCGCGTGGGCGACTTTGCCCACTGCCTGCATGTGCAGCCGGGCAGCACGGTGCTGCATGCCCACAGCCTGATGACCGGGCAGATCCGCCTGCTGGGACAGGGCACGGCCAGCCTGGCGCTGGCCGCCAGCCTGCGCGACGCCGAGCTGGAGCAGATCTACCAGCGCCGCCGGCTGGACTACGAGGCCGCCGGCATCAGCCAGGAGCGGCTGATGGACATGGTGCGCCAGACGCGCAAACGCGGCCATGCGCTCAGCTTCAACCTGCTCACCTCGGGCGCCACCGGCGTGGGGCTGGCGATCGAGTTCCAGACCGCCCATAGCGCGCACATGGCCGCCATCAGCGTGGCCAACCACGACGCGCAGATGGATGCGCTGCACCAGGCGCAGGCGCTGCAGGTGCTGCGCGAGGAGTTGGCCCAGGCGGGTATTGCGCAGGTGGGCGGCGGCGATCGCGTAGGACGGTAGCGCAGAGTGGCCGCTGGCAAGCCAGGGAGCGGAACCTGGACCGCGCCCTGGGCTCCAAGTGCGTTCTTTTGTGCACTTTTAACGCGGAGCCCTGATACATGACGACTGAAGAAATTCGTGCCACTTTGACCCTGTGCCTGCTCGCCTCGTTCGCCGATGGCGAGAAGCACGAGCGCGAGCGCGAGCAGATCCGCCAGGTGGCCGAGGGCCTGGCGGCCGACCAGCAGATCAACCTGCCCCACCTCTACCAGGATGTGCTGCTGCGCCGTGTGCAATTGGGCGATGTGCTGGCCCAACTGCAGACCACCGAGGCGCGCCAGCTCGCCTATGAGATGGCGCTGTGCGTCTGCGAAGCCGATGGCAGCACCAGCCCCAAGGAAGCGGCCTTTTTGGCGCAACTGCGCGAGGCTTTTGGTACGGCAGGGCAGGCGCCCACCGCGCCCGGTCCTACCGCAGCGCCTGCAGTGGCTGCCGCGACGGGGATGGCTGCAGCGGCAGCGTTGGCCACGCCGCCCGCGCAGGCGCTGGCCGGCAACCTGGTCGATGCGCCATTGAACGCCGCCTTGCCCGACACCCCGCTGGCGCTGACGGAGCCCGCGCCCCATCCGGCAGCGGCCGACCCGCTGGTGCCGGCGCAGGCCGAGCGCCGGCCCTCGAGCTTGTCGGTGGAGGCCATGGACCAGAAGATCCTCAAGGCCTCGATTCTCAACGGTGCGATCGAGCTGCTGCCCGAGAACCTCTCGACGCTGGCGATCATTCCGCTGCAGATGCGCCTGGTCTACCAGATCGGGCAGAACTATGGCTACGAGCTGGACAAGGGCCACATCAAGGACCTGCTGGGCGCGCTGGGTGTCGGCTTGACCTCGCAGTACCTGGAGCAGGCGGGGCGCAAGCTGCTGGGTGGCCTGCTGGGCAAGGCCGGCAAGGGCTTGCTCGGCGGCCTGGGCCGGCAGGCCGTCAGCAGCGGCATGAGCTTTGCCTCCACCTATGCGCTGGGCCATGTCGCCAACCAGTACTACGCCGGCGGGCGCCAGCTGTCGACTGACATGCTGAAGAACGCCTACCAGCATGTGATGCAGGATGGCCGCCAGCTGCAGTCGCGCTACCAGGCGCAGATGCAGGAGACCGCGAGCGGCCTGAACACCGCCAAGATCCTGTCGATGGTGCGTGGCGGTCAGTAGCGATATTTCTAAATGTAACTATCGCTGTAAGTCAAATGCTTGAATAAATGCAGGACGACACCGGCAAGGTTGTCAAAATGCATGAATAGTCGCTTGGTGATTTTGCGATGGGGTTCTGCCCAGCCCGCCATTTTGGCGGGCTTTTTTGTCTGACGTCTGCGCGACAAAAAATCATACAAAAACGAGCACTTATCCTATATTTCTCCTCTGAGTTCTGGCGGAGAAAGACCCGAAGTGCACGGCATATTCTGTCGCTCAAGAGGGCGAGGGCGGTAACCCGCACAGGCGGTTTGACCCGCTGGCGCAGCCCGCTTTGGTTATAGACCAGAACTAGCTGCGCTTATAAATTCTTTCAATAAATTAATTTTAGATTTACCAAAGGTTCGCAGTACGGTTGCCCTTGTGAATCGTTGTGTTTGCATGAGTAATCAGCGGCACCTGTCCTCGACCGCCGGGGGGTATGGCCTGGATTGATCCCACCTATCCTGGCGTCCTGGCTTGGTGCCCAAGGAGACGCTATGAACCCGATTGGTGCGCAGAGGACCCTCCGCCATCTGCTCTACGGGGGGCTCGCGAGCCTGGCCCTCATCTGCAGTTCCGCCGTCCAGGCGGCCTCGGCCGGATCCGGCCGGGCCTATGGCCTGCAGGTCACCGCCGATGTGGTGGGTGTGGGACTCGGTGTCCCGATTGCCGATACCGGCCAGAAAACGGCACCACCGGATTTCAATACCCCCACCTCGGTCGTCAGTGCGTCTGTCGCTGCAGGCGTAGGCAATTTGCTGACCGTGCGTACGGGCGTGCTCAACGCCGCCACGCAAAGCAAGCTGGCGCAAAACAGTGTGGTGTCTTCGTCCTCCGTCAACGGCTTGGCCCTCAAGCTCGCGGGGCTGGCGCTGGGGGCTGACACCATCAGTTCGCAAGCCAAGATGTCGTGCGACAACGGGGTGCCCAAACCAGAGGGCAGCGCACAAATCCTCGGGGCGACGGGATCGCTCGTGGGGGTGAGTGTGGCGGCAAATACCCAAACCAATCTGACGATTGGCGTGCCCACGCTCGGAACCATGGTGGGGGTCGTCCTCCACACCAATGAGCAAATACTGAGCAACCAGGGCAAGACACTGAGCGTCAATGCGCTGCGTGTGGAGCTGGTCGCCTCTGCGCTGGGCGCGCGGTTGCTCGGTGCATCCGTCGTGGTAGGCAACTCCTCTGCAACCCTGTCCGATTGCGCGCCCACGGTCACGCTGGCGCCCTTGCCGTTGATTACCACCAGCAACCAGGCGGCTATATCCGTTAGCGGAACCTGCAGCGCCGGCAGTGGCAATGTGGCCATCAGCTCTACGCCCACCGGCGTGAGCCAGTCGCTGCCTTGCTCTGCCACTGGCAGCTATTCCGGTTCGGTGGACACCACAGCGCTGGCCGATGGTCCCGTGACGCTCACGGCATCACAGAGCCCCGCAGGGCCGACCAGCTCGTCGAGCCAGTCCACCACCAAGAACACGGCCCCGGTCTTGCAACCGCCAGTCGTGACGGTCGTCTCTGCGCCGCCTATCACCGCAGCGAACCAGGCGTCCTACAGCGTCTCGGGCACCTGCTCGGCCAATGGTGCATCGGTCTCCATCCTGGTCGGGGTAGTGCCCGCATCGGCACAGTGCAGCGGCGGCCTCTGGTCCGCCTCCGGCCTGAATGTCACAGCCGTGCCCAATGGGGCGGTCACGGTCATGGCCTCGCAAACTGTCAGTGGTCTGCTCGGCTCGGGCAGCTTGACGACCAGCAAGGACGCCGCAGGGGTTCTGCCCGTGGTGGTCGTTACGTCGGCACCTGCGATCACCGCAGCGAACCAGGCCTCCTATACCGTCTCGGGCACATGTTCGGTGAACGGCACCAACGTTTCCGTCGTCATCGACACTGTCAATGCCACGGTGCCCTGTACTGGCAATATCTGGGCCGCCGCAGGCCTGGATGTCACGGCCTTGCCCAATGGGGCTGTCACGGTCACTGCGTCGCAAACCGTTGGTAACCAAACGGGATCGGGCAATCTGGGGACCACGAAGGACTCGGCCGGTGCTATCCCCGTCGTGACCATCAGCCTGGCTCCCGCCATCACGCTGGCCAACCAGGCGGCCTATACGGTTTCGGGCAGCTGCTCGGTCAACGGCAGCAACGTGGCCGTGCTGGTGGGCTCGGTCGCTGCCTCTGCGCTGTGTGCGAATGGCAGCTGGTCCACGGCCGGCCTGGATGTCAGTGGCTTGCCCAATGGGGCCGTCACGGTCATGGCGTCGCAAACGTTGGGCGGCCAAACCGGATCGGCCAGCCTGGTGACCAGCAAGGACGTGACGGGCGCCGTGCCCGTGGTAGCGGTGACCTCGGCCCCCGCGATCACGGCAGTGAACCAGAGCTCTTACACGGTATCTGGTACCTGTTCGGCCAGCGGCACCAACGTGGCCGTGCTGATCGGCTCCATCTCGGCTGCGGCGCCTTGTAACGGCGGCATCTGGTCCACCGCAGCGGTGGATGTCGGTAGCCTGCTCGATGGCGCGGTCACGGTGACGGCGTCGCAGACGGTGGGCGGCCAGACGGGATCGGGCAGCCTGCAGACCAGCAAGAACACGGTGGTGGACGCCCCCGTGGTGACCATTAGCTCGGCACCCGCCATCACGGCGCTCAATGAGGGCGCCTATACCGTCTCGGGCACCTGCTCGGCCAATGGCACGAATGTCGCTGTGCTGGTCGGCTCCGTGGCGGCTTCGGCGCCCTGTACGGGCAACATCTGGTCCAGCTCAGGTCTCGATGTCAGCGGCTTGGCGGATGGGCCGGTGCTGGTCTCCGCCTCGCAAACGGTAGGCGCGCAAACGGGGTCGGGCACGCTGGTGACAGCCAAAGACACGGCGGGTGTCGCACCGGTGGTGACCATCAGCGCTGCACCCGCCATCACGGCGCTGAACGAGGCAGCCTATACCGTCTCGGGCACTTGCTCGGTCAACGGGTCCAACGTCAACGTCCTGATCGGCTCCATCTCTGCATCGGCGACCTGCGATGCCGGCCTCTGGACCACCCCGGCGCTGAATGTCGCTGCTTTGCCGGATGGCGCGGTCACCGTGACCGCTTCGCAAACCGCCAATGGCCAAACCGGATCGGGCACGCTGGTGATCGCCAAGGACACGGCGGGAGTCGCTCCTTCCGTGGCCGTCACATCGGCTCCCGCCATCACGGGTTCCAACCAGGCGTCCTATGTCGTTTCGGGCACCTGCTCGGCCAACGGCAGCAACGTGGCCGTTCTGGTCGGCTCCATCGCTGCCACGGCACTGTGCGACGGCGGTGTCTGGGCCACGGCAGGCCTGGATGTCAGTGGCTTGCCCGATGGCGCGGTCACGGTCACGGCCACGCAAACCGTCGGTGACCGAACGGGATCGGGCAGCCTGGTGACGAGCAAGAGTTCGGCCAGCATCGCTCCTGTGGTGAGCATCACCTCGGCGCCTGCGATCACGGCAGCGAACGAGTTGTCCTATACCGTCTCGGGCACCTGCTCGGTCAACGGCACGGGTGTTGATGTGCTGGTCGGCACCGTCGCTGGCTCGGCGCCCTGCAGTGGCGGCATCTGGTCCACCGCAGGCCTCAATGTCAGTGGCTTGCCCAATGGACCCGTCTCGGTCGTTGCCTCGCAGACGGTGGGCGGCCTGACGGGCTCGGGGAGTTTGGTGATTGGAAAGGACTCCGAGGGAATCGCCCCGGTGGTCACCATTACCTCGGCGCCCGCGATCACCGCGGCCAACCAGTCGGCCTATACCGTATCGGGCACCTGCTCGGAAAACGGCGTGGTGGTAACGGTGCATGTCGGTGACGTTGCAGCGGTGCCGCAGCCTGTGTGCAACGGCGGCATCTGGTCGACCGCAGCGATGGATGTCAGCGCCTTGCCCGATGAGATGGTGCTGGTGACGGCTTCGCAGACGCTGAACGGCCAAACCGGATCGGGCAGCCTGGTGACCGCCAAGGACACGGCCGGCATCGCGCCGGTGGTGGCCATCAGCTCGGCACCGGCCATCACGGCTGCCAACCAGTCTGCCTATACCGTCTCGGGTACCTGCACGGTGGATGGCAGCAACGTGGCGGTACTGGTCGGCTCGGTTGCGGCTTCGGCCCCATGCAGCGGCGGCAGCTGGACCAGCGCAGGGCTGGATGTCAGTGGTTTGCCCGATGGATCAGTCACGGTGACGGCCTCGCAAACGGCCGGTGGTTTGACGGGATCGGGCAGTTTGGTGACCGCCAAGGACACGGCAGGCGTTGCCCCGTCGGTGTCCATCACTTCGGCAGCGGCGATCACGGCGGCCAACCAGTCGGCCTATGTCGTATCGGGCACTTGCTCGGTCAACGGCACGGATGTCTCCGTTCTGGTGGGCCAGGTCGCTGCAGCGGCGCCTTGCAGCAGCGGTACCTGGGTTACCGCTGGCATGGACGTGAGCGGCTTGCCCGCTGGCGCGGTCACGGTCATGGCATCGCAAACGGCGGGTAGCCAAACGGGATCGGTGAGCCTGGTGATCAACAAGGAGCCGGTGGGGATCGTGCCCGTGGTGGCCATCACCCTGCCACCTGACATTACCGTATCTAACCAGGCGGCCTACACCGTCTCGGGCACCTGCTCGGTGGCCGGTACCAACGTGGCGGTTCAGGTTGTATCCATCGCCGCATCGGTGGCATGCGACGGCAGCAGTTGGACCACGGCTCCGCTGGATGTCAGTGGCTTGCCGGATGGATTGGTGACGGTGACCGCCTCGCAGACCGTGAGTGGCGGCTCGGGATCGGCCAGTGTGGTGGTCAACAAGACTGCGGCCGCTACTGCGCCTGTGGTGACCATTGGCTCTGCTCCCGCCATTACGCTGGCCAACCAGGTGTCCTACACGGTCTCGGGCACTTGCTCGGCGAGCGGCATCAGTGTCGCCGTCCAGGTCGGCAGTGTCCCAGCGTCTGCGACCTGTGACGCGGGAGCCTGGACTGCGTCGGGTCTGAATGTCAGTGCCTTGCCTGACGGGGTGGTCGTCGTGACCGCGGAGCAAATCGTTGGCGGCTTGTCCGGGTCGGACAGCGTGGAGACCACCAAGGCCACTGCAGCGATTGTTCCTGTGGTGGTCATCACCTCCGCGCCTGCAATCACCGCCTTGAATGAGGCCGCCTATACCGTCTCGGGCACCTGCTCGGTCAACGGTGAAGTGGTGACGGTACTCGTCGGCTCGATACCTGCATCGGCAACCTGCAGCGATGGCATCTGGGCCACCGAGCCCATCAATGTCAGTGGGCTGGCTGATGGACAGATTACGGTGCAGGCCTCGCAAGACGCCGGTGGCCAGACGGGAACAGTCAGCCTGGTGATCAGCAAGGACTCTGCCGGAGCTGCGCCCGCCGTGGGTGTGGTCTCGGCACCGCCGATCACGGCAGCGAACCAATCGGCTTACACCGTCTCGGGTACCTGCTCAGTCAATGGCGCAGCGGTGGCTGTTCAAATCGGCTCGGTTCCTGCATCGGCGCAGTGCAATGCCGGTATCTGGTCGAGCACGGCCGTGGACGTCAGTGCCTTGCCCGATGGCCCGGTCACCGTGACAGTTTCGCAAACGCTGGGCACACAAACCGGCACGGGCAGCCTGGTGACCACCAAGGATGCGGCCGGAATCGTACCCGTGGTGAGCGTGACGTCGGCACCTGCGATCACGTTGGCCAACCAGGCAGCCTATACCGTCTCGGGCTCTTGCTCGGTGGGCGGCAGCAACGTGGCGGTCCTGGTCGGCTCGGTATCGGCGTCGGCAGTGTGCAATGCGGGCATCTGGTCCACAGCAGCTGTTGATGTCACTGCCTTGCCTGATGGAGCAGTCACCGTCATGGCCTCGCAAACTGCCAGTGGTCAAACGGGATCGGGCAGCTTGGTGACCAGCAAGGAGACGGCAGGCGCCGCCCCAGTGGTGACCGTCAGCTCGGCACCCGCCATTACCGCAGCCAACCAGGCGTCGTATACCGTCTCGGGCAGCTGCTCGGCCGACGGCATCCCTGTCGCGGTTCAGGTCGGTTCGGTGGCTGCAAGCGCGCCATGCGCGGCTGGCAACTGGTCCGCCGCTGGTCTGGATGTCACTGGCCTGGCCGATGGACCGGTCACCGTAACTGCGGCGCAGACCGTCGGCAGTGTGCTGGGCTCGGGTAGCCTGGTGACCCTCAAGGACACCGCTGGTGTCGTCCCGGTGGTGACCGTTACTTCGGCTCCCGCCATCACGGCTGCCAACCAGGGCTCGTATGTCGTCTCGGGCAGCTGCTCGGTCAACAGTACGACGGTGGCTGTACAGATCGGCTCGGTGTCGTCATCGGCGCCATGCGCCGGAAACCTCTGGACCATCCCCGCGGTGGATGTCAGTGGTCTGCCCGATGGATCGGTCACGGTGACCGTTGCGCAGACGGTTGGCGCCCTGCAGGGATCGGGCAGCCTGGTGACCAACAAGAGCACAGGTGGTGTCCAACCCGTGGTGACGATTACCTCGGCTGCGGACATCACGGCAGCCAACCAGTCGGCCTATAGCGTCTCGGGAACCTGCTCGGTCAACGGTACCAATGTGGATGTGCTGGTCGGCTCGGTGTCCGCATCGGTGCCCTGCACCAGCGGCAGTTGGATGACCGCAGCGTTGAATGTCAGTGGCTTGCAGGACGGCACGGTCACTGTGACGGCTCAGCAAACGGTGGGGGCCCTGGTGGGGTCGGCCAATGTGCAAGTCAACAAGGGCACTGGCGTAACTACACCCGTGGTGACCATTACGTCGGCACCTGCCATCACGGCAGCCAACGCATCGGCGTACTCCGTCTCGGGCACTTGCTCGGTGGGCGGCAGCAATGTGGATGTGCAGGTCGGCTCGGTGTCTGCAACGGCGCCGTGCACGGGTGGCCTCTGGGCGACCGAGGGCATGGATGTCCGTGGTCTGCCCGATGGAGCAGTTGCCGTGACGGCATCGCAGACGGACCAAGCCGGCAACACGGGCAGCATCACCCGCGAAGTCTCGAAGTCGACGGGCTCTGGCGGCGAGCCGCCCGAGCCTCCCGTTGCCCGGATTGCGCCCCAGAACGGTACCTGGATCATCAGCGATGAGCTCAATGGCGAGCCAGGCCGCGGCATGGGTATCGACATCCAGGACGGCGTGCTGTTCATGCAGGTCTACAACTACCGCCAGTCGGGGGAGGCGACCTTTCACACGGCACTGGGCACCTTGCGCGACAACAAAGTGACCGCTCCGCTGTACTTCTACGAAGGCGGGCGCTACTTTGGCAGCGAGCAACGCGATGGCCATGCGGCCGGCAGCCCTGGCAATGTGGTCATCACCTTCACCAGCCGCAGCACCGGTACGATCCAGTTCCCGGGCGAGCCGGTAAAGGCCATGCACCGCTTTGACTATGAGGGCACGCCCGCTGGTGTCTTCTCCGATCCGGCCTTTGTCGACCGCTGGGCCATGGTCGAGCTCAACAGCAGCAACCAACCGGTGCGCAGCTGGTGGGCCGATATCGGCACGAGCGAGCAGGTCTCGATGAGCGAGGATTGGGCGGCAGCAGCGATGGGCTGGCCATACCCACCTACCGTGGCAACGGCGGTCCATGGCTTTGGCGGCACCTTGTCGGGCCATGTGGTGGCGCAATGCAGCTACGGCGGCCGGGGTCTGGTGTTCAACTGCTCGGGCAACCGTGCGGGGGCTAACGGTGCGCCGGTGATCGCGATGACGATGCAGCGTGGTGTTGACCAGCTCAGCGGCACGGTGAAGGAGGGCGGTGGAGACACCCGGCGCCTGGTGGGCTTCCGCGTGGCCCGTGCTGCCTACTCCTGGCAGGACAACCAGAGCGTGCGCACCAGCTACTACGCGCCAGGCTACCTGCCTGAGTCGGGTACCTGGGTCGTCAGTAGCGAGTTGCGGGGCCTGCCAGGTCGCGGTATTTCCATCGAGCTGCAAAAGCCGCTGAACCAGGAGGAGCATCTGTTGTTCATGTCGGTGTACGACTACCAGAGCGACGGCAAGGCGACGTTCCACAGTGTGCTTGGCGCGCATGACGCATCGACCACACCAGAGCCCAACACCCCCGATCTGCCCACAGTGCAGTACCAGGGCGGGCGTTACTTTGGTGGCCCGGCTGCGAGTGCTCGCTTCAAGGCGGAAGCGGGACCGACCCAGTCGATCCACTTCAGTGCGCCTTCGGTGGGAACGCTGGCCTTCCCCGGCGAGCAGCCGTTGCAGATAGAGCGTTTCTACTATGGCGTCAACAAGGGCTCGGCCCAGTCGCTGCGCGGATCCTGGTCGGTGCTGTCTGCCACGGATGCGATGCCAAGCCGGATCTTCCGCTTCCAAAAGCGCGACGAGAACTCGGTCATCGATACCGACTCGGGCTATGTCTGTGTCGCCGAAGTGCTGCGCCAGTACAACTTCCGCTGCACTGGCCCTGCGGGCACACCGGCCTTCCGTTTTGTCGCAGGCTTCTATGGCGCCAGCTCCGGCATTGTGGGAGACGCCGAAGATGCCCCAGCCATCACCGTGATGCGGGTGACGGATCCGAACGGCGAGATGGTGCAGGCAGGCGACTGAGGCCAATGAGCCACCGCGGGCCGGCCAAGGCGCAGCGGTGGCAACTGAGCCGGGTTGCGGTCCAGATAAAGCATCTACTTGAGGTTTGAAGGCTATGGCGCTGTTGCCAAATCGGCATCGAATCTATGCCAGGATGTAACCGCCGCTGTAAGCCGAGGCCTTGATTTGACGGTAGAAGGCGCTGTCAGATATGTCAGACGGAGCAGAGTTGAGACGGCTCCCGGGGGCTATGTACCTCTCCACCGCACTTGGCCCACCGTGATTGGGGGGCTCTTTGGTGACTGCGAGGGCTGCGAGCGACCTTTGCAAAAAAATGCATTTATGCGCGATTTCTCCTCTGTAAATCCGCAGTGCAGTAGCAAGGGGGGGGCCGACATGGGCGGATTGGACAGGTCTGCTCCCCCTGTGCTGTGCGGCCCGTAAGAGCCGGGGCTGTTGTAACCAGCTATTGGGGGGAGATGGTTGTGCTTATAAGTGTACTCAATAAAATAATTTACCGTTTACCAAAGATTCGCAGTACCTTTGCGCTTGTGAGTAGTTGTGTTTGTATGAGCAATCAGCAGCACCTGTCCTCGGCCGGTTGGTGGGGTCTGAGTGGATCACCCCCAACGGGCGTTATGGCGGTGCAGAAGGAGACGCTATGAACCCGATTGGTGCACAGAGAACTATCCGCCGTCTGCTGTACGGGGGGCTTGCAGGGCTGGCCTTCGTCTGCAGCACTTCCGCCCTGGCGGCATCCTCAGGATCCGGGCGGGCCTATGGCCTGCAGGTCACTGCCGATGTGCTCGGGGCAGGGCTGGGAGTCCCATTTGCGGATACCGGCCAAAAAAGTGCACCACCGGATTTCAACACGCCTGTTTCTGTAGCGAGTGTGGGCGTGACCGCCGGAGCCAATCTGCTGAGCGTGGGCACGGGTGTCATCAACTCCTCCACCCAAAGCAATCTGGCGCAGAACAACGTGGTATCCAACAGCTCCGTGGACGGTTTGAATCTGACGCTGGCGGGGTTGTCTCTGGGTGCCAATACCATCAGCTCTCAAGCCCGTATGGCCTGCGTCAACGGCGTGCCGCAAGGCTCGGGCGATGCCCAGATACTCGGCGGAACCGGCGCGCTCAGCGGAGTCAGCGCAAGCCTCAATGGTCTTGTAAACCTGACGATCGGGGTGCCAACCATTGGCACGGAGGTGGGTGTCAAGCTCTACACCAATGAGCAAAGCCAAAGCGGCACCTCCATGAGCGTGACCGCGCTGCGCATTGAGTTGGTGGCCAAGGCCTTGACCCTGCCTTTGCTCAACGCCTCGGTGATCGTGGGCAACTCCACCGCATCCATGCCCGATTGCAAGCCCACGGTGACCCTGAATCCTCTGCCGCCGATCAACGCGGGCAACCAGGCGTCGGTGCCCATCAGCGGCAGTTGCAGTGCCGGCAGCGGCAATGTGGCCATCAGCTCCAACCCAGCAGGCGTGAGCCAGTCGCTGCTCTGTGCAGCAGACGGCACCTATTCGGGCTCGGTCAATGCACAAGGCCTGCCCGATGGCACGGTGACGATCACCGCGACACAGACGGTGTCCGGACAGCCCCCTGGCTCGGCGAGCCAGTCGACCACCAAGAGCACGGGCTCGGTACCCCAGTTGCCGGTGGTGGCCGTCGTTGCGGCGCCCCAGATCACGGCAGCGAACCAGGCCTCGTACACGGTGTCGGGCACCTGTTCGGCCAATGGTGAGGCGGTGGCCGTCATGGTTGGATCGGTCCCGGCATCGGCGCTGTGCGGCGGCGGTGTCTGGTCGGCCTCGGGCATCAATGTGAGCGGTTTGCCTGATGGATCGGTCACGGTGACGGCCTCGCAGACGGTGGGCGGTCAGACCGGCTCGGGTAGCCTGGTGACCGGCAAGGACGCGACCGCCCCCGCGGTGGCGATTACCTCGGCACCGGTGATCAATGCGGCCAACCAGTCGTCGTATGGCGTGGCGGGCAGCTGCTCTGAAAACGGGGCGGCGGTCACGGTGCGCGTGGGGACCGTGGCTGCTGTGCCGCAGCCTGTGTGCAACAGCGGTATCTGGTCCACCTCGGGCCTGGATGTCAGTGGTCTGCCTGCAGGCGCGGTTACGGTAACCGCGATGCAGACCGATGCGGCCGGCAACATCGGCAGTGCCAGCCGCACGACCAGCAAGGACAGCAGCGCAGCTGCCGTCACGGTGGTGGTGGCGCCGCGTATCAACAGCAGCAACCAGGCCAGCTATGGCGGCGTCTCCGGCGCCTGCAGTGCGGCTGGCGGCATGGTGACGGTGGCCATTGGCAGCATCAGCAACACGGCGGCCTGCACGGGTGGCAACTGGAGCTTGAGCGCTGTCGATGTGCGCAGCCTGCCTGAGGGCACGGTGGTGGTGAAGGCCTCGCAGACAGTGGCTGGCACCGTCATCTCCGGCACGCTCAACACCGTCAAGGACACGACGGCGCCTGCGGTCTCGATCAGCACCGCGCCGACCATTGATACCTTGAACCAGAACGCCTACAGCCCAGCGGGTACCTGCACCAGCGGCGACGGCGCAGTCACGGTGAGTGTGGGATCCATCAAGGTGACGGTGGCCTGCGTCAACGGCACCTGGACGGCGCCTGGCATGCAGGTGGGCGCCTTGCCCAAGGGACCGGTCACGGTGACGGCATCGCAGACCGATGAAGCGGGCAATACCGGCAGCAGCAGCCGCGAAGTGGCCAAGACCTCGGACCCCAATGGCGAGCTGCCTGCCGGTCTGATCGCAGCCCAGAGCGGCACCTGGATCATCAAGGACGAACTCAATGGGGAGCCGGGTCGCGGCATGGGCATCGACATCCAGGATGGGGTGCTGTTCATGCAGGTCTACAACTACCGTGCTTCGGGTGCGCCGACCTTCCACACAGCACTGGGCACCCTGCACGACAACACGGTGACCGCGCCGCTGTATTTCTACGAAGGCGGGCGCTTCTTTGGCAGCGAACAACGCGACGGCCATGAGGCGGGCAGCCCCGGCAATGTGGTGATCACCTTCACCAGCCGCAACACCGGCACGATCCAGTTCCCAGGCGAGCCCACCAAGGCGATGCAGCGCTACGACTATGAAGGCACGCCAGCTGGCGTCTTTTCCGACCCGGCCTTTGTCGATCGCTGGGCGATGGTCGAGTTCAACAGCAGCAACCAACCGGTGCGCAGCTGGTGGGCCGATATTGGCACGAGCGAACAGGTGCCCATGAGTGGCGAATGGGCGGCTGCGGCGATGGCCTGGCCTTATCCCGCTACAGCGGCAACAACCGTGCATGGCTTTGGCGGCACCTTGTCCGGCCGTGTGGTGGCGCAGTGCAGCTACAGCGGCAGCGGTGTGGTGTTCAACTGCGCGGGCAACCGGGCGGGCGGCGCAGGCGGCGGTGCCGTGGTGTCACTGTCCTTGCAGCGCGGCGTGGACCAGATCAGTGGCAGCGTGCAAGAGGGCGGTGGCGAGGCCCGGCGCCTGGTCGGTTTCCGCATCGCTCGTGCCGCCTACACCCGCCAGAACAACCAGAATGTGCGCACCAGCTACTACGCACCGGGCTATGCCCTTGAGTCGGGCACCTGGGTGGTCAGCAGCGAGCTGCGGGGTCTGCCGGGTCGGGGGATTTCGATCGAGCTGCAAAAGCCTGTGACCAGCGAAGACCATATGCTGTTCATGTCGGTGTACGACTATGAGAGCAACGGACAGGCGACCTTCCACAGCCTGCTGGGCGCGCATGATGCCTCCACCACGCCAGAGCCCAACACCCCCGATCTGCCCACGGTGCAGTACCAGGGTGGGCGCTACTTTGGTGGCCCGGCTGCGATTGCCAGCTTCAAGGCCGATGCTGGTCTGACCCGGTCGATCCACTTCACCGCGCCATCGGTGGGAACGCTGGCCTTCCCCGGTGAGCAAGCGGTACAGATCGAGCGCTTCTACTACGGTGTGAACAAGGCCTCGGCCCAGTCGCTGCGCGGATCCTGGGTGCTGCTGTCGCAAACGGATGCGATAGCCAGCCGCAGCTTCCGCTTCCAGACACGCGATGCCAACTCGGTGATCGATGCGGCCTCGGGCTATGTCTGTGTCGCCGAAGTGCTGCGCCAGTTCAACTTCCGCTGCACCGGCCCGTCAGGCTCCCCAGCCTTCCGCTTTGTGGCCGGCTTCTATGGCGCCAGCACCGGCATTGTGGGAGACGCCGAGGATGCGCCGGCCATCACCGTGGTGCGGGTGACCGACCCGAACGGCGAGATGGTGCAGGCGGGCGACTGAGGAGGGGACACATCGCTGGCCCGGCCTTAGCCGGCCGGGCCGGACCTGGCCTCACCAGGCCGGGCACAGCGGTGGCTACTGACCCTGCGGGACAGGTCCGGGGCCAGACCTGTTAAAATACCTGGGCGCCAAGCACTACTGAGCAACGGTTTCGCAGAAAACGCCTGCAAACCGTTGTTTTTTATTGCCTGCGCCCCAGGCGCTGGCCGGGCATTGCGAAGACATGCTGGCAGCGACGACGACCGTTTCGCATCCCCGGCCTGTGCTGTGCGGGATGCGGTGCGCGAGCCAGCAGGCATCCTGCTGGCTTTTTCTTCGTCTGTGGTCGACAAACCGGGCACAATGTCCGATATTGAAGATATTGCGCCGCTCGGGTGGGTGGCGCATGGAGAGTCGCCAACCTGGCCCCGCATCGGTGGCTGTGCTGGCGCCTTGTGCAGAGCGATGCGGTGTGCCGTGTCATCAGGCGTGGGGTTGGCGAGCGCAAGCGGGCAGCCCCCATTTAGGAAGGTACAGAACATGCCCAGTTACAACCCACCCTTTGAGATCCATGTCCACGGACAAGTGCTGCTGCGCGCCGATGTCGGATTTGACCAGCTGCAAGAGGCCTTGAAACCGCTGTGGGGCTATGCGGGCGCCAAGTCCCTGGTCGATGGCGCGGAGAGCGCTTACGAGGAAGAGCCCGGCATTCTGTTCGAGCCCAAGGACCATATGCTGCAGATGTGCTGGACGGTGCGCGGCGATGATGATTTTCGCCAGTCGCTCGACGACATGTGCATGAACCTCAATGAGCTGGCCGACCAGGGTGCGGCGATCGAGGTCACTTTCTATGACGCCGAGTTTGACGACGAGGAGCAGGACCGCAGCGCCGAGTCGCGCGATGACTTCATGATGCTGTTTGTGGGCCCGACGCCTGCGGCCATCATGCAGGTGCAGCGCGACATGCTGGTGCAGGACGTCGTGAGCACGATGGAGCGCCACTTCGATGCCGGTGAACTCGTCGGTGTCGTCGGTGAGATCGACAAGCTGTTCAGCCAGCGCTTTGATGCGCTGGTCGATTCACTGGAGATCGGCAAGCCGCCTCGCGGCACGGGTGGCACCGGCGGCCCTGGTGGTGGCCACGGCGGCGGCGGTCGCCGCCCGCGCCACCTGCACTGAAAATAAGGCTGCGCGCGCCCCAAGCGCAGCGCATGTTGTTTATCCCAAGGCAGCCGCTGTGCTGCCTTTGTTGTTTGCTCGCGCCATGTCCAGCCCTGTCCCGCTTCCCTATTTGCAGTCCTACCCCGCCAGCTTACAGCAGCAGGCCGCAAGCCTGGTGCAATCGGGCCAGCTGGGCCAGTGGCTGCTGCAGCGCCATCCGCAGCCGCACCAGATGCGCTCGGACAAGGCCTTGCATGCCTATGTGATGGGCCTCAAGGGCGAGCACATGCGCAACAGCGCGGGCTTGGCCAAGGTGGTATATGACAGCAAGCTGCAGCTGGTCTACCAGGCGCTGGGCATCCATGTGCGCAGCGGCAAAAACCATGGCGGCAAGACCCAGTCGCGCCACGAGATCCGCATTGGCAGCCTCTTCAAGCATGCGCCCGAGGCCTTTTTGCGCATGATTGCCGTGCATGAGCTCGCGCACCTGCGCGAGTCCGACCACAACAAGGCCTTCTACCAGCTGTGCGAATACATGGAGCCGTCCTACCACCAACTGGAGCTGGAGGTGCGCCTGTACCTGACCTGGCTGGACCAGGGCGGCCACCGGCTGTGGCAGCTGGGTGCTGAATCGGCGGACGGCGCCCGCTGATCAGCCAGCGGCCTGGCAGCGCTGCGGCGGCAGCCCCAGCCACTGCGCGGCGGCGTATTGCAGCGCCGCCAGCTCGCCGGTGGTCACCAGGCTGCAGGCCTCGTCAAGGCTGGGCGCCTGCGCCGGCTTGCGCAGCATGCCGGTGGCGTGCAGCAGGCTGAAGGTGCGGCGGGCCACGGGCGTGGCCGTGTCGAGCAGTTGCACCTGCTCGCCCACCAGCGCGCGCAAGGTGTCGGTGGCAAAAATGTAATGGGTGCAGCCCAGCACCAAGGTGTCGATCTGGCCGGGCTGCGCGCCAAAGCGGCCCATGGCGGCCAGGTAGGTCTGGCACAGGTCCTGGATTTGCGCGGCATCGGCGGCTGCATCACGCCCGGGGCGGGTGCTGTCTTCAATCGCCCGTGCCAGCCCATTGCAGGCCTGCACCACAAAGCGGGTCTGGGCCGCATGCGCCGTCTGCAGGGCGGCAAAGCGGCTGCTGCTGACGGTGCCCTGGGTGGCGATCACGCCCACCACATGGGTCTGGCTGTGCTGGGCGGCGGGCTTGAGGGCAGGCTCCACCCCGATGATGGGCAGGCCCGGGTGCTGCTCGCGCAGGCCCTCAATCGCCGCTGCGGTGGCGGTGTTGCAGGCAATCACCAGCGCCTTGATGTCGTGGCGCTCGCGCATCTGCTGCGTGATGTGGGCGCAGCGCTGCTGCACAAAGGCGTCGCCACGCTCGCCATAAGGGGCATTGCCGCTGTCGGCCACATAGACGAACTGCTCATGGGGCAGCACATCGCGCAGCGCGCGCAGCACACTCAGGCCGCCGATACCGCTGTCAAAAACACCAATGGGGGAGAGAGGGTGGGGCATGGGGGCGAGCAAGGTCAAGGCTGAGAAAAAGGCGCGGGCGCCGTGATTGTAGGCAGGCTGCAGCTTTTATGCATCGACCGCTGCGAGCAGCATCAGGCTGGTACAGACAATGCTGAGGAGCCAAACCCCGAGCACGACGCCCAGCACATGGGGCCAGCGCGACAGGCCCGGCCAGCAGCGCCGCAGCAGGCAGTGCAGCGGCGTGATCAGCAAAGCCTGCAAAAAGCTCGCCGAGATCAGGATGGGCCAGAGGCTGTCGCCATGGATGGCCTGGAGCAGCGCGCCATCGCCCGCCCAGACAAAGAGCTGCTCGGCCGGCGCGTAGCTGGCAAAGCCGGGTAGGCCCAGCAGTACCAAGGACAGCACGAGGCCGCCCAGGCTCCAGAGCAGGGGGGTGCGCTGGGCCTGGGTCCAACGCCAAAGTCGCTGCAGAACATGCATGGCGGTATTGTGCCTTTGAACGGCAGGCGCAGCCCGTGCTGCGCCGTCGCCCCAGCGTCGCCTGGCCGCTGCGATGCCCCAGGTTTTTTGGCAAGAATTTCCCCTTATAGCCAGCACAGCCTTGGGCGGCAGTGTATAAATTTGCCCTGTCAATCTGGGCTTTGCCCGGCATTGTTGCCAGCAGCGACCGCTGCTGCCCAACCAACAACTAGGAAAACGCAGCCATGGGCGCGCAATGGAAAGCAAAGGGCAAGGCGCTGGTCGCTGATGCCAAGGGAAAACTCTTTGGCAAACTGGTCAAGGAAATCACGGTCGCGGCGCGTTTAGGCGGGGGTGACCCGGCCAGCAATTCGCGCCTGCGCATGGCTGTGGAAGCGGCCCGCAAGGCCTCGATGCCCAAGGACACCTTGGAGCGCGCGATCAAGAAGGGCTCGGGCGCTGGCGCCGATGCCGTCAACTACTCGACCGTGTTGTTCGAAGGCTATGCACCCCACCGCGTGCCGGTGATGGTCGAGTGCCTGACCGACAACCCCAACCGCACGGCGCCCAATATGCGCGTGTGCTTCCGCAAGGGCCAGCTCACGGCCGTGGCCTGGGATTTTGACCATGTGGGCATGGTCGAAGGCGAAGCGGAGAACGGCGCTGATGTGGAGCTGGCCGCGATCGAAGCGGGCGCGCAGGATTTCGAGCCCGCCGAAGAAGAGGGCGTGACCCTGTTCATCACCGAGCCCTCGGATTTGGACACCGTCAGCAAGGCCTTGCCCGACCAGGGCATCAAGGTGCTGTCGGCCAAGCTGGGCTACAAGGCCAAGAACCCCGTCAGCATGGGCAGCCTGCCCGCCGAGGCGCAGGAAGAAGTGCAAGCCTTCTTGGCCGGCCTGGAAAACGATGACGACGTGCAGAACATCTATGTGGGCCTGGTGGACTGATCGCAGTCCCTGCCAACCCTCTTGAGAACGGCCGCGCAGGCCGTTTTTTCATGGGCGCTTGTGAGGCCGTCGTAGGCAGTTTGCGCTTCTTCATCATCTGCCCATTGACAGGGCGGGCCAGATATGCAGAAATTCGCTTGCGCTGGTCGTCGGCGCAGTTTAGATAAGAGCCCATACCATGAAAAAACTCATCGTCCTTGCCAGCATCGCGCTGGCATCCCAGTTTGCGCTGGCAGCCGACAAGACCCCCACGGCCCAGCAGCAGCTGATGGGTACGTGCAACACCGAGGCCAAGACCAAGGAGCTCAAGGGCGATCAGCGCAAGGCGTTCATGTCCAGCTGCTTGTCTGATGGCCGCAAGCGCCAGCAAGAACGCATGAAGACCTGCAACGTCGATGCCACTGGCAAGAAGGGCGACGAGCGCAAGGCCTTCATGAGCGAGTGCCTGAAGAAGTAAATACTTCTTTCGATCCGGCGCCAACGTGCTGGGTCTGCCGAACCGGCAGGAAAAAACGCCAAGCATGCACACATGCTTGGCGTTTTGCGTGGTGGGCCCGAAGGCCGCACAGATCGCTACAGAAACCGTTTAGAAGCGGTGGCGCACGCCCACACCAAAGCTGGTGCCGTTGCCGAAGTTCTTGACCTTGTCGTACATCACGATCGCGTAGCCATCGGTGCGCTTGGAGAAGTCGTAGTTGTAGCCGACCGAGACGGTATCACGCTTGGAATCGCTGTCTTGCAGCTTGCTGTGGGCCCAGGCGGCGAGGATGCGGCTGGTGGCGCCCAGTGGCACGGTCGCGCCCAGGCTGGCGGTCTTGATCTTGAAGTCGGTGTCCTTGCCAGTGGTCTGGCCGTAGGTCGCGTAGGCCTTGGCAAAACCGGCGTCATAGCTGGTGCCCAGCATCCAGTTGCGGTGGTTCTCGGGCAGCACCACGGACACGGGGTTGCTCAGGTCCACGTCTTCGTAGAAGCCGGTGATGGCAAAGGGGCCGCTCGCGTAGGTGGCGTTCAGGCCGATGTTGTTCTTGCCGCCTTGGCCAGCCTGTTCACCAAACTGGTAGTGCAGGTTGCCGCTGAAGCCGCCGACCTTGGGCGTGCTGTAGATCACCTGGTTGCCCCAGCCGGTGTCGGAGGGGTTGCTGCTCTGCCAGCCGCTCTTGTTGAACAGCGACACGTTTTGGTGCAGCACCAGCGGCGAGAAGGTGAAGGAATCCCCAAAGGGGTTCATCGAGATCGTGGGCACAAAGTTGGGCGCCACGGTGCGGCCCAGGGTGACGGCGCCGAAATCGCCTGACAGCGACACCAGCGCATCGCGCGACCAGAAGATATCGCCGTTGAAGCGGCCGGGTGTGCCGGTGTCTGCGCGCATGAAGCTGGTCAGCACAAAGCTGGCCTTGAGGCCGCCGCCCAGGTCTTCCGTGCCCTTGAAGCCGAACCAGGAGGTGGTCATGCCACCGCTGCCCAGCGTGGAGGTGCGGCCATCATCGCCAGGAGCTTTCATCGAGCCGATATACATATCGACCAAGCCGGTGGCGGTCACCGACGATTGGGCCTGCGCCGCGGAGGCGCAGACGGCCATCACGGCCAGGGCGAGCAGTTTGTTGTTCATGGCATTCCTTTGTTACAAGCGTGTGAATTTGTGATAGCGGTGAATTGTGAAGTCAGTGCCGACCGCTCTGAGCAATATGTGTGCCAAAAGCTAAAAAAACCGCTGGTAAAGACCCGAGGTGTGGCGTGTACGCCGCATATTGGGGGTATATGGTTTTTGCATGGACTTAGCCGCTGTTGCCAGATGAGCACGGTGGATCAGGGCTGAAAGCTGCCGTGGTGGCGGGGCTGATCGCTGGCAAGGATTGATGTAGCTCAATGTGCGCAGGCGTCAATCGGGGCAAAGTGCGGCCCATGCCTGACTTACTCTGCCTGGATGAATTCGCCCCCCACAGCGCCGGCGCCGGTGCCTTGCTGCGCCAGCGCCACCAGCACTTGCTGGATGTGCTGTACCTGGAGCGGGGCTCGGTCGCCTTCGGGGTGCAGGAAGAGGGCCGCATGCGCCACCTCCTCGGGGTCATGGAGGGGCCCTGCTGGCTCGATGCCGCGCCGGCACTGGCCGAGCAGCCCTGTGCGGTGGACATGGTGGCGCGCACCGCCGTGCAATGGCGGGCGGTGCCCGTAGTGCAGCTGCGCAGTTACCTGCTGCAGTGGCCGGCCGAGGCCCAAGGCCTGGTGGCCAGCATGGCCCAGGGCTACTGCCAGCAGGCTGCGCTGGCAGTCAGCCGGGTGGCGCAGGACGCTGTGGCGCGCTGCGCCGAGTGGCTGCTGCAGCATGCCGAGCCCGGCGACCAGGGGCTGCGGGTGCAACTGGCACAATCGAAACGCCAGATTGCCGCGCACCTGGGCATTGCGCCCGAGACGCTCTCGCGCGTGCTGCGCCAATTGCGCGACCAGGGCCTGCTTGACGGCCTGGGAAAGAACCTCTGGCTGCCGCAGCCCGAGTCGCTGCGCCAGCTCGCCAAGTCCTAGCCAACCCTATCGGGCCCTGCCCAGCATGGGCCAGCCCATCGGTGACCCGGGTTTTCTCCGTCCGGTCTTTTCCCGATACCGGCGCCGGACCTAAACAGCGAACATGTGCGCAGCTGAAAGGAGGCGCCGCATGCCAGAGTCTGTTATTTGCTATTGCCGGGCCGACTCGGGCGTTCGCTGCCGCAGGCCATGGGCCATGCAGGTCAGGTAGCGCGGCATGGATGACAGGAAGGTGCATTGGCAGCCAGATCCCCCACCCCCGGTCGACGGCCTGCGCGATACGGCCGGGCCCTGGCTGTGGCGCCTGTGGGTGGTGGTGCCCTTGATGGTGCTGCTGGGCACGGCGCTGGTGCAGTGGCTGGCGATCCATGCCAGCCAGCAGACGGTGATCACCCAGCTGTCGGCCCAGCAGGCCGACGAGACCGAGATGCTGGCCAGGCTGATGGGCAGCAAGTTCGAGCAAAGCCAGAAGGTGCTGGGGGCCCTTGCCGAAGCGGCTGCGCCCTGGGTGCAAGGCCCCGCGTCCCAGCCGCCCCCGCTGCTGGAGCAGGGTCTGGCGGCCACGCGCTACTTTGACAGCCTGGTGTTTGCGCGCGGCACCCAGGTCTTCAGGCGCCATGTGCGCGATGCGGGCGAGGGCGACGAGGCCGTCGAGCCAGCCGAGCGCGATGTGCTGCGCCGCGTGATGGTCGATGGCAAGCCCCTGGTGTCCGAACCTTTCAAAAGTGCGTCCGGCGGGCCCAGCATTGCGCTGGGCATTGCGCTGCGCGACAAGCAAGGTGCAGTGCAAGGCGCCATGGCCGGGGTGCTGCGGCTGCAGTCCCAGAGCCTGTTGCCGGTATCGCTGGCAGCCACCCCGCCGGACAGCGGACAACTGGTGCTGATGACGGCAGCGGGCGTGCTGGTCTCCCACCCCGACCCGACGCGCATTCTGGGCACGACCGAAGATGACGCCTTGTTGGCCCCGGTGCTGCAACGCTGGCAGGAGCGCGCTGCCCGTGGCGGCGCCCAGACCGCGCAGTCCTGGTGGCTGGCGCCCAACCTGGTGAGCGTCGCGCAGATGCCTGCGGCCCGCTGGCTGGTGGTGCGCGTCATGCCCCATGACCAGAGCCTGCAAAGCTGGGGGCGCCAGTGGCGCAGCTGGTGGTGGCTGCTGCTCATGCCTGTGGCCCTGGCAGCGCTGACCTGCCTGTGGCTGTGGGCGCACAGCCGGCGCTTCAAGCAATTGGTGGCGCAGACACCGCTGCCCGTTGCACCCACCCCGGTGCTGGCACTGGCCTCGGGGCCGGTCCAGGTGGCCGACCCTGCCAGCGGCCCGCCGCCCGACGAGATTGACCGCATGGGCATGCACCTGCAAGAGCTGGGCCAGCAGCGCGAATCGCTGGCCGAGCAGTTGCGCCAACAGCAGCAACTGGCCGAGAGTGTGCTCGCGCATGCGCGTTTTTCCTTTTTGCTGCTGCAGCGCGATCAGATTCAACAGGTCTCCCAGGCGCTGGCCCATTTGCTGGGCTACAGCCGCCAGGACCTGCAAGGCCAGCCGGTGCGCATGCTGGCGATGGCCGACCAGGACTTCGACCAGGCCTGGGAGCAACTGGCCCCGGATCTGGAGCGCCTGGGCAGCGCTGAGACCAGCGTGGTGCTGCGCCACCAGTCGGGCGCGCCGGTCATGGTCAGCCTGCACCTGGTGAACATTGCGCAGGCGGGGCCGGATCTGCGCTGGTGCTTTGTGCGCGCCGGCCAGGCCCGCGTGGCCGCGCAGTCGCCCAGCCGCATGGACAAGCTCACCCTGCTGCCCAACTACGAGGCCTTGCTGCTGCACCTGACCGCCCTGCTGCAGGCTAGGCGCGAGGGGCTGGACCAGTCCTCGCCCAGCGCGCCGGTGCTGTTCTATGTGAATGTCGACAATATGTCGGCCATCAATGCACTGGCCGGCCATGCACAGGGCGATCTGGTGCTGCAGCATGTGGCGCGCCAGCTGCAGCTGCTGCAGCCTTTCCAGGGCTATGCGGCGCGGGTGGCGGGCGACAAGTTTGCGCTGGTGCTGCGCCAGTGCAGCCCGGAAAAGGCCCATGAGCTGGCTGCCCAGCTCTGCGACACCCTGCAGAACTGGCAGCCCCAGCTGCGCAGCAAGCATTTTGTGGTCACCGTCAGCATCGGTCTGCTTCAGATGGATGCCTCGTTTTCCGATGCGCTGCAGGTGGTGCGTGCCGCCGACATGGCCAGCTACAGCGCTAAGCGCCAGGGCGGCAACCGGGCCTGCTGGCGTGAGGCCAAGGTGGCCTGAAGGCCAGGGGCTGAGGGACATCCGCCACAGCTTGGGGTAACAACCGGGATAGGCTGCAGCCCCCGGCTGATAAGCTTGAATGTCCTCATTCAAAACACCCGCATGCGCGACCAAGCCCTGTTTGACAAGATTGACCTGCACCTGATCCGGGTGCTGCACACGGTGCTGACCGAGCGCAGCGTCTCGCGGGCGGCCTTGCGCCTGGGCATGTACCAGCCGGCGGTGTCGGCCGCACTCAAGCGCCTGCGCGACCTGGTGGGCGACCCTTTGCTGGTGCGCTCGGGCGCGGCGATGATGCCCACCGACAAGGGCCAGCGCATGGTCGAGCCGGCCGCTGCCATCCTGCGCGCTGCCGAAGGCCTGTTCAGTGATGCCCGCGATTTTGACCCGCAGACGGCGACCCGCACTTTCCGCATTGCAGCGAGTGATTACTTCGATCCGCTGTTCCTGCCCGCGCTGGTCGCGCGCATCAAGTCCGAGGCGCCGCTGTGCGTGGTGGAGATCTACCCGCTGTCGTCCGAAACCCACTACCACGCCCAGCTCGCCCAGGGCGATATCGATGTGGTGGTGGGCAACTGGCTGCAGCCCACCGGTGACCTGCACATGACCAGCCTGATGAGCGATGAGGTGGTGAGCCTGGTCAGCCGCCGCCACCCGGCCGTGCGGCGGGGCTGGGATGTCGAGGCCTGGCTGCAGGCCGAGCATATTGCGCCCACTGCCACGCACCCGGGCGCGCGCGGCATCATCGACGCCCGGCTTGATGCACTGGGGGTGGAGCGGCGCATCATGGCGCGCTGCGCCCACTTCAGTGCCATTCCTGCCATGGTGGCATCGAGCTTGCTTGTGCTGACCACGGGGCGCCAGTTCTGTGAGCGCTTTGTCGACACGCATGCGCTGGCCATTTTGGACTGCCCGCTGGCGCTGCCGCCGCTCGATTACTACCTGCTGTGGCACGCCCGGACCCATGCCTCTGATGCGGCCATCTGGCTGCGCAGCTGCCTGAAAAAAACCGCGCTCTCGCTGCGAAGCCCGGCGGGCTATTCGCCGTGAGTGAGCGCATCTTCGCGTTTTATCCCGCGCTCGGGTAACAATTTGAGGGACAATTGCCGCCCATGAAAGAACAGACCCCGACACCGACGACCGATGGCGCGGCCGCGCCCCGGTTACAGCTGATCGGCATCACCAAGCGCTACCCAGCGGTTGTAGCCAATAACAAAGTAGCGTTGACTGTACGCGCCGGGGAAATCCACGCCGTGCTAGGCGAGAACGGCGCGGGCAAGTCCACGTTGATGAAGATCATCTACGGCTCGGTCAAACCCGATGAGGGACAGATCCTGGTCGACGGCCAGCCAGTGCAGATCCGCAACCCCCAGGAGGCACGCCAGCTGGGCATCAGCATGGTGTTCCAGCATTTCAGCCTGTTTGACACCTTGACGGTGGCCGAGAACGTCTGGCTGGGTCAGAACAAGCGGATGTCGCTCGCGGAAGTGACCGCCCGCATCACCGAGGTGGCCAGCGAGTATGGCCTGGACATCGATCCGCAGCGGCCGGTGCACAGCCTGTCGGTGGGCGAGATGCAGCGGGTGGAGATCATCCGCGGCCTGCTCACCCGCCCCCGCGTGCTGATCCTCGATGAGCCGACCTCGGTGCTCACGCCCCAGGCGGTGGAAAAGCTGTTTGTCGTGCTGCGCAAGCTGGCCGCCGAGGGCTGCAGCATTCTCTATATCAGCCACAAGCTCCATGAAATCCGCGCGCTGTGCACCGCCTGCACGGTGCTGCGTGGTGGCGAGGTGACCGGCGAGTGCGACCCGCGTGAGCAAAGCAATGCCTCGCTGTCGCGCATGATGATTGGCGCCGAGCCGCCGATGCTCAAGCTGCGCCCCAGCCAGGCAGGGGCCACGGTGCTGAGCGTGCAGCAGCTGCGCCTGGCCAAGCAGGACCCGTTTGGTGTGGACCTGGATGGCATTTCGCTGCAGGTGCGGGCCGGCGAGGTGGTGGGGATTGCCGGTGTCTCGGGCAATGGCCAAAAGGAGCTGCTCTATGCGCTCTCGGGCGAAGACATGCGCGCCGAGCCGCAGGCCGTGCTGATGGATGCCACGCCGATGGGGCGCATGGGTCCGGGCCAGCGCCGCGCGCTGGGCCTGCATTTTGTGCCCGAAGAACGCCTGGGGCGGGGCGCCGTGCCCAGCATGAGCCTGGCGCACAACCTGGTGTTGACGCGCAACGAGATGCTGGGCGCCGGCGGCTGGCTGCGCATGGGCCAGCTCGACCAGATGGCGCGGGGCATCATCGCGCGCTTTGGTGTCAAGGCTGGTGGCCCGCAGGCCAGTGCGCAGTCGCTCTCGGGCGGCAACCTGCAAAAGTTCATCGTGGGCCGGGAAATCGATGCCCAGCCCCGCCTGCTGATCGTCTCGCAGCCCACCTGGGGGGTGGATGTGGGCGCGGCAGCGCAGATCCGCGGCGAGATCCTGGCGCTACGCGATGCGGGCTGCGCCGTGCTGGTGCTCAGTGAGGAGTTGGAAGAATTGTTTGAAATCAGTGATCGCCTGCATGTGATTGCCAAGGGCCGCCTGTCGCCATCGGTGGCGCGGGCCGATGCCTCGGTGCAGTTGATCGGCGAATGGATGAGTGGCCTCTGGGAAGGCCGCAATGCCGCCCCGGCTGCCGCTGCTGCCGCTCTCGCCGAGGAGGGCCGCCATGCTTAAGCTAGAGCAACGCCCCCAGGCCTCGCGCTTTTGGACTTTTGGCTCGCCGGTGCTGGCCTTGCTGATCACCGTGCTGATAGGCGTGGGCCTGTTTGTGCTGCTGGGCAAGGACCCGGTCAAGGGCCTGCAGGCCTTTTTCTGGGAGCCGATCAAGTCTGGCTACGCGCTGGGCGAGCTGACGATGAAGGCCACGCCGCTGCTGCTGATTGCACTGGGCCTGGCCGTCTGCTTTCGCTCCAATGTCTGGAACATTGGTGCCGAGGGCCAGTTTGTCATTGGCGCCGTGGCCGCGGGCGGTATGGCCTTGCTGGCTGACAAGAATACCGGGCCCTGGATCGTGCCCGTCATCCTGCTGGCTGGCATGCTCGGCGGCATGGTCTGGGCCGGCATCGTGGCCTGGCTGCGCGACCGCTTCAATGCCAACGAGATCCTCGTCAGCCTGATGCTGGTCTATGTCGCCACGCTGGTGCTGGGCTACCTGGTCTACGGGCCCTGGAAAGACCCGATGGGCTACAACTTTCCGCAGACCAAGAGCTTCGAGAAAATCACGCAAATCCCCAAACTGGTGCAAGGCATGCGCATGAACATCGGCGTGCTGATTGCGCTGGCCGGTGCTGCGCTGCTGTGGGTCTACCTGTTCCGCACCCGCGCCGGGCTGGCCCAGCAGGTGGGGGGCCTGGCGCCCTCGGCGGCCCGCTATGCCGGCTTTTCGTCGCGCAAGGCCTTGTGGACGGCGCTGATGATCTCGGGCGCCACTGCCGGCCTGGCCGGCGCACTGGAAGTGGCCGGCCCCCTGGGCCAGCTCACCCCCTATGTGCCCGCCGGCTATGGCTTTGCGGCCATCATCGTCGCCTTTGTCGGTCGCCTGCACCCGGTGGGCATGGTTTTCTCCGCGATTCTTATGAGCATGTTCTATATCGGCGGAGAGCTGGCGCAGTCGCGCCTGGGCCTGCCCAAGGCCCTGACCGGCGTCTTCCAGGGGCTGCTGCTGTTCACCTTGCTGGCTTGCGACACCTTGGTGGTCTACCGCCTGCGTTGGGTGGCATCGCGCGCCGCAGTGAAAGGAGGCCTGTGATGGAATCCTATGCACTGCTGTTGGGCGCCACGCTGAGCGCTGGCACCGTGTTGGCGCTCGCCGCACTGGGCCTGCTGATCAACGAGAAGGCCGGCATCGTCAACCTGGGCGCCGAGGGCATGATGCTGTGCGCAGCGATTGCCGGTTTTGCCACCGTCGTCCACACCGGCAGCACCTGGCTGGGCTTTGGTGCGGGCATGCTCGCTGGCGCCGTGCTGGCCGCCATCTTTGGGGTGCTGGTGATCTGGCTCAACACCAACCAGTACGCCACGGGCCTGGCACTGTCGCTGTTTGGCGCCGGTTTCTCGGCTTTTGTCGGCCTGTCCTACGTGCAGGCCAAGCTGCCCAGCCTGCCCAAGTACGCGATTCCGGGCCTGGCCGATATCCCGCTCTTGGGCCCGGCGCTCTTTAGCTTGCACCCGCTGGTATATGGCGCCATGGCGCTGGTGCTGGTGATGATGTGGTTCCTCTACCGCACGCGCGCAGGCCTCGTGCTGCGCGCCGTCGGTGAATCGCCCACATCTGCCCATGCGCTGGGCTACCCGGTGCGCCGCATCCGCCTGATGGCGGTGGTGTTCGGTGGCGCGATGTGTGGCCTGGCCGGTGCCTATATCTCGACCGTCTACACGCCGCTGTGGGTGGAGGGCATGGTCTCGGGCCGGGGCTGGATTGCGCTGGCGCTGACCACCTTTGCCACCTGGCGCCCCGCGCGGGTGCTGCTGGGCGCCTACCTGTTTGGCGGTGTGACCATGCTGCAGTTCCACCTGCAGGCCAGCGGCGTGCAGCTGGCCAGCCAGCTGCTGTCGATGCTGCCTTACCTGGCCACCATCGTGGTGCTGGTGCTGATCTCGCGCAATCCAACCTGGATTCGCGCCAATATGCCGGCCTCGTTGGGCAAGCCTTTCTATCCCGGGTCATAAGCGCGTGTCAGCACGCGCCCATCACAATAACAGCGGCCCGCTTTTCGTCCGTTCTTTATAAAAACCAAGGATTCATCCATGCAAACCATGCGCAAGCGCTCCGTGATCAAGTTGATCGGCCTGTCGGCCCTGTCGTTGGCGACCCTGGCCGCCTGCGGCAAGAAGGAAGAGCCCGCCGCCCCGGCAGCTCCTGCGCCGGCTGCCGCCGCCCCTGCTGCCGACAAGCTCAAGGTCAGCTTCATGTATGTGAGCCCGATTGGCGACGGCGGCTGGACCTTCCAGCACGAGCTGGCACGCAAGGCGATTGCACAGAAGTTTGGCGACAAGATCGAGACCTCGATGGTCGAGAGCGTGCCCGAGTCGGCCGATGCCGAGCGCGTGCTGCGCGACATGGCAGGCCAGGGCAACAAGCTCATTTTTGCGACCAGCTTTGGCTACCAGGAATTTGTGCAAAAGGCCGCTGCCGACCTCAAGGATGTGAAGTTCGAGCACGCCACCGGCTACAAGCAGGCCGACAACGTGGCGGTCTACGACACCAAGACCTTTGAAGGCGCCTACCTCGCCGGTATCGTGGCCGGCTCGATGACCAAGACCAAGACCGTCGGTGTGGTCGCCTCGGTGCCGATTCCGGAAGTGGTGCGCAACATCAACAGCTTTGTGCTGGGCGCGCAAAGTGTGGACCCCAGCATCCAGGCCAAGGTGGTCTGGGTGAACGAATGGTTTGCACCGCCCAAGGAGTCGGAAGCGGCCACCAGCCTGATCAACGGCGGCGTGGATGTGATGTACCAGAACACCAACTCGCCCGCCGTCCTCAAGACCGCCGAAGAGCGCGGCGTCTACGCCTTTGGCAAGGACGGCGACATGAGCGCTTTTGCACCCAAGGCCCACCTGGGCTCGGCCGTGATCGACTGGACGCCTTACTACAGCAAGGTGGTCGAAGACACCTTGGCCGGCCAATGGCAGTCGGGCAACTTCTGGTGGGGTGTGAAGGAAGGTGCGATGGACCTGGTCAAGATTGCCGACCAGGTGCCCCAGGACGCCAAGGACAAGGTCGAAAAGGCCAAGCAAGGCATGAAGGACGGCAGCTTCGCCGTCTGGACCGGCCCGATCGTGGACAACAAGGGCCAGGAAGTGCTGGCCAGCGGCACGGTGGGCGATGATGCCTTCCTGCGCGGCATCAACTTCTATGTCAAGGGCATCGAAGGCGCAGTGCCCGGCGCCAAGTAAGCCGGCTGCAGCGCCAGGTCGGGACTTGGGCGCCCGGCCGGGCCTGCTGGCAAACAAACAACAGTGCCGCGCGGCGGGCCGGGCGTCACTTGGAACCTGGCCCGATTTATGCATATATTGGCCGGGCGATGTTCTACCCGCTGCAGGCCGGCATGGTGGCTTGTAGAGCTCGGCATTCCAACAACATTCGAGGACACACAGATGACTGATTTCCATAAGCGTTCGCTGATCAAGGTGGCCGCGCTCTCCGCGCTGGTCGCTGCCGCCGTCGTGGGTTGCAGCAAGAAGGAAGAGGCGCCAGCGCCTGCACCCGCTGCTGCCCCGGCAGCCGCAGCCCCTGCGGCCGATCCGCTGAAGATCGCCTTTGCCTACGTGGGCCCGGTGGGCGACGGCGGCTGGACCTTTGCACATGACCAGGCGCGCAAGGCGCTGGAGAAGGAATTTGGCGACAAGATCCAGACCAGCTTTGTCGAAAGCGTGCCCGAAGGCGCGGACGCCGAGCGCGTGCTGCGTGACACGGCCACCCAGGGCAACAAGCTGGTGTTTGGCACCACCTTTGGCTATATGGACGTGATCCAGAAGCTGGCGCCCGAGTTTGCCGATGTGAAATGGGAACACGCCACCGGCTACAAGGTGGCCGGCAATGTCAGCACCTATGACAGCCGCACCTACGAAGGCGCGTACCTCGCCGGTATCATCGCCGGCTCGATGACCAAGTCCAACACCTTGGGCGTGGTGGGCTCGGTGCCGATCCCCGAGGTGATCCGCAACATCAACAGCTTCACCCTGGGCGCGCAAAGCGTCAACCCCAAGATCAGCACCAAGGTGGTCTGGGTCAATGAATGGTTCAGCCCTCCGAAGGAAACCGAAGCGGCCACCAGCCTGATCAATGGCGGCGCGGACATTCTGTTCCAGAACACCGACTCGCCGGCCGTGCTCAAGACCGCTGAAGAAAAGGGCAAGCGCGCCTTTGGCTGGGATTCGGACATGACCGCCTACGGCCCCAAGGCCCACCTGGGCTCGGCCATCATCAACTGGGCGCCATACTACATCGACACCACCCGCAGCGCGCTGGAAGGCAAGTGGACCAGCCGCCAGACCTGGTGGGGCGTGAAGGAAGGCACCATTGATCTGGTGTCCATGGCTGACGATGTGCCGGCCGAGACCAAGGCCAAGGTCGAAGAAGTCAAGAAGGGCCTCAAGGACGGTACGTTCAGCATCTGGAAGGGCCCCATCCTGGGCCAGGACGGCAAGGAGATCCTGGCAGCCGACAAGGTCGCCGACGACGAGTTCCTCAAGGGCATCAGCTTCTACATCAAGGGCGTGGAAGGCCAGGTTCCTGGCAAGTGATGCGCGGGCGCTGCGCCGGTGCTCGACGCCCGGCGTTCGATGTCCGTTCTAAACGTGAGTGGCAGCGGTGCTTTTGGCTCCGATGCTAACATTGCGACCAAAGGCTGCCCCAGGGCAGCCTTGTCATTTATACCAAGAGATTTCCCCCGATGATCGAAGCCCAACAATGGCACCCGGTTGCCTTGTCTGATGTGGTGGTGGATGCCCCGCTGCCGGTGCGCCTGCTGGACCAGGAGCTGGTGCTGTGGCGCGATGCGCTAGGCCAGGTGCAGGCCTTTGTCGACCGCTGCCCGCACCGCGGTGCCCGCCTGTCGCTGGGCCGCGTGCAGGATGGCCAGCTGGAGTGCCCCTACCACGGCTGGCAGTTTGCCAGCGGCGGCCAGTGTGTGAAGGTGCCGGCCGTGCCCGCCTTTGTGCCGCCCGCCAAGCACTGCGTGGCCTCCTATGGCGTGCAGGAGGCCAATGGCCTGGTGTGGGTGCAGCTGGCGCCGGCGGCAGAAGGCCAGGCGCCCGTGCCTCTGCCGGTGTTCGAGGCCGAAGCCGATGAGCGCCTGCGCAAGCTCAACTGCGGCCCTTATGATGTGGAGGCCAGCGCCCCGCGCATCATCGAGAACTTTCTCGATATGTCGCACTTTGGCTTTGTGCACGAGGGCTGGCTGGGCAGCCGCGATGCAACCGAGATGTCCCACTACGAGGTCGAAGCCACCGAGCGGGGCGTGAAGGCCACCGGCTGCAAGGCGATCCAGCCCCAGTCGAACCTGCACTCCACCAAGCCGGCTGAAGTGGACTACAGCTACGAGGTGACCGCCCCCTACACCGCCTTGCTGACCAAGGTGCCCGAGAGCGGATCGAGCAAGCAGGGCTGGCGCGAGGCGATTGGCCTATTTGTCTGCCCGGTCACGCCCGAGCGCAGCCGCGTCTGGTTCCGCCTGGCCGTGGCGGATTTCGACAGCTCGGACGAGCAACTGCAGCAGTTTCAGCATACGATCTTTACCCAGGATCAGCCCGTGCTGGAGTCGCAGATGCCCAAGCCGCTGCCGCTCGATGCCAAGGCAGAGCTGAACTCACCGGCCGACCGCATGTCGGTGGCCTACCGCCGCTACCTCAAGGCCAGTGGCGTCACTTTTGGAGTGTGTTGAGATGTACACCGTCCCCCAGATCGAAGCGGCCCGCCTGCCGGGCCTGCTGCGTGCCATGCCCAAGGCCGAGCTGCATATGCACATCGAAGGCTCGCTCGAGCCCGAGCTGATCTTTGCGCTGGCCCAGCGCAATGGCGTGGTCTTGCCCTATGCCGATGTCGAGAGCCTGCGCGCCGCTTACGCCTTTACCAACCTGCAGAGCTTTCTCGATATCTACTACGCAGGCGCCAGTGTCTTGCTGACCGAGCAGGACTTCTACGACATGGCCATGGCCTACCTGGAGCGCGCCGTGGCCGACAATGTCGTGCACACCGAGATCTTCTTTGACCCGCAAACGCACACCGCCCGTGGCGTGGCGATGGCGAGCGTCATCCAGGGCCTGCACAAGGCCTGCGTGGATGCGGAAAAGCGCTGGGGCATCAGCGCGCAGTTGATTCTGAATTTTCTGCGCCACCTGAGCGAAGAAGAAGCGCTGCAGACCCTGGATGAGGCCTTGCCTTACCGCGCCTATTTCAGCGGGGTGGGTCTGGACAGCAGCGAGGTCGGCAACCCACCGGAGAAATTTGCCCGCGTGTTTACGCGCTGCAAGGATCTGGGCCTGCGCCGCGTGGCCCATGCCGGCGAGGAAGGGCCACCGGCCTACATCTGGGGCGCGCTGGATATGCTGCATGCCGAGCGCGTGGACCATGGCGTGCAAGCGGTGCACGATGCCGCGCTGATGCAGCGGCTCAAGGACGAACGCATTCCCCTGACCGTCTGCCCGCTGTCCAACCAGAAGCTGCAGGTGTTCCCCGACCTGGCCGACCACAATATGCCGCAGCTGCTGGCTGCGGGCCTGGTGGCCACGGTCAACTCGGACGACCCGGCCTATTTTGGCGGCTATATCAATGAGAACTTTGTACAGCTGTTTGCCACCACCGGCATGGGCTCGGACGAGGCCTACCAACTGGCGGCCAACAGCTTTGAAGCCAGCTTTGTGCCGCAGACGCGCAAGCAGGCCTGGCTGGGCCAGCTGCAGATGGCCTTTGCCGAGGCAGCCCGTTGAACTGAAACGCTAAAGCAAACAGGGCGCCGCGAGGCGCCCTGTTTGCTGGCAGGTGAGCGGCGACGTTAAGCGGCGGCTGCTGCGGGCACCGACTCCGACAGCATGGCATTGCGCAGCTGCAGCGCATAGCCTTCGAGCACCGCGCCGCCAGGCTCCTTGCGCGGCCAGCTGAAGCTCACGCCGTCGTCGGCATGGCGCGGCACGACATGCAGGTGGAAGTGCGCGACGGTCTGACCGCCTTCGACGCCATTGGCCTGCAGCAACGTGAGGCCTGCGGGCTCGAAAGCGATCTTGGCGGCCAGTGCCACCTTGCGCGCCGTCTGCATCACCGCAGCCGATTCTTCGTCGGTGATCTCGAAAATATTGGCTGCGTGGCGCTTGGTTGCGACCAGCACATGGCCGGGGTTGACCTGGCCCAGGTCCATGAAGGCGATCGTCAGCGCATCTTCATACACCTTGGCCGAAGGGATTTCTCCTTGCACCAGTCGGCAGAAAATGCAGACACCGGCAGGGGACGGATCAACAAAATGCGGCATGGGCCAAGCCTCCTCCTTGGGCTTTGGCAGCGGCTGCTGTCTGTGCAGTGCCACTACCAGTGGATTTAACCAACAGGTAAAACAAACACTATAGACCGCAGATATGACCCGCGTATACATCTGAGCCTGGGGTTTTCCCTGGTTAACCATCGCGCTGCTGTCAGCCTACAGCCCGAGTTGCAGCGCGGTCAGCAGCCGGCACTGCCGACAGCGCTGCTGCGGCGCATAGAAACTATTGCCAGGTCCATATAACGGCAGACCTTGGCAGACGCTAAGCTTGGCAGCATGCATATTTACCGATCCGCCCTGTTGCGCTTTGCCGATGACGGCCAGGCGCTGTATGAAGAAGATGGCCTGCTGGCCGTGGCCCCGGGCCCCGATGGCCGCGAGCGTGTGCTGGCCGCAGGCAGTTGGCAGGCGCTGTCGGCCCAGCTGCTGGCCCAGGCGGGGGCCGATGCCGTGGTCGAGCAACTGCCCGGCCGCATCATCGCGCCGGGTTTTGTCGACATGCACATCCACTACCCGCAGACCGATGTGATCGGCTCGCCCGCCAGCGGCCTCCTGCCCTGGCTCAATGACTACACCTTTCCCCATGAGTCGCGCTTTGTCGATGCCGCCTACGCGGCAGAAGTGGCGCAATTCTTTGTCGATGAGCTGCTGCGCAATGGCGTGACCACGGCGCTGACCTTTGCAACCTCGCACCCGGCATCGGCCGATGCGCTGTTTGCCCAGGCGCACAAGCGCCAGATGCGGCTGATCACCGGCAAGGTGCTGCAGGACCGCCATTCGCCCGACGGCGTGCGCGATGAGACCGAGCAAAGCCTGGTCGACACCGAAGCGCTGATCCGCCGCTGGCATGGCGTGGACCGCCTGGGATACGCGATCACTCCGCGCTTTGCGCCCACCAGCAGCGAGGCCCAACTGCGCGGCGCCGGCGAGCTGGCAGCGCGCTACAGCGATGTCTGGATCCAGTCGCATGTGGCTGAAAACCTCGACGAGATTGCCTGGGTGCGCGAGCTGTTTCCGGACAGCCGCAGCTACCTGCAGGTCTATGCCGACCGGGGGCTGATGCGTGAGCGTGCCGTCTATGCCCATTGCATCCACCTCGATGCACGTGACCGCGCGCTGATGCACGAAACCCGCACCGCCGCAGCGGTGAGCCCTACCAGCAACCTTTTTTTGGCCAGCGGCTTTTTTGACTATGCCCAGGCCGACGCCGCGCAGATGTTGTACGGCCTGGCCAGCGATGTGGGCGGCGGCACGAGTTTTAGCCCGTTTCGCACCATGCTGGCGGCCTACTTTGTCGGTCGCGAGGGGCGCGACAAGCAGGGCCTGTCGCTCGCGCCCAGCCATCTGTGGTGGCAGCACACGGCCGGTGCGGCGCAGGCGCTGGGCCTGGCTGGGGTGGTCGGCAACCTGCAGCCGGGTTGCGAAGCCGACTTTGTCGTGCTCAACCCGCAGGCCACGCTGCTGATCGCCCGCAAGACGGCGCAGGCCCGCAATCTGGAGGAGCTGCTGTTCAGCCTCATCGTGCTGGGCGATGACCGCCTGATCGAGCGCAGCCGGATTGCGCAGAAGCAGGGCTGATCCTGGTGCAGCGGTAGTGCAGGGGCAGGCCTCGGGGCGGCTGCAGATGCCGCCCGCCGGGGCAATGCCTTTCGCTACAATGCCGCCTAGGAGTTATTTCAGACATGAGCATTCAAAGCGACAAGTGGATTCGCCGCATGGCGGAACAGCACGGCATGATCGAGCCCTTCGAGCCCGGTCAGGTGCGCCAGGTGGATGGCAAGAAAATCATCAGCTATGGCACCTCCAGCTACGGCTACGACATCCGCTGCGCCCGCGAATTCAAGGTGTTCACCAACATCCACAGCACCGTGGTCGATCCCAAGAACTTCGATGAAAAAAGCTTTGTCGATTTTGAAGGCGACTACTGCATCATTCCGCCCAACAGCTTTGCGTTGGCCCGCACCGTCGAGTACTTCCGCATTCCGCGCGATGTGCTGACCGTCTGCCTGGGCAAGAGCACCTATGCGCGCTGCGGCATCATCGTCAATGTGACGCCGTTCGAGCCTGAGTGGGAAGGCTATGTAACCCTCGAGTTCTCCAACACCACGCCGCTGCCGGCCAAGATCTATGCGGGCGAGGGCTGCGCGCAGGTGCTGTTCCTGCGCGGTGATGAGCCCTGCGAGGTGAGCTACAAGGACCGCAATGGCAAGTACCAGGGCCAGCATGGCGTCACCTTGCCAAAGGCCTGACAACGCGCCATCTTGCCCTGCAGCCACTCCCGTTTTGGAGTGGCTTTTTTACGGGGCCTGTTTACAGTGGCCCAGGTCTTTGCAAATTTTCTTCAATGGGGGCGCTGCGGGCCCATTTTCTGCGCGCTCGGGAGCCGGTCTTACGCGCTGGGCCACCGCAAATGCGCTACTGTAGACGGATCAATAACAGAGGCAGTGCCAGGGCACTGCAAGGAGAGCGACCATGAAATGGGAAGGCAACCGCGAATCGAGCAATGTGGAAGACCGCCGCGGCAGTGGTGGCGGGGGCGGCGGAGGCTTTGGCCTGGGCGGGCGCAGCATCGGCATTGGCACCGTGGTGCTGGCGCTGATTGGCTGGGGGGTGTTTGGCATCAACCCGCTCACCACCATCGGCGTGCTCTCGGGGGGGGGCTCGCCCGCGCCCACGCAGCAAGGCCCGGCCAAGGCGCCACCGGCCAATGACCAGGGGGCCAAGTTTGTCTCCACCGTGCTGGCCTCGACCGAAGATGTCTGGAGCGATATCTTCACCAAGGGTGGCGCCCAGTACCGCGCGCCGCGCCTGGTGCTGTTCACCGGCGTCACGCGCACCGCCTGCGGCACCGGCCAGTCGGCGATGGGCCCGTTCTACTGCCCCGGTGACCAGAAGGTGTACCTGGACATGGATTTCTTCAACACCATGAGCCGCCAGCTGGGCGCGCCCGGTGAGTTTGCGCGCGCATATGTGGTTGCGCACGAGGTGGGCCACCATGTACAGAACCTGCTGGGTATCTCGGGCAAGGTCGATGCGATGCGCGGCCGCATCAGCGAGCGCGAGCAAAATGCGCTGTCGGTGCGGCTGGAGCTGCAGGCCGACTGCTATGCCGGCATCTGGGCCAACCATTCCCAGCAGGCCAAGAGCTGGCTGGAGCAGGGCGACATTGAATCGGCCGTGAATGCCGCTCAGCAGATCGGTGATGACAAGCTGCAGCGCGAAGCCACCGGCACCGTGCGCCCCGACAGCTTCACCCACGGCTCCAGCGCCCAGCGCGTGCGCTGGTTCACGCAGGGCTACAAGACCGGCAGCGTCCAGTCTTGCGATACCTTCCAGGCCGGCAGCCTGTGATGCACTTGGCCCCGGCCGCTAAAAATCGGGCTGGGCCGATCCGCTGCGGCCTTCCGCTGCAGGCTGGCGGCGCCCGTTTCTACGCTGGCCAGCCAGGATTTTCAGGGGCCGCGTGCGAATCCGTAAGGCAAGACAGGGTTAAGCTAAGCGCCGATTTGTCTGCAGTGCGACAATAGGGGGCTTACATGACAAATTCTTTCTCCAACCTTCATCTGGCCGAGCCCCTGGCCAAAGCCATCTCCGAGATGGGCTACGCATCCATGACTCCCATTCAGGCACAGGCCATCCCTGTGGTGCTGACTGGGAAAGACGTCATGGGTGCTGCACAAACTGGCACGGGCAAGACAGCTGCTTTCTCATTGCCGCTGCTCCAGCGGATGATGGTGCACGAAAACAGCTCGGCATCGCCCGCGCGCCATCCGGTGCGTGCGCTGGTGCTGCTGCCGACGCGTGAACTGGCCGACCAGGTCGCCCAGCAGATTGCCCAGTTCGCCAAACACACCAAGCTGCGCAGCACCGTGGTGTTTGGCGGCATGGACATGAAACCGCAAACCCTGGAGCTTAAAAAGGGTGTGGAAATCCTGGTGGCGACCCCCGGTCGCCTGCTGGACCACATCGAGGCCAAGAACGCGGTGCTCAACCAGGTGGAGTACGTGGTGCTGGACGAGGCCGACCGCATGCTCGACATTGGTTTTCTGCCCGATCTGCAGCGCATCCTGTCCTTCCTGCCCAAAAAGCGCATCACCTTGCTGTTCTCGGCCACGTTCTCGCCCGAGATCAAGCGCCTGGCCGGCAGCTACCTGCAAGACCCGGTCACGATCGAGGTTGCACGCCCCAACGAAACCGCGTCCACCGTCGAGCAGCGCTTCTACGCTGCCTCTGACGATGACAAGCGCCGTGTGCTGACCAAGGTGCTGCGCGAGCGCAAGATCCGCCAGGCCTTTGTGTTCGTCAACAGCAAGCTGGGTTGCTCGCGCCTGGCGCGTACGCTGGAGCGTGAGGGCCTGCGTGCCGCAGCGCTGCACGGCGACAAGAGCCAGGATGAACGCCTCAAGGCGCTCGAAGCCTTCAAGCAAGGCGAAGTCGATCTGCTCGTCTGCACCGATGTGGCCGCCCGTGGTCTGGACATCAAGGATGTGCCCGCCGTCTTCAACTTTGATGTGCCCTTCAATGCCGAAGACTATGTGCACCGCATTGGCCGCACCGGCCGTGCTGGCGCATCCGGTCTGGCCGTCACGCTGGTCTCCCATGCCGATGCCCGCCATGTGTCGGACATCGAGAAGCTGATCAAGAAGAAGATCGACGTCGAGAACTTTGCGCTGGACGAGCAGCCCCAGCGCGAGCGATTCAACGATGGCAACCGCGAACGCCGTGAGCGTGAAGCTGGCCGTGAGCGCGACAGCTCGCGCAGCCGCGACCGCCGCGCGCCGCGCGAGGACGACGCGCAGGACCGCCGTGAGCGCTACCGCCCGGCACCCGTCTCGCGTGATCCGTTCTTTGACAAGCCGTACGAGCCCAAGGCCGCTGAGCCCGCTGCCTGGGATGCGAACGCCAAGCCGGCGCCAGCACGTGGCCCCGGCATCAAGCCACGCCGCAAGGTCGCTGCGCTGTTCAAGCCTTCGCCAGCATCTGAATAATCTCGGTAACGACGATGGACCAAGGCCTCAGCTAACCGCTGAGGCCTTTTTTTGTCGCGCTCATCCCGGCTGCTGGGCCTGCTCGCAATCGACATGGATCAGCTCGCGCTCGGCCAGCGTATTGCCAAAGCGCACCGCGCTCAGGCAGCCACCCCAGACGCAGCCGGTATCGAGCGCCAGCAGATGGGGGCGCTGCAGATCGCCCAGGGTGGACCAGTGGCCAAAGGCAATGGTGGTGTTGGCAGTGGCGCGCCCGGGCAGGTCAAACCAGGCGGTCAGACCTTCGGGGGCATCGGCCAGGCTCTCGGTACTGTCAAAGTCCAGGCTGCCATCGGCATGGCAAAAGCGCATGCGCGTGAGCACGTTGGTGATCATGCGCAGACGCTCCATGCCCGTGAGCTCCGGATCCCATTGCGCAGGGATATTGCCGTACATGGCTTGCAAGAAGCTGGTCAGCTCTTCGCTGCGCAGCACCGCTTCCACCTCGGCCGCATAACGCAGCGTGTCGGCAGCATTCCAGCTGCGGTGCACGCCGGCATGCACCATCAGCAGTTTTTCACCCGCCACTGTGTGCGTACGCGCCAGCGGCTGCTGGCGCAGCCATGCCAAGAGCTGTGCGGCATCGGGTGCCTGCAGCACTTCCAGCAAGGTGTCGCGCCGGGAGAACTTGCGCCGGCCATGGGCAGCCGCCAGCAGGTGCAGGTCATGGTTGCCCAGAAGCGCCTGGATGCTGCCGTCCGCGTCTATGCAGCGGCGCAGGGTCTGGGCCGATTCGGGGCCCCGGTTGACCAGGTCGCCCAGCAGATAGACCGTGTCGCGGCTGGGGGAGAAGTCGATTTTGGCCAACAGACGGCCCAAAGCGCTATCGCAGCCTTGGATATCGCCGATACAGTAAAGTGACATGCTTGTTGAACTACCTGTGAACTATTTTGTTTGACGTACTCTTGATCGCGCTTTTGACCTTGCTCAACGGGGTCTTTGCCATGTCCGAGCTGGCGCTGGCCAGCAGCCGCAAGTCCCGTTTGCTGGCCATGGCCGAAAGTGGCGACAAGGGCGCCAAGGCGGCGCTGGATTTGCTGAGCAATCCTACCCAATTTCTGTCCTCGATTCAGGTGGGTATTACCTCGATCGGCATGCTCAACGGCATTTTTGGTGAAGCGGCCTTCAGCGACGGGCTGGCGCAATCGCTGATCACCTGGGGCATGCCGGCCTCGTTTGCGTCGGTGGTGGCCACCACCACGGTGATCATTGTCATTACCTTCATGACCATTGTGTTTGGCGAGCTGGTGCCCAAGCGCATTGGACAGATGTACCCCGAGGCGTCGTCGCGCCTCATTGCGCTGCCGCTCACCTGGGTGTCGCGCATCGCCAAGCCTTTTGTCTGGCTGCTGGCCATTTCTGCACAAGGCGTGCTGCGCCTTCTGCGCATCAAGGATGAATCGGACCGCGCGGTGACCGAAGAGGAAATCGTCGCCAGCCTCGATGAAGGGCGAGACGCTGGCGTGATCGAGCACCACGAACACCAGATGGTGCAGAACGTGTTCCATCTGGATGACCGCCCCCTGATCTCGATGATGGTGCCCCGGGGCGATGTGGAATGGCTCGATGCCAATCTGACCGTGGCCGAGGCCTTGCATGCGGTGCGGGCCTCCAGTGGCAAGGGGGCGCATTCCTGGTATCCCGTCTGCCGCGAATCGCTGGACAACGTGGTGGGCCTGGTCAGCGTGGCACACCTGCTCGACGTCGTCGATACGCACAACACCGCGATTGCGAAGGTGGCCTTGGCGGCCAGCTACGTGCCCGAAACGCTCAGCGGCTTTGAACTGCTCGAGCAGTTCCGCGCGCGCGCGGGCCGCATGATTTTTGTTGTCGATGAATACGGGGTCGTGCAAGGCATCATCACGCCGCGTGACTTGCTCGAAGCGATTACCGGCGAGCTTAAACCCGGGGCCGCCAGCGAAGCCTGGGCGGTACAGAACGACGATGGCTCCTGGTACCTTGATGGCCTGATGCCGGTATCCGAATTGAAGGCGCGTTTGGAAATCAAGGAGTTGCCCGATGAGGACAAGGGCCGCTATAACACCTTGGCTGGCATGCTGATGGCCGAATCGGGCCATCTGCCGCCGTTGGGTGAAAAGATTTATTGCGCGGGTTGGGTATTTGAGGTGCTGGCGCTGGAAGGCAAGCGCGTCGACAAGGTAATCGCCAGGCTGGACGTGATGGCACTCGATTACTGAAAGTTACAGGTAGGGGGATCCAGGTTTACCATTCCTTTAAATAGAAAAATGTGTGGACTTACTCGGTTATTGCATTTTTAGGTATACTGCAAACGTTAACCGAATTGAATGGATATTAAACATGCCTACTTTGAAGGAAATCGATGCCCAACTGGCAGCACTGCAACAACAACGTGAAGAAGTTCGTCGCAACGAACTGAAGACCGCTGTCGACCAGGTGCGCAAGCTTGTGGCAGATTACGGCTTGACCGAACAGGATGTATTCCCTCCTGCACGTGGCCGCTCGGCTTCCGCAGGCTCTAAAGTCGCTCCCAAGTACCGCGACCCAGCAACGGGCGCTACCTGGACGGGCCGTGGCAAGGCGCCAAAGTGGATTGAAGGCCAGGATCGTGAAAAGTTCGCGATTTAAGTGGGGCGTCCTTCAAAGAAAAAACCTGCTTCGGCAGGTTTTTTTCGTTGCGGGGTCGACTTGTAGGGCAGCTTTATAAAAATTCCTACATCTCTTCTTCATTTCTCCTATTTTTGTAGGAGTGGATTGTTGCTAACTATCCGTTCAGCGATCCATCATATCTGAGCGATGCTAAATGTATGCAATTGCTCATAGTGCCTTGCTATAATTGTATTTGCTAATCTATAGGCTTATTCATTTTTTTTACGATTTTGTAGATTTTATGGAGCCCTGGCAGCGGATTGGCAGTTTGTGGAGTGGGTCGCATTTCGATGCCCATGGTGTCCGGTATGGATGGTTAATGGGAATGCGCAAATCGCATTGCGATCACTCCTGCGATTGCACCTGGGATTGCAGGGCTTAGCCTTTGGATGACATATGCAGGACCAGGCCCGGGAGTAGACTGTTTGCAGCGTTCCGTCTAATACGTGTAAAACAGGAGTCACGATGAAATCAGGTGATCATGAGGCAGCGCAACACGCCTTCGCCTCGACCCTCCAAGCCCTCTCGATCCCTTCGTCCAAGAAGTCTGGCAAAGGTGGCAAGGCCAAGTTCTATTCGCTGCCCGAGCTGAGCAAACAATTCCCCAATATCCAGCGCCTACCGATGTCCCTGCGCATTGTGCTGGAGTCGGTCTTGCGCAACTGCGATGGCCAGCGCGTGCTGCCCGAGCATGTGGAGCAGCTGGCCAACTGGAAGCCGCAGGCCGAACGCACCGAAGAGATTCCCTTTGTCGTGGCACGCGTGGTGCTGCAGGATTTCACCGGCGTGCCGCTGCTCGCCGACCTGGCTGCGATGCGCAGCACGGCCGAGCGCATGGGCAAGAACGCCAGCGCCATCGAGCCGCTGGTGCCTGTCGATCTGGTGGTGGACCACTCGATCATGGTCGATTACTACGGCAGCAAGAACGCGCTGGACCTGAACATGAAGCTGGAGTTCGAGCGCAACAACGAGCGCTACCAGTTCATGAAATGGGGCATGCAGGCCTTTGACACCTTTGGCGTGGTGCCGCCGGGCTTTGGCATCGTGCACCAGGTCAATCTGGAATACCTCGCGCGCGGCGTGCACCAGGACAAGCACCATGTCTACTACCCCGACTCGCTGGTGGGCACTGACAGCCACACGACGATGATCAATGGTGTGGGCGTGGTGGCCTGGGGCGTGGGCGGTATCGAGGCCGAGGCGGCGATGCTGGGCCAGCCGGTCTACTTCCTCACGCCCGATGTGGTGGGCTTTGAGCTCTCGGGCAGCCTGCGCGAAGGCGTGACCGCCACCGACCTGGTGCTGACCGTCACCGAGCTGCTGCGCCGTGAAAAGGTCGTGGGCAAGTTTGTCGAGTTCTTTGGCGAGGGCACGCGCAGCCTGTCGGTGCCTGACCGCGCCACCATCGGCAACATGGCGCCCGAGTATGGCGCCACGATGGGCTTCTTCCCGGTCGATGACAAGACCATGGACTACTTTGAAGGTACGGGCCGCAGCAAGGCCGAGATTGCCGCCTTTGAAGCCTACTTCAAAGCCCAGGGCCTGTATGGCGTGCCCCGGGCGGGAGACATTGATTACTCCCAGGTCGTGCGGCTGGACCTGGGCACGGTGGCGCCCAGCCTGGCGGGCCCCAAGCGGCCTCAGGACCGTATCGAGATCGGCCAGGTGGCTGCCAAGTTTGACATGCTGTTCAGCGCGCCGGGGGCCCAAAACGGCTTCAACCTGCCTGCAGACCAGCTTGCCCGGCCCGTCAAGGTGCGCATCAATGGCGCGGGCGAGACGGCCGAGCCGTCCACCAAGCCCTTGCCGGCCGGCTCGCCGCGCAATGCCGAGGAGATGGTCGCCAACAAGCCCGCGGTGGTGGATGAAGAAGCCAGCCTGGATGCGGCCGATGCCCATGCCGAGCGCATCGAAGGGCGCGATGTTGACCTGCACAACGGCGATGTGCTGATTGCCGCCATCACCAGCTGCACCAACACCTCCAACCCCAGCGTGATGCTGGCCGCGGGCTTGCTGGCCAAGAAGGCCGTCAAGGCTGGCCTGCGTGTGCAGTCGCACATCAAGACATCGCTGGCCCCTGGCTCGCGCCTGGTGACCTTGTACTTGACCGAGTCGGGTCTGCTGCCCTATCTGGAGCAACTGGGCTTCAATATCGCCGGTTATGGCTGCACCACCTGCATCGGCAATGCCGGCGATCTGCTGCCGGAATTCAACAGCGCCATCCAGCACCATGACCTGGTCTGTGCGGCCGTGCTGTCGGGCAACCGCAACTTCGAGGCGCGCATCCACCCCAATATCCGCGCCAACTTCCTGGCCAGTCCGCCGCTGGTGGTGGCCTATGCGATTGCCGGCAATGTGCGCAAGGACCTGATGACCGAGCCGGTGGGCCAGGGCAAGAATGGCCGCGACGTCTACCTGGGCGATATCTGGCCGACGACCGACGAGGTGCAGAAGCTGATGAAATTTGCGATGAACGGCAAGGCTTTCCGCGCCAACTACGAAAAGGTCAGCAGCGAGCCGGGCAAACTCTGGGAAAAGATCAAGGGCGTGACCGGCGCCACCTATACCTGGCCGCAGAGCACCTATATTGCCGAGCCCCCCTTTTTCAAGGACTTCTCGCTGGCAGCGCCCGAGCCGCGTGCCGATCAGCGCGACAATGCGGTGCGCAAGGCCAGAGTGATGGCTTTATTTGGTGATTCGATTACCACTGACCATATCTCGCCCGCTGGATCGATCAAGGACAGCTCGCCCGCCGGCCAATGGCTGCTGGCCAACGGCGTCAAGAAGAGCGAGTTCAACAGCTATGGATCGCGCCGCGGTAACCATGAGGTGATGATGCGCGGCACCTTCGCCAATGTGCGCATCAAGAACCTGATGCTGGCGGCCAAGCCGGACGGCTCGCGCGAAGAGGGTGGCCTGACGCTCTACCAAAATCCGGGCGACGAACAAGGCAGCAAGCTCTTCATTTACGATGCCGCCATGCGCTATATGGCAGCGGGCACGCCCACTGTGGTGTTTGCCGGCGAGGAATACGGCACGGGCTCGAGCCGCGACTGGGCGGCCAAGGGCACCCAGTTGCTGGGTATCAAGGCAGTGGTGGCGCGCAGTTTCGAGCGCATCCACCGCGCCAATCTGGTGGGTATGGGCGTGCTACCTCTGCAGTTCAAGCAAGGGGAAAGCTGGGAGAGTCTGAACCTGCGCGGCGACGAGCTGATCGACATCGTGCCCGACCCGTCGCTGGCGCCGCGCAGCAAGGCCAAACTGGTCATCCAGCGCGCCGATGGCAGCGTTACCGAAGCCGAGCTGGTGTTGCGTATTGACACGCCTATCGAGGTCGAATACTACAAGGACGGCGGTATACTGCCCTTCGTTTTACGCCAATTGCTGTAAGAGTTGACCTACACGCGACTGACACGGGCCTTGTTACGACGAGGCCCGTTTGCATTTGTTGACCGTTACTGGTCAAATAGATGGACGTTAGTTTACTTTTAATTACATTTAGCCAACTATGGCCCATCCCTACACCCCCTTGTCGCTAGGCAGGCGCATGCACGAGATCCACACGCGGATCATGTGGTGTCTGCTCGCTGGCGGGGTGCTGTTGGCGGGGCTGGTGTCTACCGATGCGCAGGGCGTGGGCTTTGCCCGGGCGCTGCAGACCTGGATACAGGTGCTGCTGCTGCTCGCAGCTCTTGCCACCTTGGGTTGGGGCGGGCGCCTGTTGCTGCAGGGCACGGTCGGCAGTGCGTTCATGGGCCGGCCGCTGTGGGTCTGCAGTGCCGTCGTGCTGGGCGGCTTTGCGGTGTTGCTGGCGCTGCCGCTGCGGCTGTCTGAACACGGCAGCCGGCCGGCCTTGTGGCTGGAGCTGGCGGTCAATATTTTGCTATCAATATGCCTATTGATAGTCTCCATAGATTTATTGTCTTCTGCGCGGCGCAATAGCCCGGGCGCCGTGCCCCGAGCCAGCCATTGGTTGCACCTGCAAAGCAATGGCGCGGTGCTCACGGCGCTGGCGCTCTTGGTGGCGGTCACGGCAGGGGTGGCGCAGGGCCTGGTCGATCTGGAAGGCATGCGCCGCTATGTCTTGCCGCTGGGCATGCTGGCCTGCTGCGCCTGGGCTGCGCTGCAGAGCCGCCATTTTGCGGGCCAGTCCGGCCGCTGGACGGTGTTGAGACTCGCGGCCGCCTTGGCCGTGGGCGCAGCAGCCATCTTGCTGGGCGCGGGCAGCCACTGGGCCATGCTGCTGGAGCAGGCGGCCTGGTGCTATGCGTTGTCGGTGCTGGCCCTGGTGCTGGTCATGGCCTCGCTGCGCCACAGCCTGGTGGGCTGGGCCTCGGCCCACCCTGCGCGCATGCAAGGTGAGGAGTGGCTGGAGCAGGCCCCCATTGGTGTCGTGCGGGTCGACGGCTCGGGCGCCATCGTCCATGCCAACCGCACCCAGCTCGACTGGCTGGGCGTGCCCAGCCTGGTGGACCAGCCCTGGACCGAAGCGCTGGCGCCGAGCCTGCGCAACCAGGCGCCCGATTGGCTCGCACGCTTGCGCGCTGGGCAGTCGCTCGCCTTTGAGCAAAGCATGGATACGCCCCAGGGCCTGCGCCACTTCCAGACCGATATCCTGGTCGCCCCGCAAGGGCGCGATGCGCATGCCTTCATGCTGCTCTCGCACGATGTGTCGATGCAAAAACTGATGGTCGGCCGCGTGCAGGAGCAGCAGTCGCAACTGGTGTCGCTGGTCAGTGCCATCCCGGACCTGGTCGTGCTCAAGGGGGCCGATGGGCGCTTTTTGCACTGCAACCAGGCCTTTGAGCGCCTGGTGGGCCTGGCACACGCGCAGATCATCGGCCGCACGACCTCGGACCTGGGCCTGCAAGGGCGCATGCCCTCCGATTGGGAGACTGATCTGCGTGCGCGCAATGCCAACACGCCGGTGGTCTATGAAGAGACCTTGCAGTTTGCCGACAATGGCTACCAGGGCCGTTTCGAGATCACCAAATCGGCCATCCGTGCTGCCAATGGCGAGGTCACCGGCCTGCTGTGCATCTGCCGCGATCTGGCCGAGCGCAGCCGCGCCCGCAAGGAAATCGAGCGCCTGGAGTTCTTCGATGTGCTCACTGGCCTGCCCAACCGCCGCATGCTGATGGACCGGCTCGAATGGTCGATCATCGCCTGCAAGCAGCGCGGCACCTATGCGGCGCTGCTGTTCATCGATCTGGACAATTTCAAGGACCTCAATGATTCGCTGGGCCACCAAAAGGGTGACCGGCTGCTGTGCGAAGTGGGCAAGCGCCTGATTGCCAGCGTGCGTAGCGGCGATGTGGTGGCGCGCTTTGGCGGTGACGAGTTTGTCGTGCTGGTCGAGAACCTGGGCGCCGAGCGCGTGCAGGCTGAAGCCCATGTGCGCTCGGTGGTCGAGCATGTGATCACCCGTTTCAAGCAGCCCTTTGTGCTCGACGGCCAGTCCCACCACAGCACGCCCAGCATTGGCGTGACCGTGTTTGGCGACCAAGAATCGCTGACGGTGCAGGAGCTGCTCAAGCGCGCCGACCTGGCGATGTACGAGGCGAAATCGGCCGGCCGCAACACGCAGCGCTTCTTTGATCCGCAGATGCAGGCCATCGTCAACGCGCGTGCCAATCTGGAAAGCGACCTGCGCCAGGCCATCCACGACGGCGAGCTGCAGGTTTACTACCAGCCGGTGATGAATGGCAGCGGCAGCCTGGTGGGCGCGGAAGCCTTGGTGCGCTGGCGCCACCCGGCGCGTGGCCTGGTCATGCCGATCGAGTTCATCGACCTGGCCGAGCAGACCGGGCTGATTGTGGATCTGGGCAACTTTGTGATGCGCACCGCCTGCGAGCAGCTGGCGCTGTGGGCCGCCAGCCCCTCCACCCAGGCGCTGACCATGTCGGTCAATGTGAGCCCCCGGCAGTTCCACCATCAGGGCTTTGTCGATGAGGTGCTGGGCATTGTCGCGCAGACGGGTGCCAACCCCGCACGCCTGAAGCTGGAGCTGACCGAGAACCTGCTGCTGGGCGATGTCAATGAAACCGTCAACCGCATGCGCCAGCTCAAGGAGCGCGGCGTGGGCTTCTCGCTCGATGACTTTGGCGTCGGCTACTCGTCGCTGTCCTACCTCAAGCGTCTGCCGCTCGACCAGCTGAAGATCGACCGCAGCTTTGTCAGCGATGTGCTGAGCGACGTCAGCGACGCGGTGATTGTGCGCACCATCCTGGCGCTGGCCCACAGCCTGGAGCTCGAAGTGGTGGCCGAAGGCGTGGAGAACTCCGAGCAGGTGGATTTCCTCGTCAGCAACGGCTGCAAGCGCTTCCAGGGCTTCCACTTTGGCCGCCCGGTGCCGATTGGCGAGTTCGAGCGCCTGCACGGCTTCGCCAGCTTCCGGCCGGCTTGAGCCCCACGGCCGATACAGTGTTGTGGGCTGCTGCAGCCAGGCACGGGGCAGTTGCGCTAGCGCACAAGGCAGGCCCTGCAATCTGGGCACAATGGCGGTATGCATGAACAGATTTTGATCGCCGGCGGCGGTATCGGCGGCCTGGCTGCTGCGCTGGCCGCCCTTCGCGCGGGCACCGAGGTGCGCCTGTTTGAGCGCGCTGCGCAGTTCAGCGAGGTGGGCGCCGGTGTGCAGCTGGGCCCCAACGTCGTGCGGCGCCTGCAGGCCTGGGGCCTGCAAAGGCCGCTGCAGGCGGTGGCAGCCTTTCCGCAGGCGCTGGTCTCGCGCAATGCCATCAGCGGCCAGGAGCTGGCCCGGCTGGACTTGGGTGCACACGCGGTGGCACGCTATGGCGCAGCCTATGCCACCATCCACCGCGCCGACCTGCACCAGCTGCTGCTCGATGCGGTGCGGCCCAGCGCCGATCTGCACCTCAACCTGGACAACGCCGTGGACTACCACGAGGACAACGGCCGCGTCGTCACCCTCACCACCAAGCAGGGCAAGCAGATCGAGGGCGATGCGCTGGTGGGGGCCGATGGCATCTGGAGCCGCACGCGGCTGCGCCTGCTCCATGATGCGCCCCCGCGCGTGACCGGCCACCTGGCCTACCGGGCGCTGGTACGCCAGAGCGATCTGCCGGCGGCCCTGCGCACCGACGTGGTCAGCGCCTGGATGGGGCCGCGCTTTCATGCAGTGCAGTACCCCGTGCGCGGCGGCGACATGCAGAACCTGGTCATCATTGTCGAGGGCGCCGCGCCCGATGACCTGGAGCACTGGGACCATGCCGGCAACGGCGCCGATCTGCTGCGGTGCCTGGCCGGTGCGCATCGCCAGTTGCTGGGGCTGGTGGAAGCGGTCAGTGCCACAGGCGCTGCCTGGCGCCTCTGGCCGCTGGCTGATCGCGCACCGATGACCGGCCCCCAGGAGATGGCGCAAGGCCTGGTCGCGCTGCTGGGCGATGCCGCCCACCCGATGCGGCCCTACCTGGCCCAGGGCGCCGGCATGGCGATTGAAGATGCAGCCGAGCTGCAGCGGGCCTTGACCATGCACGACCTGGAGATGCCACTGCGCCTGCGGCGCTATGCGCTCAATCGCTGGCAGCGCAATGCCCGGGTGCAGGCGCGGGCGATCCGCAATGGCGAGATTTTCCATGCACGCGGCCTGGTGGCCCTGGGGCGCGATACGGCGCTGCGCGCGCTGGGCGCCAAGCTGATGGATGTGCCCTGGCTGTACCGGGGCGATGGTTCATCGGCCTCGGTGCTGTAGTGCGGGCTTGCCAAGCCGCGCAAACCGCGCAAGTCCCGATGGGGCCTTAACTGCGCGCCGACGCCTGCTGCGCCAGCAGCGGCGACTGCGGCAAAAAGCGGAAGGCCAGGCAGCCGAGCATCAGCATGCCCGCGACAAACAGCATCACATACTGGTAGATCTCGCCGCCGTGCTGCTGCGCGTACGACGCGACGATGCCCGAGAGCCACTGCATCAGCGCCACACCCAGGAACATCGCCATCGTGTAGACCGACAGCGCGCGGCCGGTGGTCTCCTTGGGGTAGGAGGAGCGCACATCGGCGTACTGCAGCACCGAGTAGCCCGAGGCCAGGCCCATGAACATGATCAGCGCCACGGTGGCCGCCGCATGGTGCACAAAGGCCAGCGCGCAGAAGGTGCAGGCCATCACCGCCGCCCCGGCGATGATGCGGCGCCGGCGCCGGGCCGGGCCCGGATCGAGCCGGCCAAAGACCGAGGGCGTGAACAGCGAGATCATCGAGACGATCAGGGCCACGTTGCCAGTCGCCACCAGCGAGAAGCCATAGCGGTCGATCAGCATGGGGCTGAGCCAGAGCCCGCGCACCGTCAGAAACGAGGCATAGCCCACCATACCCATGATGGCGATCGCCCAGGTGTGCGGCACCAGCAGCAGGCCGCCAAAACCCTTGACGGCGGTGAGCCAGCTGGGCTTGGGCAGGTCATCGCTGGGCAGGTGCGGCTCGTGCACGCGCAAAAAGATCGCTATCCAGGACAGCGCGCAGAGCACCGCCAGCAGGCCAAAGCCCCAGCGCCAGCCGTAGTGCTGCACCAGCCAGGCCAGCGGCGTGCCGGTAAACAGCAGGCCCAGGCCGCCCACGCCCATGCCGACGCCGGACATGAACGCAAAGCGGTCGCTCGGGAAATGGCGCGCAATGAACATCGTGCAGGCCAAAAACGCCGGCGAGCAGCCAATGCCGATCAGCAGCTGGCCCAGCATCAGCCCGTGGTAGCTGGGCGCAAGCGCCGAGATCAGCGAGCCGGCAATGGCCAGCGGGAAGGCGGTGAGCACGGTCTTGCGCAGGCCATACAGGTCCATGCCCACGCCCATGAACAGCTGCGTGACGCCAAACGACAGGCCGAACAGCCCGGCAAAGGCGCCCAGCGACTCGGCCGACAGCCCGAAATCGGTGCGCAGCCCATCGGCAATGATGGAGGTGACGGTGCGGAAGGCCTGGCTCAGCGAGAAGGCCGACAGCAAGGTCAGCAGCATGGCCCAGAGCAGGGTGGACGAGGGTGCCGCGGGGCGCCCGGTGGGGGAGGGTGTAGGTGGAACCGGCATGGCTGAGAGTGAGCGAAACAAGCCAGGGCCAGAAGGTGCCGGTCCTATTGGAGTCGCTAACATAACCCTTGATACGCCGCTCTCAAGCCTTGCCGTACGTTTGTACTGTCTGCGGCTTGATGCCTCGTCTCAACCGCTAACCTTCGGTTTGCTGGGTGATGTAAGCGCCTCTTAATATGCGCCATTGGCCAGCAGGGGGCTGGCGCGGCTTGTTATATGCGCCTGTCACTATAGAGGACTCTGGCCGGCTCTGCACGGCGCGGTGTCACTTGGGGCAACCCTGGGTGGACTGGCGGGCCGCCGTGCCTCAGAGGTGGGTGCGCAGCGTCCAGATCTCGGGGAAGAGCACGACGTCGAGCATTTTCTTCAAGTAACTCACGCCGCCGGTGCCGCCGGTGCCGCGCTTGAAGCCGATCACGCGCTCGACGGTGGTCAGGTGGCGGAAGCGCCAGAGCCGGAAGGCATCCTCGATATCGGTCAGCTTCTCGCCCAGCTGGTACAGATCCCAGTACTTGTGCGGATCGCGGTAGACGGTGATCCAGGCCTGCTGGACCCCTTCGCTCTCGGCGTAGGGCTGGGTCCAGTCGCGCTGCAGCGCCTCGGCCGGCACGGCAATGCCTTCGCGGGCCAGCAGCTGCAGCGCAATGTCGTAGAGCGAGGGCGACTCGTAAGCCGCCTGCACCTGGGCCAGCAGGTCTGCCCGGTGTGCATGGGGCTTGAGCATGGTGGCGTTCTTGTTGCCCAGCGAGAACTCGATGCTGCGGTACTGCGCGCTTTGGAAGCCGCTGGAGTTGGCCAGGTAGGGGCGCATGGCCGTGTACTCGGGCGGGGTCATTGTCGAGAGCACGGTCCAGGCATTGACCAGCTGCTCCATGATGCGCGAGACGCGCGCGAGCATCTTGAAGGCCTCGGGCTTGGTATTGTCTGCCGGATTGGCCATGGCCTGCATGGCGGCGCGCAGCTCATGGAGCATCAGCTTCATCCACAGCTCGCTGGTCTGGTGCTGCACGATGAACAGCATCTCGTCGTGCGCGGGCGACAGCGGGTGCTGGGCGTTGAGGATCTCGTCCAGGTGCAGGTAGTCGCCATAGCTCATGTCTTTGCTGAAATCGAGCTGGGCGCGCTCTTCATGCACAATGGATTCGGGCTTGCTGGGGGTGTCTCGCATGGTGTGTGGGGCAGTGCAAGCGGCGTCAATTGCAGCGCAAGAATGGCACTGCACAACCGGGCCGCAAGGCCTAAAGTGGCTGCATCGATTGTACTGAGGTGATTCGCATGAAACCGTCTGTCCCATCCACACCCAGCGCCACTTCTGACACCCCTGCGGCGCGCGGTGCTGCCGCGTTAGCTGCCTCCCGCGCGCAGCAAACCCTGGCCGATCCGCGCTGGGCCGATGTACAGGGCCGCCAGGCCGCAGCCGATGGCCGCTTTGTCTATGCGGTGCGCAGCACCGGCGTTTTTTGCCGGCCCTCCTGCAGCTCGCGCCTGGCCAAGCCCGAGAACGTCAGCTTTTTCGACACTGCCGCGCAGGCCCAGGCCGCCGGCTACCGCGCCTGCAAGCGCTGCCAGCCCGAAGCGGCGGCCAAGCCCGGCCATGCGGCGTTGATGGCCCAGCTCTGCGACTGGATCGCCAGCGCCGAAGACGAGCCCAGCCTGGCCGAGCTGGCCGAGCGCGCCGGCATGAGCCCCTTCCATCTGCAGCGCGTCTTCAAGGCGGCCGTCGGCGTATCGCCCAAGGCCTATGCCAAGGCCCAGCGCCGCCAGCGCCTGCAAACGGCGCTGGGCGATGCGCAAGAAGCGCCCCGCGTCATCGATGCGATCTTTGATGCCGGCTTTGCCAGCACCGCGCAGCTCTACCGCGACAGCCAGGCCGTGCTGGGCATGACCCCGCGCCAGTACCGCACAGGGGGCGCCGCGCAGCAGATCCGCTTTGGCGTGGCCGAATGCAGCCTCGGCCCCATCCTGGTGGCCGCCACCGCGCAGGGCATTTGCGCGATCTTGCTAGGCGACGATGCCGATGCGCTGGTGCAGGACCTGCAGCAGCGTTTTCCCAAAGCCCAGCTGGCCGGGGGCGACGCAGCCTTTGAGCGCTGGATGGCCCAGGTCATCGGCTTTGTCGATGAACCCACGCGCGGCCTGGCGCTGCCGCTGGATGTGCGCGGCACCGCGTTTCAGCAGCAGGTCTGGCAGGCGCTGCGGCTGATTCCCGTCGGCAGCACCGTCAGCTACAGCGAGCTGGCGCGCAAGCTGGGCATGCCCCAGGCCAGCCGCGCCGTTGCTGGCGCCTGCGCGGCCAATGCGATTGCCGTGGCCATTCCCTGCCACCGCGTGGTGCGCAATGACGGCGGCCTCTCCGGCTACCGCTGGGGCGTGGACCGCAAGCGCGCGCTGCTGCAGCACGAGGCCGAGCTGGCACCGCAGGCGCCACGGGTGGCGCGCCATGGCTAAGCGCACGGCCAGCGCTGCACAGGTTGCATTGCCGCTGGATGCCGAGGCCAGCGCGCCGCTGTTGCAGCCCACCGCCCCCGCAAAACCCGATGCAGATGGCGCAGATGTAGCCAGTGAGGCAAGCCTGCAGCGCTACGACTGGGCCGCTGTGGGCAGCGAGCTGAACCGCCAGGGCTGGGGCCTGCTACCAGGTTTGCTGGATGCCGCGCAATGCCAGAAGATGGCCGCGATGTATGGCGAAGCGGCGCATTTTCGCAGCCGCATCCAGATGCAGCGCCACGCCTTTGGCCGGGGCGAGTACCAGTACTTTGCCTACCCGCTGCCAGCGCTGCTGCAGGCTCTGCGCACGGCACTCTATGCCCGCTTGCAGCCCGTGGCGGAGCAATGGCGCGCGCAGCTCGCAGCCGCCGCGCCGCCTTGGCCTGCGCAGCATGCGGCCTTGCTGGCGCAGTGCCATGCAGCCGGCCAGCGGCGGCCCACACCGCTGCTGCTGCGCTATGGCGCGGGCGATTACAACTGCCTGCACCAGGACCTGTATGGCGCGCTGGTGTTTCCGCTGCAGGTGATTGTGCTGCTGTCGCAGCCGGGCGAGGATTTTGACGGGGGCGAGCTGGTGCTGACCGAGCAGCGCCCCCGCATGCAGTCGCGCGTGCAGGTGCTGCCGCTGCAGCGCGGTGATGCGGCCATCATTGCGGTGCGCGAGCGGCCGGTACGAGGCACGCGCGGCAGCTACCGGGTGCAGCACCGGCATGGGGTGTCCACGGTACTGCGCGGGCAGCGCCACACGCTGGGCATCGTGTTCCACGATGCGGAGTAAACACTGAAACAGCCCTGACTTTATCGCCCGCAGTCCATCCTCTATAGTGGGGATCCACGGCCGCCGCCGCCTTCTACCGACCCCGCCATGCCCCTGCCACTGACGACCCAAGTCGCCCTGCCTGCCAACTACCGCCCGCAGGACATGCTGGCCCTGCATGCCCGCGATGCCTTGCAGGCGTCCGAGAAGGTCGAAGGGTTGCGTGTCAGCAAGGGCTTGGTCTGGCAGGGGCAGCCTGCGCTGCTGCAGCTGGAGATGGTGGACGGCGCGTCCCGCGCGGTCGCCAGCTTGGCAGTCGATGGCACTGCGCCTACTGGCAACGACCCCGCTGCACTCGATGCGATGCTGGCGCGCATGCTGGGCCTGGGTGATGGGGCGGACCAGCTGGCACTGCAGCATGGCAAGCACCCGGTGCTGGGCCCCTTGCTGCTGGGCCAGATGGGCTTGCGTGTGCCCGCCAGCAGTAGCCCGTTTGAGGCGCTGGTCTGGGCCATCACCGGCCAGCAGATCAGCGTGGCAGCGGCCATTGCGCTGCGCAGGCGCCTGATTGCGGCAGCAGCGGTGCAGCACAGCAGTGGCATGCTCTGCCACCCCGATGCCGCCGCGCTGGCGGCGCTGACGCCCGAACAACTGCGCGCGGCGGGCTTTTCGGTCAGCAAGATCGCTACCCTGGAGCGCGTCTGCGCCGCTGTGCTGGATGGCAGCCTGCCACTCGATGCCTGGGCCGCCCAGCCCTTGCAGGCGCAAGATGCCCAGGCGATTGAAGATGCGCTATTGGCCATCAAGGGCATTGGCCCCTGGACGGTGCATTACGCCTTGCTGCGCGGCTTTGGTTGGCTGGATGGCAGCCTGCATGGCGATGTGGCGGTGCGCAATGCGCTGGCCCGCTTGCTGGATGTGCCCAGCGTCTCGCAGCGCGAGGCCGAGCAGTGGCTGGGTGCGTTCGCGCCCTGGCGGGCACTGGTGGCGGCCCACCTCTGGGCCAGCCTGTCGGCCAAAAGCTACTGAGGACTGGCCGCAGCCACCTGCAGCGCATCGCCACTGGCCGGGCGCAGCAGGCCCAAAACCACCAGGGCCGAGACCGTGGCTATCGCCGCCAGCACATACATAAGCTGTGCAAAGGCCTGGCCATAGGCCTTTTGCAAATCTGCTGCCGCACCCGGCTGGGCGGGCAACGGGGCCAGCGCCTGGCGCAGCTCGCCCATCGCCAGCTGCTGGGCGGCCGTTTGCAGGCTGGCCCCATCCAGCGCCGCGGGCAGATGCGGGCTGATCAAACCGGCCAGCAGGGCGGTCACCATCGCCAGCGCTATGCCTTCGCCGGCCACCCGCACGGTGCTGAAAATGCCGGTGGCCATGCCTGCGCGCTCCTGGGGCACCAAGCTCACCGACAGCCCATCCATCAGGCCCCAGGGCAGGCCCGCACCGCAGCCGATCAGCAAGAGCGGCAGCACCCGTGCCATGCCACCCGCATCCACAGGCACCTGCGCCAGCCACACCAGGCCGCCAGCCGCGATCAGCAAGCCAGCGGCCGAAATAGGGCCGGCGTGGAACCAGCGCGTGAGCCAGGCTGCGGCCAGCGGCACCACCAGCATCGGGGCCGACAGCGCCAGCATCCACCAGCCCGCCGCCACCTCGCTGTAGCCGGCAATGCCGATCAGCTGCAGCGGCAGCAGCACCAGCAGCACCACATAGCAGTAGCAGGTCGCAATGGGCAGCACCTGCACACCGATAAAGCGCGGGTAGCGGAACAGGCTCAGGTCCAGCATGGGCCGGGCCACGCGCCGCTCCACGGCGATAAAGAGCAGCAGCGCCGCGATGGATGCCAGCAGCAGTGCGATGACCTGCGGACTGCGCCAGCCCAGCGCGGCGGCCTGCACCATGCCCAGCGTCAGCAAGGCCAGCATGCTGGTGAACAGCAGCGCACCGGGCCAATCCAGCCCCTGGGCCTGCGGGTCGCGCGACTCGCGCATCGCCCCCATGCCCACCAGCAAGGCGACCAGGCCCAGGCCAGCGCAGAGCGCAAAACCGGCCTGCCAGCCGGCTTGCTCGATCAGCCAGCCCGTCAGCAGCGGGCCAAAGGCCAGGCCGGTGCCGAAGGTGGTGCCCAGCAGGCTAAAGGCCTGGGCGCGCTGGGCCGGCGCAAACTCCTGCGCCAGCGCGGCCGTGCCGCCGGCCAACGTTGCAGCTGCGGCCACGCCTTGCAGCGCACGCAGCAGGTCAATCTGCCAGACGCTGCGCGCCAGCACCAGCGCCAGGCCGGCCAGGCAGAAGGTCGACAGGCCCAGCAAAAAGAGCCGCTTGCGCCCCCACTGGTCGGCCAGCGCGCCGGCGGCCATCAGGCAACTGCCAAAGCCCAGCATGAAGGCATTGGTGATCCAGCCCAGGCTGGTGGCGCTGCCGCCCAGTGCGCGGCCAATTGCCGGCGTGGCCACGGCCCCGCCAGAAAAACTCAGCGGCAGCACCAGCGCTGCCAGACAGACGGATGCCAGAACCATCCAGGGCCCGCGCCAGGCGGCGGGTAAAACACGGTGCATAGCCAACTCCTGCAAAAACACGCTGTGGAGCTTAATGAGGAATGAATCGCCGATAAACAGGCCAATCGTTGTTTGATTAAAAACCAAAATTCCGTAATATGCGCGCATGGACAACCTCAACCACATCGCCGCCTTTGTGCAGGCGGCCGAGCGCCGCAGTTTTGTGGCCGCCGCCCGCGCCTTAGGTATCTCGGCATCGGCGGTGGGCAAAAGCGTGGCCAAGCTGGAGGCGCAGCTGGGCACGCAGCTGCTGGTGCGCACGACGCGGCGGGTGTCGCTGTCGCATGAGGGCGAGCTGATGTACACGCACTGGCGCCGCATTCTGGATGACCTGCAGGATGCACAGGCGCTGCTGTCGAGCACCCAAAGCAGCCCCCGGGGCCTGTTGCGCATAGGGCTGCCCACCATTGGCTACCGCTTTTTGCTGCCGGTGATTCCAGACTTCCGTGCGCGCTATCCGGACATTGAGCTGGACCTGGACTTCAACGACCGGCTGGTGGATGTGGTTGAGGCGCGCCTGGATGCGGTGATCCGCAGTGGGGTGCTGGCCGACTCCAGCCTCAGCGCCCGGCGCCTGGGCCTGTTCCGCTTTGTGCTCTGCGCATCCCCCGCCTATCTGGCGCAGCGCGGCCGGCCCCAGCGGCTCGAGGACCTGGCGGCGCACGACTGCCTGCGTTTTCGTTTTCCCACCTCGGGCAAGCTGCAGCCCTGGCAGATGGGCGGTGACACGGCCGAGGCACAGCAGGATGCCGCAGCCCACCCGCCGGCGCTGACCTGCAACAACATGGAGGCCTTGCGCGGCGCGGCGATCGCCGGCCTGGGCATCGCCTATATGCCCGATTTTCTGGCCCGCGACGCGCTGGCCGATGGCAGCTTGCAGACGGTGCTGGACGACTGTCTGACCTATTCCGGGCAGTTCAGCATCCTCTGGCCCTCGGGCCGGCTGATGTCGCCGCGCCTGCGCGTGTTTGTGGACTTTGTGGCCGAGCGGCTGTTCCAGCCACCGTCGCCATAAAGCCCATCGAGGCCAGGCGCAGGGGCATCAGCCGCCGTGTGCCGGAGCTGCCACCAGCAGGATGAAATGCGCAACGCCCCGGCCTTCGTTGGCAAAGTGGTGCTCGGTGTCCATCGCCAGCTGGGCGCTGTCACCCGCCTGCAGCAGCACCGAACCAGTACCGGTGAAGACGCGCAGGCTGCCGGTCTCGACATAGAACACCTCGCGTGTGCCCGGGCGGTGCGGCGCGAAGTGGCTGGAGCTCTGGCCGGGCGGCACCGCATAGTGCAGCAGCTCGAGCCCCGGCAGCGGGCGGGCCAGCGCCAGGCGCACGATGCCGGTGTCCTCATGCACAAAGCGCGCATGGTCGCCCGCGCGGGTGATCTGCGCCGGGGCAGGGCTTTGCACCAGGTCGCTCAGCTCGCAGCCCAGGCCGCGCGCAATGGCCATGGCGTTGCGCAGGCTCACGCTCAGTAGCCCCCGCTCCACCCGGGACAGCGCCCCGGAAGTTACGCCACTGGCCTGGGCCAATTGGTCCAGGGTGATGGCCAGCTGGGCGCGGCGGGCGCGCACCGCCAGGCCGAACTGCAGGTCGGAGTCCGCGCTGGGTGGGGAGTTTTCAGTCGACATGGATTGACGATATTTCGTGTAGGAAATATTATTTACCTATATGCAATTTCAACAAGAGCTCTCCCAATGTACCTGTTATTGAGTGCGTCGCCGGTCCTGGCCGTTATCGCCGGGTTGCTGCTGGGCCTGCGCTCGCTGTATGCGGCGCTGATCGGCGTGGCGTTGGCGCTGGTCGGCTGTGTGATGACGTTTCCGCTCAGCGCGCCCGCAGCGCTGCAGGCCCTGGCCAGCTGGATGCCGGTGCTGGTCGAGGTGCTGCTGATTTTTGGCGGGGGCCTCTTGCTGTCCGAAGTGCTGCGCGCCGCCGGCGCGCAAAAGGCGCTGGCGCAATGGGTGATGGGCCGCACCGGCGAAGGCATGGGTGCGGTGTTGCTGGTGGTGCATGGGGTCACGCCCTTTGCCGAATCGCTGACCGGCTTTGGCATTGGCATCACGATTGGCATTCCACTGTTGGTGCACAGCGGTTTGCCGGCGCGCAAGATTGCGCTGATTGGCCTATTAGGCCTGTGCGCCGTGCCCTGGGGTTCGATGGGCCCGGGCACCTTGGTTGCCGCGACGATGGCCGGGCTGTCATTTGACGCGCTGGGCGTGGCCTCGGCGGCAGTGAGCGTGATCCCGATGGTGGTCGTGGGTGTGGCCGCCGCAGGGCTGGCCAGTGCGCCGGGCCGGCGTGCGGGGGCTATGCTGCAGGGCGCGCTGTCGGGCCTGTTGCTGGCACTGGCCATTGGGCTGAGCAATGCGGTGGTAGGTACCTCAGCCGCCGGAGCGCTGGGCGCCTTGCTGATGACCGTGCTCTGGCTTTGGTTGGGCCGGCGGGGCGCAGGCGCTTTTGCGGGCGATGCCGCTGCGCCGCTGGGCCCTCTGGGCTGGCGCGCGCTGGCCGCCTATGGCTTGCTGCTGCTCGGTGTGCTGGTGGCAGGGGCCGTGCTGCGGGCCTTGCAAGCTGCGGGCGCCTGGCATCTGCTGGCGTCACCGGCCTTGTGGCTGTTTGTGGCGGCGGCCTGGTTTGCGCGTGGCCTGCCAGCGCCCAGCAGCCTGCAGCGGGTGTGGCAGTCCTGGCGCCAGGTGGCGCCCGTGACGGGGCTGTTCATCGTGCTGGGTGTCGTGATGGCGGTATCTGGCATGGCCGCGCAACTGGCCCATGCCTTGGCCCAGGGCGGCAGCGCCTATGTGTTTGCTGCGCCTTTTGTCGGCGCGCTGGGCGGCTTTGTGACCGGCTCCAACACGGGGGCGAATGCGATGTTTGCCGCTACCCAGGCCGAGATTGCGCAGGCCTTGGGCGTCGCGGTGCTGCCCTTTATGGCGGTCCACAATGTCAGCGCGGCGCTGCTGCTGATGGCATCGCCCGGCAAGGTGGAGATGGCCTGCCAGCTGGTGTCCGGGACGGCACAGACTGAGCGCGCCTGGGTGCAGTCCCAGGTGCTGCTGGTCACCGGGCTGGCGGTGCTGCTGATGGCGGTGCTGAATGTGCTGCTCAGCGCCGTGCTGCAGCAGCCTTAGGCGCCAGTGTGGCCACCAGTTCGGGCAGCTGTGGCTGGGTCTGGCGTGCGGAGGTGTTGCTGAGCCAGCGGCCCAGGTGCTTGCGCTGGCAGACCTGCAGCTCGCTCAGCAGTGCATGGCTGGGGTCGGGGATATGCCAGCGGCTGCGCAGATCGGCCTGCATGCGCAGCAGCAAATGGGCGGTCATCTCGGCATCGGCCAGCGCCCGGTGGGCCTTGTCGGCCGGCGGCAGTTGCAGATGGCGCACGATCTTGCCCAGCGAGTGGCTGGGCGCCTCGGGGTAGAGGCGGCGCGACAGCAAGACCGTGCAGGCAAACAGGCTGCCGACAGGCGCCGCGGCCGGGCTGGCCGCGCAGCCTGCGCGCTCGAGCTCATCCAGCCAGAACTTGCTGTCAAACGATGCGTTGTGTGCGACCAGCGGCGCCGTGCCGACAAAGTCTGCTGCCTCGCGCATCACCTGCTCAGCGGGCGCTGCCGCCTGCAGCATCGCTGTGGTGATACCGGTCAGTTGCGTGATAAAGCTGGGCATGCGCTGGCCGGCATTCATCAGGTTCTGGTAGCGGTCCACAATGCGGCCGTTCTCGACCATGACAATGCCGACCTCGGCCGCACGCGCGCCATACGCCGGGCTCATGCCGGTGGTTTCAAAGTCGAGAATGGCGATGCGTTCGGACATGGCGGGGCGGGTGCTGGAGGTGCTCGGCAATCAGGTCACCGCATGGATGCGGTTGAACTCGGGCTTTTGCCATTCGCCCGATTCCAGCACCTGGCGCAGGTGCTCGACCGCGTTCCACACGTCTTCAAAACGGGTGTAGAGGGGGGTGAAGCCAAAGCGCAGAATGTCCTTGTGCGGGCCGTTGCCGCCGTCGCCCTTGCGGAAGTCACCGATGACGCCCCGGGCAATCAACGCCTGCACGATGGCGTAGGCGCCGCTGCCCTGGCCGTCCACGCCCGCGCCGTCGTCGCGCGTCAGGCACACCTGCGAGCCGCGCGCAAAGATATCGCGCGGCGTGGCCAGGCCCAGGCCGTAACCGGCGCAGCGGGTCTCCACCAGCTCGATGAACAGGTCGGTCAGCGCGATGGACTTGCGGCGCAGCGCCGTCATGCCGCCGTATTTCTCGGCTTCGGTAAAGATGTCCAGGCCGCACTGCAGCGCCGACAGCGCAATCATCGGCTGGGTGCCGCACATATAGCGGCGGATGCCGGCAGCTGGCTGGTAGTCGCTGGTAAAGGCAAACTGCTCGGCATGGCCAAACCAGCCCGACAGCGGCTGCCAGAACTTGTCGGTATGGCGCGCATGCACCCAGACAAAGGCCGGGGCGCCGGGGCCGCCATTGAGGTATTTGTAGCTGCAGCCCACCGCGTAGTCGGCGTTGGCGGCGTTCAGGTCCACCGGCACGGCGCCGGCGGCATGGGCCAGGTCCCAGACGGTCAGCACGCCCTGCGCATGCGCATCGCGCGTGACCTGGGTCATGTCGTGCATATGGCCGGTGCGGTAGTTCACGTGGCTGAGCAGCAGCACGGCGACGTCGGTGGTCAGGCAAGCGGGCAGCTCTTCGGGCTCGATCAGCACCAGCTCCAGGTTGTGCTGCTTGCACAGCGACTCGGCGATGTACAGATCGGTGGGGAAGTTGCTGCGCTCGCTGATGACCTTGGTGCGCGGCGCCGGGTCGGAGAACTCCTGCTGCGACAGGCGGATGGCCGCGCTCAGCACCTTGTAGAGGTTGACCGAGGTCGTGTCGGTGAACACGACTTCGCCGGGCTTGGCGCCTATCCAGGGCGCAAACTGGTCGCCCAGGCGCTGGGGCAGGTCGATCCAGCCGGCATCGTTCCAGCTGCGGATGAGGCCCTGGCCCCATTCACGCTGCACCACATCGGCCACGCGCGCGGCCGTGGCCTTGGGCAGTGGGCCCAGCGAGTTGCCGTCCAGGTAGATCACGCCGTCGGGCAGGTCGAACAGATCGCGCAGCGGTGCCAGCGGCTCTTGCTGGTCAACGTCGCGGCAGGCTTCCAAGGTGGTCATGGCTATGTCTCTTTGTCAATGGTGGCGGGCAGGCGCTGGTGGGCCAGGCGCCTGTCGCAAGGGATGGGGTGGTTCAGACCAAGGCCTGATTGTAGGTGCCGGGCAGCGCGCGCAGCACGGCGCGCACCGGCGAGGCATCGGCCTGCACGAGCTTGAGCGGCAGCGCGATCAGCTCGTAATCGCCCTCGGGCACGGCGTCCAGCACCAGGTTCTCCAGCACACGCATGTCGTGGCGGCGCACGGTCTGGTGGCTGGGCAGGGCCTTGCTGTCGGCCGGGTCGATGCTGGCGGTGTCAATGCCGATCAGGCGCACGCCCAGCGCAGCCAGACGCTCCACGGTCTCGGCCGCGTAGCCGGTGAGGCCCGCATCCCACTGGGTTTGCGGCATCTGGTGGTAGGTGCGCACCAAAACGCGCGCAGGCAGGGCGTCGCTTATCGCGTGTTCGATGTGCTGCCACTCGATCAGCGGGCCGCAGCCAATCGCATGGACCACGCGGCAGCGGCCCAGGTAGGGCGCCAGATCAACCTGGCCGATGGTCGCGCCATCGGGGGCGTAGTGCAGCGGCGCATCGGCGTGGGCCCCTGCATGCGGGGTGCTGGTGATGCTGGCCACATTGACCGGACAGCCCGGCCCGATGCTGGCCACCCATTGCTGCTGGTAGGGCGTGTCGCCGGGGAACACCGGCATGCCGACGTAGACGGGCGGCGAGATGTCCCACAGGGTTGGCGCGGAGTGAGGCGTGTTTGGCATAGCTATGCAATGTATCAGCGCTTGCGGTACCAGATTAGGTAGACGGCGGTCATTACCAGCAGCATGGGCACGCCGATCAAGGTGGTCATGTGGAACACATCGGTGAAATACGTGGTGATGATGACGGCCAGCATCAGCACCGCGCCCAGCAGGGTCAGCACCGGAAAGCCCCACATGCGGAACTGCAGGCGCTCGCCCGGATGCTCGCGCTGCCAGCGGCGGCGGAAGAAGAGGTGGGTGACAAACACCATGAACCAGGCAAACATGGCGCCGAACATCGAGATCGACATCATCAGGGTGAGCGACTCCTCGGGCTTGAGCACGTTGAGCACCATGGCGACCGCCATGCCCAGGCAGGAGATCGCAATTGCGCCCATCGGCACGCCCCGGCTGTTGACCTTGCCCAGCGCCGCCGGCGCATAGCCGCCGCGCGAGAGGCTGAACATCATGCGCGAGGTGACATAGAGCTGCGCATTCATTGCCGAGAGGCTGGCGACGAGCACCACAAAATTGAGCACGCTCGCCGCGCCGGGAATGCCGACGATCTCCATCACCTTGACGAAGGGGCTCTTGTCGGTGCTGGCATGGCTCCAGGGCACGATGGCCAGCATCAGGGCCAGCGACAACAAATAGAACAGCACCAGGCGCAGCACCGTGGTCTTGAACGCCGAGGTCACCGCCTGTCGCGGGTTCTGCGCCTCACCGGCGGCAATTGCGATCGACTCCAGGCTGAGGTAGCTGAAGATGGCGATGATCACCCCCACCCAGGTGCCCCACCAGCCATTGGGGAAAAAGCCCCGGTCTGCGGTGTAGTTGGAAAAACCCACACCTTCGGGCCGCGAGCCGAACACCACATAGGCGCCGATCAGGATAAAGGCGACGATGGCCACGACCTTGACCATGGAGAACACATACTCCATCTGCCCAAAGGCCTTGACGCTGGTGGCATTGACGGCCGCCAGCACGACCGAGAACAGCGCCACCCAGACCCATTGTTCCACCTCGGGGAACCAGTACTTCATGTACTTGCCAACTGCGGTGACCTCCATGCCCACCGCCAGCACCACGGCCGCCCAGTAGGCATAGCGCACCACAAAGCCGGCCAGCGGGCTGAGGTAGTGCTCGGCATAGGCGCCAAACGAGCCGCTGGTCGGGTGCGCGACGGTCATCTCGGCGAGGCACCCCATCAGCAAGAGGCCAATGAGCGCGCCGATGGCGTAGCTGATGAGCACGCTGGGCCCGGCAAAGCCGATGGCAAAAGCGCTGCCCATGAAGAGGCCGGTGCCGATGGCGCCGCCAATGGCGATCATCGTCATTTGGGCTGCAGTGAGTTGCTGCAGCAGCCCGCGTTCGCGGCGGGCAATCGATTCAAAAGGGGACACGGGTTTTTGCTTGTTGTGGCTGGGGTGGCGCTGGGGCGGCTTTGCGGGCCGCTGGTGCGCGGGGAAGGTGGGGATTTTAGGATTTGTGGGAAATCCATGTCGCTTGTTTGTGCCATGGCTGTTAGATGGGCATTTATCTTTGCAAGTTATTGCTGGCCGGGTTTCGCCCCGGCGGGCGAGGTACTTTTCTTGCGCTGCCAAGAAAAGTACCCAAAAGAAGGCTGCCCCTGCTGCTTGCGACCCTTCGCTTTGCGAAGGGCAACCTGTGTCGTGGCGTTTGCGGGGTGTGCCGCGAAACTCACTACGCGCCGTAGGCGCTCCGTTCAAACAGACGCGGCAAGCTAGTTGACGATGCACTGGCACTCTGCGGTGCCAGCGCCACCCCGCAAACACCACGCCCCAGGCGCATGCAAAAGGGGGAGGGCGAACACCCCAGCAG